>UQGD01000013.1 GCA_900540455.1 uncultured Faecalibacterium sp.
GGCGCTGGTGGCGCTGGACGATGAGGACGGGATGCGCGCCCGGCAGGGCGATGCCGTGATGAATCAGCTGGTCTGTTTTGTGGCCAACCAGTGGAAAAAGTACTACGACCGCCCTGCAGAGCGGGTGGTCTGCCGCCTGACGGACACGCTGTTCGCCATCGGCTGTGCGGATAAGAACTGCGCAGAGCTGGCCGAGGAGCTGAACGGCATTTATGCCGAGATGCCCCGCGCGTGCGTGGCATCGGTGGGCCTGATGCGCCGGGTGCCCTTTACCCAGTCCATCGGCTGCGCCTGCACCGGCGAGGTGCGGGGCAAAAACTGGGACGCACTGTATCAGCTGTGTGAGCAGCGCCTGAAGGCGGCCCAGACCGCCGGCGGCGACCAGATCTGCAGCAAATAAACCGAATGCATAAAATCCCCCTTTGCGGTACAAGCTAGTGCCACAAAGGGGGATTTTTGTATGGAAAATCAGAAAAATGATAACCTGAATCTGCTGGAAGCGGTGGTGCAGAACACGGAGATGGGCAAGAACACGCTGGAACAGATCGTGCCCATGACTGAGGACCCTGCCTTCCGGGCCGAGCTTCTGCGGGAGCGGAACCTCTACCGGGAACTGAATCAGGAGGCCCACACCGCCATCGAGGCCTGCGGCGGCACGGCTCAGGGCCAGAGCATCATGGCAAAGCTCAACACCAAAATGGGCATCGGCATGAAAACGCTCACCGACAGATCCACCCGCAATCTGGCCGAAATGCTCAGCGAGGGAAGCAGTCAGGGCGTGATGGACTGCATCAAGAGCCAGAAGGATTATCCCGATGCGGCTCCCGGTTCCAAGCGCCTGATGCAGAAGCTGCAGGATCTGGAGGAAGAGAACCGGCTGAAACTGGAGCAGTTTCTGTAAAGGCCGCTCCGTCTGCTCAGAGTGCTTCCACCATGGCCGCCACAATCCGGGTGGCGGTAGCCACGTACTCGGCGATGCTGAACTTCTTCACCACCAGCACCTCGTGGCCGTCCTCGTCGGCATTGTCGCTCATGGCCCGCAGGATCACGCAGGGCACGCCGTTTTTGGCGGCGATCTGGCTGACGGCGGCGCCCTCCATCTCTACGCAGTCCGGCGCACATTTGGCCTGGATGGCGGCCTTGGTGGCGCTGTCGCCCACAAACAGGTCGCCGGTGGCGATCTTGCCGGTCAGCGCCTTGACCCCGGCTGCCTGGCAGGCAGCCTCGGCAGCGGCGACCAGAGCCGGGTCACCGGTGTACTCGGTGAGGAAGGGCGGGTTCTGGGCGATCATGTCCAGCTGCGCATCGTGGTACACCACGGTCTTGCCGATCACCACATCCCCGATGCCGATCTGGCTGCTCATGTTGCCGGCAATGCCGGAGAAGATGATGCGCTGTGCGCCGTACCGCAGGATCAGCACCTGGGTGGTGGCAGCGGCGTTGGCCTTGCCCATACCGGCGCAGCACACCACCACCTGCTTGCCCGCCAGGGTGCCCTGGTGGTACTCCACTCCGCCGTAGCTGTCCACGGTCACATCGGTCAGCTTTGCACACAGCTGGTCTACTTCGTCGGGCATTGCGCCCATAATGCCAAAGATCATCCGGCAGCCTCCTTGCTTACACATTGAACAAAAACTCGATGATATCGCCGTCCTGCACCACATACTCCTTGCCTTCGGTGCGCTGCAGGCCCTTGGACTTGACGGCGGCGTAATCAAAGCCGTTGGCTTCCAGGTCGCCGTAGCCGATGACGCTGGCCCGGATAAAGCCCCGCTCAAAGTCGCTGTGGATCTTGCCGGCAGCCTGGGGGGCCTTGGTGCCCTTGCGGATGGTCCAGGCGCGGCACTCCTTTTTGCCGTCGGTCAGGAAGGAGATCAGGCCCAGCAGGTCATAGCTGGCGGTGATCAGGTTGTCCAGGCCGCTGGCGGCCACGCCCATCTCAGCCAGGAACGCCTTCTTCTCCTCGGGGGTGTAGTCGGCGATGTCCTCCTCGGTCTTGGCGCAGATGGGGATATAGCGGGCGTTCTCGGCGGCGGCGCGCTGGGCCACCAGGGGCACATAGCGGTTGTTCTCGATGCCCTCCATCAGGTCATCCTCGCCCACGTTGCAGGCGTACAGCACCGGCTTTGCGCTCAGCAGGCCCATCTCCCGCACAGTGACGGGGTCAGCGCCGGCGGACTCAAAGTCGAACCCGCGGGCAGGGCGGCCGGCGCTCAGGTGGGCAGCCAGGCTCTCCAGCCAGACGGCCTCGGCGGCAGCGGCCTTGTTGTTGCCGCTCTTGGCGGCTTTGGCCATGCGGCCGGCCCGGTTCTGCACCACTTCCAGGTCCGAGAGGATCAGCTCGTAGTCGATGGCGTCGATGTCGGCCAGGGGGTCCACGGCCTCGGCCTTGGTCACATCCTCCACCACGTGGATGATGTTGTCGTCATCAAAGCAGCGCACCACGTGTACGATGGCGTCGCACTCCCGGATGTGCCCCAGGAACTTGTTGCCCAGGCCCGCACCCTGGCTGGCGCCCTTGACCAGACCCGCAATGTCCACGAACTCCACGATGGCGGGGGTCTTTTTATTGGTCTGCCACAGCTCGGCCAGCTTGTCCAGCCGGGGGTCCGGCACGGCCACGATGCCGCTGTTGGGCTCAATGGTGCAGAAGGGGTAGTTGGCCGCCTCTGCATTTTTGGTGGAGGTGATGGCGTTGAACAAAGTGGACTTGCCCACGTTGGGCAGGCCGACGATACCTAATTTCATCTTGCTGTTTCCCTATCCAGGGCCTGCCCGGGGAGGCGCGGCCCTGCCTTTCTTTGCTGGATGCTGCGTGTTCTGCGGGGCGCACCCGGAAAAGGGCGCACCATAACAGAATAATTATAACACAGCTGCCGTCCTGGCTCAAGGCAGAACTGCGATGGTTTGTGCAGCGTTTTTTTGCAAAAACAGCGCCCTGGCGGCTGTGGATACGCCGCTCCGGGATAAGAAAAAATACAAAACCTTCTTTATTTTGTCATAACTGTCCCGTATAATAGAAGATGAATTTGTGTGCACAGGGGCTGTGCCCCTTCACCCCAAAGAGCCGACCCGTGCACAGGCACGGTTTTTCGTTTACAACAGGAGGAAGATCAATGGCAAACGAGAAGATCCTCGTCGTGGACGACGATACCAATATCTGCGAGCTGCTGCGGCTGTACCTCACCAAGGAGGGTTATCAGGTCACCATTGCCAACGATGGCGAGGCGGGTCTGGCGCAGTTTGGCCAGGTGAAGCCGGATATGGTGCTGCTGGATGTGATGATGCCCAAGATGGACGGGCTGGAAGTCTGCCGCCGCATCCGCAAGCTGGGCAATACCCCGGTGATCATGCTCACCGCAAAGGGCGAGACCTTTGACAAGGTGCTGGGCCTGGAACTGGGTGCGGACGATTACATCGTAAAGCCGTTTGACGCAAAGGAAGTGGTGGCCCGCATCAAGGCGGTGCTGCGCCGGGCAGGGTCTGCCGTTCAGGAGGCGGATGAGGGGGTCATCGAGTACGATAACCTGCGCCTGGATATGAACAGCTACGAGCTGCGGGTCAAGGGCAAGGTGGTGGAAGCGCCTCCCAAGGAGCTGGAGCTGCTGAACTGCCTGGCCTCTCACCCCAACCGGGTCTATACCCGGGACCAGCTGCTGGACGAGGTGTGGGGCTTTGAGTACTACGGCGACTCCCGCACCATCGACGTCCATGTCAAGCGCCTGCGGGAGAAATTGGCCTCCGCCTCGGATAAGTGGGAGCTGAAGACCGTCTGGGGCGTGGGATATAAATTCGAGGTGCGTCAGTAATGCGCAAGAGCATATCGGTGGCGCTGTTCTCCATGGTGTCCACCCTGCTGGTGCTGGGCATTGCCGTAATGGGCTGCTCGGAGTGGGTGCTGTTTGGCCGCTACTTTGCCCAGGAACGGTACGAAGCCCTGGACGGCGTGGCGGATGTGGCCCGCCGCACAGCGGATTATGTGGTGCAGAACGCCAGCCTCCCGGAAGGGGAGGAGCTGGAGGTGCTGAACGCCCGGCTGGAGATCATTGGAGAAAGTGCGGAAGCCTGCCTGTTCTTCACCGACCCGGAGGGCCGGGTGATGCTCAGTTCCAGTTCCAGCCAGGTGGTGGGCACCCAGGTGCCCCTTGCGCTGTTTGATGAGGTGGAGCCGCAGGGCAGCTACCATCTGCTCAGCAATCTGGAGGGCGTCCTGGCAGAAAAGAGCTATGTTTCGGTAAGCCAGATGCGGGATGCCGACGGGCAGCGCAGCGGGTATCTGTTTTTGTGCTCCTCGGGCGCACGGCTGGAGGATTTCCGGGATGAATTCTTCTCCAACTTCTTCCTCTCGGCCTGTCTGATGCTGCTGTTTGCCAACATCGCCTGCGGGCTGCTGATGCGCAGGATCACAGTGCCGCTGCAAAAGATCAGCGATGCGGCCCAGCGTTTCGGCGGCGGAGACCTGGCGGTCCGGGTGGAGGGGGTCGCCGGGGAAGGCGAGATCGCAGACCTGGCCCGCACCTTTAACACGATGGCGGAGAATATCCAGACCACGGACAACTCCCGCGGGCAGTTCATGGGCAACATCGCCCACGAGCTGCGCACCCCCATGACCACCATCAAGGGCTTTGTGGACGGCATCCTGGACGGCACCATCCCGCCGGAGCTGCAGAACCACTATCTGCAGCTGGTGTCGGAGGAGTCCGGCCGTCTGGCCCGTTTGATCCAGAATATGCTGGACCTCTCCAAGCTGGAGAGCGGAGAGTACCGGGTCAACGCCCGGATGTTCAATATCTGGGAGACCATCACCGGGGTGGCTCTGGCAGCAGAGCAGCGCATCAATGACGGCATGATCGAGCTGGAGGGCCTGACCATGGACGACAAGGTGCTGGTCTATGCAGATCCCGACCTGATCCATCAGGTGGTGTATAACCTGCTGGACAACGCCATCAAGTTCACCCCTGCCGGGGGCACCATCCGCTTTGCTGTGGAGAAGCTGGGCCCCGAGGCGGAGATCTCGGTGTGGAACTCCGGCCAGGGCATCAGCCCGGAGGCGCTGCCTGCCGTGTTCGAGCGCTTCTACAAAGAGGACCGCTCCCGCGGGCTGCACGCCCGGGGGGCAGGTCTGGGGCTGAATATCTGCAAGGTTCTGGTAAATCTGGCCGGCGGACAGATCCGGGCGGAGAGCCAGCAGGGCGAGTGGTGCCGCTTTGTGTTCACCCTGCCCACCCAGCCGCCGGATGTGGGCGGGATGCCCAAACTCCCGGACGAGACCGGCCGCCCCGGTGTGGAGGAGCCTGCCAGCATGAAGCCGGTGGACTGACCCGCCTTTTGGGGCATCGCTTCTGCATGACCTGCCGCCAGGCTGTCTCTGTGAGACGGCCTGGCGGTTTTGTGCTTTGTTTCGCCGGACACTTTACGTCTTTTTGGTGAAAAACACGGCTCCGGGTTTGATTTTTTGGTGGTTTTCATGTAAACTAAAAACGACCATGCTTACCCCCTGCGGCCCGGGAACACCCGGCGACAAGGGGTAGATACAGCAAATGATATAACGGAGAGTAACGATACAATGACTAAGATCAGTCCTTCGATCCTGTCTGCCGACTTTGCACAGCTGGGGGCCCAGTGCCGCCTGGTGCTGGACGCCGGCGCTCAGATGCTGCATTATGACGTGATGGACGGGCATTTTGTGCCCAACATCAGCTTTGGCGTGCCGGTGCTGGCCAGCCTGCATAAGGGGCTGCCGGAGGCGTTTTACGACGTCCACCTGATGATCAGCCACCCGCTGGCTTATGCGGAGGCCTTTGCCAAGGCCGGCGCCAGCCTGCAGAACTTCCATCTGGAATGTGAGGATGATATCCAGGCTACCCTGGACAAGATCCGCTCCCTGGGCTGCAAGACCGGCCTGACCATCAAGCCTGGCACCCCGCCGGAAGCGCTGCTGCCCTACCTGGACCAGCTGGACCTGGTGCTGGTGATGAGCGTGGAGCCGGGCTTTGGCGGGCAGAAGTTTATGCCGTCGGCGCTGGACAAGCTGCGCTTTTTGGCCCAGGAGCGTCAGCGCCGGGGCGCCCATTACCTGCTGCAGGTGGATGGCGGTGTGGACGACACCACTGCGCCCCTGTGCGTAGAGGCCGGGGCAGATGTGCTGGTGGCGGGCAGCGCCATCTTTGGCGCAAAGGACCCCGCTGCGGCGGTGGCCCGTCTGGCCGCCCTGTAAGAGGTGAACGCATATGGATGAAGCTTTGATCCAGGTGCAGGAGCAGGAGCTGGCCCGTACCGGCAAATATTATCAGCATGTCTGCTGGATGATGCTGCCGCTGCTGTGCATGGCCTGCTATCTGTATGGGCTGCGCCCCCTGCTGCTGTGCGGCTTTGCACTGCTGGTAGGCAACCTGTGTGACCGCCTGGTGTCGCTGCTGCGCCACCGGGTCTACCGCCGGGGGGATTTTTCCAACGAGAGCTTTGCAATGCTGATCGCGATGCTGATGCCGGCTACGGTGGAGTGGTATATCCTGGCGGCAGCGGTCATCATCGGCGTGCTGGTGGGCAAGGAGGCATTTGGCGGCTACGGCAGCTATCCCTTCCACCCCGCCGCCGTGGGCTATGTGGTGGCCGCCGTGTGCTGGCCGGACCAGGTCTGCCGCTACCCCCAGCCCTATACCGATATCCCTTTGTGGGACGCTTCCGGCGTGCCTTTGGGCAGCGCCATTGAGGATACCCTGCGCTCCGGCGGCATGCTGAACACCGGCGCCTTTACGCTGGCGCTGGGCGAGTATGCCGCCCCCATGGGCACCGGCGCTGCGGTGGTGCTGGTGGCCTGCGGGCTGTTTTTGTGGTTCCATGGCGATATGCGGCTGAGCACGGCGCTGAGCTTTTTGGCCGTCAGCGGTATTCTGGTATTCGTTGCGCCCCGTCAGGTGGGCGTGGTGGAGGACCTGGCCAGTGTAGGGCTGCGGCTGCGCATCGTGCGGGACGAGCTGCTCACCGGCGGTATGCTGTTTGCGGCGGTGTTCTTTACCGGCGAACCCTACACCTGTGCCCACCGACGGCTGGGCCGGGTGCTGTACGGGATGCTGCTGGGCGCAATGACCGTGGCGTTCCGCTACTTTGGCGTGTACGAGACCGGCGTGTTCTTTGCAGTGCTGGTGGTCAACAGCCTGTCTGCCTGGCTGGACCGCACGGAGGAAGAGCTCTATGCAATGAAGCGGGAAAAGGACGCCGAAAAGGAGGGCCGGGCATGAAGCGTGCTGTTGCGCAGGAGATCCTGCGGGACCCTGAAAAATACGCCCATCACGACCGTGTGTTTTTGAACAACCCGGTGGTGATGCAGGGCATGGGCCTGGCGCCGCTGGTGGTGCTGGCCACGACCGGGCAGAATGCGCTGATGCTGGCAGCGGCGGTGGCGCTGCTGCTGACCCCCAGCCGGGTGCTGGCCTGCCTGCTGAGCCGCTGTTTCCCCCTGGAGGAGCACCCCACCCCGGAACAGCTGGAGAAAAACCTGCTGCCCAGAGGTCTGGTGTACTGCGGCAGTGCGGCGGTGGTCTATCTGGCGGCATATCCCATCCTGAACGGCTTGTTTGGGGTGGGCCTGCTGAGCCTGGGCATCTACCTGCCGATGCTGGTGGTGGAACCGCTTTTGATCTATCGCTTTGGCCGTGTGCAGGAGAACCTGCATAAGGCGGTGTCCAAAAGCCTGCGGATCACCCTGGGCTATGCACTGCTGCTGTTGCTGCTGGGCTGCGTGCGGGAGTTTTTGTCCGTAGGTACGGTGTTTGGGGTGGAACTGGCGCATAAGGGCCTGCTGCCCTTGGCGGCTATGCCCGCAGGCGGGTTCCTGGTGCTGGGCGTGGTGGCAGCCATCTGGCGCGCCCTGGCAAAGAAGCGCAAGACCTACCTCAAGGCGGAAGCCCAGGCGGTGATGGCCGTCCACCGCCAGAAGAAAAAGGAGGCCGACGCAGAATGAAGGATGTATTTGAAGCACTGGTGCTGTTTACCAACTATGCGATTCTGGCCGTCTTTGCCCAAAATGCTGTGTTCACCCGGGGTCTGGGCGTGTCCCGCCTGGTGCAGCTGGTGGGGGACAGCCAGGTCAGCAGCAAACTATTTGTATTGATGCTCTGCATCACCCAGGTGCTGGTAGCACCGCTGGCGCAGCTGGCGGGCAGCCTGCTGGCCCCGCTGCCCGGCCGGGCGGCGCTGCGGCCGCTGGTGTTCCTGGGTTGTGTGGCGGTGGTCTGCCTGGTGCTGCGGGGGCTGCTGGAGGTGCTGCCGGTGCCGTATAACCGGCAGATGATCCGCATCCTGCCCTTGGCGGCGCTGAACAGCTGCGTGCTGGGCACGGTGCTGGTATCCCGCACCCAGAGCTTTACGCTGGTGCAGTCTTTGGGCTTTGGCCTGGGCAGCGGCCTGGGTTATCTGCTGGCTGTGCTGCTGGTCACGGAGGCCCAGCGCCGCCTGCGCAGCCGGGCGATCCCGGAGGCGTTCCGGGGGCTGCCCATCACCCTGGTCTATATCGGGGTGCTGGCGCTGGCGATCTACGGTTTCACCGGCCATTCGGTGATCTTGTAACCAGGCCCATAGAAGGGGAGGAACGATCATGGCAAAAAATAAACGCCGCAAGGTCAAGCACTACCGCCGCAGTTTTTACAGCCGCGGTATGCAGGTGCGCCGGGCCGTGGGCATTGGCGTGCTGGTGGTGGTGGTGCTGGCTGCTGCATGGCTGGCGGCGCCCTATGTGCTGGACTGGGCTACCCATACCTGGTATACCGTGGTGCGGGACCGGGACCTGTCCGCATCCTCCCCGGCAGTGAGCGAGAGCCTGACCGGGGAACAGCAGGCGGCATCCGACGCAGCGTCCAGCGTGGCCCAGAGCCAGCCGGAGCAAGAGCCGGCCCCGGAGCCGGAGACCCCGGCGGCAGACCCCACTGCGGTGGTGGAAGGCCCCTGGGCCAGTGCAGAGCTGTCGGCGCTGACCGATGAAGCGTCCATCCGGGCCGAGGCCCGCCGCCTGGCGGACCAGGGGGCGGTATATGCCCTGGTGCCCCTGAAGGACAGCCAGGGCGCATTGTACGCCACGTCGGTGCCTGCGGCGGCCAGCGGCATCCATGGCAGCGTGGACGGGGCGGCTGTGGCACGGATCTTCCAGCAGGAGGGTCTGGTGCCGGTGGCGCAGCTGGAAGCCTTCCGGGACCCGCTGGCAGCCCGGGCAGACCGCAGCATGGCCATCCGCTACCGCTCGCCGGACAGCGGCGCTACGGATTACCTTTGGCTGGATGCAGCCAGCGCAGAGGCGGGCGGCAAGCCCTGGCTGAACCCCTATGCGGATGCAGCAGTGCGGTATGTGGCCGCCCTGCTGGAGGAGACCCGGCAGATGGGCTTTGCCCATGCAGCACTGCAGGGGGTGCAGTTCCCGGGGCAGGTCAGCTCCAAGCAGGAGTTTGGGGCCACCGGGGCACGCCCCCGGGACGAGCAGCTGGCGGCGGATATTGCCGCCTGGCAGACGCAGTTTGAGGGCAGTCTGACCCTTTGGCTGTCCTACCCCTTGTCCAGCTGTACCGACAGCCCCAGCAGCCTGGGCGCACCGGCGGCACAGCTGGGGATGCGGCGGCTGCTGGTCCGCCTGCCTGCGGACAGCGGACTGGACCCCCAGGCCCGGGCCGAGTTGGCCGACAGCCTGGCAGCACAAGGGCCGGAGCATGTGATGCTCCTGGGCTGATGGAGAACACAGCAGGCTGCGGCTGCGGCAGTCAGGGGCCTGCCTGTATCTGGGTGCCCGCCCATCGGGCGCCCTATGGAGGGATCGGATATGAACACTACATCCTGTTTTGTACCGGCACAGATCCTGCTGCCAGGGGAGCAGATCCCCCTGGAGCAGTGGGGCTGTATTGCCTGTGACCAGTTTACCAGCGACCCTGGCTATTGGGCCAGAGCCGAGGCTGCGGCGGGGGACAGCCCCAGCACGCTGCGGCTGATCCTGCCGGAGGTCTTTCTGGGGGCGGCGGGGGAGCAGCAGCGCATCGACCGGATACACCAGGAGATGCAGCAGTATGCCCGCCAGGTGCTGACCCGCAGCGTCCAGGGCTTTATCTATCTGGAGCGCACCCTGCGCAGCGGCCGGGTGCGGCAGGGGCTGGTAGGCTGCGTGGACCTGGAAGCATACAGCTATAAATCCGGGGCACAGCCTGCGGTGCGCCCCAGTGAGCATACCGTGCAAAGCCGCATCCCATCCCGGATGAAGGTGCGGCAGGACGCTGCGCTGGAGACCCCCCATCTGATGCTGCTGGCGGATGACCCGGACTGCACCCTGGTGGAGCCGATCGCGGCCCAAAAGGACAAGCTGCGCCCGGTGTACGAAGGGGAGCTGATGCTGGACGGCGGTCATCTGGCGGGCTGGGCCGTTGAGGATCCGGCGCTGGTGGCGCAGATCCAGCAGGCGGTGGAGGCGCTGGGCACCCAGGCCACCTTTGATGCCCGGTATCCGGAGGCCGCCGGCCGTGCGCCCCTGACCTTTGTGGTGGGGGACGGCAACCACTCGCTGGCAGCGGCCAAAGCCTGCTGGGAGGAGCTGAAAAAGACCCTGACCCCGGAGCAGGCTGCGGTGCATCCTGCACGGTACTGCCTGGCAGAGGTGTGCAATGTGCGCAGCGACGCCATCGAGATCGAGCCCATCCACCGGGTGCTGTTCAATGTGGACTGCGGCGCTGTGCTGCTGTCCCTGATCAGCTGGGCGGATGCAAACCAGGCTGGGATCTGCTTTGGGGCCAAGCACCCCCAGAGCTTTACCCTGGCAGGCCCCCATGTGGCCAATACCCTCAGTTTTGAAAACCCCACCCAGCCCCTGACCGTGGGCACGGTGGAAGAATTCATCGAGGATTTCCTCCACAGACACCCGGAGGCAAAGGTGGACTATGTCCACGATGAGCCTGCCGTGCGGCAGCTGTGCAGTAAGGGAGGCGTGGCCTTTTTGCTGCCGCCCTTTGAAAAAACCGACCTGTTCAAGGGGGTCGTGCTGGGGGGCGTGCTGCCCCGCAAGACCTTCAGCATGGGCCATGCGGAGGAAAAACGCTATTACATTGAGTGCCGGAAGATCGACCCGGCACAGTGACCAAACGCTGCACCGCCAGGGGTCTTTTGTGCCCAAAAGACCCCAAAAAGACGATACCGGAAACCCCGGCGGTGCATTTTGAACCAAGGAGAACCATGACATTTGAAGAATTGAACCTGTCTGCCCCGGTGCTGCGTGCAGTGCGGGAGGCGGGCTATACTGTGCCGTCGCCGATCCAGGCGGCGGCCATCCCCCCTGTGCTGGCCGGGCGGGATCTGATGGGCTGTGCCCAGACCGGCACCGGCAAGACCGCAGCGTTTGGGCTGCCCATGCTGGACCGTCTTGCGGCGGCTAAGCCCAAAAAGCCCGGTGCGGTCCGGGCGCTGATCCTGACCCCGACCCGGGAGCTGGCGCTGCAGATCGGCGAGAGCTTTGCCGCCTACGGCAAGTATCTGCCCCTGCGCAGCACCGTCATTTTTGGCGGTGTGGGCCAGGCGCCCCAGGTGCAGGCCCTGCGCTCCGGGGTGGAGATCCTGGTGGCCTGCCCCGGCCGCCTGAACGACCTGATCGGTCAGGGCCATGTGGACCTGTCCGGGGTGGAGATCTTTGTGCTGGACGAGGCCGACCGGATGCTGGATATGGGCTTTGTCCATGACGTAAAAAAGGTGATCGCCAAGCTGCCGCCCCGCCGCCAGAACCTGATGTTCAGCGCCACCATGCCTGCGGAGATCGAGCAGCTGGCGGCCGGTATCCTCCACGACCCGGCCTTTGTCAAGGTGGACCCGGTGTCCAGCACCGTGGACCGCATCCGCCAGAGCCTGTATTATGTGGAAAAGGGCAATAAGAAATTGCTTCTGCCCTGGCTGATCCAGAACCTGAACGACCCGCCGGTGACCAATGCCCTGGTGTTCAGCCGCACCAAACACGGCGCGGATAAGATCGCCCGGGACCTGGTGCGCCAGGGCATCCCGGCAGCGGCCATCCACGGCAACAAGAGCCAGAGCGCCCGTGTGGCGGCGCTGGAAGGCTTCAAGGCGGGCAAGACCCGGGTGCTGGTGGCCACCGATATCGCCGCCCGGGGCATTGATATCAGCGAGCTGGCCTATGTGTTCAACTATGACCTGCCGGAGGTGGCGGAGACCTATGTCCACCGCATCGGCCGCACCGCCCGTGCCGGTGCCGAGGGCGCAGCAGTGAGCTTCTGCGCACCCGAGGAGCAGGAATACCTGGCCGGCATCGAGAAGCTGAACCGCCGCAAGCTCCCGGTAGTATCCGGCCACCCCTGGGATGGCGCCCCGGCTCCCGCACGGGTGCTGAACCGCCCCTCCCAGACCACCAAAGCAGAACCGACGGCCTCCCCCCGGGGAGCCGATCAAACGGCAGCACAGCCGGTGCAGAAGCTCTCTGCCCGGGCAAAGCAGCCAAGGAAAGAGGAATCGGAATCTATGGCCAACAATAAGGAAAAGCGTCCCGCCCCCGCTGGCGCAGAGAGCCGCCGCCCCCGCCGTCCCCGGCGGGAAGGACAGGCCCCGGCCCAGGGCAGCAACGCCCAGCCCAAGTTTGACCCCCATTTTGTCAGCGCACCGGAGGCGACCCCCCTGCGTCCGCTGAAAAAGCAGTCTGCCCCCCAGCAGGCTGCCAAGCCGCAGCAGCCGGCAAAACAGCCCGCCCAGAGCCAGAAGCAGGCGCAGCCCAAGGCAGAGCAGCCCGCAAAGCAGAGCAAGGGGCAGGCTCCGGCAGCCCGCAAGCCTGCGGCAGAAAAGGCGCAGCCGCCCCGTACCGAGAACCGCCGCCGGGGCAATCCGCGCCCGGCCGAAAAAGCCCAGCCCCAGAGCGAGCAGCCCCGCCGCACCCGTGCGCCGCAGCCGGAGCAGCCGCCCCGGTCGGCCCGGCGTTCCCGTGCGCCGCAGCGGGAGGAGGACCCCGGCCTGGTGCTAATCAGCCGCCGCCCCCCGCAGCAGAAATTCACCAGCTTTGAAGAGTATATGAATGCCCACGGCGGTGCAACTGCGCCGATCGAGGACTACGGCGGGGACGAATGAGCGCCCCCCGGCAGATGCCCTGGCGCTGCCCCTTGTGCGGTGCGCCGCTGACTGGCCAAAGCCCGCTGCGCTGCGCCGCCGGGCATAGTTTTGACCGGGCAAAAGAGGGGTATTGGCACCTGCTGCCGGTGCAGCAGATGCGCACAAAAGCACCGGGAGACAGCAAGGAGATGGTGGCGGCCCGCCGCAGCTTTCTGGAAGGGGGCTACTATGCCCCTCTGGGCGAGAGCCTGGCGCAGGTCTGCCTGCGGTGGGGACAGCCTGCCGCGCCAAATGCGCCGCTGCGCCTGCTGGATGCAGGCTGCGGCGAGGGATGGTACGACCGGTGTATTGCGTCGGCCTTTGCACAGGCAGACCGCCCCCTGGAGCTGGCGGGGTTCGACATTGCAAAGCCCGCTGTACGGCTGGCGGCTAAAGCCCTGCCCCAGGGCCTGTATGCGGTGGCCTCCAGCTTTGCCCAGCCGGTAGAGAGCGGATGGGTAGACCTGGTGGTGAACTGTTTCAGCCCCTTTGCACGGGAGGAGTTTTTGCGGGTGCTGCGCCCCGGCGGGCGGCTGGTGTATGTGGTGCCCGGGCCGCGGCACCTCTACCAGCTCAAGCAGGTGCTGTACGACACCCCCTACGAGAACCCGGTGCAGTCCATCGACTACCCCGGCCTGCACCCGGTGGATGACAGCCAGACCACCGCACAGATCACGGTGCCAGCCGCCCAGCTGGAAGCGCTGTTTGCCATGACACCGTACTATTGGCGCACCCCCCGGGACGGGGCGGCCCGCCTGGCCCAGCTGCCTGAGCTGACCACCGAGATCAGCTTCCGCTACTTGGTGTTTGAAAAAGAATAAGAAAAAGCCCTCATCCCCGTTTGCCGGGGGTGAGGGCTTTTTTGTTGGGAATGTTTGCTTTGGAGCGAGACTGCATCGCAGGGCAGGAAAGCTTGCTCCGGCGGAGCTGCCGTTCTATTCTGGATTTTCTTTTTGAAACATAAACAGCAATATGCTCGTTTTTGCGGTTGAATTTTTTGGCAGTTTGCTGCTTGACAAATACCCGGGGGGGTATACTAAAGCCATCATGACAGGGCGGATGATTGTCTGTCTGGTATTACGAAGGGACGTTTGCTCCCACAGATCTTTTCAGGAGGATATTACCATGAAATTTGTTAAGAAGATGCTGGCGACCCTGGTGGCTTGTGCAATGGCTATGACTCTGCTGACCGCTTGTGGCGGCGCCAGCAATGGCAAGGGCAATCCGATGCTGGACGCAGTGAATGAGATCCTCAAGGGCAACGGTTCTGAGATCGTTCTGGAGCATAGCCCGGAGCTGGATAAGGCTGTGGAAGAGTTTGCTGCTCTGGAAGAGCAGAAGGATGCCGGCGAGATTGTTGGCTTCGACTATGCACAGAAGGTGGCTGCGCTCACCGAGAAGTATGGCATTGATTCGACTGTTGTCATTAAGAGCTATACGACTACGGAAGCTGCATGCGTTGCTGAAGTGGCTCAGAAGATTTTGGAGAGCGGCAAGGAGCTGAATGAGGCTGCATATGGCACTGTCAGCCTGAAGGATGGCAACTACGTGCTGGTGATCTGCCGCTAAAGCGCAGCTTGGATAGAGCATAATTATCCATACTCCCATAACATAATGACCGCCCCCCGGAGAGAAGTTCTCTCCGGGGGGCGGTTTTGCTTTCTTACATCTCCCAGACGTCGGGGTTTGTGGCATACAAAAGGCGCGCCGCAAAAGCCCCCTGCCAGAGCGGGGATCCAGTTGATCCCCGCGCACGAACGAACAGCCCGCTGGGCTGTTGGTTGCACCGCAGTGCGGTGCCGTGCTGTTCGAGTCCCTAATTCTCCACAGCACTCGAACCTTTAGGCAGGCATATCGTTGCTGCGGTCAGAGCGCTTCAAACCGAGAAACGGCGGCACTTCGGAACGCTTCAGCCCTTGCTCGTGTGCTTTTTTCAGCTGATATTCGTACAGGGCAATGCTGTCCAGCAGATCACGCTGATTTTGGGAGGCCGCATAATAGTCCACACCGAACCTTTTATAGATAGTGCTGAGTTGGTCAAGCATTTCAACAGCAGTAGGGGACATTCGTTTGACCTCGATATCCATAAAAACTCCTTTTCCTAAAGGCGTGAGAGCAAGAACCGTCCCGTGGCCACAAATTTTCAATTCCTGAAAATTTCCTGCCCCATGGGACAGCTTTCTTGTTGGGGAGTGCCTGCCCCAAACCCTGCTTCAGAGGTTGCAATAAACCAGGAGTTATCGAACCGCATTTGTGATTTCGTCTAATGTGTCCTGGCGAAGCCACTTTCCAAATACTTGAGAATTCTTCGACGGCAGATAACCCAAATTCGTATATCCCAGCTTCTTCAAAAGGCTCATACTTGGAATGTTCTCTCTTTCAGTAAAACAGATAAAATCCCACTGAGGATAGTGCTTGTGCAAATACTCAATTAAAGAGGACAAGGCTTCATAGGCGTAACCGCTTCGGTGAACTTTATAAGAAAATGTGTACCCTAAAGAAATTGTGCCCTCGTTAGGCATAACGACGATTTCGCCAATCATGACGTCCGTTTCTTTTAATGCAACACTAATCATCGTCGGCGATGCGATATTCAGGGCGTTGTCTTTATTGCGCTCGATCAAAGCAACAATATCCTTATAATCTTTCGTCTGGCCTCGTTGATATTTCGAGCATCGCTCGTTATTTCGATAATCAACCATCTGAATCGCATCTTTAGGACTTACATTTCTTAGTCTGAGCCGATTTGTTTCTAAAAAGGTCATCTTCTCATCCTTTCACATTCCGGCTTATGGGCCGAGTAGCCCTTTCTCAGAACCTCCTGTAAACAAAAAAACGTACCCGAACCTTTTTTCGCAAGAAATCAGGTTCGGGTACGAACTATATGGTGGAGAATTAGGGACTCGAACCCCAGACCCCCTGCGTGTGATGCAGGTGCTCTAACCAGCTGAGCTAATCCTCCGTACCGGGAACGCAATTATTATAGCACGCCTGGGGGAGGAATGCAAGCCCTTTTTTGAAATTTCTCTCAAAAAAGTTCCCGCCAGGGGTTTGCGGCCTTCTGGCGGGCAGGGCGGAGGGCGGCTGTTGGGTTGCTCTTGGGGGCAAAATAGTGTATACTGAAAACGAAAACCCACACAGGGTCTTATCCCTTCAAAAGCGAGGTTTAGGTTTTATGCTCACTGTACGCGGCTTAGTCACCATTGTGGTGCTGGTCATTTTGTTTGCGCTGGCGGTGGTTTGGGTCTCCAAGCACGACGGCTGGAAAGGTGAGGGCTGCGGCGGAAACTGCTCTGCCTGCCGCGAGCGCTGCGACCATCCGGAGCAGCACTCCGGGAAGGATCAGCCCCGCAACTGAACCACAAGCATCCGGCGCTCTGCGCCCCCGTTGCCTTGCTGTGTGCAGGGCCGGGGGGCGGGGCGTCTTTTTGCCTGCGGGGTCAAAAGCGGGCCCCCTGCTGGGCGGCAAACACCGCCACGGTGCTCAGCAGGTCCAGCTGGGCTTTTTGGTAGGTGCTGCGCCCAATATACAGCTGCCCCATGGTCTGCTCCTCGGTGCAGTGCTCAAAATACCGCAGCCGCATCAGCTGGGCGCGCAGCGGGTCGCAGCTGTCGTAATACTCCAGCGTCTGCCGGATGGCGGTGTCCCACAAGGGGGCATCCTTCCAGTTCCGGCCCGGCAGCTTTTGCCCGTAGCGCCGGAGCGCCTGTTTGGTCTTGGCGCGCTGTTCCACAGTCACTGCCCGGCACCCCCTTTGCCCCGCCGCGGGCCTTCGGCGCCAAAAAAACACAGGTCTCGTTCTTCAGGGCTTAGTTCCAGCAGGCGGGCCAGGCGCTCGGCCTCCCGCAGCTTGAACTCGGTGTCGCCGTGGAGCTTGAGCCGCAGCGCGTTGGTGCTGACCCCCATTACCTGCGCAACGTGCTGCAATTTGTAGCCGCTGCTTGTCAGATGGCCCTTTAATCTTACCAAATCAGTCATGGCAATACCTCCATTTCGTGTTGACTGAACTGCGTTGAAACAATCTTTAGTTGTATTATATCCGCTTTAACACAACTTGTCAATGATTTCCAAAAAATAGTGGAAAAATTGCACGAAAGGAGTGTCCCCCGGATGTTTGGCGTCAAAAAGCAGTCTTTGCGGTATGACCCCGCCCGGCAGCAGCCGGTCTTGAAGTGCAGCATCTGCACAGGGGAGCAGGTGGCCGCCTTCCAGGATAAGGCCACCGGTCAGGTGCGGGAGGTCATGCTGGTGCGCACCGCAAAAGATCTGGAAACATTCCGGGCGGCCTATGGGGTGCCGCCCGACTGCCCCATTCTAAAAGTATACTGACAGGAGGCCGCCGCATGGAGCTGGCAAACGAGACCATGACCCTCAAGGTCATTGGGCATATCCACACCGATTTTCCCACAAAATTCGGCATCCCCCGGCAAAGCGGGCTGGTAGACAGCCTGCGGGGAGAGATCATCTTCACGCCGGAGTACCGCACCCCGGAGGCGGTGCGGGGACTGGAACAGTTCAGCCACATTTGGCTGGTATGGCAGTTTTCAGGGGTCGTGCGGGACAGCTGGTCCCCCACTGTGCGTCCGCCCCGGCTGGGGGGCAACACCCGTGTGGGCGTATTTGCCACACGGTCCCCTTTCCGGCCCAACCCTCTGGGCTTATCCAGTGTACGGCTGGAGGGCATCGAGTACCGGCCGCAGCAGGGTCCGGTACTGCTGGTGCGGGGGGCAGACCTGATGGACGGCACCCCCATCTATGACATCAAACCCTACCTGCCCTATGTAGACAGCCATCCCGATGCGGCCGAAGGTTTTACCGCCCAGGCGCAGCAGCACCATTTGAAGGTGGAGTGTTCCCCGGCGCTATGGGCGCAGGTGCCGCCGGAGAGCCATGCCGCCCTGGAAGGTGTCCTGGCCAGCGACCCCCGCCCCTCCTACCAGAATGACCCCGCCCGGGTCTACGGCATGGAGTTTGGCGCTTTGGAGGTGCGGTTCTCTGTGGAAGGAGAGACGCTGACGGTGCGGGAGATCCGCCCGCGGTGAGGGAGTTTTAACGGGGAGCAACCCTCTCCGTCACGGCTCCGCCGTGCCACCTCTCCCGAAAGGGAGAGGCTTTGGCAGAGGCGGAAAGTTTTGCGCTTACAAGTTGGCTTCTTTTAGCCGTTGACTAGTGAGGACGAGACTTATCCTCTTTGCCAAGGGCTCCACCTTCGGGGGAGCTGTCGCCGTAGGCGACTGAGAGGGTTCGTCCCAGAAGCACTCTCTCCCGCCAGGCGACAAAAAGGGGAACTAGCTATCGAGTGAAGCGAGACTGAGAGGGTCCACCCCCCAAACACAAAAATGGCCCATGCATATGCACAGGCCATTTGAAAGTGCTTTTTCGGTTTTTCTAAAAGGAACAGGCTAGCCGCTGCGTCCTCTCAGGCGGGCAGCATCCGGTCTGCCAGGTGCATATAGTGCAGGTACAGCGCACCGAAGCGGCGGCGGTAGCCTTTTTTCCAGGGCTTATCACGACCGCAGAAGTGGAGCACCGCTGTGTTCTGGATGACCCACCGGGTATCGGCTTTGCCGCGGCTATGCAGTTTATATTCAGAGTAGTTGCGGGGGTCGTAGTTCCAGATCAGGTCCTCCAGCGGCAGGATGCGGGCGCCGTACAGGGCATTCAGCACATCCTGATCCGGCAAAAACAGCTCGGACTGGTGCTTCTCTACATAGGCAAACACCTGCTTCGGGTCCACCTCCTGGCGGCAGCGTGCCAGGTCGATCAGCAGTACGCCGGAGTTGAAGTAGTCGGTATCCGTTCCAAGGCGGATCTTGTTTACCTCGTTGGTCGCAAAACTGCCCAGGCTGACATGGTTGGCCGCCGCAAACAGATCATCCCCCAGCGGGGTATTCCACAGCGGCTGCAGGGAGTTGATGACCAGGATATCCGGGTCCAGATACAGCACCCGGTCCAGGGTGTCGGGCAGCAGCTGAGCGGCCAGCAGCCGGTAATACATCTCTTGAGGGTAGCGGTCGGTGACCGGCGCAGAGCCAAACAGGCTCTGGTCTACCAGCACCGGCTCCAGACGGTGCCCCAGACCTTCCAGCCCTTGGGCCAGCTTATCCAGCTTGGGCTGCGGGATGCCGCTGTGCAAAAGCCATACCCGGCAATGTACGCCAGGGTCGTTGCAGGTCAGCGAGGTCAGCATGACCCGCAGCTGAGGAAGATAGTTTTGGTCCAGGCTTACAAGCAGCTCCATCCAATTTTCGTCCATCGTGGTCCCTCCATCGGCCGTTTTGTTCAAGCGCAGGCCGGGGCGCAGTATGCAGGACGGCAGAGTGCCGGTCCCCCGTGTAATTGTAGTATAGCAAGTATTTTTGAACAAGAAAAGCATCCTTGTTCATCTTCGCCCGCTTTTTTCAGGGCAGATCCATATAATATGATACGGCACAGCCCCCGCAAATCTTGCAAAAAAGTAAAGGATCGTCCCACCGGCGGCCGCGCAGCTGTCTGTTCAAGTCCTGGCTGTTAAAAAGAATCCCCCCGGCGCGGGCCGGGGGGATCGTTTTTGGTGGGCCAGCCAGGACTTGAACCCGGGACCAAGCGGTTATGAGCCGCCAGCTCTGACCAACTGAGCTACTAGCCCGCAAGGCGGCATATCCTGCACAGCAGGGTCATACATATTATTATAGCAAAAAACCAGCAAAATAGAAAGCACTTTTCCGCACTTTCTGCCGTCCGCTGCCCAAAGGAGCGTTCTTTGGGCGGGCAAACAAAACCAGCGGCGTCAGCGTGTCCGGCGTGCCTCCAGTTTTTGCAGCATGAACGCATCCAGCATCTCCTGGGGAAACAGCGGCTCCTTATAGCCAAAGGCTTCCCGGATAAAAAATAAGGTGGCCACGGTCTCCCGGCCGGGGTCCAGGCGCAGGGTATACAGGGTATCCAGGGGCTGGCGGGTAGGCTGATGCAGCGTAAAGTGCAGCATAAACCCGCCGTCGTTCTCCCGGCGGCACTCGTAGGCAAACACATCCTCGGGGCTGTGCTGTTCCAGCCGGTCAAAGCACTCGTCCAGCGGCAGTGCTGTGCGGAACTCGTTCAGCGCAGCAGGCCCGTACTGGCTGCGCCGGCCGGCCTCCCGCCGGCTGAGCAGAAAGATCAGCAGGCCCACGATGCCCGCCAGCAGGATCACCGAAAAAAATACATTCATCTGCCGCCCTCCTTGGCGTGGGCGGCGCCGCCAGAGCTGGGGGACGCCGCAAGAGTTTTCCTTATTGTAACACAAGCGGCGGGCAAATGTGTTATAATTATAAAAATTTTGTTGTCTGCGGCCCAGCGCCGCTCATTTTTCGGGGAGGAAAACCAAAATGAAGCTTCGATTCTCACGCAAGACCTGGTACTTCTGCCTGCTGGCCGCGGCCGCACTCAACCTGCTCAACGGCATGGCGGCCCTGCTGGGGCACAATCTGGCATTTCTGGACACGGTGGCCTTTGGCGGCACCGGCATTTCGGTGCTGTTCCTGGCGGCGCAGAAAGGTGCTCCGGTGGCAGAAAAGCAGCGCTATTTTCTGGTGTTCGTGCTGCTGATGCTGGGCTACCTGTTCGGCGGGTGGATGGGGCTGCTGTTCTCGGCGCTGGTATGGCCTGCACTGCTGGCGGTGGAGACCGGCCGTGGCGCAAAGATCCGCAACCCGATGATCGGTGTCTGTGCAGCAGAAGCAGTACACCTGGCACTGGTGCTGGGCGTGGTGCTGGCAGGCAAGCAGAGCCTGGCCCTGTGGGCAAACTTTTTGTGGGTGGTGCTGGCCTGTATGCGGGGCTGGGCTGCACTGACCCTGTATAAAGCCCAGGAGGATGCACTGTGACCCAGCAGCGCAGACCCCGGCGCCGCAAAAAGAATAAACCGCTGCTGACCCGGCGGGCATTTCTGGCGGGGGCGGGGGCGGCGGCTGCCGGTCTTGCTGCCTGGCAGCTGTGGCCGCAGCTTTCGGCGCTGCAGTCTCCCACAGCACCGGCGGAGCCAAACCCTGCCCTGCCGGCGGGAGAGTGGCGGGCGGCCTGGGTCAGTTACTTAGAGTGGGCGGAGATGGATTTCTCCTCCCAGGAGACATTCCGGGCCGGGGCAGCCCAGCTGATGGACAACTGCGCCGCCCTGGGGCTGAACACTGTGCTGGCGCAGGTGCGGCCGTTTGGGGATGCGTTATACCCCAGCCGCCTGTACCCCTGGAGCCATCTGTGCACCGGCACCCAGGGGCAGGACCCGGGCTTTGACCCGCTGGATATCCTCATCACCGAGGCCCATGTCCGGGGTCTGTCGCTGGAAGCCTGGGTCAACCCCTACCGGCTCCGGGCGTCGGCGGCGCAGCCCGCTGCCCTGGCGCCCAGCAACCTGGCCTGTACCCACCCGGATTGGGTGTGGACCGACCCGGACACCGGTGGGCTGTATCTGAACCCCGCCTGCCCGGAGGCGGCCCGCTATGTGGTGCAGGGGGTGGCCGAGCTGGTGCAGAATTACCCGGTGGACGGCATCCACTTTGACGATTATTTTTACCCCACGACCGACCCCGCCCTGGACCAGGCGCAGTTTGACCAGTCCGGTCAGGGGGACCGGGGGGCGTTTCGCCGCCAGCAGGTCACAGCGCTGGTCAAGGCGGTGCACGATGCGGTCAAGGCGCAGGACCCCACCCTGCGGTTTGGCATCAGCCCCCAGGGCAACCCGGACAACGACCTGACCCAGCAGTACAGCGATGTGTATTCCTGGCTGGCAGCAGAAGGGGAGCAGGCGGTGCTGGACTACCTCTGCCCCCAGATATACTGGGGCTATGGGTATATGCAGCGCAGCGGCAGCACACGGTTTGGCTTTGAGAACATCGTGCAGGAGTGGCTTGCAATGCCCCGCTCGCCCCAGGTGGCCCTGTACTTTGGGCTGGGGGCATACCGTGTGGGGGCAGGCGACGGCGGCGCCAATCCCGACAGCGTGGAGCAATGGAGCACCGGACGGGCGCTGGCACGGCAGGTGGCCGACCTGCGCACCTGGCAGGCCGGCGGCTGGGCGCTGTACCGCTATGGGTCGCTGTTCGGCCCCCAGGCGCCGGAGCTGGCGCAGGCAGAACGTCAGGCGCTGACAGAGCTCTGCCTGTAAAGCGTTTTTTATCTTGAAAAAATATCGGATAGGACACCACCCCCTGCTCCGGCGCTGCCGGGCGGGGGGCGTGTTTTTTGGCCTGCACAGGGCAAAGACGCAGTGCCTTTCCGGCCTGCGGAACGCACGGTGCGCTCTGGTGCAGGGGACGGCCGCCTCTCTTGTGGAATGACAAAAAATGCGGTATACTATATAAATATAGGCATGGAAGCGCTGCGCTTCCTGGGACATGGAAAAATTTGAGGAACAAAACTTATGAAAAACGCAAAACGTTTTGCAGCAGTGCTGCTGACGGTGGTATTGGTGGCCGGTATGCTGACCGGCTGCAAAGATGCGCTGGCACAGGCTGTGCGCAAGGTGCTGGGCACCAGCTCGCAGGCTGAGGAGGCGGACACCACCCGCTGGGCAGAGGCTACAGCCGACCCGCTGATGATCGAAGGCATTGCAGACCCGTCTGCAAAGTACGATTCGGCCATTACCAACGGCCGCTTGAATGTGGTGTTCAACGGCATCTGGAGCCGCAAGACCCGTTATTTCACCGCACCCAATGGCTCCATCACGCTGACCGGCTGCGGCACAGCCGAGGGCGTGCAGCGCTTTAAGGTGGCAGTGTGGAAAAAGCTGGACGGCGGAGCGGAGTATGTGGGGGAGAGCACCCATTATATCCCGACCGATGGCACCAACTACCGCTGCACCATTGCCGGGCTGGACCCGGCGGCTGCCTACCGGCTCACCATCTCGTATGACTCCAGCCGGTATTATCTGTACGGTCTGGTCCAGGCAGAGGGAGTAGCCGCGGCATGAGTGCCCCGCAGCTGCGCACAGTGGCAGGCATCCAGTACCAAGGGCAGCACCGGGATGTAAAGAATCTCATCCTGCGGGTGCGGGAGGATGGCACAGTCACCCTGAGCGTGCCGCGCAGGGTAAGCTGGAAGCAGGCGGATCTTTATGTGGAGTTGAAAGCAGAGTGGATCGCCCAGGCGCAGCAGCGCCAAGAGCAGCGTGCACAGCGCAGGTGTCTGCCCCTGCTCAGCCAGGAACAAGCCTTGGCACATTTTTTGGAGCTGAGCAGCAAGGTCTACCCGGCTTTTGCGGATGTCCTGGGGGGCGTGCCGCCGGAGATCCGGGTGCGGGATATGACCAGCTGCTGGGGAACGTGCTGCCCCGGCAAGCGGCGCATCACCTTTGCAAGAAAACTGTGTCAGATGCCCCCGGCGGCCCAGATCTATGTGGTGGTGCATGAATACTGCCATTTTATCCAACTGAATCACAGCCCGGCTTTTTGGGCTGAGGTGGAAAAGCTGCTGCCGGACTGGAAAGCCCGACGCGCTTTGCTGAAGTAAAATATGCTGTAAAAAACCAGGAGGGACAAGCCATTGTCCAATGAAAACGCGCCCCGCTCCGGGCAGGGCAAATATGCAAAGCTGGCGGGCAACACTTTGATCTTTGCCATTTCCAGCTTTTCTTCCAAGCTGCTGACCCTGATCGTCCAGCCCTTTTTGACCTATGCTATGGCGGAGATCTCGGATCTGGGCCTGTCCAAGATCCTGAGCCAGTACGCAAACCTTTTGATCCCCTTTGTCTCCATGGGTATGTCCAATGCCATCATCCGCTTTGGTCTGGACCGGGGCAACAGCAAAAAGCAGGTGTTCACCAATGGCCTGCTGAGCATCCTGCTGGGGTATGCGGCGCTGATCCTGCTGTGGCCGGTCGCCCGGCTGCTGCCGGATATGGCGCAGTATGGGCTGCTGCTGTATGTTTATGTATTGATGAGCTGCCTGCGCACCCTGTGTACCCAGTTTGTGCGCAGCCAGGAGTTCAATAAACTGGTGGCGGTGGACGGCATCCTGTGTACCTTTGCCACCCTGATGTTCTATGTGCTGTACCTGGTGGTGCTGGGCATGGGCGCCAACGGCTACCTGCTGGCCATCATCAGCGGCGATCTGACCAGCGTGGTGTTCCTGACCTTCAAAGGGCGGCTGTGGCAGTACCTGGAGCTGAAAACCGCCCCGAATATCCGGCTGTGGAAGCAGATGCTGCGCTTCTCTCTGCCCATGATCCCGGCGCAGATCAGCTTTTGGGTCATCAATGCGTCCGACCTGTTTTTTGTCCGCGAGATGTGCGGCGGCATGGGCGGTCACAGCGGCGAAGCCTGGAGCGGACTGCTCTCCACCGGTTATTTTCTGCCTACGATCCTCAGCACGCTGGGGCTGATCTTTTACGATGCCTGGCAGCTGTCTGCGGTGACGGAGGAAGAGGAGCGGGAAACGTTTTTTACCCGGATCTTCCGCATCTATTCCTGCGTGATGTTCTGCTGCGGGGCGGGCATCCTGTGGCTGTGCCGCCCGCTGATGCACGTGATGAAGGCCAGCTATTACGAGGCCTGGCGTTTTGTGCCGTTTTTGACCCTGGCGGCGGTCTGCTCCTGTTACAGCCAGTTTTTGAACAGCGTCTATGTGGTCTATAAACGCTCGGTGCACAGCCTGGTCACAATGCTGGCAGGCGCTGTGGCCAACTGTGTGCTGAATTACTTCCTCATCCTCTGGTGGGGGCCGGTGGGCGCCAGCGTGGCTTCCTTTGTCAGCTTGGGGCTGGTGTTTGCACTGCGTGCTGCGGATACCCATCGGATGCTGCGGATGTCGGTGCATCCCGGCCGGGTGGCGGTAAACTTTGTTCTGCTGGCAGCAGAGGCTTTGGTGCTGCTGGCGGAGGTGCCACTCTACGGGCTGTGGACCGGCCTGATCACGGCGGTGGTGATCCTGTATAACTTCTCCGGTGTGTGGGCAATGGCACGGATGCTGCTGCCCAAACTGCTGGGCCGCCGGGGCCGTGCTCTGGTGAACCGGGTGGATGCCTGGGCCAAGAGATAAAGCGCAGAGGAGCATTTCCTCTGATTTGAAAAACAGCAAACTTTTTTCATGGCTGGCGGGGGGACCCGCCAGCCGATTTTTTTGCAGAGTGCCTTTTGGGATAAGACCCCGCCGCATAGGGGGCAGAGTGCCAAAACCCGCCCTCTATCGTTGACAAACCGGGGCGGAATGGGTAAACTAAACGATAGAAAAACCTGCACATTGCTGCACTGTTGAATAAAGGAGCGTTTTTATGCCGATGGATCAAGTTCGTACTCGTTTTGCACCCTCGCCCACAGGGTATATGCACGTGGGCAACCTGCGCACCGCTCTGTATGCGTATCTGATGGCAAAGCATCAGGACGGCACGTTCATCCTGCGCATTGAGGATACCGACCAGGAGCGCTATGTGGATGGCGCAGTGGAAGTCATCTACAACACCCTGCGGGAGACGGGCCTGCTCTGGGACGAAGGCCCGGATATCGGCGGCCCGGTGGGACCCTATGTCCAGAGCGAGCGGATGGGGATGTTCAAACAGTATGCCGAGCAGCTGGTGGCTGAGGGAAAGGCCTATTACTGCTTCTGCACCGAGGAGCGGCTGGAGGCTCTGCACGCCGAGCAGCGTGCGCAGGGCGAGATGACCCATTATGACGGCTGCTGCCGTGACCTGCCCCAGGAGGAGGTGCGCCGCCGCCTGGAAGCGGGCGAGCCCTATGTTATCCGCCAGAAGATCCCCCGCACCGGAGTCACCGGGTTTGACGACCTGGTCTATGGCCATATTGAGGTGAACAACAGCGAGATGGACGACCAGATCCTGATCAAGACCGACGGGATGCCCACCTACAACTTTGCCAACGTGGTGGATGATCACCTGATGGGCATTACCCACGTGATCCGCGGCAGCGAGTACCTGTCCTCTACGCCCAAGTACAACCTGCTGTATCAGGCATTTGGCTGGCCGATCCCGGAGTATATCCACTGCCCGCCGGTGATGAAGGATGCACAGCATAAGCTGTCCAAGCGCAACGGCGATGCCAGCTATCAGGACCTGGTGGCAAAAGGCTACCTGACCGAGGCCGTGCTGAACTATATCTGCCTGCTGGGCTGGAGCCCCAAGGGAGAGTACTCCGAGCAGGAGCTGTTTACGCTGGAAGAGCTGGTGCGCATCTGGGAGCCCAGCGGCATCTCCAAGTCGCCTGCCATTTTTGACCCGCTGAAGCTGCGTGCCATCAATGCCGAGTATATCCGCCGCCTGCCCGCAGAGGAGTTCCTGCGCCGGGCCGAGCCGTGGATCGATGCAGCGGTGCACACGCCCATTGACAAACAGCTGCTGTGTGCAAACCTGCAGCCCCGGTGCGAGGTGCTGGGCGAGATCGGTGAGCAGCTGGACTTCTTTGACCAGATGCCGGACTATGAGCTGACCCTTTACGCCAACAAGAAGCAGAAGACCACCCCGGAGACTGCGCTGGAGGCCCTGACGGCTCTGGTGCCGGTGCTGGAGGACCCTGCGCTGGACTTTGGCAACCGGGACGCCGTGTTTGAGGCCTGCCGTGCCAAGGCAGAGGAGCTGGGCAAAAAGAATGGCTGGATGCTCTACCCCCTGGGCGTGGCACTCTCTGGCAAGCAGCGCACCCCCGGCGGCGGTGCAGATCTGGCCTGCATGATGGGCCGGGAAAAGACCCTGGAGCGTGTCCGCCAGGCCATTGCCAAGCTGAGCGCCTGATCTTGGCGGCCTCCGAACAAGAAAACGCAGCTGACCTGCGGCCCGCACCCCCCGGTGCGGGCCGTTTTTTGTCCCGCCCTGCCTGCAAAAAACATGAAAAATCATACGCTGAACCGCCGGAAAGATGAAAATTTCAGATGGGAAAGCATTTACACGCAATGCTATGGACAGGCCGCTTTTGCCGTGCTATGATAAAGCAAAACCACCAAAAGTTGAAAGGAGATGTGGTCATGGCAAAAGGTTTTTCTCGCTTTATTTCTGCGCTGCTGCTCTTTGGGATGCTGGGATGCGTTGGAACGTCTGTATCGGCAGAGGAGATCCAAGAAGTACAGGCGGTAAGGCGACAGTTTTCAACTTTGGAGGAAGTGACCGCCGTCCAGGTCCAGGAGGAGGGGTCTACGGTCCGCTTCCTGCCGGGGGAGGGGGAGGAAGTCTGCGTCCGATATGCGGATACGACAGCGGAAACGCTGTATGAGATCCAGGTCGAGAACGGCACCCTGGTCGTCCAAAAATTAAAAGCCCCGCCCCCGAAAGTTGTCATCGTCAACGGAACAAGGATGCAGTTTGAGGTGGACAGCGCCTATGACTTGGAGATCGTCCTGCCCCAGCGGAAGTATGAGTCCATCGTTGTGGAAAATCCGTCCAGCGGCAATGTGGAGATGGATTCTATCGCAGCCAAGGAGATCTGCACGGAGCTGAAAAATGGATCTTCGGTGTTTTCAAAAACACAGTCCAGCAGAATAAAATCAGAAATTGAAAACGGCTCTGTCGTGTTCGAGCATCCAACCTCCTCTCAATACGATTGCACGGTAAAGAACGGAGAGATCAAGGGAGATGTTGTGGGCAGGTATGAGGATTACACGGTAAAGGCTGGGGTCAAAAATGGTTCTTGTATGCTGAGACCTCGCTTGGATGCTTCAAGCCTATACGCAGTGGAACTCTATGTGGAAAATGGCCGGATTGATGTCCATTTTGACAACAAGTAGAAGTCAAACGGGGTGGAACAGACGGCCATAAAGGATCTTTGATTTTGAAAGGATGGGAAAAACGATGAAACGTATGCTCTCTTTGCTTCTTGCTCTGAGCCTGAGCCTGTGCCTGCTGGCGGGCTGCGGCGCAAGCTCCGGATCTTCCAGCAGCACGGCAGCCTCCAGCAGTGTGGCGGCTTCTGGTTCCCATCATCCGGAACCCAATGACCCGAACCATCACACCTGAAACCCTTAAAGCCGCCGGGCAGGAAATTCCTGCCCGGCGGTGCTGTTTGTATGTGAATTGGAATGCTGTGCACGGGTTTTGGCAAGGGCGAAAAGTTTGCTGCTCATAGGTTGGCGGGGGCAGGGCCTGCCGGTTTTGCCAAAGGCTCGCCCTTCGGGAGAGCTGGCAACGCCGATAGGCGTTGACTGAGAGGGTTCAGGAACCCACCCATTCCAGCCCGTTATGCACCTGCCAGAAGGTGCAAAGCCTGCCCTATGTATATAAAAATTGGCCCGTGCGGATGCACGGGCCGTGTGAAAAGCTTTTTTAGGTTCCTTTTTTCTCGAAAAAAGGAACAAACCCCCGTAAAAACGCAGCCTTATGCCCCGACGATCAGCCGCACAGCGCCGTAGATGCCGGCATCGTTGCCCAGGCTGGCCAGGCGGATGGGGGTGTTGCGGCAGGAGAGGAAGGCGTTGGCCTGGTAATGACGGCTCAAAGGCTCCAGCAGCACGTCTCCGGCCCGGGCCACGCCGCCGCCCACCAGGAACATTTCCGGGTCGGTGATGGCGGCAATGTTGCCCAGTGCCAGTGCCAGGGTCAGGGTCATGTCCTCTACTTCCTGCTGCGCCAGTTTGTCGCCGCTGCGGGCAGCATCAAACACGTCTTTGGCGGCAAAATCCCGGCCCCGCAGGGTGCAGGGAACGTCCGGATTTTGCTTCAGCAGCTTGTTCATGCAGCGCACCACGCCGGTGGCGCTGGAGTACTGCTCCAGGCAGCCGTGCTTGCCGCAGCCGCATTGGGCGGTCTCCTGGGGGTTGACGGTGATGTGGCCGATCTCGCCGCCTGCGCCGTGGGCGCCCTCGATGAGCTTGCCGTCGGCCACCACGCCGCCGCCTACACCGGTGCCCAGGGTGACCATGACTGCGCTGCGGCAGCCCTTGGCTGCGCCCATCCAGATCTCACCCAAGGCGGCTACATTGGCATCGTTGCCCACCTGCACCCGCAGGCCGCCCAGCAGCTGGGACAGCTGTGCCCCGGCATCGCAGTCGCCCCAGCCGCCCAGGTTGGCGCAGACGATGGCCACAACGCTGGAATCCTGCACCGGGCCGGGCACGCCCAGGCCCACGCCCTCGATCTGGTCGGGGCGCAGGCTGCGCTGTGCCATTTTGTCCTGCACGGCGGCGGCCAGGTTGGGCAGGATGCGCACACCCTGGTCAGAAGTGTCGGTGGGCACCTCCCATTTTTCCAGAAGATCACCGGTGGTGGTAAACAAACCGATCTTGGCGGTGGTGCCGCCCAGGTCGATGCCAAATGCATATTCCTTCATATTCTTTTACCCCTTTTTTGTGTGAGCGTTGGCCCGTATTTTGTCTCGCCTAAGTATAACATATCCGGCGATAAAAAGCAGATGGCCAGCGCTTTTTTGTGAGTTTGGACGGAAAACCTTTGCTGTTTTTGTGCGGTTTGCGAAAGACCGGGCAGAAAAAAGCGCACCCCCAACTGGTGGGAGTGCGCTGCAAAGACTCAGCAGGCGATCAATCCTCGTCGTCCTCGTCCTCATCGTCGTCATCGTTATCCGCTGTATGCGGCTTGTAGAAAATGCCGCTCAGGAAGATACTGAAGAAATACAGCAGGATCATGGGCATGGCGACCATGCACTGGGAGATGATATCCGGCGGGGTGATGATGGCAGCGACCACGAAGATCAGCACGATGGCAACGCCGCGGCCCTTCTTCATGATCTCGGGGTTTGCGATACCCATCTTTGCCAGCAGCACGGTGACCAGCGGCATTTCAAACACCACGCCGAACACCACAAACATGGTAAGACATAGGTTGACGTAGCTTTCGATACTGGTCTGGTTTACAATGTACTCGGCGCCTTCCAGGCTGGACATAAAGTTCAGCATAAAGGGCAGGGAGATGAAGTAGGCGAACAGTACGCCCACCACAAACAGGCCCAGGCCCATCAGCATAGTCAGGCCAAAAAAGAAGCTCTCGCTTTTTTTCAGGCCCGGACGTGCAAAGGCGTAGATCTCGTACAGTGCTACCGGGATCACCAGTACCACGGCGGCCAGGATGGACACGCGGAAATACTGCATCAGCTTTTCCTGCGGGGCGATGGACACGAAGGTATAGTTCGAGTTGATCGCCATCGCAGTAAGCAGGTCGATCAGCTTGTCCGAAATGGCCAAGAAGCCGACCACGCCGACTACAAATACCAGCGCGCAGATGATGAGGCGGTTCCGCAGCTCTTTCAGATGGCCGGTCAGGGTCATGCTGCCGTCCTCTGAGATTGCTTCGGCCTGCGCTTTGCGCTTTACATTTGTAGCCATTATTCCTCGCTGTTATCCTTCTTTTCCTCGACCTTCTCGGTCTTAGCGGCGGACTCGTCGTCATCGGGCACTTCGTCCATGCCAGCCTTGAAGCTCTTCATGGTCTTGCCGAACATCTTGCCCAGCTTCGGCAGGTTCTTGGGTCCAAAGATGATCAGGACAACCACCAGGATGATGATCAATTCATTCATGCCAATTCTCATAATACAGTTCTCCTTTTGTTTGGCTGTGCCGCTGTGCGGGCCAGCTTATTTTTGCATCTATCGGCAACCGCACATGCGGATGCAACTGGGTTGGTTCGGCCAGGCTCAGACCTTGGCTTCCTGGGCAGCTTCGGCCTCCTGGGCGGGCTCGGCAGCTTCTGCGGTCTCGGCCTGCTCGACAGGCTCAACAGCAGGGGCCTCAGCCTTGACGGTCTCGGTCTCAGCGGCGGCCGGTTCCGGCTTTGCTTCCTCCGCAGCGGGGGTCTCGGCCTTGTTCTCGGCGGTATCCTCCAGCTCTTCCAGCTCGGCGACTTCCTCCAGCTCAGCAACTTCCTCCTGCTGGGCAGCGGCCTCGGCCTCGGTCTTGCTGGTCTTGCCGATGTTGGCAAAGCTCTTGGTCACATCCCGCATGCTGTTGTCAATATCGTTCTTCAGGTCGGTCAGGGGGGCAACGGCCTCCTTCAGGGGGGCCTGGATCTCATTCAGAGGTTCCACCACGTTCTTCTGGATCTCCTCCGAAGCGGCGCCGGTGTACTTGCGCAGATCCCGCAGCATCTTGCCGAACTTACGGGCGTAGACCGGCAGCTGATCCGGGCCAATAAAGATGAATGCCACCACGACGATCAGCGCCAGTTCCCAAATTCCAATCTTCATAAAACATATGTCCTTTCCGTTTATCCGTTGCTGCGCGGCGCGCGGCAGTCCGTGCCTGCTGCAAGCAGGCCATTTTTCCGGTTCAGGGCGGCGTGTGCCCTGTGCTGCCATACTTATACCGGAATTGCATGAACGAGAGATGAATTTATTGTGAACTTATTATGAACAACCCCGAACTTTTGACAAAATCAATAACGAATAGCAAAATGCTACCGAAAAAATACTTTTAGGAGTTAAGCTCAGGCTCCGGATCGGCCTCGCCCACCGGGTTTGTCAGGGTCCCAATGCCCTCGATCTCGCAGCGGACCACGTCTCCGGGCTGCAAAAAACAGGGGGGCTGCATCCCCATGCCCACGCCGGCGGGGGTGCCGGTGGCGATGATGGTGCCCGCCCGCAGGGTCATACCAGCGGTCAGCTCGCACAGCACATGGTCGATGTCAAAGATCTGCTGGGCGGTGTTGGCATCCTGGCGCAGCTGGTCGTTCACCCAGCACCGCAGCCCCAGCCGGGGCGGGTAGGTGTCGAACTCGTCTGCGGTGACGATGCAGGGCCCCATGGGGGCAAAGCCGTCCAGACTTTTGCCAAAATACCACTGTTTGTGGGCGGTCTGCTGGTCACGGGCAGAGACGTCGTTCAGGATGGTGTAGCCAAATACCGCATCCTGTGTGTGGCCGGGGGTCAGGTCTCTGGCGTCCTGCCCCATGACGACCGCCAGCTCACACTCGTAGTCCAGCTTTTTGACCAAACGGGTGTGGGGCGGGATGGCGGCCCCGTCCGGCACAGCCCGGCTGACCCGTTTGGAAAAGTAGATGGCATCCGTATGCGGGGCGGCAAAAGCCTGGGCAGAGTAGCGCTCTGCCTCCTCCGAGTGGGACAGGTAGTTGATGCCCAGGCAGATCACGTCCTGGACAGGGTGGGGGATGGGGCTGTCCAGCTGGACGGCCTCCCGCGGGATGCCGGGGATGCCCCCCAAGGCCAGAGACAGACCGGCCCGGACCTGGGGCGTCAGCAGCGGAATGGCCTCTGCCAGGGTCTCTGCAGGCAGACCCAGCCAGCGCAAAGGCCAGACGGTGTTCCCGTCTGGGGAGAGGATGGCCGGAACCAGAGAGCCGTCCGGCGTACGACAGGTGATAAAGCGCATAGATACGCACTCCTTTGGATATAAAATCGGGGCAAGCCGAAGCCTGCCCCAGAGTGGATGAACGGTTGGACTGCTGCCAGCTCCAAGCAGCGTGCTGCCTTAGTGCCGGTAGGCGATGGCCTGCTGGACCCGCTGGGCTTCCTGTTCGCCTGCCAGCTGGCGCACCAGCTCCAAAGCAAACGGGATCGCGCCGCCCAGCCCGTAGCTGGTGGTGATGTTGCCGTCCACCACGACCTCCTGGTCCAGTACGGCAGCACCGGCCAGCTTGTCCTGGAAGGAGGCGTGGGCGGTGGCCTGCTTGCCTTCCAGCAGGCCCAGCTGTGCCAGGATGCTGGGGGCAGCACAGATGGCGGCTACCTTTTTGCCTGCCTTGGCGCAGGCGGTGACCGCAGCGGTGACCGCCGGATTAGCCGCCAGGTTGGGGGTGCCGGGGATGCCGCCCGGCAGCACGACCAGATCCGTGTCGGTATAGTCCAGATCCTCGGCCAGCGCATCGGCCGTCATGCGGATGCCGTGGCTGGTCTCCAGTTCCAGCCGCCCCGACGCAGAGGCCACCGTTACCTGAACATTGGCCCGGCGCAGCAGGTCTACCACCAACAGGGCCTCGCACTCCTCGGTGCCATCGGCAAAAAATACAACGGCTTTTTTCATGATAAAATGTACCTTCTTTTATTTTTTGGGGTCGGGGGCATCCAGCAGGGTGCGCAGCATGCTGCCCTCTTTGCTCAATACCCGGCTGACCCGGCTGATGATGGCGCTGGATGCGCCTGTCTTTTCCATGATCTCGGTATAGATGCACTTGTCCGCCAGCAGTTCTGCAATGTTGTAGCGCTGCTCCATTGCACTAAGCTCTGCATAGCTGCATACGTCCTGCAAAAAACGGTAGCACTGCTCCGGCGTTTCCAGCCGGAGCATGGCTTCGTACAGGCCGGATTTTCCGGTAGGGTGATCTTTGGCCATAGGGGACGGCTCCTTTCTCGTTGTGTGCCCGGCGGGGCGAACACTTCATTGCACTACATTAGTGTAGTACAAAAAGAGAAAAAATGCAATGGGGGATAGGGCGGTCCGGCATGGTACAGCACAACTTTTTACAGGGTGTGCTCGAATTCTGTCCGGGGCAGAAGTCCGGCAACGGTCTCCTCTGCGGGGCGCAGGGGACGGTAGCCCCGTGCCTTGAAGAACTGCTGCACCGGCAGTGCCTTGTCGTATACCTCGCATCGCACCCGGCCCCGGCCTTCGCCCCGGGCCAGACGCTCGCAGGAGAGCAGGATGTCCCGGCCCAGCGCCTTGCCGCGGTAGGCGGGCTTCAGGTAGAGATGCAGCAGGTGCAGGGCGGTGTTTTCCATCTTCCAGGCAAAGTAGCCCACCAGCTTATCCCCCAGAAATACCAGGAAGTAGTTGACGTTGTTGTCGATGTCCTCCTCAATGGCCTCGGGGCTTTGCAGCTGCTGGATCAGCTGGTTCAGCTGCTTGGCGGGGTAATAGCGGGCGTAGACCTCGCCCCAAAGCTCTGCGGCCAGGTCTGCGGTCATGTGGATGTATTTGGCTTTTGCCACCAGTTTGTAATCAGGCTTCATAATTCTCCTTTTTGTAACACGGTGCGGGTCATTTTACCCGCAGGATATAATCTGGCTTGCGGGGAGCAGCGGGTTTGGGGTCGGCAGCGGGGTAACCCAGGATGCAGTTGCCCACGCCGATCCAATCGCCCTCTACGCCCCAGCGGCGCAAAAGGGCCTTGCCCTCCGGGGTGTCGAACATCTCACGGGCACGGTTGATCCAGCAGCTGCCCAGCCCAAGGGAGGCGGCGGCCAGCATCAGGTTGCCCATTACCAGGCTGCCATCCTGCACGGCATTGCGGGCGTTGGCATCTGCCAGCACCACCAGGATGGTGGGGGCGCCGTACATGGGGTCGCTGTCGGTGCCCATAACAGCGGCGTTCATCCGGGTAAGCAGGGCACGGTCCGCAGGGTCCTGCACCACCAGGATGCGAGCGCTCTGGCGGCCCATAGCGCTGGCGGCATAGGTCCCGGCTTCCAGCACCGCAGACAATTCCTCCTCGGTGATCTGGGTGGGCAGGTAGCTCCGGCAGCTGCGCCGGCTGCGGATGGTGTCCAAAGTCTCGTTGGTCATATTGTTCCCCTCCCATTTGGCTCCTTGTTTTATAAAGGGGTGTACCCTGGCCCTATTTTACCACAGTGCCCCGTCTGGCGACAAGGGCGGAACCGCGCCTTTTGCGGCAGGAAAAAGCAGACAGGCCGCTGCCGCCCGGGAATGGGCTTTGCAGCGGCCTGTCTGCCGTTTCGGTTTTTATAAATAGGGGGACGGAAATAGTCAGAGCATTACAGTGCGGCAGGGGAATGAGGCCGACCGGAGGAAGGATGACCGATGGCGTGTACAGCCGCGTCCAGTAAAGTCAAGGGCCACAACAGAGCTTTGATCACGATCTGGGCCGGTTTGATATATACCGTGTCCATACTGCTGATACCGGCAAGGATCAAGCAGGCGATGCCAAAACCAAGAATATAGTAGTACATAGTCAAACCTCCTATTAGGATATGGGGCCCAGCGGGTCACCCGGTGTGGTGTGGTGCGGGGTGGTGTGCACCCCTCTGCAACCATACTATAACGCATTTTGAAGATAAAGTCAATGCTGCGAAAGATGAAAGAAATCAAAGCCTGGACTGAAAAACACTGAAATCATGAAAGTGAAGTGCCGAAATGCACTTTACTTTTTCAAGCGGGAGAAGTGTCCGCATATGGCGTGCGATGCGGTATAAAAATGGCGTAAAAAACCGGTTTTGTCCGCGGTAAGCGCACAGGGCAGAACGCACCGTCCCAAGGCGGGATCTTGGTGCTGTCTGCACACAGAACAGCCGCCCGAATGTGCGGTTTGAAGTCGGTGCGGCCGCAGAAAGGGGGATAGAACGGGGTGTGCAATCTGCCCAAAAAAGCGAGGAAAAGCTTATCCAAAAGTGAACTTGTTGCCCGGGCCTTTATGGGATATAATGGAACAAAGAGAAGCGGCCTGCATCCTTTGAGCAGATCGCTGCTCAAAATGTCACAGACGCGGAAAGGAGCGGTGAGCATGGCAAAGGCATCGCAGGTCGTATTACTGGAAAATGAATATTATCTGATCAAGGCCCCGAATGGAAAGGTGCTGGAGGTAAAGGACTTCAATACCGAGAACGGCGCTGCGATCCAGCTGTGGTCCTATGCCGGTCATCCCTGGCAGCAGTGGCAGTTCCTTGATGCGGGAGATGGGCGCTGGCGCATCTGCAACCGTTTCACCGGCAAGGTCATCGATCTGTCCCTGGGCGGCGTGGTGGAAGGCACCTGGCTGCACCAGTGGGCCCGCACCAGCGGGATGAGCCAGTGCTGGACGCTGGAGCCCACCCGGAACGGACGCATCCGCATCCGCAGCGTGCTGGCAGACAAATACATCGACCTGGTGGGGATGGATACCTCCAACGGCGCCCGTGCGCAGATCTGGAACTTTGTGTCCGGCGGAAACCAGGAGTGGGATCTGGTGCGGGTAGACCCCAATACAGCCCAGACCACAGCCTGTGCCGAGGAGCATCCCTCTCCCCAGCCCACACCGCCCCAGCGCAAACACCAGAACGACCTGGTGCGCAAGCTGAACAGCGCAGGCAAGGGACGTGCCAGCCGCAAATAAGCAAACAACAAAAAAGAAGTGCAGCTAAGCTGCAATAAACGGAACAGCGCCCTGGACAAAAGCGGTGTCGAAGGGGCGCTGTTCCCGTTTTGTATACGAAAAGGAGAAAAAACGATGGACAATTCCACGCAGGCGATCAATACCACCCTCTGTTATCTGGAAAAGGACGGTGCATGGCTGATGCTGCACCGGGTCAAAAAGCAGCAGGATATGAATAAGGATAAATGGATCGGGGTGGGCGGCAAGTTTGAGCCGTTTGAAAGCCCGGAAGAATGTCTGTGCCGGGAGGTGCAGGAGGAGACCGGTCTGCGGCTGCTGCGGTGGCAGTTCCGGGGTATCGTGACCTTTGTGCTGGATGGGCTGACCGAATATATGCACCTGTTTACTGCGGACCAGTGGGAGGGGGAGATGATCCCCGGCGATGCGTGCAGCGAGGGCGTGCTGGAATGGGTGCCTAAAAGCCGGGTGCCCCAGCTGCCGATCTGGGAGGGGGATAAAATCTTTTTCCGTCTGCTGGAACAGCAGCGGCCTTTTTTCTCGCTGAAGCTTGTCTATAAAGGCGATGAACTGACCGAGGCGGTGCTGGACGGCAAAAAGCTGGCGCTGGAAGCCGCCCTCTGAGAGGATACAAAAACAGGCCCCCTGCGCATCCGGTGCAGGGGGCCTGTTGTGTTTTCAGGGGGAAGATCAGCCGTTCAGTTTCAGGTCGCCGTCCTTGATCCAGCCCATGCGGCGCTCGATCTCGCAAAAGACCACGCTGAGCACGGCGGGCAGAACAAAGCAGATCAGTACAAGACCGATCCAGTCCATGGGGGTGATGGCGGCTTTCACACCGGCGGCCACATCGTTGACCCAGCCGGTGTATACGCCGATCTGACCCACCAGACCGCAGGTGCCCATACCGGAGGACACGGCGGCGCCGTTCATCTCCAGATGGAACAGGCAGGTGGCCAGAGGGCCGGTGATGGCACTGGCCAGGGTGGGAGCGATCCAGATGCGGGGGTTTTTGACGATGTTGCCCATCTGCAGCATACTGGTGCCCAGACCCTGGCTCACCAGGCCGCCCAGGCCGTTCTCCTTAAAGCTCATCACCGCAAAGCCCACCATCTGGGCGCAGCAGCCAGCCACAGCCGCACCGCCTGCCAGGCCGGTAAGACCCAGCGCAGCGCAGATGGCTGCGGAGGAGATGGGCAGGGTCAGGGCCACGCCCACCACCACGGATACCACGATGCCCATGACCAGGGGCGCCTGCTCGGTGGCCCACATGATCAGGGTGCCCACCTTATTGGCCGCTGCGCCGATGGGGGCAGCGATCAGCATGGACAGGCCCACACCCGTAAAGATGGTGACCAGCGGAGTGACCAGGATATCCACCTTGGTCTCCTTGCTGACGGCCTTGCCCAGCTCAGAAGCAACAATGGCGATGATCAGCACCGCCAGCGGCCCGCCTGCACCGCCCAGGGCGTTGGCCGAGTAGCCCACCGTGATCAGGCTGAACAATACCAGCGGCGGAGTGTGCAGCGCCCAGCCGATGGCACAGGCCATGGCGGGGCCGCTCATGGCACTGGCGTAGCCGCCCAGCTCCACCAGCGCCTCCAGGCCGGTCTGCTGGCCCAGCGTCTTAATGATGGTGCCGATCAGCAGGCTGGCAAACAGGCCCTGCGCCATTGCGCCCAGGGCTTCCACCAGGTAACGCTGGGGCGTGATGACGATATCCTTGCGTGTTAAGAATTTTTTTACATTTGACATAACGGTTGCAGCCGCCTTTCCTGTTTTCGTGATACCGGCCGGGCCGGTGCGCGCCTCATATCATACCATACACCTGTCAAGACAGCAAGATCAAACCCGCAATTTTGCTGCGAAAATCGGATTTTTTTGCCCTGGGTGCAATCTTTTGCCCGGTTGGGACGTATCTCCCATGGGGGTGCTGCGTTTTATCCGCAGCCCGGCCGGCTGACCCGTCCCGCTGATTGACGAGGGATGGGGGCAGGGTGTATACTAAATGTGAATTGCATGGTTTTCCGTGGCAGCGGAAGGCCGTCAGAAGCAAACAGGGCAGGCCCCTTAATTTACCAATCAGCTGGGAGGCAGAGAAGCGGCATGAAGCGGAGAAGGTTGTTTTCATCGAATCAGGGGGTAGGCCGCAGCATCGGCCAGGCAGTGGCTGCCGGTGTGATGGCCCTGGCACTAACCGTCGGCGGAGTGGGCACCACAGCGCTGCTGGTCACCCAGCCCACTGGCCTTGCGGTGGAGCCTGCCGCTGTGCGCACAGAGCAGCAGACCGTGCAGCCGGTGCAGAGCGAGCAGACAGAGCAGACGGTGCAGCACGCCGTGCAGGCGCAGACCCAGCCGGAGCCTGCCCCCGCGCCCCAGCCTGTGCAGCCAGAGCCTGCCCCGGCAGAAAAGGCAGAAGTCCCCGCGGCAGAAAGCCCGGCGGCTCCGGCAGAGCCCGCTCCGGTCCAGCCGGAACCTGCCCCCGTGCAGCAGCCGGAAGTGTCGGCAGAGCAGCCGACAGCGGTGCCGATGGGCAGCATCGAGGAGGAGAACTCCCTGCCGCTGCTGCTGACCGAGACCCCGGCCCTGGCAGCGGAGGACCCCATGGCCCCGCCTGCCCCGGCGCAGGAGAATGACTCCGCAGCCCAGCGGGCAGCAGAGCAGGCCGAGGAAAACCCGGTGATGCTGACCCCGGAGCAGATCCGGCAGGCACTGGACGAGGGCCTGCTGGATGAGACGCAGGCCGCCAGTTTTGAGGATGAGAACGGCTTCTTCCGCTGGCTGTGGGAGCTGCTGTTCGGCAAACCCAAGTATTCCGGCTGGCGCACCGTGGACGATAAGACCTATTATTATGACCCCAACACCAACCAGCCCCTGACCGGCATCCAGTCCATTGATGGCAAGCTGTATTACTTTGATGCCAGCGGTGTGCAGCAGCCTGCCACCTTCGGCGTGGATGTTTCCAAGTACCAGCAAAACGTGGATTGGGCCAAGGTCAAGCAGGCAGGCGCAGAGTTTGTCATGATCCGCATCGGCTACCGCGGCTACGGCAGCGGCGCTTTGGTGCTGGACCCCATGTTTGAACAGCACTTCACCAATGCCCGCAATGCGGGTCTGCGGGTGGGTGTCTACTTCTTCACCCAGGCGGTCAATGAACAGGAAGCCATGGAGGAAGCCCAGGGCTGCTGGTATGTGCTGAACGGCCGCCAGCTGGACTACCCCATCTACTTTGATACCGAGGCTTCCGGCGCACCGGGCGGCACCGGCCGGGCAGATGGCCTGGGCGTGGAGGACCGCACCAAGTGTGCAGTGGCATTCTGCAACGAGGTGCAGGCGCTGGGCTATCGGGCAGGCGTGTATGCTTCCACCAGCTGGTTCAATAAGCGGCTGGATATGAGCAAACTGACCGGATACAGCTTGTGGAACGCCCACTACGGCATACCCAGTCCCGGTATTGGCTGTGATATGTGGCAGGGTACCTGTACCGCCCGCATCAATGGCTATGGCGGCGATATCGACGTAAATATCAGCTACATCGGCTGAGGACGTTCAGCCCCATCAAAACAACAAAAAAGACCGGCGGACGTTCTGGCGTCTGCCGGTCTTTTTTGTTTTAGAGTGGGCCATGGCCTGCTTTTCTCAAGGAAGAAAGCAGGCGGCTTTGGCTCTTACGCCCCCAGCTTTTCCTCCAGGCGGGCACGGATCGCCCGGATGAAGCCCTCGCTGTCCACGGCGGTAGGAGTGATGCCCTCGGCCAGGGAGCAGAGGTCCTTGGTCATGATGCCGTCATTCAGGGTGTCGATGCAGGCGGTCTCCAGCTTCTGGGCAAAATCCACCAGGTCAGCAAGGCCGTCCAGTTCACCCCGCTTTTTCAGCGCACCGGTCCAGGCAAAAATGGTGGCCATGGGGTTGGTGGAGGTCTTTTCGCCCTTCAGATAGCGGTAATAATGGCGGGTCACCGTGCCATGAGCGGCCTCGTACTCGTACTTTCCGTCCGGGCTGACCAGAACGCTGGTCATCATAGCCAGAGAGCCAAAGGCAGTGGACACCATATCGCTCATCACATCGCCATCGTAGTTTTTGCAGGCCCAGACAAAGCCGCCCTCGCTGCGGATCACACGGGCGACGATATCATCGATCAGGCTGTAAAAATAGGTGATGCCTGCCGCCTCGAACTGGGGGCGGAACTCCTGGTCATACACTTCCTGGAAGATATCTTTGAAGGTGTGGTCGTATTTTTTGGAGATGGTGTCCTTTGCGCCGAACCACAGGTCCTGCTTGACATCCAAAGCGTAGTTGAAGCAGCTGCGGGCAAAGCTGCGGATGGAATCGTCCTTGTTGTACTGTCCCTGCAGCACGCCCGGCCCCTCAAAGGGGAACACCGTGGCCCGCTGCTGGGTGCCGTCCGCACCGGTAAAGATCAGCTCTGCCTTGCCCGGGCCGGGGATGCGGAACTCGGTGCACTTGTACACGTCGCCATAAGCATGGCGGGCAATGGTGATGGGCTTTTTCCAGTTCTTCACCACCGGGTGGATGCAGTCGATCATGATGGGGGCGCGGAATACGGTGCCGTCCAGCACGGCCCGGATGGTGCCGTTGGGGCTTTTCCACATCTCGTGCAGATGGTACTCATCCATGCGCTGCGCATTGGGGGTGATGGTGGCACACTTGACCGATACACCGTATTTTTTGTTGGCCAGTGCTGCATCCATGGTCACCTGATCCCCGGTGGCATCCCGATTGGGCAGGCCCAGGTCATAGTACTCGGCGTTCAGCTCCACAAAGGGCAGGATCAGTTCGTCCTTGATCATCTGCCACAGCACACGGGTCATCTCGTCGCCGTCCATCTCAACAAGAGGGGTGGTCATTTTGATCTTTTCCATAGTGCGTTTCCCTTTCCTCAGAGGTTCTATCGTCCCGGTCGATGCGGACCGCAGGCAGCAGTTGGGTCTCAGCGGTAGGCGTTGGCCAGCTGTTCCAGAGCAGGCAGGCTGCGGCGTACCTTGTCGGTATCGATGCAGTAGGCCAGGCGCACATAGCCCGGCACGCCAAAACTGTCGCTGGGCACCAGCAGCAGGTCAAATTCCCGCGCTTTGCGGCAAAAAGCTGCGGCATCCGGTTCCAGCGCCTTGGGGAAGATATAAAAGGTGCCGCCGGGGCGCTGGACTTCAAAGCCCAGGCGGGTCAGTGCATCATACAGCAGCTCCATGTTGGTCTGGTATATGGTCAGGTCGCTGGTGACGCCCTGGCACTGGGCCACGGCTCGCTGCAGCAGGCTGGGCGGGCAGTTGTGGCCGGTAAAGCGGGAGATCTGGGCCATCATGTCCACCAGAACATCCTCCCCTTCGCATCCGGGGCAAACCGCTACATAGCCCAGCCGCTCCCCGGGGATGCTCAGACTTTTGGAGTAGGAGAAGCAGGTCAGGGTATGGGGGTAGAAAGCCGCCGGATACGGGGCGGTGCCGCCGTCGAACACGATGTCCCGGTAAGGCTCGTCGCTGACCAGGTAGATCCGGTGGCCAAACTCCCGGCTCTTGCGCTCCAGCACTTCGGCCAGGCGGGTCAGGGTCTGGGCAGAATAGACCACGCCGGAGGGGTTGTTGGGGGTGTTGATCAGCACGCAGGCGGTGCGGGGGCAGAGCATCTGCTCCAGCGCCTCGAGATTGGGCTGAAAGTCCGGCATCTGCGGGGGCACGACGGCCAGTTCCGCACCGGTGCCAGCCACATACGGCCCGTATTCCGGGAAGTAGGGGGCAAAGGTGAGCACCTGTTCCCCCGGGGTGCTGATGGCCCGCACAGCATGGGCAATGGCGCCAGCAGCGCCGGTGGTGGGGAAGATGTGCTCCGGCGTGTAGGGCAGGCCAAACTGCCGTTCCAGCTGAGCGGCTACGGCCCTGCGAAAGGCCGGGTCCCCCTGGCTGGGGCAGTAACCGTGCAGCTCCACCGGGTCGGCGGAAGCCAGCAGACCGGTCATAGCCTGGGTCAGCTGGGGCGGACAGGGGACGCTGGGGTTGCCCAAAGAATAATCAAAGACATTTTCGGCCCCGATCTGGGCAGCCCGCTGCCGCCCATACATAAAGGTCTCCCGGATCACGCTTTTGTGGTCCAGCATCCTGCGATAGGTCTCGTTGAGCAAAAGAGGGTCCTCCTTCCTGGATGGGGCGGGGCTTATTGGCCGCCGGGGGTGGCGTAGCTCTGCTCCAATTTGATGATGGGGATGTATTTGGGGTCCTGCTGGATAACAAACTGCCGCACCTGGTTCAGCAGCTGCTTGTAGTCCCCGGCATAACCGGCGGGCAGGGCCAGGTCAAACAATACGTTGGTATGGGTATCCCCGGGGACGATGCGCAGATCGTGCAGGGAGATGCGGGCATCCAGCTGCCGCACATACTCGGCCAGCCGGGCGCGCAGCGCACCCACCTGCGCATCCGAGGTAACGATGGGGTCGTAGTGGATGGTGACCTGCATCCGGTCATTGACCCAGAAGTCCCGCTCGATGCGGTCGATCAGGTCATGGCCTTTCAGGGGGTCGCTTTCAGCAGGCAGCTCCACATGGACCGAGGCGAACTGGTGGCCAGGGCCGTAGTCGTGTACCATCAGGTCGTGGACGCCCAGCACGCCGGGGTAGCTCATCACGGTCTGCTCAATGTGCTCCACCAGCTCCGGCGACGGGCATTCGCCCAGCAGGGGGCTGAGGGTCTCCAGCACCAGATGCCAGCCCGACCAAAGGATAAAGGCGGACACAGCCAGGCCCATCAGAGCATCCAGCCGGGTCCAGCCGGTAAAGCGGTAAACAAACGTGGAAAGCAGCACGGCGCCGGTGCTCAGCACATCGTTGCGGCTGTCGGCTGCTGCTGCCAGCAGCGTGTCGGAGCGGATGATGCCGCCCACCTTGCGGCAGAAGCCGCTGAGCCAGAGCTTTACGGCGATGGAAGCAGCCAGCACCCCCACCGATACCCAGCTGAATACCATGGCATCCGGCCGGTAGAGCTGCACAGCCGATTCTTTCAGCAGAGAAAACCCGATGCCCAGAATGGTGACACTGACCACCAGTCCGGCCAGGTACTCGTACCGTGCATGGCCGTAGGGGTGTTTTTCGTCCGGGGCTTTGGCCGCCAGGCGGAACCCCACCAGGCTGACCAGGTTGGAGGATGCGTCCGAAAGGTTGTTCAGTGCATCGGCCATGATGGCAATGGAGCCGAACAGCGTTCCGGCGGCCAGCTTGCCCAGGCACAAAAGCAGGTTGCAGGCCATGCCCACCACACTGGCCAGGTTGCCGTAGGCGGTGCGGACAGCGGGGGAGGCGGTATCCTCCGGGTGTTTGATGAAGCAGCGGATCAAAAATTGGGTCATGATGTTCCTCCTGTGGCAATGGTGCGCAGCGGCGCGTACCTTATCCCATAGTATAGCATCTTACTTTAGCGTTGCAAAGTGTTTTGCAGGGGATTTGTTGTTTTTTTCTAAAAATTGGGGGGATGTCCGGGCCGCAAAATAAAAATCCCCCGGCTCTGGGCCGGGGGAAAACAGAAGCGTTACTTTACAGAGGGCTTGCTCAGATCCAGACTGCGGATGATCTTGCGCACTGGCAGCACGCTCTTGGTATTTACCGACAATTCGTCGATGCCCATGCGCAGGAAGGTCTCGGTCAGGGCGGTGTCTGCGCCCAGTTCGCCGCAGATGCCCACCCAGATGCCGTGGCGGTGGCCTGCGTCGATGGTCATCTGGATCTCACGCAGCACAGCCGGGTGATGGGGGTTGAAGAACGGCTCCAGCTTGGCGTTCTGGCGGTCCAGGGCGCAGGTGTACTGGGTTAGGTCGTTGGTGCCAATGGAGAAGAAGTCGCACTCAGCGGCCAGATCGTCTGCGATCAGGACAGCGGCGGGGGTCTCGATCATGGTGCCGACCTCGATATTCTCGCCCACCTTTTTGCCCTCGGCCAGCAGCTCCTGGCGGCACTCCTGCAGGATGGCCTTGGCATCCTGCAGCTCCCGCAGGCTGGTGATCATGGGGAACATGATGCTCATGTTGCCGTAGGCAGAAGCCCGCAGCAGGGCACGCAGCTGGGTCTTGAAGAAATCCTTGCGGGTCAGGCAGATGCGGATGGCGCGGTAGCCCAGGGCAGGATTCTCCTCGTGGTCCAGCTTCATGTACTCCACAGTCTTGTCTGCGCCGATATCACAGGTGCGCACCACGACCTTTTTGGGAGCCAGGCTTTCCAGCACCTGCTTGTAAGCCTCGAACTGATAGTCCTCGGTGGGGTAGTCCTTGCAGTTCAGGTAGACGAACTCGGTGCGGAACAAGCCCACGCCGCCGGCGTCGTTCTGCTGCACAGCGCCCACATCGCTCATGCCGCCAATGTTGGCAAAAACATTGATCTTGCGGCCGTCCAGGGTGGCGTTGGGCTTGCCCTTCAGCTCCTGCAGCAGGGCCTGCTTCTTCTGGTCCTCCTGCTGGCGGGCCTTGAGGCTCTGCAGCAGGTCGGGGGTGGGGTCTACATAGACGCAGGCGTTGTAGCCGTCCACTACGGCCATCTTGCCGTCCCAGTCGTCCTGGATGTCCTTGCACTGGATCAGAGCAGGGATGTTCATGCTGCGGGCCAGGATAGCGGTGTGGCTGTTGGAGCTGCCCTCCCGGGTGATAAAGCCCAGCAGCAGGCTCTTGTCCATACGCACCGTCTCCGAGGGGGCCAGGTCCTCCGCTACCAGGATGCAGGGCTCAGTGCCCTGCAGGCTGGCGTTGTCCACTCCCTGCAGGATGTCCAGCATCGCCTGGGCGATGTCGATGACATCGGCGCTGCGGGCCTGAAGATAGGGGTCGTCCATAGCGGAAAAAACGGCGGCCTGGTTGTCGCCGGCGGTCTTGACCGCATACTCGGCGCACATCATCTGGTTCTGGATGATATCCTTGATGGCATCCACAAAGTCGTCGTCATCCAGCATCATGGCGTGGATGTTGAACACCTCTGCAATGTCCTCGCCGGCTTCGTCCAGGGCTTTTTCGTACAAAGCGGTCTGCTGTTCGATGGCTTTGGCCCGTGCCTGCTCAAACCGCTCCAGCTCCATAGCGGTGTCCTTGACCGGGCATGTGGAGATGACCGTGCTCTTTTTTTTGTAGATCTTCAGCTTGCCGACCGCAATGCCATTCAAAATGCTTTTACCGGTACCTACCTGCATTGCTCATTCTCCTTCTTCATACACAAGTTTTGCTTTGCTTTTAGGGGCAGTGCCGCACAAAACCCAAAAAGCCCTCGCAGAATATCCCCGCGAGGGCTCGCTTTTGTTGCACTGTCGCCGTGTGGGGACGCCGACAACTCCCAGCTTATCAGACGTTCTCGGTCAGGAACTGCTGGATAGCTGCGGCTGCGGCCTCTTCGTCGTCACCCTCCACCTTCACGGTGATGGTGTCGCCCTGCTTGACGCCCATGCCCATCAGAGCCATCAGCTTGCGCAGGTCACAGCTCTTGCCAGCCTTCTCCAGGGTGGCGGTGCTGCCAAAACCCTTCACGACCTTGACCAGCAGACCGGCCGGACGTGCGTGGATGCCGCAGGCATCCTTAATCGTGTACTGGAATTCCTTCATGATCATTTTCTCCTTCATTCATCCCTCGGCTCTCAAAAGGGCCGGGCAGGCTTTGTCCTTATATAAGATAAGGGCAAAGCTGTTAAATCTATTATAAACCTTGTGAGAGTTTTTTTCACCCTTTTATAGTGCCAATTTTTACGGATGATTTTTGTTGCATATTTACAGAAGTTTTTAGTTGAAATTCCAGTCGGCGCAGAATTCTTCTTTTTTCTGCTCAATCCACCGGATATCCCTCGGCATCCAGGGGCAGGTCGGTGTACTGTGCCTGGCTGCTGCCGGACTCCCATTCGCCTACAAAATCTTCGCCGGAGGTCTGCTGTGCGTTCTGACCAGACTCCCACTCGCCCACAAAATCCTCACCAGAGGTCTGCTGTGCGTTCTGACCAGATTCCCATTCGCCCACAAAGTCCTCACCGGAGGTCTGCTGTGCCTTCTGACCAGATTCCCATTCGCCCACAAAATCCTCACCGGAGGTCTGCTGTGCGTTCTGACCAGACTCCCACTCGCCCACAAAATCCTCGCCGGAGGTCTGCTGTGCGTTCTGGCCGGACTCCCACTCGCCTACAAAATCCTCGCCAGAGGTCTGCTGTGCGTTCTGGGTCAGAGCTTCATCGTGGCGCTCTCCCCAGTCCCCGGCAAAGTCCTCACCGGAGGTCTGCTGTGCCCGTTGGTTCAGCGCATCGTCGTGACGCTCCCCCCAATCCCCGGAGAAATCCTCTCCGGAGACCTGCTGTGCCATAGTAGCCTGGGCGTCTTTTAGCCCGGTGACCAGACCGGAGGGTTTTTGCAGCAGATAGGCGCCGACCGGTTTTTTCTTGTACACCAAAAGTACGCCGTAGCTGCTCTGGTCGCCTTTGCTGGCGGCGGGGATCAGCGCGACCCATTTTTCCACCGTTTTGCCTTTGTAGCGGGCCAGGTCCAGACCGCTTTGCTGGACCACGCTGTTAAAAGCGGCAAAGCTGTCATCCCACTTGCGGGGGATCTTGACCTTGTCGGCGGTGATGGAGGCACCGTCCACCTCCAGTCCATAGCCGGTGAACCAGGTCTGGATGTCCTGTGCGTTCTCTACCTTTCCGGATACGCTGGCCCCTGCGGTGACGGTGCGCCCGCTGATGTACCGACCCAGCAGGGCGCTGCATACCACCAGTGCGCAGCACATAGCGCCCAGACCCAGTGTTTTTAGGTTTTTTCGGTTTAATGTGACCACAAACAATGCCCATTCCTCCCCAATCGTTCAAGACTTCATGAACAGCATATGAGCTTGGGGCGGCGGTTATGCCGGCGGCCGGTGTCGGCGCAAAAAATGGCCGGCGGAGACCCGCCAGCCATCAAAAGGATCGGAATATTTGTTGTTTTGCAACCGGAGCAGAGCGCTCAGTTTTTGTGCTTGGGCAGCAGGTTGGCACGCTCCAGGGCAGGGCGCAGCGCCAGGTAAAGCGCCACAGCGCAGATCGTAGAAACGATGCTGTTGACCAGGGTGACGCCCCCGGCTACCTTGGACAGAGCCTGGGCCACAGTATATTGCTGGCCAAAAATGTACACGTTGCGGAAGTACCCCAGCAGAGGATCGGTGAACACGTTCAGCAGCAGGCCGGACCCGGCAGCTGCCGAGACCTTGAGCAGGTACCCCTTGCTGTGGGGGTCCTGCGCACGCAGATGCAGCAGCTTGTGGGCCACAGCACCGCAGCAGATGCCGATCAGGAATTTCAGCACAAAGGTGGTCACTGCATAACCCGGGTCTCCCGCCAGGATATCGGCCAGAGCCAGGCCGATGGCACCGGCCAGTCCGCCGGAAACACCATCCAGCAGCAGCGCCGTCAGCGCCGTGAAGGTGTTGCCCAGATGAAAGGAACTTCCGCCGTAAAAGGGCAGCCGGAAGAAAAGATAGGCCACCAAACTCAGCGCCGCCATTACGCCGGTCAGGGCCAGTTCGTGGACGGTGAAGCGCCGCTTGTACAGGACGCTGAAAAACAGGATGGCAATAATCACAGCTGCCAGCAGTAGCCACATCGCAGTAGTAGACATAGATTCACATTCCCCCTCGGATCTCTTGACTTTGCCGCGCCGGATCGGCATACTCCTATTATACGAGCAACTGAACCTATGTGAATACCCAGAATAAAGTTTTTTTATGGTATCAGTTTGGGGGCTTTCCCCCAAAAGGAGGGGGTTTTTGTGTTTCATCTGACCACAGCCCTGGACCCGGGGGCCCAGGTGCCGCTGTATGAGCAGCTGTACCGCAGCCTGACGGCTGAACTGCGGGCGGGGGCAGTACCGGCCGGGACCCGGATGCCGGGCAAGCGCAGCCTGGCGGCAGAACTATCGGTCTCCATCAATACGGTGGATACAGCGTACCAGATGCTGACGGCGGAAGGCTACCTGGAAAGCCGCCCCCGAAGCGGATTTTATGTGCAGCCAAACCTTTGTCAGCCGCCTTTGCCGGAGCCGGTGCCGACGCAGCCAGCCCTGGCAGCTCCGGCACCGCCGGTGCAGCTGGATCTGTCCACTCGCGGGGTGGATACCGGGCTGTTCCCGGCACGGACCTGGGCGCGGCTGCAAAAGGAGCTGCTGTATTCCAGCCCGCAGCTGCTGGCGCCGGGGGATGCCCAGGGGGACCCGGAGCTGCGGCAGGCGCTGGCAGAGTATCTGGCCCAGTACCGGGGCGTGCGGTGCGGCGCCCATCAGATCGTGGTGGGGGCAGGGCTGGAATATCTGCTGGGGCTGCTGGCCCCGCTGCTGCCCGGCCCGGCGGCAGTGGAAACGCCCGGCTACCCGCGGGCCAAACAGGTGCTGGAAAACAACGGGGTGTCCTGCTGTTGCCTGCCGGTGGACCGGGAGGGGATGTCGGTGCAGGCGCTGGAGGACTCCGGTGCGGCGGTGTGTTATGTGACCCCCAGCCATCAGTTCCCCACCGGAGTCACCATGCCGGCCCCCCGCCGGACCGAGCTGCTGCACTGGGCTGCACGGGGGCAGGGCAGACGGCTGATCATTGAGGACGACTACGACTCTGAGTTCCGTTTTGACACCCGCCCGCTGCCCAGTTTGCAGGGCATGGCGGGGGCGGATGGGCCGGTGGTGTATCTGTCCACCTGTTCCCGGAGCCTTGCCCCCGGCATCCGCATTGCGTATATGGTCCTGCCGGAGCATCTGCTGCCAGCCTGGCAGCGGGCCTACGCCCTCTATGCGGGCACGGTGGGCCGCTTTGAGCAGCAGACGCTGGCCCGCTTTATCACAGGCGGATATTTTGCCCGGCATCTGGCCCGGGAACGGGTGGCATATAAAGCCCGGCGGGATGGTCTGGTGCAGGGGCTGGCCCGGGCATTCAGCCCGGGGGAGATCACCCTGGAAGGGCTGCATACCGGGCTGCATCTGCTGCTGCGCCTGCGGGACCCGGCGCCGGACCACATCCTGCGCCGCATGGCGGCCCGGCAGGGGGTGCGGGTGGCGCTGCTCAGTGATTATTGTCTGGACGGCAGCACCCAGGGCTGCAAAGGGACGTTGGTGCTGGGTTATGGCTCCTTATCGGATGCGGATTGTGCGCAGGCCGGGCTGAGGTTGAAAAAGCTCTGTACCGCAGCCTGGGAAGCATCGGTCAGGGTGTAGCGCCCTGCCTGCTGCGCACCGGGCAGGGCGGCGGCCTGGATCTCTGCGCTGTTGTTGGCCAGGAACTCCAGCGTTTCCTCCAAACGGTAGTAGTCCTGGGCAGCCAGGTCGGTCAGGGCGTGGGGGCTTTGCTTGCGCAGAGCATCCGGCAGGGCGGCAGGCAGCTGCTCCAGCTTCTGGCGGAAAAATGCCTCCCATACCGCAGCCCGGGCGCAGGCTAGGGGGTAAGGGTCGGCCTGCTCTGCCAACTGGGTCAGCTGACGGGCGGCTTCGGCGGCGGTCATGGTCTGCACAGCAGCGGTCAGCCCCGCTTGGTGCAGTGTCTCGGCAGGGACTGCGCCGGAAAAACTGACCCGCAGCGTGCCAAAGGGTGCAGCCAGCGCCTGCATCCGCTCCGGAGCCAGGGCCAGATAAAGGGTGTCCTCCGGTAGGGCCAGCGCTGTGGTCAGAGCCTCCCGGCACCGGGCTGGCCCGGCGGTGTGGTAGCACTGGGCCAGGGTGCTGCCTGCTGCACCGGCGGGCAGGTCCAGCTCGCCGGGCAGGGTCAGCAGATGCAGACAGTTCTGGCTGGCGTTGAGGTAGCACAGCACAAAACCCGGCTGGTCTCCGGCCAGGCAGAGCAGCAGGGTGGCCTGGTGGTTTTTGCGGGGCAGGGCCACAGCCACCCCGCTTTGGGGCTGGGCGGTCTGGGTACGGGCGCGGGCGGCCTGACGGGTGAGCAGCAGCGTGCCCCCGGCAAGGGGCAGCAGCACCAGCAGCCCGGCCCAGAGGGCGGTCCAAAAGGGTCGCCATCCACTGGTATGCATGGTAAAAAGCCTCCTTTTAAGATGCGGATGCATAAAGCATGGGCGGGCGCAGCATCCTTTATGCAAAAGGAGGGATGTCTTGTATGACGGAGGAGACCAAGACCCCGGAGCTGCCGGACCCGCAGGAGGCGTTCTGGCTGGAGCTGGGTCCCGCTGAGCCGGAGGACACAGCCGCCCAGCAATCGGTGCTGCCTTATGCAGACCCGGCACTGCCGCCCCGTATCCAGATGCTGGAGTATCTGGACGACCCGCAGCAGCCGCAATAAAAAACAGGGGCCGCCCCATTTTGGGGCGGCCCCTGTATGTTTGCAGGATCAGTTGAATTTGAAGATCTTCCGGGCCAGGCGGTAGCCCTTCAGCACCACTTTGTTGCCCAAAGCGGTGGACTGGTTGGTCACGCCGCCAATGCTGGTGCGGATAGCGCGGTACACCTGGGGGCTGGTGTGGGTCTTGAGGTACTCCCACAGGGCGGCCTTTTTCTCATAGGCTTCGGGGCTGCCGTCCAGCAGCAGGAAGATGTCGCTGACCGCCATCATCATGGACAGGTAGTGCAGCATATAGCTGCGCAGGCGCGGCGTGTTCTGCAGCTGGTCCAGGTCCTGGCAGTCGATCATGTGGCGGGTGACCCGCAGCTGCTGGTCCACCCGCTTGACCATGACGCTCTCATTGACGCTCTGGTCTGCCCGGCCGATGAAGTAGCGGTACAGATCCAGGTTCATGTAATACATGCTCTTGACATAGGGCAGGGGCTGGTAGATAAAGATGTTGTCCACATAGAAGGTGTGCTTGGGCAGCACCATGCCGCAGCGGCGCAGCACCTCGGTGCGGTAGATCACCGAGTGCATCAGCAGATGCTGGTCCGGGCGGAAATGCCCCACGTGGACCCAGTTGAACAGACGCTCGGTGGGGAACACGTTGGTATAGCGCACAGTGTGGGTGGTGCCGTCCTCCACGTGCTCATACACGTAGTTGCAGATCAGCATATCCGGGGCAAGGTCCTGCTGGATCAGGGTGCGCAGGCGGGTCAGCAGCTTTTGCAGGCTGTCGGTATCCAGCCAGTCGTCGCTGTCCACCACCTTGTAGTACAGACCGGTGGCGTTGCGCAGACCCTGGTTGACGCCCTCACCGTGGCCGCCGTTCTCCTGGTGGATGGCCTTGACGATGGTGGGGTACTGGGCAGCAAACTCATCGCAGATAGCGGGGGTGTCGTCCTTGGTGGAGCCGTCGTCCACCAGGATGATCTCGGCGTCTTCCCCGGCGGCCAGAAGGGTCTGGACACAGTGGCGCATATAATCCGCTGAGTTGTAGCAAGGCACAGCGAAGGTGATCAGTTTTTGAGACATAGGTCAAACCTCTCTTTGCAAGCCGCCGCCGCTGGCAGGCAACGGCGGCAGAGTATTTTCTTGTGGTATCCGCCAGTGACAGTACCGGGGGATGGAATATTGTAGTATCAGTATAGCATTTTCGTACAGGAAATGCTATCCCCCGCCATAAATCCCCGGACTTTTTGTAGATTGTTCATGAATTAGAACGTAAAAGCAGCCCAAAACCCTGCGGAACGTGGTATACTGATAAAGATCGTGACAGGCAAGGCGCCTGTTTTTCAGCAAGACCGACCCCAGAAAGGCAGGCGAGAGGGAGATGCAGCCCCAGGAGATCCTAAAGAAAGTGTTTGGCTATGACCGCTTCCGGCCCGGCCAGGCAGAGATCGTATCCAAGCTTTTGTCCGGACAGGATGTGCTGGCGGTGATGCCCACCGGAGCAGGCAAATCTTTATGCTACCAGGTCCCGGCGCTGGCCTTGCCGGGCATCACCATCGTGGTATCGCCCCTGGTCAGTTTGATGAAGGACCAGGTGGGGGCGCTGGTACAGGCAGGTGTAGCGGCGGCCTTTTTGAACAACAGCCTTACCGATAACCAAAAGGCTTTGATGCTGCGCCGTGCCAGAGAAGGATGGTATAAGATCATCTATGTAGCGCCGGAGCGCTTGGAGATGCCGGGGTTCCAGCGTTTTGCCCAGGAGCAGCCCATCAGCATGGTGACGGTGGACGAGGCCCACTGCATCAGCCAGTGGGGGCAGGATTTTCGACCCAGCTACCTGCGCATCCGGGACTTTGTGGACAGCCTGCCCCAGCGTCCGGTGGTGGGGGCCTTTACCGCTACAGCCACCGCCCGGGTGCGGGAGGATATCCGCACCCATCTGGCGCTGCAGGCTCCGTATGAAGTGACCGCCAGCTTTGACCGCCCAAACCTGTATTTTGCCACCCGCCGTGCGCTGCCCAGCGAGAAGCCGTCTGTTCTGCTGGAGCTGGTGCTGCAGGAGGGGGAGAATTCGGGCATCGTCTATTGCAGCACCACCCGCCAGGTGGACGATACCACCCGTCTTTTGCAGAGCCGGGGCATCCGGGCGGCCGCTTACCACGCAAAGCTGGAGCCGGAGGTGCGCCGCAAAAACCAGGACGATTTTTTGTATGACCGTGTGCAGGTGATGGTGGCCACCAATGCCTTTGGCATGGGCATCGATAAACCCAATGTCCGCTTCGTCATCCATTATAATATGCCTAAAGACCTGGAAAGCTACTACCAGGAGGCAGGCCGGGCCGGGCGGGACGGAGACCCTGCCCGGTGTACGCTGCTGTATTCCGGCACCGATGTGCGCACCATCCGCTTTTTTATCGAAAAGGAGCAGGAGGCGGACAACGGCCTGCCGGCGGATGTCAAGGCCGAGGCAGCCCGCAAGGCGGAGGAACGGCTCAAGTACATGACCTTTTACTCCACTACGCCCCGCTGCCTGCGGGGGTTCATCCTGAATTATTTTGGAGAGCAGGCCCCTGCCCGCTGCGGCAGCTGTTCCTGCTGTTTGGCTGCGCAGGCTGCTGCCGAAGCAGCGTCGATGCCCGCCGCGCCGGTCAAACCGGCCCGCCGCCGCCCGGCTGCGGCAGAAAGCGAGTCGCTGACCGAATTTGAGGAAAAGCTGCTGGCGGGGCTGTACGCTCTGCGCAAGCGGCTGGCCGGCAAACAGAATCTGCCTGCCTATATGGTGTTCAACGATGCCACACTGCGGGAGATGGCCCGCAAAAAGCCCCTGAGCCTGGACGAGCTGCTGAACATCACCGGTGTAGGTGAGAAAAAAGCAGCCCGCTATGGGGTGGAGTTCCTGCGCTTGATCGAGGATGCGGTGGAGAGCCGCAGCTGAACAAGAACACCGCCGCAGGCCCGCTTTTGGGACGGACAAAAAGAAAAAAGCCGATGTGTTTTCCACTTGCTTTTGAAAAAGGGTGGAAAACCCATCGGCTTTTGTTTTTGCAGGGGGTGTTTAGTTCATGCTGTGGGTAGAAAAGACCTCTTTGTCCACCCACCATACCGGGGCGCCAGCCGCCAGTGAGCGGGGCACGTCCAGCAGGCGCTGATTGGCACTGCCCCGGAACCGCAGCGAGATGTCATACTCCGCCTGGACGAACCGGCCGTCCACCAGGACGTCCAGCAGGCTCAGCAGCTGGTCGGTGACTTCGCACCGGGCGTGGCAGGGGATGGCGCCGGTCAGCTGCTCCCAGGTGTAGCCGGAGTAGCACCATACCGTTTTGTTGGGGTACAGCGCTTTGAAGTTGCGTACAAAGGGCAGCAGTTCCCGCTGGTTTTCCGGCTCCATAGGCTCGCCCCCCAGCAGGGACAGCCCGGAGATATAATCCGGCTGGCAGGCCGCAAAAATGGCGTTGCGGGTGGGCTTGTCAAAGGGCTTGCCAAACCCAAAGTCCCACGCTACCTGGTTGAAGCAGCCGGGGCAGTGGTGACGGCATCCAGAGACGAACAGGCTGGTACGCACGCCCGGCCCATTGGCGATGTCGTAGTATTTGATCTCTGCGTAGTTCATGCTCTCAGTCTCCTAAAAATACCGGCCCGTGCACGCACGGGCCAGCATAGATGCAAAAGGGGAGGATCACAGGTGCAAAACGCGATCCTTGATCTCCTGGGTGCGGCCCTGGTTCCAGAACTGGGTACCGATATAGCCGCAGGTGCGGCGGGCTACATTCAGCTTGTTTTCGTCCCGGTTGCCGCATTTGGGGCACTGCCATACCAGCTTGCCGTCGTCCTCCACGATCTGGATCTCGCCGTCGTAGCCGCAGCACTGGCAGTAGTCGGACTTGGTGTTCAGCTCGGCATACATGATGTTGTCGTAGATGAACTGCAGCACACTCATCACTGCTTCCAGGTTGTCCTGCATATTGGGCACCTCCACATAGCTGATGGCGCCGCCGGGGGACAGCTTCTGGAACTCGCTCTCAAATTTCAGCTTGGTGAAGGCGTCGATAGGCTCCGAAACGTGGACGTGGTAGCTGTTGGTGATATAGTTTTTGTCCGTGATGCCGGGAATGATGCCGAAGCGCTTCTGCAGGCACTTGGAGAATTTGTAGGTGGTGGACTCCAGCGGGGTGCCGTACAGGGAGTAATCCATGTTTTCGGCCTTTTTCCAGGCGGTGCACTTGTCGTTCATGTGCTGCATCACGCTCAGGGCAAAGGGCTTGGCGCCGGCATCGGTGTGGCTCTTGCCGGTCATATACTTGACACACTCATACAGGCCTGCATATCCCAGGCTGATGGTGGAGTAGCCGCCAAACAGCAGCTTATCGATCTTTTCGCCCTTCTTCAGGCGGGCCAAAGCGCCGTACTGCCACAGGATGGGGGCGGCGTCGCTGGGGGTGCCCAGCAGCCGCTTATGCCGGGCCTGCAGCGCACGGTGGCACAGCTCCAGGCGCTCGTCAAAGATCTTCCAGAACTCTTCAAAGTTTCCGCCGGAGCTCAAGGCCACGTCCACCAGGTTGATGGTCACCACGCCCTGGTTGAAGCGGCCGTAATATTTGGGCTTGCCGGTCTCCGGGTCCACATAGGGGGTCAAAAAGCTGCGGCAGCCCATGCAGGTGTAGCAGTGGCCCTCGCCGTTTTTGTCCACCTTCATCTCCAGCATCTTCTTTTCCGAGATGTAGTCCGGCACCAGACGTTTGGCGGTGCACTTGGCGGCCAGCTCGGTCAGATAATAATAGGGGGAGTCGGGGTGGATGTTGTCCTCCTCCAGCACATAGATCAGCTTGGGGAAAGCCGGCGTGATCCAGACCCCGGCCTCGTTCTTGACGCCCTGGTAGCGCTGACGGATGGTCTCCTCGATAATAATAGCCAGGTCTGCCTTCTCCTGCGGGTTGCGGGCCTCGCCCAGGTACATAAATACGGTGATGAACGGAGCCTGGCCGTTGGTGGTCATCAGGGTGACGACCTGGTACTGGATGGTCTGTACGCCCCGGTTGATCTCGTTGCGCAGACGGCGCTCCACGATCTCCCGCTTGCGCTCGGCGCTTACCTCCAGACCCTCCATCTCCACCTCGACCTCTGCGGCGATCTTCTTGCGGGAGACGTCCACAAAGGGGGCCAGATGGGTCAGGCTGATGCTCTGACCGCCGTACTGGTTGGAGGCCACCTGGGCAATGATCTGGGTAGCAATGTTGCAGGCGGTGGAGAAACTATGGGGCTTCTCGATATAGGTGCCGGAGATGACGGTGCCGTTCTGCAGCATATCCTCCAGGTTCACCAGATCGCAGTTGTGCATATGCTGGGCAAAATAGTCCGAGTCGTGGAAGTGGATCAGACCCTCCTGGTGCGCCTTGACGATATCCGGAGCCAGCAGCAGGCGGTTGGTCAGGTCTTTGGAGATCTCACCGGCCATATAGTCCCGCTGTACGCTGTTGACAGTGGGGTTTTTGTTGGCGTTCTCCTGCTTGACCTCCTCGTTCTGGCACTCGATCAGGCTGAGGATGCGCTCGTCTGTGGTGTTGGTCTGACGCTTCAGACTCTGCACATAACGGTAGGTGATATAGTGGCGGGCAACGTCGTGGGCCTGGATGTCCATGAGCTGGTTCTCCACCATATCCTGGATCTCCTCCACGTTTACAGCCCGGTTCAGCGCCTGGCACTGGTCCGCAACATCCGCAGCGATCTGGGTGATCTGGTCCCGGGTCAGGCGGTTCTGTTCGCTCATCGACTCGCTGGCCTTGCCCACTGCTGTGATGATCTTGGTAATGTCAAAAGGCACTTCGGCCCCGTTGCGCTTGATGATCTTCATAGGAACTCCTCCATTTGGTCTGCTGTATCTGTCCTGTTCTGATAAAGGCGGCTGCACACCTTAGTGTGTGCCACTGCCCGCCGCAAAATCCTAAATAGTGATTTCATGATATCACTATTTAGTGATAAGTCAAGGCTATGACCACAAGATTTTGTGTTTTGGTGCTTCTGACAAAAAACATGGGCTTTTTTCAGGACAAAATCTGCTTGACAGTTCAGACCCTCTCCATGGTGTAATATCCGGCAGAAACTATACCTGTCCGCACTATATAATACATTATAAATGGAGAAAAAGATGCAAAAGGGGGATAGGTCAAAAGAGAATGTAATTTCTGCAACAAAACTGTACAAAAGGTCAAAAAGGCAAAAAAGGGCAAAAAGGGCTTGCCAAACTTCGGGAGGTATGGTATTATACTTGAGCGCCAAGGGCCGCCGGAAAGAATGACTTCCGACGGGCTA
>UQGD01000014.1 GCA_900540455.1 uncultured Faecalibacterium sp.
CATACCGCAGCAGGGCCTGCCGGATCTCCTCGGCCTTGTCCGACACCGGGAACACCCGGCGGCCGCGCTCCACCTTCAGCTCCACGCCCAGGCTCTCAAACAGCTCCATGGTCCTGGCGGGCGGGAACGCCCCCAGCGAGGAGAACAGAAAGCGCGGATTGGTGCGGACATGGTGCAGGAACTCCTCCGCGGTGCAGTCGTTGGTCACATTGCAGCGCCCCTTGCCCGTGACTAGGATCTTCTGACCGGGCTTGTCGGTATGCTCCAGCACCGTTACCTGATGCCCCTGCCGCACGGCAGCACCCGCCGCCATCAGGCCTGCCGCACCTGCGCCTACGATCAACACCTTTGCCATCTGTTTTCCTCCCAAAAAGCCTAGTTCTACATTTATATCATACCAGAATCGCCCCGCAAAAGCAATGTGCTGCGGGCAGGCTCAGAGCAGCTCGGCCAGAATGCTGTTCTGCACGATGAGCCCCGCCGGGGTCAGGGCCAGGGTGGTGCCGTCGAAGGCGGCATAGCCGTTTTTGACACAGTTACGGATAAACGCCAGCTGCACCGGGGAAAACTCTTTTCCGTACAGGGCCTTGTACTGCGGCAGCGACAAGCCCTTGCGCAGGCGCAATTGCAGGATCAGGTAATCCTCGGCCCCGCAGCCGCCGTCCATCACCGGGGCGGCGTTGTCCTGCAAAAAAGCCTCGGTGTCGGCGGGGTAATAGAACCGATGCCCCCCCATGCAGGAGTGAGCCGCCGGGCCAAGACCGAGATAGTCGCCGCAGTCCCAATAGATCAGATTGTGACGGCCCTCATAACCGGGCTGCGCAAAGTTGGAGATCTCGTACTGGCGGTAGCCGTGGTGCTCCAGCTGCTCCACAGCGTATAGGTAGAAGTCGGCCGCTTCATCCGGGGTGGGCAGTCCCTCCGGCGGCTTGCGCCCAAAGGCAGAGTCCGGCTCGATCTTGAGCAGATATGCGGAGATGTGGGTGGCGCCCCCCTGCTGGATCAGCTCCAGGGTCTCGTCAAACTCAGCCTGGGTGTAATGGGGCAGTGCCAGCATAATGTCGCCGCTGATGTTTTCAAACCCGGCACGGCGGGCGGCGGTAAAGGCGGCCCGGGCCTGTTTTGCGGTATGGGGGCGGCCCAGTGTGCGCAGCTGGGTGTCCCGGGCGGACTGCACCCCAAACGAGATGCGGTTTACCCCGGCTGCACGGAACTCCCGCAGGGTCTGCTCCGTCACGGTCTCGGGGTTGGCTTCCAGGGTGATCTCGGCGCCGGGCAGGGGCTGCGCCGCTTCGATCAGCCGGGCTGCATCCGCAGGGCGCAGCAGGCTGGGGGTGCCGCCGCCAAAATAGAGGGTGTCCGGGTGCAGGGGGGCATCCGGTGCAAAGCGGGTCAGCTCCCGCAGCAGGGCGTCGGTATACCCGGCAGGCACGCCCCGCACACCGGGGGCGGAGTAAAAGTCGCAGTACCTGCATTTGGAAAAACAATAGGGAATATGGAGGTAAAGTCCGAGAGACATTAAAAATCACAGCCTTTTTCATGAAACGTTCATTTCTATGGAGTATACTATATTTCGTAGACCGGGACAAGGGCAACCGCCCCGGTATGGACAAGAAGAAACCGGAGGAACACAGTATGGACTATAGAAATTACGACCGCGGATATGCGGAACCGGCGATGACCGCATCGGATTATATGGCCCGCACCTACCGCTGGATGGGCGTGGGCCTGCTGGTCACGTTTGCAGTGGCATATCTGACCGCCACCACCCCGCTTTTATATGTAGTGGATTCCCTCTATCTGGTGCTCACCATTGCAGAGCTGGCCCTGGTGTTCATGCTGAGTGCCCGGGTGCAGAATATGTCGGTGGCTGGTGCGCGGGGCTTGTTCTTTGCGTATGCAGCGCTGAATGGCATGGTGCTGAGCTACTATTTCCTGGCTTTCTCGGTAAGCACGCTGGTGCTTGCCTTTCTGGCAACGGCGCTGTATTTTGGCCTGACGGCTGCTTACGGCATGACCACCCACCGGGATCTGACCGGCTGGGGGCCCCGGCTGATGATGGCGCTGGTGGCTTTGATGGTCACCAGCCTGGTGGGCGCACTGTTTGGCTTTGGGTTTGGCGCAACGGCGCTGTACAGCGGCATTGGCCTGGTGGTCTTTATGCTGCTTACCGCCTATGACACCCAGAAATTGCAGCAGGTGTACGCTTACTATGCCGGCAACAGTGAGCTGGCAGAAAAAGCCTCCATTTACGGCGCACTGACGTTGTATCTGGACTTTATCAACATCTTCCTGTATGTAGTGCGTCTGCTGGGTGTGAGCCGCAGCAACAACGACTAAGAACCCCCCTCAAAGGGCCTCCTGTTCCGGAGGCCCTTTTTTCGTGAAAAAGCAGCAAAATCCGGCCCTTTCCCCTGCAAAGCGGGCCAAGCTGTGATACAATAGAGACATCGATACTTACAGACAAAGGAGCGACAACGCGATGAAGCAATATCCCGGTTATACCCTGGTGCGCACCGAGCCTTGCCCGGAGCAGCACGGCACCCTGACCCTGCTCACCCATGATATCAGCGGCGCCACCGTGCTGCTGGTGGAAAACCAGGACCCCAACAAGGCTTTTGGCATCGGGTTTGGTACCTTCCCATCGGATGACACCGGCGTGTTCCACATCCTGGAGCACTCGGTGCTGTCTGGGTCGGAGAAATACCCGGTCAAATCCCCGTTTTTGCAGCTGATGAAGGCAAGCATGGCCTCTTTCCTCAACGCCATGACCTTCCCGGACAAGACGGTCTACCCCTTTGCCACCCCCAACGAGGCCGACTTCAAAAACCTGATGGACATCTACCTGAATGCTGTGTTCTGCCCGCTGGCGGTCACCGACCCCAGCGTTTTTGAGCAGGAGGGCTGGCACCGGGAGGCGGACGGCAGCGTCAGCGGTGTGGTGTACAATGAGATGCAGGGCTCTCTGGCTGCGCCGGACGCCCAGCTGATCCGGGCGCTGAACCGAGCTGTTTATCCGGACAACGCCTATGGCTTTGTTTCCGGAGGCGACCCGGAAAGCATCCCTGCTTTGAGCTACGACCGCTTCTGCCGGGTGTACCGGCGGTATTACAGCGCCTCCAACTGCTGCATCACCCTGTATGGACAGATGGAGATGGAGGACAAGCTGGCTCTGCTGGACAGCCGCTACCTGAGCCATATGCCCCGCACCACCCGGCCGCAGCTGACCCTTCAGACGCCCCAGACCGGGGTCCGCCTCACCATCCCTTATTCCACCGAGAAGCCTGAGCCGAACCAGGTGCAGTGCGCCTTGTCCTGGTACACCGGCTCCTTTGCGGACCGGGAGCGGCAGCTGGGGGTGGAGATCCTGCTGGATGCCCTGATGGGCAACAACAATGCCCCGCTTCAGGCCGCACTGCTGGCCGAGGGTCTGGGCGCAGATATCGACATGGGTTTTGATGACAGCACGCTGCAGCCCACGATGGAGCTGGTGCTGCGGGGAGCTACCCAGGAGACGGCGCCCCGGTTTGCAGCTGCTGTGCGCAAAGCGGTAGACGACCTGCTGGCCCAGCCGCTGCCCCAGGACCTGCTGCTGGCCTCGTTGAATGCGGCAGAATTCAACTCGCTGGAGCGGCCGGGCAGCCTGCCGGACGGCGTGCTGGATGCGATCAATGCGGTCACGGGCTGGCTCCATGCCGGGGACCCCACCCTGCTGCTCCACACCAACCGGCTATTTGATGCCCTGCGGGAGAAGCTGGAGACGGGCTGGTTTGACCAGCTGCTGCGGGAGCTGTTTGCACCGGCTCCGGTGGAGGTGATCCAGGTGCCTGCGCTGCCGGCTGCCCAGGAGGAAAAGACCCCCATCCGCCGGGATGAGAAGATGACCCTGGACCACCCGCTGACCGTGGCGGATCTGGGCGAGGGCGAAAAGCTGGCCCCTGCGGTCTGCCAGCAGATGGCGGGGGCAGAGCTGCTGCACCGTCCTTCGGCAGGCAGCCTGTACCTGAACTTCTACTATGACCTGGGCCAGCTGACCCCGGAGGAGCTGACCGACCTGGACCTGGTCACCGACCTGCTGGACGAGCTGGACACCCCGGCGCACACCGCCCAGCAGCTGAACACCCTGCGCTCTACCTGGCTGGGAGAAAGCCGGGTGAGCCTGAGCCTGTGGACCGGCCGGCAGGCGGGCAGCCCCTGCCACGCCAAGCTGACGGCGGCATTCAGCCTGCTGGAGCGCAACCTGGATAAAGCGCTGGAGCTGGCAGCTGAATGGCTGTATGATACCCGTCTTACCGGCTCCACAGCACAGGCGGCCATTCAGCGGGTGCTGAGCCAGCAAAAGCTGCGGATGGAGCAGATGTTCCTGCAGCAGGGCCATTCCTTTGCGATGACCCGGGCGGCTGCCCACTACTCGGTGGAAGCAGCTGCCGCAGAGCGGTGCAGCGGCGTTACCGCATATCACCGCCTGTGCAGCCAGCTGGAACAGGGAGACTTTGCCGCTCTGGGCGCCCGGCTGGAGGCCGTGCGGGCCAAAGTTTTGCACGGTGCGGCGCTGACCATCAGCCTCCACGGCAGTGAGGACGCCTTCCAGAAGCTGTGTCAGAAACTGCCGGTCAGCGCTTTTGCGGAGGCCAGCCGCCCGGCGGCGCAGCCTTACACCGAACCGCAGCCCCAGCCGGTGAACGAGGCGTTCATCATCGACGGCGGGGTCAGCTACGATGTGCAGAGCTGGCCGATGGAGCGTCAGGCCAGCCGCAGAGTGTTGGCACGGGTGATGAGCTACGAATACCTCTGGCACGAGATCCGGGAAGTGGGCGGCGCTTATGGTACCGGTATGCTGGCCGATGAGACGGCAGAGGCTTTGTACACCTACCGGGACCCCCAGATGAAGCAGAGCTACGAGACCTTTGCCAAGGGCCCCGCAGCCCTGGTGCAGCACAGCTTTACCGAGGCAGACCTCACCGAACTGATCGTGGGTGCAGCGGCCAAGCTGGACACCCCCCTCAAGCCCTGCCAGGAGGCAAAGGAGGCGGACCGCCGGTATTTCTGCGGCATTACCGATGCAATGATCGCGGCGGACCGCCAGGCATTGTGTCAGATGAACGCGGAGACCCTGCATCAGCAGGCGGCCGCTTTGGAGCAGGAGATGGCCGTGGGCACACGGGTGGCCTTTGGTCCCCGGGAGGCTGTGGAGGCTGCAAAAGAGCTGTTTGACCGGGTAGAGCAGCTGTGATGTGCAGCACCCTCGTTTTTGAAATTGTTTTCCCCATAAAATAAGACTGAGACCCCCAGTTGGCGTAAAAAGTACGCTGGCTGGGGGATTTTTGCTACCTTTTGCAATTACGATTTGGATTGAAATACATAATAAATACTATTTGTTACCCAAAAGGACGGGCTGAACCGGAACAGAAAGCTATGATACACTGTGGGCAAGCCAAAGGAAAGGAGGCAGGACCCAAATGGAAAATGCAAAGCCGCCCAGGAGCCTGGCAAGTCTCTCCCGGGCCACCGACACCCTCAGCACTCTGCTGGCCCAGCAGGTCCGGGAGCTGAACCTTCAGCAGCGGGCGGCCCGGCGGGAAGGAGGCGCAGACCCTGGCGGGATGAAGGGATTGAAAGAGGCTACGGCGGTGCTCAAAGACCTGGCAGCGGTGGCCAAGACGCTGAATGAACAGGGAAGCGGAGCGGAGGCAGCCGCAGGTGGTGTGGTGCTGCTGCCCGCCGTGGAGGAGCGAACATGAGCGCCCCGGTGATCTGGAGACCACAGCCCAAGCAGGCCGCTTTTATGCGCCGCCCGGAGCCGGAAGCTCTGTATGGGGGCGCAGCGGGAGGCGGCAAGAGTGATGCTTTGGTGGTGGAGGCTCTGCGGCAGGTGCACATTCCCCACTACCGGGGGCTGATCCTGCGCAAGACCTATCCTCAGCTGTCCGACCTGGTGGATAAAAGCCTGGTGTACTACCGGCAGGCGTTCCCCGCAGCACAGTATAACGCTACGGGCCATGTGTGGACCTTCCCCAGCGGGGCAAAGATCTATTTTGGCTCGATGCAGTATACCAAAGACCGCACCAATTACCAGGGCAAAGCCTTTGACTTCATCGGGTTTGATGAGCTGACCCATTTTGAGTGGGAAGAGTACAGCTACATGATGAGCCGCAACCGTCCCACCGGCCCCGGCACCCGGGTCTATCTCCGGGCGACCACCAACCCCGGCGGGGTGGGCCATGGCTGGGTCAAAGCCAGATTCATCACACCGGCGCCTCCGGGCACCCCCATCGTGGAGGAGTGCTCGGTCCAGCTGCCGGACGGCAGTACAAAGCTGTTCCGGCGGGCCAGGGTATTTATTCCCTCCAGCGTATTCGACAACCCTGCGCTGCTGCACAACGACCCGGACTACCTGGCCAGTCTGGCCAGCCTGCCGGAAGCGGAAAAGCAGGCGCTGCTCTATGGCAGCTGGGACAGCTTTTCCGGGCAGGTGTTTACCGAGTGGCGCAACGACCCAGCCCATTATCAGGACCAGCGCTGGACCCATGTGGTCGCTCCGTTTCCCATCCCGCGGCACTGGCAGATCTGGCGGGGATACGATTTTGGGTTTTCTAAGCCTTTCTCGGTGGGGTGGTATGCGGCAGATGAGGACGGGCGGATCTATCGGATCAAGGAGCTGTACGGCTGCACCGGCCGCCCAAACGAGGGGCTGCGCATCGACCCGGTGGAGCAGGCCCGCCGCATCCGGGAGGCAGAGCAGCAGGACCCGCTGCTGCGTGGGCGCAGGATACGGGGCGTGGCAGACCCGGCGATCTTCAACGAATCCCAGGGGGAAAGCATCGCCGCTATGATGGAGCGTGCACCCTGTTTTCTGCACTGGATGCCGGGGGACAACACCCGTCTGGCCGGGAAGATGCAGCTGCACTACCGGCTGGCCTTTGACCATGGAGGCCGCCCGATGTTCCAGGTATTCAACACCTGCCGCCACTTTATCCGCACCATCCCGAACCTGGTGTATGACGAGAGCAATGTGGAGGATATCGATACCCGGCAGGAGGACCATATCTATGATGAATGCCGCTACGTTCTGATGCAGCACCCCATCAGCCCGACCCCCAGCCCGGCCCAGCCGCCGGTCTGGAATGACCCGCTGGAGCTGCACCAACAGGCAAGGTTCTACCGGATCTGAACCAGTATAAAAGGAGGAGAGTATACACGATGGAATACGAACGGGAACATACAGCGCCCATTGGCCCGGAGCAGGTAGCCCAGGCTGCGGCGATCTTGCAGCGGTACAAAGCGGGCAAGGCAGGGCTGGACCAGCGCATCCTGGACAATGAGCAGTGGTTCTGTATGCGGCACTGGAAAAATCACCGCAATCCGATGATGGAAGGCAAGCCCCAGCCAGCCTCCGGGTGGCTGTTCAACTCCATTGCCAACAAGCATGCGGATGCAATGGATAATTACCCGGAGCCTTGCGTACTGCCACGGGCAGCGGACGACGAAGCCGCCGCCCGGACCTTGTCCAGCATTCTGCCGGTGGTGCTGGAGCAGGCGGATTACGAGCAGGCGTACAGCGATGCCTGGTGGCGCAAGCTCAAGCAGGGCACCGGAGTAAAAGGCGTTTTCTGGGACCCGGAGAAGAACGGCGTGGGGGATATTGCGGTGCGCACCATGGACCTGCTGATGCTTTATTGGGAGCCGGGGGTCATGGATATCCAAAATTCCCCCAATCTGTTCTCCCTCAGTCTGGAGGATACCGCCCAGCTGGTCCAGCGCTGGCCTCAGCTCAAGGGCCATGAGGGCAGCACCCTGGATCTGCCCCGCTATGTCCACGACAGCACTTTGGACACCAGCAGCAAGAGCGTGGTGGTGGATTGGTACTATAAGCGCCGCGGAGCCGATGGCCGTACCCGGCTGCATTACTGCAAGTTCTGCAACGGGGTGGTGCTGTATGCCAGCCAGAATGACCCGGAGCTGTGCCAGCGTGGATTTTACGATCATGGGAAATACCCCTTTGTGTTCGATCCTCTGTTTTTGGAGGAGGACAGCCCCGCCGGTTTTGGCTACATCGATGTGATGAAGGATTGTCAGACTGCCATCGACAAACTGAACCAGGCTATGGATGAGAACGTGCTGCTGGCGGCCAAACAGCGGTATGTGCTCAGCGACACAGCCGGTGTCAATGAGGAGGAATTGGCAGATCTGTCCCGGGATATCGTCCATGTGGCCGGACGGCTGGGGGAGGAGGGGTTCCGTCCCATTCAGGCGGCCAGCCTGCAGGGGGCTAGTCTCAGCTACCGCAACAGCCGCATTGAGGAGCTGAAAGAGATCAGCGGCAACCGGGACCTGACCGCCGGGGGCACCTCCGGCGGGGTGACCGCAGCTTCCGCCATTGCTGCATTGCAGGAGGCAGGCTCCAAGCTCAGCCGGGATATGCTTAAAAGCGCATACCGGGCGTTTGCCAAGGAGTGTTACCTGGTCATTGAGCTGATGCGTCAGTTTTACGACGAGCAGCGGGTGTTCCGCATCTTGGGGCCGGGGGGCGGCAGCCAGTTTATCCGGTTTTCCGGCGCAGCGCTGCGGGCAAGACCCGCCCAGACCCTGGCGGGAGTGGAACTGGCGTTCCGTGTGCCGGTCTTTGATATCCTGGTATCGGCAGCCAAAAAATCCAGCTTCAGCCGTCTGGAGCAGAACGAGATCGCCAAGGAATGTTATCGCTTGGGCTTTTTTGCGCCCCAAAATGCGGATGCAGCGCTGGCGGCACTGGAGATGATGGATTTTGAAGGTGTCGAAAAGGTGCGGGAGCGGGTGCGGCAGAACGGGACGCTGGCCCATCGGCTGGCCCAGGCACAGCAGCAGCTGGCGCAGCTGGCTCCGCCGAAAAAACCGTCTGTTCCGTTGCCGGTACAGGCGGCAGACCGGGCGATGCACCCGGAGAGAAAGGAGGTGAAATGAGATGATCCAGATCTGTTACAGTGAGATGGACGGCCCCCATGGCCCTACCTGCCGGCTGGAAGCAGCCGGACACGCCGGTTATGCGCCTGCGGGGCAGGACATCGTCTGCGCAGGAGCCAGTTTGATGATGCAGTCGCTGGCTGCACTGCTGGCCGGACAGGCAGACGCAAAGTCGGATGCGTGGGATGAGCCGGAAGGCCCCCGTCTGGCGGTGTCGGCGGCAGCGCCCCAGGAACCTTGGGTGGAGGGGGCATTTGAGCTGGCAAAGCAGAGCGCTGCCCTGTTGGCGGAGCGCTACCCGGACCATGTGAAGTTTGCGGACACCAGCCGCCGGGCCAAACAGGGCATGGTGGACCTGCAGCTCTTTGCAGAGCAGGCAGCCCCGGATGCGGCTCCGCCAGCACTGAGCCGCGCCCAGGCCCAGCAGGCAGCGGCTTCCGGAACTTTGAAACGGACGGCAGACGAGGGGGCAGCCCCATCTCCGCAGCCGTCCCAGCAGATGCAGCCGGAAGCAGAGCAGCCGCCCCCTGCACCACCCCGGCCTTCGATGCCGCTCCGTCAGAATATGGCAGGACGGGCTGTCCGGCAGCTCCACGCCCGCTGGGCGGCCGAGGAGGCGATGCTGCGCCGCAGCCAGCCGGGGTTCAGCCTGCAAAAGGAATTGCAGCACCCGGAGATGCGTCGGCTGATGTCGCTGCCTGGGATGCGGATGGCGGACGCCTACCGTCTGGCCCACTACAACGATGCGATGCAGCGCACAGCGCAGGCCGTGGAGCAGGGCGTGGTGGAGCGCATCCGCCAGCGCAGTGCCCGTCCGGCAGAAAATGGGACGAACCCCGGCCCGGCAGCCGCTGCGGGGCCGGATGTGTCCCGGATGACCCGGACCCAGCGGGAAGAACTGGAGCGCAAGGCGCTGCACGGCGCCCGTATCGAGCTATGACCACAGGGCAGCCCTTTGGGCGGCCCAACAAAAACAGAAAGGAAGTTATGCGATGGATACCAAGACCCTGAACCTGCAGTATTTTGCGGATGCCGCCTCCAGCCTGGAGAACACCACGGCGACCATGACGGCAGAGATGAAGACTTTTTACGAAAAGCGCCTCATCGACCAGGCAGAGCCCCGGCTGGTCCATGACCAGTTTGCGGATTACTACCCTGTGCCCCAGAATGGCGGCAAGAGCATCGAGTTCCGCAAGTATGACAGCCTGCCGAAAGCCTCTACCCCGCTGACGGAGGGTGTGACTCCTGATGGCCAGGCGCTGACCGTCAGCACCATTACCAGCGACCTGCACCAGTACGGCGGCTGGACCCCGCTGACCGATGTGCTGCAGATGACGGCCATTGACAACAACGTGGTGCAGGCCACCCGTGTGCTGGCCAGCCAGGCAGGGCGCACCATGGACAGCATCACCCGGGATGTGCTGGCGGGCGGCACCAATGTGCTCTATGCCCCGAAACTGGGTCCGGACGGGGCCGAGACCCCTGTGACCAGCCGCAAGGCACTGGACACCAGCTGCACCCTGACCCCGAAGCTGTTCTTCCAGGCGGCGGCGCAGCTGGGCGCAATGAATGCGGACCCCATCGGGGACAGCTACATTGCCATCATCCATCCCTATGCAGCCTATGACCTCAAGACCAGCAAGGAGTGGATCGAAGCCCACAAATATGCCGACCCGGAGGCCATGTACCGGGGCGAGATCGGCAAGCTGGGCAATATCCGGTTCGTGGAGACCAGTGAGGCCAAGATCTGGAAGGATGATACCTGTCCGTCGGACGGGAGCAGCGGCCACCTGGCGGTATTTGGCACCCTGGTGCTGGGTGCCCATGCGTATGGCGTCACCGAGCTGGAGGGCGGTGGCCTGGAACACATTGTCAAGCAGCTGGGCTATGGCGATGATCCCCTGAACCAGCGGGCTTCGGTGGGCTGGAAGGGGATGCGGGCCGCCGAGCGGCTGGTGGAGCAGTATATGGTGCGCATCGAGAGTGTGTCCAGCTACTCGAACGCCGCCGCAGCCAACTAAGGAGGATGCCATGGAAAAACAGCAAAAGAGCGTGCGCATCCGCTTGTTCCAGGATAACGGCCGCTACAAGGGGGACCTGTTCGTCAGTGTCAACGGCGTGAATTACAAGATCCGCCGCGGCGTTGAGGTGCAGGTACCGCCCGAGGTGGCGGAGGTGCTGGAGCACAGCCAGATGCAGGATGAGCGGACCGCTGCCCGGATCGCCGCAGCGGAGAACGCCGCACAGTAACGACACAATGGCCCCGGCGGGAGGTCCGCCGGGGCTTTTTAAGAAAGGAGGCCCATGGATGACGGTAGGACAAGCGCTGGAACAGACCCAGCAGCTGCGCCCGGGCAGCCGTATCCCGGCATTGACTTTACAGCACTGGCTGCGGGATCTGGATGGAACCCTGCGCTGTCAGGTATTTGCCCGCAGCAAAAGGCCGGAAGAAAGGACGCAGGGGGCAGACCTTGCCTGGGACGATGGACTTCGGGAGGAGGATGTACTGCTGGTCCCCGCGCCCTATGATGGGCTGTACCCTCACTATCTCTGTGCGCAGATCGATGGAGCGCTGGGGGAAGCAGACCGCTATGCGGGGGAGAGGGCACAGTATCAGGCGATCTTGGCAGAATTTCGGGCCTGGATGCGCCGCACATACCCGCCTTGCAGCCAGGTCCGCTGGCGCTGGTAAGGGGGTGAGAATATGGAATTGGCACAACGTCCGGGTTTGAAAAACGACCGCAGACTGCTGCGGGCCTTTGGGGGGCTGAATGAGGGGTACGCTTGTACAGAGGCAGAGTATGCGGCAGGAGAGAATTTTTCTGCACGGGATTTTCCGGCGCTGAGCACACGGCCGCCCCGCTGCCGCTTGCGGACATTGCGGGATGTAAACGGACTGTACTGCCGCAGCGGTCTTTTGGCTGTGTGCGGCCGGGACCTGCACTATATACCGGAACAGGGGGAGGAGGTGACCCTGCCCCAGGCACTGACCGATGGACCCAAGACCCTGGTGGGTCTGGGCGCCAAGGTGCTGATCTTTCCGGACAAGGCGGCTTTTGATACGGCGACCGGTCAGCTGACCCCTTTGGGTGCGCTGTGGCAGAGCGAAAACGCCCAGAGCATCGAGTTTGCCCCCTGCGATGGAGCAGGCAGGGTGTATGCGGTGCACAGCTATGGCGAGACCGAGCCGGAAAACCCATCGGATGGACAGGTGTTTTTGAAAACACGGAATACGGAAACCCCCTGGCGGCAGGACGGTGGGCTGGAGATCTACAGTGCGACCTCCGGCAACTGGTCGGCGGTGACGCTGGAATACTGCCGCATCCGGGCCAAGGGGCTGGGCAAGCTGTTCCGTCAATGGGACACTGTGACCCTGACCGGCGTGCCGACAGGGGCTGCCGGCCAGTGGGAGAAGCTGGACGGAGACCAGATCCTGTATGCGGTGGAAGAAGATTGGATGGTGATAAAGGCACTTCCACAGGGAGAGCGGTATTATGGACGGTTGGTCTGCACGCCGGGCGCTGCCCAATGGACCAGCCTGGACGGAAAACAGACCCTGCCCTGTCCGGCGGCAGAAAAGATCACGATGGAGCGACGCATCCCGGATATGGAGTTTTTGACCGAGTGCGACAACCGAGTGTGGGGCTGTTCCAGCAAGGAAAATGTGATCTATAGCTGCAAGCTGGGCGACCCCACCAACTGGTACAGCTACCGGGGCATCGCCGCTGACAGCTATGCAGTCACGGTGGGCACCGACGGCGCGTTTACCGGAGCAGCCAGCTGCATGGGCAGCGTACTGTTTTTCAAAGAGAATGTTCTGCACAAGATCTACGGTGCAAGGCCGTCGGATTTTCAGCTCAGCACGCTGCGGTGCAGGGGCGTGGCCAAAAATGCGGCCCGCAGCCTTTGTGTGATGGATGAGACGCTGTATTATCTCTCAGCAGGGGGGATCATGGCCTGGGACGGCAGTCTGCCGGTGCGCATCTCGGCGCAGCTGGACTCCGCCGCACTGGACCATGTGGACAGTGCCGAAGGGGGAAGCCTGGACGGGCGGTACTATCTACAGCTGACCCGCACCCGGGGCGGGACCACCCAGCGCCGGATGCTGGTCTACGATGCGGAAAAGGGGCTTTGGCATCAGGAGGACCCTGCCGCCCAGCGGATGGCCGGGAGCGGGAGCCAGCTGTATTTTTGGGACGGAGAGGCGCTGTGGGCGGCGGATGCCCGCCGGGAACCAGACCCGCAGGGGGAAGAAAGCTGCATCCCCTTTGCGCTGGAGACCGGGGAACAGGGGCTGGACGATGCAGAGGAGAGGTATCTCTCACGGTGGACCGTGCGGCTCAGCGCAGCGGTGCCCAGCCGGGTAGAACTGGCCGTCTGCTACGATGGCGGCAGCTGGGAAACGGTGGGCCGGCTCTTTGCGGTCCCTGGCACCAGCAGCTATGACCTGGCCTTTGTGCCCCGGCGGCACGGACGGCTGCGGCTGCGGCTGCGGGGCACCGGACAGATCACCCTGCATGCGGTGGCCCGCACCCTGGCGCCGTCCCGGGGACATCAGATGCAGCAGCAGGAGGGAGTATGGCAAGCTTGAACGGACTGGGGCAGCTGGGGCTGCCCAAGCTCAGCGAGAAAATGGACCCTGGCGATGCCCGGGCGCTGCGCAGTTATCTGTACCAGCTGCAGGAGCAGCTGCAATATATCCTGAGCAACCTGGACGCAGAAAACCTGTCCGAAGCCCTGCGGACCAGACTCGGAAACTGAAAAGGAGGGCCAGCAATGGCAGCAAGCAAAAAACGAGAGAAGGAAGGGTACGACACCCAAGGATTGGACAGCCGCCAGGAGGTGGAACAGGCGCTGGGGGGCGCACAGTACCGGCCCAGCCAGACCGTGCAGCAAGCGGCCCAGCAGCTGCAGCAGATGCAAGGCCAGCGGCCTGCGGAGTACGAAAGCGCCTATCAGGAGCGCATGGACCAACTGTTGGAGAAGCTGATGGGGCGGGAGAGCTTCCGGTATCATTACCAGCAGGACCCGCTGTACCGCCAGTATGCCCAGGCGTATACCCAGAACGCCCAGAATGCCAGTGCAGATGCGGCGGCGCAGGCAGCAGCGCTGACCGGAGGATATGGCTCCAGCTATGCCGCCAGCGCAGCACAGCAGGCGTATCAGCAGCAGATCAATGGACTGAACAGCGCGATCCCCACCCTGTACAGTCTGGCGCTGGATACCTATACCAGCGAGGGGGAGGCGATGGAGAGCCAGCTGGAACAGCTGAACACCCTGGAACGCGGTGCCCAGGACCGCTATGACCAGCAGATGGAACACTACTACGACCAGCTGGACCGGATAGGCGAAGCCTACAACGCCGCAGCGCAGCAGGACTACCAGCAGTATCTGGGGTACCTGGACCGTTTGGACACGCTCCACGGGTATTACTCGCAGCAGGAGCAGGCCCAGGCAGCCCGCCGACAGCAGGGATTCCAGAACCTGCTGAGCGTACTGGGCGTGGTAGGAGACATGGTGCAGCTGGCGATTTCCGGCACCACCGGCCTTGGTTCCTTGGCGGGCGGATTGCTGAATACCGGCTACGGCATCTATGCGGACAACCGCCAATATGAGGCAGACCGCGCGGATGCAGCCTGGAGCCAGCAGATGCAGCAGATGCAGTACCAGAGCAGCCTGGAACAGCAGCGGTATGAGAATGCCGACGCAGAGCGCCGGTACCAGGATACACTGGCGCAGCGCAAAGCTGCCAACGCCCGGGCGGACGAAAAGCTGGCGCTGGCGAAAAGCAAATGGGCGGCGCAGCAGGCCAAAGCGCAGCAGTCTGCGGACCGGGAGACCGGCGCTTTCCAGGGGGATACCCCTGCTTTGGCGGATAAGGGCGGCGTCAAAAAAGAGTGGAACGCCCGCTATGCGGCTGCCCGGCTGAAAGATCTGGGCCGCACGGACCAGCAGATCCGGGCTGCACTGCAGCGGGAGGGCTTTACCGATGCCCAGGCCCGTAAGATCCTGGAGGAGATGAACAAGCGAAAGTAAAATAAGCCGGCGGCTCTGCAAACAGATGCAGAGCCGCCGGCTTTGTGTGTATAGAAGCTGGTTTTACAGACAACATTCAAACAGAAGCATCTCGTCGCCTTCTCCTGCGGGCGATCTGCTTGGAAAAGCCTGTATAGGTGGTCACCTTGGAAAAGTCGATCTGGGCCAGCAGCTGCTCCATCTCCCCAAAACGGTACAGATGGGTCTGGAAATCCATGGCTTTCTTCCGCAGCAGCCGGGGACCGTCGTATAGCTTGCAGAGCCCCGGCATAAATTGAGTCTGGGTGCAGGCGTCGTAGTGGTTTTGCTCAGAGAACGGTGGATGCGGTGCAGGGCCTTGGTAGAGCGCAAGGGAGGGTCACCCCCGCGGGCTAAACAAAGCCCCGCTGGGGCTTTGTTTGCTCTGCTGACGGTGTCAACAGAGCCGCCCTGTTCGAGTCCCACTGGGCACTGGAATAAAAAAACAGCTGTTGCAAATGCAACAGCTGTTTTTGGTGGGGTGCCCAGTGGGACTCGAACCCACGGTCTCCAGATCCACAATCTGGCGCGTTAACCGACTACGCTATGGGCACCATATCTATGCGCCCGAAGGGACTCGAACCCCCGGCCCACTGCTTAGAAGGCAGTTGCTCTATCCACCTGAGCTACGGGCGCACGTTGTTATCCCATTGGGTTCCTTTATGGCGGCTGCGGTGCGAAGCACACGCTGCGAGAAGTATAATACCATACCCCACCGGTTCTGTCAAGGACAAAATGCAAAATTCTTTTATTTTTTTTGCAAAGGGTCTTACAGCAGCCACATACCGGCCAGACCCAATGCAAAACCAAGGGTAACACCGGCAGTTACATCCCGGACAAAATGTACGCCGGTCAGCACCCGAAGCCCGCAGATGACCAGGGCTACGACCGTCAGCGCAGCCCCGGCGGCGGGGCTGAAATACAGCCACACCGCTGCAATGACACCGGCGCTCAGTGCATGGCGGGAAGGAAAGGAACAGCCCTGCCGCTCTTTCTGCACCAGCGGCACGAAGCCGGGCTGCTGGTAGGGGCGGGGGAAGTTGAGCGCCCGGCGCAGGGCTGTGCCGCCCAGAAACACCGCTGCCGGCACCAGCACCGCCCGGACCGCTGCGGGCAGAAGCTGGGTCTGGCCGGCAGCCAGTTTCAGCCCCAGCCAAATCAGCAGGGCGGGGTAGCACGCAAAAGGGATCAGAGGCAGCCAGCGGTTGGCGGCCACCACCCCGGCTTTGAGCCGGGGATGGGCAGCAAACCAGGCAGCGGTCTGGCGGGAGCGTTCGGCGGTCATAGGGCCTCCTTATGGGTCAAAAACAGGTATCGAGATAGTTTTCCACATCAAAAGATTCGGGGGTGGAATCTCCCCGCAGGTAAAGGGGGTGATGCGGGTGGCCTTTTTTGCTGCGCTTGCCAAAGGTGACCCAGGGGGTATCGTACTGCCGGGTCAGGGCGACCATCTCCCGCATCAATCCAGGCAGGTAGTCTCGCTTTTCGATCAGGGTGCCCCAGGCAGCCCACATGGTAGGCTGGGTGTTTTCCAATACAGCCGCCAGCCAGCGCAGGTTTTCGTCACACAGGGCACGGTCGGGGATGCGGTCCATATCATTGGGGTTGGTGGCCCGCTGCGGGTAGACGTTGAACATGATCCAGCTGTCAAAGCCGTTGTGCGCCGCCAGACGCTCTACGCTTTTCAGGGTGGGGTCCAGTGCGCCGGGCTGCGCGGTGCTGGGGTTGATGCCGATGCACACCAGCGGGCGGCGGCCGACTCTGCCCAGCACATAGCGGTAGGGCAGGTAGACATGGGGTTCGTAGTACCAGGTGCCGCCAGGGTATTCTCCCGGTTCCAGGCGGGGCAGCTGCTGTATTTCCATAATACACCTCATTGGTTTGTTTTGCCCCTATCCTACCTGAAACTCCGGCGCAAATCAAGGGATTTGCGGGAAAAGTGGATGTTCAGCCGGGGGATTTCATGCTATACTATGGATAGACGCCCCTTTGCGCTGCTGGTTTTGGCAGCTGAAAAGCGGGTCCTGCCCTATGTTGTGAAATATCCGGCGGCAAAGTGCTGCCGGCTGTGTAAAATGGATTCCGGGGCTTTTTTGCCAAAAGGGGAAAGCCCCGTAAAAAAATAACCTCTGTGCGAACAAGAAAGGAAGCCTATATGCTGGAAGATTATAGAGCTGCGCTGCGCTCTGGTCAGCGAGCCTACCGGGCCTGTGTAGCCCAAGGCAAAACGCCTTTTCTGGAGGTGCTGGACGAAGAGCTGATGGGGGTGGATATCGTAGCCCAGGAGCCGCTGGGCCTGGTGGATATCCCTGCCGAGAGCATCGTGGGCACCAAGACCAGCGGCCGGCATACGGCCTTTGCCGCCAACTTTATGCCCCTGCTGGATGAGGACACGGAGTTTGCATCCAAATGGAGCCATCTGTGCGATGCCCACCTGGAAGAGGGCATCCACACCCCCATCATTGCGTTTGAATATCTCAACCGCTTTTATGTGCAGGAGGGCAATAAGCGGGTCTCTGTGCTGAAATATTATGGCGCAGTCAAGATCCCCGGCACGGTCACCCGTCTGGTGCCTGCCCGCACCGATGAGCTGCAAAATCGGATCTATTATGAGTTTTTGGATTTTTATAAGCTGTCCAAGGTCAATGCTTTGCAATTCAGCCGTCCGGGCAGCTATGCAAAGCTCCAGACCTTGGTATGCAAAGCGTCTGAGGAGAGCTGGACTGAGGACGACCGGCGCAATTTTGCAGCGTTTTATGCAAAGTTCAGCCAGCAGTTTTATGTGCTGGGGGGCGGGAGCCTGGACCTGACCCCTGGGGATGCGATGCTGGTGTATCTGTCGGTCTACCGCTATGCAGATGCCTGCGATAGCCCGCCTGCCCAGATCCATGAGAACCTGGCAAAGCTTTGGGAGGAGATCAAGATCCTTACCAAACCCCAGGCGGTGGAGCTGTCGCTGGAGCCGGAGCAGAGCAGCGGGGAGCCGCTGCTGGCAAAGTTGAATATCTTCAGCCGTCCCAGCACCCTGCGGGTGGTGTTCCTGCATGAGTACAACGCCCAGAACAGTGCCTGGGTCCGCCGCCATCAGCGGGGCATCAATGCCTTGCAGAAGGCTTTCCCGGACCGGCTCACGATCATCCGGCGGGAGAATGTAGGCCCGGAGGTGGATGCAGAGCAGATCCTGGAGCAGGAAGCCCACGACCATGCAGATGTGGTGTTTACGACCAGCATCCGGATGCGCCCCGCCTGCCTGAAGGTGGCAGCTCAGCACCCCAAGACCCACTTTTTGAACTGCTCGCTCAATGCGCCCCACCCGCTGGTGCGCACCTACTACCCCCGCACCTATGAGGTGACCTATTTGCTGGGCATCCTGGCGGGCGTGCTGAGCCGGACGCAGCGGGTAGGGTATGTGGCGGCCAACCCCATCTACGGCACCCCTGCGGCGGTCAATGCGTTTGCCCAGGGGCTGCGCACCGTCCGTCCGGAGGGACGGGTGCTGCTGCGCTGGGCCTGTTTGCAGGACCCGGATCATCCACTGGATTTTGCGGACCAGGAGGATGTGGAGCTGTTCTATGCCCGTGACCCGCGGGAGCCTGGCCCTGCCCACCGGGATTATGGCCTGTGCCGCCGTTTGCCGGATGGCAGCGTGCAGCCGCTGGCGCTGCCGGAGTGGCGGTGGGATACGTTTTACATCGAGATCATCCGCTCCATTCTGGAAGGCGGCTGGGACAAGACCAGCGGCCGCGCGCTGAACTATTGGTGGGGCATGAGCAGCGATGCGGAGGAGATCCAGTATACACTGGGTCTGCCCGGCGGCACCCTGCAGATGCTGGACCTGATGGAAAAGCAGCTGCGGGAAGGGGGCTTGCAGATATTCCCGGCGGAGATCTACGCCCAGGGACATATCCTGCATTCTCCGGCAGGGCTGGCCTATACGCCTGCGGAGTTGATGGAGATGGACTGGCTGGATGAATGTGTGGAGGGGGAGATGCCCCGCTATGAACAGCTGGATGTGCGCACCCGGACCCTGATCGGGATCAACGGCCTGGACAATGTCAAAGACGGCGCACAATAACGCAGGGGTATGCAATTTGCTGCATATCCCTGTGGGCAAAGGCAGCCGGGCGGCGCTTTTGCGGGATGCATGAGACGATCCGGGCGGCGCAAGGGCCCGCCGGGACGGTAAAAAGAATGGAGCGATGCGGACGTGAAAATTCTTGCGATTTCGGATGTCCCCTCGAGAGCTTTGTGGGATTATTGTTCAAAAGACCGGTTGGAGGGGGTGGATCTGATCCTCTCCTGCGGGGATCTGCCCAAGCGATATCTGGAGCATCTCACCAACTTTACCACGGCGCCGATCCTGTATGTTCATGGCAACCACGACGGCAGCTATAAAGGGGCAGAACCCGGCGGCTGCATCTGCGTGGATGACCAGGTGTATGTCTGGAAAGGGCTGCGCATTATGGGGCTGGGGGGCAGCATCCGTTATAACCAGGAGGATACCTATCAGTATACCGAGCAGGCGATGCGGCGGCGCATCCGCAAGCTGTGGCTGCGGGCCCATAAAGTAGGGGGAATTGATCTTTTGATGACCCATTCGCCCGCCCGAGGCTTGAACGATACGCCGGATGGCGCCCACCGCGGGTTTGGCTGTTTTAATGATCTGCTGGAGGAATATGAACCAAAGTGGTTCATCCATGGTCATATGCATTTGAGCTATGACCCTAAGCTGCCCCGGGTCTGCACCAAAGGCGGAACCACCGTCATCAATGCTACGGAGCGCTATGAATTTGAGATCCCGGACCCGGACCCTGCACCAAAGCGCCCCCGGTTTTGGTAAAGCGCCGCAAAGCGGTTTGAAAAATAAAACAGGCCGGCACACCTGCAGTTGGGTGTGCCGGCCTGTTTTGCGCTTAAGAGATCACAGATCCAGTTTGCCGGAAACTTTGTTTACAACGTAGTAGGCTGCGCCCTCTTCCGGTTTGAGGTATACTTTGCAGGACTGCACACCCACCTTGTGGGTAGCGCGGTAATCTGCTTTTGCGCGCTCCACGATATCGCTGACATTGTACTGCTTATCACCAAGCTCCACATACAGCTCCGGCGTCAGCGGGGGACGGCCGCGGCGTGCTGCGGACTTTGCGGGCTTTTTGGCTTTGGGCTCTGTATCGTGAGCTTCCGGCGTTTGGACTGCCGCAGAGGCAGCGAGCTTTTTCTCAGACATATCCTCAACCTTCCTTCCATCATGTGCCGCGCTGGCGTTGCATCCTATGCAACTTAGCGCCCTCCAGAGCGGAAACATATATTTATATAATAGTAACTTTGCTTGCATTTGTAAAGCCTTTTCGAGAAAAACAACGAAAGTTCTATACAAATGACCCTTCCAATTGCCTGCGGGGGGATAGTGGGATATAACTGACCGCAATGCTCCTGCCCGGTGCACACCGTGGCAGGACCGGAGCGGGACAAAACACAGCACAAACTCGGGCAGGAAAGAGCGGATATTTTCTGAAAAGACCGGCAGCAAAACGGGATGTAAACAGCCCTGCGCAGGGGGGATGCGCCCCGATCCATAGGATGTCCGGCTGAACAGGAAAAATACTGCTTGATTTTGATGGAGAAATCCGCTATAATAATGCTGTTGTACATCCATAGATGTGCCGGTGTGTCGGAATGGCAGACGATGTGGACTCAAAATCCATTGGTAGTGATACCGTGTGGGTTCGACCCCCACCACCGGCATAAAACCCCCAGCCGCAAGGCTGGGGGTTTTTTGCTGGTGGTGGGGGTCGAACAGAGCGGCGGTGGAAACACCGCAAACAAAGCCCCAGTGGGGCTTTGTTTAGCTCGCGGGTGTCACCGTATGGGAAGCAGTACCGGGGCAGAAGCCGTGGACAGTTTAAGATTTTCCCCAGCCGCAAGGCTGTTTTTTTGTTGGGCGCAGTTGGTTGAAAAAAGGACTCTATTCAAGTATAATGGGCTTGATTTAAGCGAAAAAAGGAATCCTGCGGATCGGAGATCTGCTTTGCGTTTTGAAAACGGAATTTTATTTTGTGTGCAAAAGCCCTGGATGGCGGCGGCGATCTCTGCGGGGAATCTGGGCTGAGACGATCCTTTGAACAATAACGGAGTGATTTTTTATGAATGTCCTGATCTGCGACGACGAACCCGTTTGCTGTGAGAAGATGCAGAGGGCGGTCCAGGCTTTTTTTGAAGCAAAAGATATCCCGGTACATTGTACTGTGTGTGCCAGTGCGGAGCAGGTGCTGGGATTAGAAGGGCCGGAGCAGTATCAGCTGGCCTTTTTGGATGTGGATCTTGTGACCATGAGCGGCATCGAGCTGGGCAGGTACCTGAAAATAAAAAATCCGCAGCTGTTATTGGTCTATGTGTCTGCTTATTTGGAGTTTGCGACACAGGGTTATACGGTCAATGCGTTCCGCTATATCCTCAAGCAGGAGCTGAATCAAGCCATGCCCCAGTGCATGACGGATATCTACGCCGAGCTGTTTCAGCGGTCAAAAAATCTGACAGTGGAGATCAACCGGGAGGTCCACACCCTGCCCTATGATGTGATCTTTTACCTGGAGAGTGAGGGCCGGCGGGTGCATATCTTTGGCAGCCGTCCCCATGAGCCGCTGTGTACATATTATGGCAAGCTGTCCGCTTTGCCGCAGGAAATGTATGACCAGAACTTTTTGCGGATCGGCAAAAGCGCAGTGGTCAATATGCGCTATATACGCAGGATCACAGGGTACAAGGTGATCCTCTGCAATGATGTGGAACTAAGTGCCAGCCGGGCCAAGTACCCAGAGATCCGGGGCGCGTATTTGGAGTGGAAAGGACGGTTTGGCAATGCCTGAGCTTACCCCCAATAAACTGGCCTGCCTAGGAGAGGTGCTTGTGGTCTTACAGATCGAGGATGCGATCCTTGGCCCGGGCAGGCTGCCGAGGCGGGTCTCCTGGGGACTGGCCGGTCTGATCTGGCTTTTGACCCAGGGACTGACCCGCTATTTTACGCCCTTTACCCTGCCGGCCCTGCTGTTCAGCACGGTACGGTATAGCGGGTTCACCCTGCTGTTTGGCGGTTCTATGCGCCGTAAACTGCTGGCAATCCTGGTATTTGGCGGCTTTTTGATGCTGTATGGAGATTTTACCGGTTTGCTGCTGGCAGCGCTGTACGGCAAGGACTTTGGAGAGGTTTGGTACAGCGACCTGACGGGCCTGGTGTACGGCGTGCTGTCCAATCTGCTGGTCTTTTTTGCGATCCGGGTGCTGCGCCGCCAGATCCGGGAGATGGATACGACCCAAAAAATGATGTCCGGCTCGTACCTGGCGGTGATCCTTCTGTCCAGCATCGTGCTGGCGGAGCTGAGCCAAAGCTCCCGGCAGTATGGCTTTTTGGTGTTTATCTGCTTTGGCTTTTTGCTCTCAGCGGGGATCTATCTGGCGCTGTCTGTACTGCTGGGCCGTGCATCGACCCAGGCCCGCCGTGCGCAGAAAAAAATGCTGCTGGAGCAGGCAAGAGCAGATGCACTGATGTCCTCTTACCAGACGCAGCGAAAGCTGACCCATGAGTTTACGAACCATTTGGACGCCATGAACTGCTACCTGGAACAGCAGGACCTGCAAGGCGCCCGGAACTATCTGTCCGGACTGTCCCAGAACATTACCAGCGCTACGGCGGTAGTCAACACCCATAACCCGTTGTTGGATGCGCTGCTGAGCACAGAATATCGTGACGCGGCAAAGCACAAAGTACAGCTCAGTTTTGATCTGTGCGACCTGGAACACTTCCCCCTTCGGGATACAGAGCTGGTGACCGTGATGTGCAATTTGCTGGATAATGCGATCCGTGCAGCAGAAGGGGCCGACCCTCCGTATGTTGCGCTGCGCATCCGCCACGCAGAGCAGGAGTTTGTGGTATCTGTGCGCAATCGGGTGGCACAGCCGCTGGACTGGAATGGGAAAGGGCTGCCCCCCAGCACAAAGCAGGAGCCAGGCCATGGTATTGGTCTTGGCAATGTGTGCAGTGTGCTGGAGCGCAGCGGCGGGTACCATACGATCAGCTGCAAGGATGGTTGGTTCTGCTTTACATTTGCAGTACCGGACAGCAATCTGTGACATCCTTTCGACATAAACAGACATTTTTGCTGACATTCAGCGGGGAGTTTGCTATACTTGCCTTGTAAAGAGCAGCTGCGTGGAATTGCGCTGCCATACATTTACGGTATCAAAAAGCGATCACCAGGGCTTTTCTGCGGATATGGTTTCACAGGGCCATGATAGATCCAGGGGAACAGAAAGCCCTTTGAAGCGGCAGCCGAGACAGGCTGCCGCTTTTTCAATACAAAAGGACCCGGGCAGAGAGCCTGGGTCCTTTTGTATTAAAAAATACCCCTGCCCCCAGCGAAAAGGCCGGGGGCAGGGGCAGGATAGAATGATAGGAGGAGTAAGGGAAGTGCGTTGAAGATTATTCCGGATCGGTGCTCAGAGTCTTGCCGGTGTAGTAAATGTTGGCATCCAGGTAGGTTGCCATACGGCCGGGTTTACGGGTATAGATGCCGGGCTGGATATCGCCGCGGATCACGTCCCGCACCAGGATCATCATGTGGCGCAGGTAGTCCACCGAGAAGGGCTCCAGGTTCTCCAGGTGGCCGGTGAGGAACTCATACTCCACATCCTTATTGCGCAGCAGGATCTCTGCCATAAAGTGCTCAATGGTGGGATAGAACTCATCAAAGGTCATCTTGAACAGGAACAGGTCGCCGGAGCCGATGGCGTCGCCGGTAAAGATGTAGTCCTTGTAGAAGAACACCACAGAACCAGGGGTATGGCCGGTGACATGGACCACTTCCAGCTCATCCTGGCCAATGCGCACCACATCGCCTGCGTTGACGTTCTGCAGGTGCATGGTCTCAGCCGTTAAACCGCCGAACTTCTCCATGGTGGAAAGCAGCCCCGCCTTGTCGTCCGGGTGGATGTAGGTGCGGCGCACCTTGCCGGAGGCTACCAGAGAGGGGATGCCCAGGATATGGTCGCCGTGGTTGTGGGTCAGCAGGATATCCAGTGCAGCGTCGGGGTTGGTCAGCACGTTGTTGCGGATGTAGGCATAGAGGTCGGCCTTGCCGCTGCCGCCCATGGCAGTGTCGATCACCAGAGCTTCGCTGCCCCGATCCATCACATACAGGGTGTCCATGCCAAAGTCCATGATGCGGGTGATGCCGTACTTCAGCTTGATCTGGCTGAACATCAGGTTGGGGTCCAGGGCGCCATGCTGGGTGCGGGTCAGGCTCTGGGTGAACATCCAGTTGTACGGCGTGCCGATGCTGAACACACGCTCCCACACCTTATGAGGCTCCGGCATGGAACCGGCGGTAAAGCCCTCGTACTTGATGCAGCCACAGCCGTTGTCCTTCATGGTCTGGACGGCCTTTGCAGTCTCGCTCTCCGGCATGACGGGGTCGTCCTTGCAGTGATAGGCCCAGATGGGCTGATGCTTGATGGCGGCAAAAGCGCCGGGGGTGGCGTACCACTGGGCGGGCACCATGCCGCACATGGGGATAGCAGCCGCAAAGAAGTACGGATAGGTGAGGATCATGTGCCAGACGCCGGTGCCGCCCATGGACATACCTTCGATGTAGATGCGGTCGGGGTCAACAGCGTGGGAGGCAACGTAATCGTCGATCATCTTCTTGACGGCGGCCACGGTCTCCGGGTCGGTCCAGTTGTTGCCCGGGCACTGGGGAGCGATGACGAAGGTGGGGTTCTTTTTCAGCTGAGCGTCCGACATATAGAAGGTGGCGCCGTCGTTGGCCAGCAGCTGGGTGCCGTTGGGGCCCTTGCCGTCCTCGCCGTGCAGGAACACCACCAGGGGCAGCTTGCCCCGCAGACCCAGCTGATAATGCTTGGGGTTGAAAGCACAGTACTCCAGGCTGCCGCTGCGGCCTGCCCGGAAGCGCTTGGCCAGCTCGTCCCGGCTCTGTGCAGCCACATTTACAACGGGCAGGCAGTTCTCATCCCCGTTGTCTGCAAAAGCGATGCTGCCAGTGCCCAGCACGCCTGCAACAGCTGCAATAGCAGCGGTGTTGCGAAGAAAATCTCTTCTGCTGAATTCCATGATACAATTCCTCCGTGTGTCCATAAAAGGACACGATTCTTGCTCAGTTGCACCCAAGCTTTTTGGTGCGCTTTGCCCAAGATTAACACACAAAGTTCAAGTATACAAGACGAATTGATACAATTCGGAGAAACTGACATACTAGTATATCAAGAATTGTGCAAAATCACACGGCGGGAATTCCACCAGTTGGCAGGAAAACCAGCAAGTGAAAAACGGCTCAAAAACAACCGCTGCAGAATGACAAAAAAGCCTGCTGCAAAAAAGATTGCAGCAGGCGGGAACAGATATTTAAACCTCCGCGATGGCCTCGACCTCGCACAGAACGCCCTTGGGCAGATCCTTGACGGCTACGCAGCTGCGGGCAGGCTTGGAGACAAAGTAACCGGCGTAGACCTCGTTAAAGGCGGCAAAGTCTGCAATGTCGGCCAAAAAGCAGGTAGTCTTGACCACCTTGTCAAAGCCGGACCCTGCGGCGGTCAGGATGGCGCCCACGTTGCGGCAGCTCTGGTCTGCCTGGGCGGCGATGCCCTCAGGGACAGCGCCGGTGGCCGGGTCTACCGGGATCTGCCCGGAGGTGTACACAAGCCCGCCGGTGACCACTGCCTGGGAGTAAGGACCAATGGCTCCGGGAGCGTTTTCGGTATGGATGATCTGCATGGTAAGTGCCTCCTTGGTGATAAATGTTAGGGATGTCCAAAGTGTACCACCATGGTCGGTGGGCTGTCAATGCAAAGGACAGGGGCGGCAGATGGAGCGGGGCACCGGGGGAAACGGCCCCCTCACGTCTCCACTACGGGCAGCACCAGCACGGCCTTGGCGCCTTTGGGGCGGTTGCGGACAAAGAGCGCCCGCCCGCCGTGGGCGGAGAGGATCTGTTCCACAACGTGCAGACCCAGAATATGCGGGGCGCCCTCCTGCTCCGGACAGGACAGCGCCCGCAGCACGGAGGGGGGATACCCAACGCCGTTGTCTGCCAAAATGATCCGCAGTTTGCCGCTGTCCATCTCGGCGGTTATCTGCATCTCCACCGGATCAGGGTTGTGCCGGGAGGCGTTGTTCAGCAGATTTTCCAGCGCCCGGGCCAGCAATGCGGGGTCAGCATCCAGCACTGCTTGTTCCGCTGCATCGGTCTGGACCAGACTTACGGTGCAGTTGTCGGCTAGGGGTGTATCATAAAAATCTGCCACAGCGCGGCGCAGCAGCGGCCCGGCGGTCAGCTTTTGGCGGCGCAGGGGCTGGGCGCCGTATTGCAGCTTGCTGGTCAGGTTCAGGTCGTCGATCAGCGAGCGGATGCGCTGGCTTTGGGTGCGGATACCCGCAGCCTTGCGCCGGGCCGCATCCGGCAGGGCAGAGTCCTGCTCCAGCTGTTCGGCCCAGCCCAGGATCAGAGAGAGCGGGGTGCGGATGTCGTGGCTGACACCGGCGATCCAGTTGGTGCGGGCGGAATCCCGCTGAGCGATGATCTCGTTGCGGGTCTGCAGCTGGGCGCTGGTCTGGTTCAGCTTCTGCGCCAGCTCCCCAGCCATGCCGGTCACCGGCAGGGTCACGGTCTGCCCCTGTGCCAGAGCGTCCAACCCTTGTGCCACCTGCTGCAAACTGCGGCTGCCCCGCCAGCTGAAGGCCAGACAAAATGCCAGGATCAGCACGACCAGCCCGATCCCTGCGGGCAGGATGCTGGAGATAAGCCCGTGGACGATATCGGTGTCTATGTAAAAGTTGCGTTTCCACAGGGTGCCAGGCGCCTGCCCGATCACGAACAGGCCGTATTCCTCTACCCAGCACAGCACCGGCCATTGGTCCAGGTACCAGCGGCTGAAAGCGGCTGTTTCCGATACGGTGTAGGGGTGGTCCAGCTCTGGGGGCAGCTGATAACGCCAGATCACCTGACCGTCGTCATCCAGGACCATGGCCCAGGCGTACCCCTGCATCCATTGTTCCGGGGTGTGGGCAGGGCCAAAGTCCAACTGACCGTCCTTTTGTACCATGGCGGCGGCGATCTCGCTGGAAGTATGGGGCTGGGCCTGGTACTGGACGGTGTACCTCCAGCCCAGCCAACCCAGCAGCCCGGCACCCAGCCCCGCCAGCAGCAGGACCAGGACGGCAATGGCCAGTACGTAGCGGCGGATCAGCCGCCCGAATGTCTTCATACCGCACCCTCCCGGGTCAGCTTGTAGCCAATGCCCCGCACGGTGACCAGATGCTGCGGCTTGCTGGGGTCATCCTCCAGCTTTTCCCGCAGGTGGCGCATATGGGCCAGCAGACTGTTTTTGTAACCAAAATAATCCACGCCCCATACCGCCTCGCACAAGGCGTCGTAGGTGACAAGATGGCCCCGGTTCTCCACCAGCTTTTGCAGCAGTGCGCGCTCGGTGGCGGTCAGGGGGACCGGCGGGCCTTGGGGCGGCAGGATCTGGGCATCGGCCAGAGAGACCCGGCGGCAGCCGATCTGCAGGACGGGGGATGCGGCATTGCTGGACAATTCGGCCCGGTAGGCGCGCTGTAAAATGTGCTGGATGCGCAGCAGCAGCTCCTGCATCAAAAAGGGCTTGGTCAGGTAGTCGTCTGCACCCAGCCCCAGCCCGAACAGACGGTCGGCATCGGCATCACGGGCAGAGAGGAACAGCGCGGGAACATCGCCCTGGGAGTGCAGCTCCTGGAACAGCACAAAGCCATCCCCGTCCGGCAGGTTGATGTCCAGAACCATCAGCTCTGGGGTCTGCGCGGCAAAGGCCGCCTTTGCTTCGGCACAGTTGGAGGCGGTGGCCAGATTCTGGTAGCCTGCCCCCCGGAGATGATCGCACAGCAGGGTGATAAGGTCTGGGTTGTCATCTACCAATAATAAATGCGCATCGTAGATCGTCTGCATGGAGGGTACCTCACATTTCTGGGTGTTGATTTTTAGGGGGGAGGGGGTGGCTTTTTTACGGGGGGTTGTTCCTTTTTTCGAGAAAAAAGGAACCGAAAAAAGCTTTTCACACAGCTGGCGAGTCCTCGCCAGCCAATTTTTTTGCATAGGGCAGGCTTCGCACCTTCTGCCAGGGACGTGACGGGCTGTGACGGGTGGTTTTCCGGGAACCCTCTCAGTCAACGCCTGACGGCGCTGCCAGCTCCCCCGATAGGGGGAGCCTTTGGCAAGGGCGGGAGGTTTACTGCTTACAGGTTGGCTTCTTCATGCCGTTGACCTGTAAGCATAGGACTTGCCCTCTTTGCCAAGGGCTCGCCCTTCGGGAGAGCTGTCGCCGTAGGCGACTGAGAGGGTTCGTCCCGGCAACAGCTGTCCAGCGCAGCGAGACTGAGAGGGTTCGTCCCGGAAGCAACCCTCTCCGTCATTTCGCTTCGCGAAATGCCACCTCCCCCGAAGGTGGAGGCTTTGGCAAGGGCGGAAAGTTTACCGCTTATCGGCTGACTTCTTCCTGCCGTTAACGAATGAGGACGAGACCTGCCCTCTTTGCCAAGGGCTCCACCTGAGTGGAAAGACTTCCCCCGGCCGGGGGAAGATGTCGCCGGTAGGCGACAAAAAGGGGAACTAGCTGTCGCCGTAGGCGACTGAGAGGGTTCGTCCCATAAGCCTCCTCTCCCACCAGGCGACTGAGAGGGTCTCTCCCAAAACCACTCTACACACAAAAATGACCCGTGCAGATACACGGGCCATTCAAATATTCTCAGCCGGGGCGGCGGACCTGCTATCTGCAAATCATTTTCCTGTTTCCGGGTGCTGTTCTTCCCAGATCCACTCACGGATCTTATCAGGGCGGTTCGTAACGATGGCATCCGGTCCCAAAGGCAGCAGCGAGCGCAGCACCCTACGGGTATCCACTGTCCAAAACGCCACCTTGACCCCCAGCGCATGAAGCTCCTCCACCATCTGCGGGCGGACGAATGCAGTATGGTACTTACAGCTGATATAATCCGGCTTGAACGGCATACTGCGCACATACGCTGCCGGGTCTCTCTGGGCAGCAAGATTGGACAAGATGCCCCAAAAATCTCTCCCTGGGAAGCTGGCCTGCAGCATCATCAGCTGACTATTGGCCCAGCGCAGCAGCGGCCCATTCTCCTGCTCCAGCGCCGACGGATCACGGGCCAAGGTCAGCGCTGCCCCCAGTCCCTGAGCGCCTGCAAGCTGCCAATAGGGGCTGTCCGGGTCGTCTTCCGGCAGGTCATTTTCCTCATCCAGACCATTGGTCAGCCCCAAGTCCTTCCAAATCACCGGGGGCGGCACAAACACACCCTCCAGAGAGCCATAGAGCAGTGCACCAGTCTTCAGCTCCGGGTCCAGCTCCTTTGCCTGCCGCAGCAGATCATGCTGGAAAGCGATCAGGATGCTTTTATCTCTGTGGCCGGAATCCTGGATATCCCGCACCGTCATCGGCACAAAATTGGGGTCCGGGTAGACGTTGGATTTCAGCTCCACCATCATCCAGTTCAGCTCCCCGCCCACAGACAATGCTTCCGGCAGGGTGGGGATCTTTTCATCAAAAAAGTCCACGTTCTTCCAGCTGCCAAAATCCAGCTCCCGCAGCTCGCCCTCCATCATATCATAGATGTTTCCGCTGAGCTGGGTATGAAAATCGATCACATAATCATGGTGGATCACAAGTTTACCGTCGGCGGTCTCCTGCACGTCCATCTCCACGCCGTCTGCACCCAGGTCTTTCGCCTTGCGGAAAGCGGAAAGGGTGTTCTCCGGCGCAAGATAAGATGCGCCCCGATGTGCGATGATCAGTGGCTGCTGCATGGCTGTACATTTCCTCCGTATCTGAAGATCTACTCCATGATACCTACTCCTGTACGCTCTGTCAACCTTTTTTTGATGGATATCCCGCACAAGTTTTCGTTCCTGCGACGGATTTTCGTCCCTTTACAAGAGCCGGGACACCTGCGTCAAAGTATGACTTTGTCCGTCAAAATGACGAAAATCGTCCCTGTTTTTTGCACTTTTCACGAGAAAAACGCAAAAAACAGGCTTTTTTCCTCTCATTCTGGTGCTTTCCAACCGGCGGCGGATGTGGTAAGATAAAGAGAGAAGACTGTGTGGGCCACGCCCACCGAAAAAACGTGCTTTTTTGCACCTGCAATGAAATTGGAGTGTTTTGCAATGACTGAGTTCAAGCCCATCAAGGAAGGCAAGGTCCGCGAGATCTACGACAACGGCGACAGCCTGGTTATGGTCGCCACCGACCGCATTTCCGCATTTGACGTCATCCTGAAAAACAAGGTCACCCGTAAGGGCACCGTGCTGACCCAGATGAGCAAATTCTGGTTCGACTACACTCAGGACCTGCTGCCCAACCACATGCTGAGCGTGGATGTGCAGGATATGCCGGAGTTCTTCCGCCAGCCGCAGTTTGACGGCAACAGCATGCTGTGCCGCAAGCTGACCATGCTGCCGGTGGAGTGCATCGTGCGTGGTTACATTACCGGCAGCGGCTGGGCCAGCTACCAGAAGACCGGCAAGGTCTGCGGCATCACCCTGCCCGAGGGCCTGAAGGAGTCCGACAAGCTGCCCGAGCCCATCTACACCCCCTCCACCAAGGCTGAGATCGGCGACCATGACGAGAATATCTCCTACGAGCAGAGCATCACCGTGCTGGAGAAGCTCTACCCCGGCAAGGGCGAAGAGTACGCTGCAAAGCTGCGGGATTACACCATTGCTCTGTACAAGAAGTGCGCTGCCTACGCTCTGAGCCGCGGCATCATCATTGCAGACACCAAGTTCGAGTTTGGCCTGGACGACCAGGGCAATATCGTGCTGGGCGACGAGATGCTGACCCCGGATTCCTCCCGCTTCTGGCCCCTGGAGGGCTATGAGCCGGGCCATGGTCAGCCTTCCTTTGACAAGCAGTTCGTCCGCGACTGGCTGAAAGCCAACCCCGATTCCAACTACGACCTGCCCCAGGAAGTCATCGACAAGACCATTGCCAAGTACGAGGAAGCTTATCAGCTGCTCACCGGCAAGACCCTGTAAAAACACAACAAAAAGGCTGCCCGTCTCCGGGCAGCCTTTTTTGTTTTTCGGTTTATTCCAGACCGATCTGCTGGGCATACTCTTCCAGCAACTCCCGCTCCAGGAAGGGGGTCTTGACTCCCATCCGATCCCGGTAGGTCTCATGGCCTTTGCCGATGACCGCGATCAGGTCCCCCGGTTCAGCATGGTCCACCGCATAGTGCAGCGCATCCAGCCGGTCCGGGATCTCCACATAGGGCGCCTTGGGGTTGCCCTTTTCCATCCCCTGCCGGATATCCGCCAGGATATCCTCCACCTTTTCAAACCGGTTATTATCCTCGGTCAGGATGGAGAAATCCGCCATGCGGGCGCAGATCTCCCCCATGCCGTAGCGGCGCAGCTTGGAGCGGTTGCCCCCGCAGCCAAACACCACCACCAGCCGATGCGGCTGGTATGCACGCAGCGTGGTCAGCAGGCTCTCGGTCGATACCTCGTTGTGGGCGTAGTCCAACAGGATCGTAAAGTTTTTGCTGATAGGCACCAGCTCCACTCGGCCCTTGACCACACAGCGGGCCAGACCCTCATGGATCGCCTCATCTGCAAGACCCAGCGTCTTGCCCACACACAGCGCCGCCAGCGCATTGTATACGCTGAATTCGCCCGGCATATTTACCTGTACGTCCATCTCGTCCGCACCGGACACATGGAACTGTACGCCCAAAAAGTCATGGGTGCGCAGCAGCTGGTAGCTGCCCGCTCTGTAATCGGCCTGTTCTCCCCGGCCGTAACGCACCAAGCGGCAGGTATGGCCCTCCAGCAGCGCCTCGGTGTTGGGATCATCGCTGTTGACAATGCCCACCGTGCAGCGGCGGAACAGCTGTCCCTTCCAGCTGCGGTACTCCTCAAAGCTTGCGTGCTCCCCCGGGCCGATGTGATCCGGAGAGAGGTTTGTAAACACGCCGATATCATAGTGGATGCCTGCCACCCGGTCCATCATCAGACCCTGGCTGGACACCTCCATCAACGCAGTATCACAGCCTGCATCCACAAAGCGCCGGAACAGCTTTTGCAGCTCATAGCTCTCCGGGGTCGTGTTGGCGGTATCTTCATGATGGCCCATAAAGTACACGCCGTTGGTGCCGATCATTCCCACCTTTCGGCCTGCGGCTTCCAGCACGCTTTTGATCATATGGGTCGTGGTGGTCTTGCCTTTGGTGCCGGTGACCCCGATCATGGTCAGCTGGCGGGACGGGTTGCCGAACAGATTTGCGCTCATCAGCGCCAGCGCCAGGCGGCTGCTCTCCACCTTGATCACCGTGACCCCCGAAAGCCCGGTCAGGTCAATATCGTGCTGGATCACCAGCGCACTGACCCCCTTTGCCGCACAGTCTGCGGCAAACTCGTGGCTGTCCCGCTGGGTGCCCACGATGCAGACAAAGGCCAGGCCCGGGGCAGCCCGGCGGCTGTCGTAGATGATATCTGTAATTTCCGTATCCAGGCTGCCCTGCACCAGTGTGCAGGCCAGACCCTCAGTCAGTTGTGCAAGCTTCATTTTAATTTCATGCTCCTCACATCGTATCAGGCGGGCGGAGCGGCAGGGGCCGCTGCTTCCGCTGTGGGTTCTGCTGCCGGGGCTTCGGGTGCCGGCACTTCGGCCGGGTCAGCAGGCGCTGCATCCGGTGCCGGCTCCCCCTCAGCCGGGACAGTCTCCAGGGCCGGTTCCGGGGCAGCAGGCGGCGGAGCCACATAGCCCGAAGGCAGCACCGGCTCCCCCTGCGCCAGAATGGGACGGATGGTGCCGTCCCCCCGGACATGGCTGCAATCCAGCTGGCCGGTATCGGTCTCTGCGCAGCCCTTTCCATCTGTATTATGCAGCAGATAGGCAGCAAAGTCCAGCTTATATTCCAGCTCATTCAACGTACCAAGCAGCACGCTGATGCGCCCCTGGTACAAAAATGCCAGCTGTTCGGTGTCCGCAAACTCGATGCGGGTCACGCCTTCCATCAAGCCATGCTGTGCCAGAGAGGTGGTCAATGTGTCCAGCGCCTCCAGACGTCCATCCGGGGCCGGTTCCGCAGCGGAACTTTCTGCGCTGCTCTCCGGTGCTTCCGGCACAGGTGCTGTATATTCCACCTGCGTGCCGGGCGCTGTGGAGACCGGTTCCCCGCCGTAAAGGGTGGGCAGCTGCGGCTGGTTCCCGCTACATTCCAGGATCTTCATCCGGGCCGAGAGGGTAAGCCAGCCCTTGCTGGTCTCCATTGCCCAGCTAGGTACAGCCTCTACCACCCGCACCGCAACGGTGTTGGGGTAGTCCCGCACCACCCGGATCTGCTCCAGCAGGGGGAACTGCTGCTCCAGGGCCTGTGCCTTGGCATCTGGGTCAAAACTGAAGATATTCTCGCCGCTGGCCACCCCCAATGCGGCAAGGATCTCCTGGCTGGAATATCCGCCCGCCTGTTCCACCGGGGTGGTATCTGCCAGCTGCAGCTGGATGGTATTGATCTTAAACAGCATCGTTACGGTCAGATAGACCCCCGCTCCAATGACGCAGAGCAAAAGCCCAAAGGCCGTCAGTCGGCGTGCCAACCGGCGGCGGCGCATCTCTGCCCGGGTCATCCGCCGGTGCTTGCGGCGCTGCGGCTGGTTCTGCGCCGGGCGCAGACGTTGTCCCGTGTGGACTGTTTTGTTCTGGCTGCTGCCGCCCGCCGGGCGGCGCACCTGCTGTGTGGGGAACTGGATGCTGTTGTCCTGCCGGGGGCGGGATGTACCCTGATGCGGACGCTGGCCCTCAAAATCATAGGCCCGGGGACGGGACGTTCCCTGCTGCGGACGCTGGTTCTCGAAATCATAGGCCCGGGAGCGGGTGGTATTTTGCGAAGGCGCACGCCGTGTTTCAAAGGTCAGCTCCTGTTCCTGGTAACCCGAAGGACGGGATACGGAACGCTGTCCTGTGCTGCGGGGCGCAGTCCGGGCGGAGTCGTAGGGACGGCTGCGCCGTTTTTTGGGTCTTGGGGTCATAGGTCGCCTCCTTGGGCCGAAGTCACGGCGTGCGCACCAGCTTCAGCAGCGCATCGGTGATGCGGCCAAGGCTGTCGTCCACCGAAAGCGCACGAGCCGCCTGCCCCATCTGCTCCAGCTTGCCGGGGGTGGACAGCAGCCCGGAGACCGTCTCCACCAATTTTTCGCCGGTAAGGTCCTTTTCCTCAATGACCACAGCCGCCCCGGCCTTTTCCAGCTCCAAGGCATTGTAATACTGATGATTTTCGGCCACATTGGGGCTGGGGATCAGCACCGCTGCCCGGCCTGCCGCCTCCAGCTCTGCCAGGGTCAGTGCACCTGCCCGGCTGATGACCAGGTCTGCCGCTGCCAGCAGCTGCGGCATATCGTTGATATACTCCCGGACGATCAGCTGTTTGCCGGGGGCAAAGCCCTTTTCCTGGGAGAGGTTCTGGAACAGCTCCACCCCATACTGACCGGTAGCGTGAAGATGCAGCACCGGCTGCCCGGTCTTTTGCTCCCAGGCACACAGATCTGCCACCACCTCGTTGACCCGCCGTGCCCCCAGGCTGCCGCCAAAGGACAGGATCACGGTCCGCCCCTCGGCCCCGATGCGGGCCCGGGCGGCGGCGCGCTGCCGTGCCTCGGCAAACACTTCCGGACGGACCGGGTTGCCGACGACCACCGTCTTTTGGGGTGCCCCCAGTTTTTCCACCGCAGCAGGCACCGCTGCAAATACGATATCCACGTCCGGGGCCAGCAGCTTGTTGGTCACACCGGGGAAGGCGTTCTGCTCATGGATCGCCGTCTTGATGCCCATTTTAGCCGCACAGCGCACCACCGGCCCGGACACATAGCCGCCGCAGCCAATGACCAGATCCGGCTGGATCTGACGGATCATCGCCTTGGCTTTGGGGCCGGAGAGTGCCAGATTATACAGCGTAACGGCATTGCGCTTGATGTTCTGCCAGGAGAGGCGCCGCTGGAAGCCGGTGATCTCGATATGATGGAAGGGATAGCCCGCCTGGGTCACCAAGCGGTACTCCATGCCCTCCTGCCGGCCGGCAAAGTGGATCTCTGCGGCAGGGTCTGCCTGCCGGATGGCTCCGGCAATGGCCAGAGCAGGGTTGATGTGTCCGGCTGTACCGCCGGCAGCGATCAGAACTTTCATATTGATAAAACCCTCCGTTCTTGTATGGTCAGATCTGGGGCTGGCCGTTCATCCGGGCACGGCGGGCAGCTTCCAGGTCAATGGGGGCCTTTGCTTTGGCCTTTGCCTCCCGCTCTGCACGGCGCTGCTCCCGCTCGGCCTCGGCACGGGCGCCATTGCGGGCAATGTTTACCATGACCCCCATCTCCGCCAGCAGCAGGATCAGACTGGTGCCGCCGGAAGAGAAAAAGGGCAGACTGATGCCGGTATTGGGCAGGGTGTTGGTGACGACCGCAATGTTGCAGAACACCTGCCATGCGATCTGGGCCATAATGCCGATGCCCACCATCGTGCAGTAGAGGTTTTCTGCCTGGAATGCGATCCACATCCCTTGCAGCAAAAACAGCACGAACAGCAGGATCACCATCAGCGCACCCAAAAAGCCCAGCTCCTCGCACACGACACTGAAGATGAAATCGTTGGTGCTCTCCGGCAGCCAGAGCTGTTTTTCAATGCTGTTGCCCAGCCCCAGCCCGGTCAGCCCGCCGGAACCAATGGCATACAGGCTTTGCAGGGTCTGGTCGGTCATCTTGCTCAGGTCCTGGGTCCAGCCGTCCAAACGGCTTTGCAGGTAGGGGATGGAGTCGATGTGCTGCAGGACCGATTCCAGCAGCACCACGGCAGAGAACGCCCCCGCCCAGGTCAGCCCGCCGCCGTTGCCGCCCAGCAGCAGGATGGTGCCCACGATCGCACAGGTCAGCACGATGCCGGACATATGCGGCTCCATTACCAGCAACAGGACCACCGGGATTAAGGGCAGCAGCGGCACAAGCAGCTCCCGCACCAGCTTCTGATACAGCCACTGCCCCGGGCTGAGACGGCGGTTGGGGTCAAGGCTCTCCATCCGGGGAGCTTTTGCCGCCAGATGCGCCGTAAGCAGGATCATCTCAAATTTTGCGATCTCGGAGACCTGCACAGTCAAGCCCCCTACCCGCAGCCACCGGCGGCAGCCGTTGAGCGGGGCACTGAACAACACCAAGATCAGCAGAACGATGCAGACCCCATACCCCAGCCAGACCAGCTTGCGCAGGAAGCGGTGGTCAATGTAGGAGAACAGCCACATCATGCCCAACCCCAGCACAGTGCACAAAAGCTGCGACTTGATATAGTGCAGACTGTCCCCCATCCGAAGGTAGCCGGTGGTATAACTGGCACTGAACAGCATCACCAGGCCAAAGATCATAATGACGCCTAGGGTGGCCAGCCAGCGGATGGTCATCGGCGTCCAGGGGCCGGGGTCTCTTTGCAGGAACGCATAGCGTTCCGGTGGTTTTCTGCGGATCATGGTCATGGGTCAAATCGTCTCCCCTTTATTTTTCGGGTCTTATGCAGCACCAGCCGCTGCGGTGTACCGCCCCTTTCCCGGGCGATTTTATGCCCAGCGGGTCATCTGCACCGCCATCCACAGCCCCAGCAGAGCCGCAGCACACAGCCAATAAAAAACACTTACCGGGCCTTTGCCTCGTTTTTCCAGCCAATGATGCCAGGGGGCCGTAGCAAACAACGGCCTGCCCCGCAGCTTGCAGGACAGGATCTGCAGCGCCACCATCCCGCCTTCCAGCCAAAAGGGCAGGGCCAGGGGCACCGCCAGCTCCGGATATCCGGCGCTGAGGGAGATGCAGCCGATCGCACCCGCCACAAACAAACTGCCCGCTGTACCGGCCGCCATCCTGGCCGGCGGGAAATTCCACAGCAGAAAGGCCATCAATGCCCCGGCCAGCGCCGCCGGGAACACCCCCAGGGCAAACCACCCCAGGATCGTCAGCACCGTCATCAGCCCCAGCATCGCTATAAAGCCTGCACCGCAGACCGTGCCGTCCGCACCATCTGCGCTGCGGGCACACTCTGCCAGCGCCACCAGTCCCCCGCCCCAGACCACCGGAGCCAGCGCACCCAGCTCCCAGTAGCCGCCAAAAGGCAAAAGCACACCGGTGGGCAGCGTCCCCCGGAGCAGAAGCATCACCAGGGCTGCCGCTCCTGCCTCCAGCAAAAGGCGAGGCCCACGCCGCAGGCCCAGGGGCTGACGGCGGCGCAGGCGCACCAGGTCATCCGCTGCGCCCACTGCGCCAAACGCCAGCCCACCGCACAGCCCTGCCAGCAGGCGGCTGGTCACACCGCCTTCCAGCAGCTGCGGCTGGGCCACACAAGCCGCCGTCCAGCCCACACCGGCGGCGGCCAGCGCCCCCAGCATCAGGCACAGCCCCCCAAAGGCCGGGGGACGGGCCGGGCTGGGAGACGCCGCATCCTCCGGCACACCCGCAAGGTCTGCCCGCTCCGGGGCAGCGTCTTGATTTTTCGGGGGCGGGGGCTTTGGTCTGCCCCGCAGCGGCAAAAGCAGGCTGCACAGCGCCGCCGTGAGCATAAAGCCCAGGGTGGACGCCGCAACCAACGCAAAACGAATCATAGCACGATACTCCGACTTTGTTCTCCTTGGAAAAAGGGAACCAAAAACTTTTCACATTCCAAATGCAGCGAGCCGCCTGCCCGCTCAGGACTGTGCGTAAAACAGCGCCAGCGCCTTTTCCAGCGCCATGCCCCGGCTGGCCTTGACCAGCACTGCATCCCCGGGGCGCACCCATTTCGCCAGAGTCTCGGCAGCCTCTGCATGGGTGGCGGCATGGACTGTCTGCACACCCTTTGCGGCAGCCACCACAGCCGTGCGCTTTGCCTCGCTGCCGTAGGTCACCAGACCATCCAGCCCGCAGGCTGCCGCCAGTGCGCCCAGCTGCTCATGGGAAGCGCGGCTGGTATCGCCCAATTCCAGCATATCGCCCAGCAGGGCATACCGCCGCTGACAGGGATACTCCCGGAACATGGCCAGCGCCGCAGCCATGCTGTCGGGGTTTGCATTGTAGCAGTCCTCGATCACGGTGACGCCGCCGTGCTCCACCATGTGCTGACGCATACCGGTCTGCTCAAAATCCTCCAGACCCGCTGCTGCCGTGCGGGGGTCTGCCCCCAGACGGGTGGCAGCGCAGTAAGCGGCCAGGGCGTTGGCTACATTGTGCCGCCCAATGGCCGGGATGCGCACCATAAAGGAGCCGTTTTCCTGATCTTCCAGCAAAAAGCTGGTCTGCGCCCCCCGCTGGGAAATGTGGGAGGCAAAAACATCCGCCTCCCCCGAGCAAAGGCTGAACCACACCGGCTTTACATGGCCCGGCAGCTGCGCCGCCCGCAGGAAGGGATCATCAAAATTCAGCACCAGGGGGGCGTTTTCCGGCAGGCCATCGCAGATCTCCAGCTTTGCCTTACAGATGTTCTCCTGGCTGCCCAGATTGCCGATATGGGAGGTGCCGATGCAGGTGATAAGGCCCACATCCGGACGGGCGCAGCGGGCCAGACGGCGGATCTCCCCCGCATGGTTCATGCCCATTTCCACCACCGCATACTCGGTGTCTGCCCCAATGCGGAACAGGGTGCGGGGCAGGCCCAGCTCATTGTTCTGGTTGCCCTCGGTCTTGATGGTTTTACCGCATCCGGCCAAAGCTGCGTAGCACATCTGTTTTGTGGTGGTTTTGCCCACGCTGCCTGTGACCCCCACCACCTTTGGGTGATAGGCATTGCGGTAGTTGGCGCCCAGGGTCATCATGGCCTGATAGCTGTCCGGGCAAAGGATGGTCTTTTCCGCAGGGACTGCCTCCACCGGGTGGTTCAGCACCACAGCCAGGGCGCCTTTTTCCAACGCCGCTGCCGCAAAGTCATGCCCGTCGAACTTCTCGCCGGGAAACGCCACAAAGATGCACCCGGGACATACCTCCCGGCTGTCGGTCGTAACAAGGTTCACCTGCACATCCGGGGCAAAAAAGCCCTCGGGCGCAAGGCCGGCCAGCAGCCGGTTTGCCAGGATCGGTTCCATAGGATCAATTCCCCTCTCTTTTCACCCGCAGGTGATGGTGACGATGGTGCCCCGCTGGATGCTCTCTCCCGCCGGGACACTTTGGCTCTGGACCGTGCCGCTGCCCTCGGCCACGCAGTTCAAGCCTGCTGCGGCCAGCATCTGGCGGGCAAAGTCCGCACTTTTGCCGCTGACATCCGGCACCTGGGTGCGGCTGCCCTCGTAGGTGTCGGTATACAGATAGACCGTGGTGCCATAGGCCACCTCGGTACCTGCACGGGGGTACTGATAGGTGACCAGGGCGGCGGTCTGGTCGGTCTCGCTCTCCATCAGCTGGTGGGACAGGCCCTTGATGTTCAAAGAGACCTGCGCATTGCTCCACTCTTTGCTGATGAGGTTGGGCACCTTGACCATGGTGCCGCTGCGGTCCACGCCGTCGGTATGGATGCCCAGATAGGGGGCGATCTCGCTGATGATATTGCCCACCACCGGCGCAGCCAGCACCGAGGAATAGTCGGTGCGTGCGTTGTTGGGGTCATCCAGCATCACATACACCAGGATCTCCGGGTCCTCAGCGGGCAGCACCGCCGCAAAGGAGGCCACCTTCTTGTAGTCGCCGTCGGCACGGCGGTCCATGTTCAGCTGCTCGGAAGTACCGGACTTGCCGCCGATGCGGTAGCCCGCCACATAGGCATTGGAGCCGCCGCCGGTCAGAGTCCCGTCCCCCACCTCGTGCTCCATGATATAGCGCACCGCCTGACTGGCGCTTTCACTGATGACCTGACGGCGCACATTGGCCCCGATCTCCTGGATGACGTTGCCGTTTTGGTCGGTGATCTTATCCACCACATGGGGGGTCACCAGATAGCCGCCGTTCACCGCCGCAGAAAGTGCAGTGCACATCTGCAGCGGGGTGATCGCCATCGCCTGGCCAAAGGAGGAGGATGCCAGCTGCACCTCGCCCAGCCCTTTGGCTGTGTAGTACTGCATAAAACCGGTCTCGCTGGGCAGGTCCACACCAGTACGCTCCGTAAAGCCAAAGGCATCGAAGTAATCATAGAACGCCTGCGGCCCCAGCCGCTGCCCCAGCTGGATAAAGTAGATATTGCAGCTGTTGCGCAGCGCCTGGGCCATGTTCTGCGCCCCGTGGGACTTGCGGCCTGCACAATGGTAGGTCTGTTTTGCCACAGTATATGCGCCGGAGCAGTTCAGCGTGGTGCCCAAAGCAGCCTGGCCTGCATCCAGACCCATGGCTGCGGTGATCACCTTGAACACACTGCCGGGGTAATACAGCTCGGTAATGGTCTTGTTTTTCCACTGGATATCCCGGAAATAGCCGGAGTAATCCGCCTCCGGGTCCAGGATCTTATTTCCTTTTTCATCGGTGACAAAGCTGCCGTCCTCGTTTTTCAGGTAGATGCCGTACAGCTCCGGCTCTGCCCGCACCAGCTCGTTCAGGTAAGCGAGGTTTGCCTCATAGCTCAGCGGGTCGTTGGGGTCAAAGTCCGGCTTGGAGGCCATGGCCAAGATCGCTCCGGTGTTCACATCCATCACGATGGCACAGCCACGGTTCTCCACGGTATTGGCGGCAATGGCCTCATTCAGGTAGCGCTCTACTACCTCCTGCACATTCACATCCAGGCTGAGCACCAGATTGGCGCCGTCTTTCGCCGCAAAGGTGGTGGCATTCTCGTCAGCAATGGCATTGCCATACGCATTGCGCAGCGTGATCATCCGGCCATCGGTGCCAGCCAGCACCGACTGATAGGATTTTTCCAGGCCGTATGTGCCGATGCCGTCCGCATCGGTAAAGCCCAGCACCGCTGCTGCAAAGGCCCCATAGGGGTAGTTGCGCTGAAAGCTCTTGGCAGCCGAAATGGAGATCCTACCCTTGCGGGTGGTCTCGGTGGCCTTTTTATGGGTCTTGTTGTACTGGGAGACATAGCTCTCGATGGAGAGCTTTACTGCATTGTTCACTTTGGTGGCCAGCACCTGGTACTGGCTGTCCAGCTTGGTCAGCGCCGTGCGGACCGCCTCGTACTGGGTGCGGTACTGCTCCGAGCTTTCGTCCACTGTGTCCAGGCTGATGCCGTCTCCGGAGAGCAGCCGCAGGGTCAGCTGGCGGCAGATCTCTGCACAGGCGGTCTCGTCCAGGGTCTTGGTGGTCTGGCCGGTCTCCTCATCGGTATGCGAAATGTACAGCGCACTGCTGTAACTGGGGTCCGCCCAAAGGGTCCAGACCACACTGGTAGACGCCAAGGTGATACCGCTTGCGTCGTAGATCTCTCCCCGGGTGGCGGGGATGGAGCTATCCAGCAGCTGCTGGGCCGCCGCATACTGGCGGAACATCGCCCCGTTCTTGATCTGGATATTATACAGGCTGTGGATCACAACGGCCGATGCCGCCAGCACCAGCGCCACCGATGCCATATAGCCCAGCCTGCGCTTGCCCAGCGTCAAACGCGCCCGGGGGGAGGGTCGGCGCAGCCGGAAGCCCCGGCGGGGCTGGCCAGAGGATGGTTTTTGTTGCATAGATCGAATACTTTCCCCTCTCAAGCCCGCAGAAGGAGCCTATCGCTCCTTTGCGAACCCTGCGATAAAACCGAAAAAGCGTGCGCTGCCGCACGCTTTTTTATGGATGTTCATTTTGCAAAGTTTGCAGCTTCTGCCAGGGTCAATGCCCCCTGGTGCAGCAGGTCGGTCCAGCGGCGCACCGCAGACTCCCGCCGCAGCAGCACGCTGGCGTCGTTCAGCCGCACATAGGTGATCTGGCTGGGGTCGATCTTCATCAGGCCCAGCCGCCCGGCGGCCTCCTCGATGCTGGTGATGCTGGTCTGGCTGTTCAGGGTGCTGGTGTAGTATGTATACTGGCTCTGCTCACTGACCAGCATCGCCTTGGCATCCTGGATCTGATCGTTCAGCTCCACCAACTGAGCCTCGCTCCACAGCAGGCTCACGGCAAACCCGGCCATCAGTGCCAGACCCACCAACTGCACCGCATGGCGCATGGCTGCCTGCAGCGGGCTGAGACGGCGCTTGCCGCCTTTTTTTACCCGGAGCGGGATGCTGCGCTGCGGCTGGGCTGCCTGCCGACGCCGCACTGCAGAATCATCGTATGCTGCCTGGCCCATGTTTCGTCTCCTCCTCCATCATGCAGAGCACAAAGCAGGTGCTCAGCATTTTTCTAATACACGCAAACGCGCCGACCGGCTGCGCCGGTTCTCCTCCAGCTCCTGGCCGCCAGCCTCGATGGGCTTATGGTTGACCAGCTTCGCCTTGGCTTTGCCTCCGCATACGCAGACCGGAAATTCCGGCGGACAGGTGCAGGCCGTTGCCCAGCGGCGGAACTTGTTTTTGACCAGGCGGTCCTCCAAAGAATGGAAGGTGATCACGCACAGCCGCCCACCGGGCGCCAGATGCTCAAAGATCGTATCCAGTCCCTCATCCAGTGCGTCCAGCTCATGGTTCACCGCAATGCGCAGCGCCTGGAAGGTGCGTCGGGCAGGGTTTTTGTTTTTCCGGCGCTGTGCCGGGGGCATAGCGCTGGCCACTGCCTCTGCCAGCTGCAGCGTGGTCTCAAAGGGAGCTGTCTCCCGCAGATCCACGATCCGTCCGGCGATCTGCCAGGCGTAAGGCTCCTCGCCATAGTCCCGCAGGATGCGGGACAGCTCCTCCCGGCTGGCGGTGTTCACGAGATCCGCCGCCGTCTCTCCCTGCTGGCTCATCCGCATATCCAGCGGTGCATCTGCCCGGTAGGAAAAACCGCGGGCTGCATCGTCCAGCTGATGGCTGGAGACGCCCAGGTCCAGCAGTGCGCCGTTGATCTGGGGGATGCCCAGCTCGTCCAGCGCCTGACCGGCATAGCGGAAATTGATCTGCACCACCGTAGCGGGCAGGCCCGCAAGCCTTGCCCGGGCGGTCGCCACGGCATCGGGGTCCTGATCCAGGGAGATCAGGCGCCCGCCTTGTGCTCCATCCAGACGCAGAGCGATCTGGCGGGAATGTCCTGCCCCGCCGGCGGTGCCATCCAGATAAATGCCCGCCGGGTCAATGGCAAGACCCTCCAGACATTCTTCCAGCAGCACCGGGACATGGGCAAAAGACGCCGGGTCGAACGACTGTTTTTCTTCGGTCTCCATCGGCCTCGGCCTCCTCTCTTGTATGTGTTAGGTTCAGGGTAAAGGGCAGATCAGATGTGCAGTGCCCGCAGCCGCTCGGCCCGCTGTTCATCGGTCACAGCAGCACGGCGGGCCTCCCACACCGGGGTAGCCCAGATCTCTGCATGGCGGCGGTTGCCGATCACGGTGACCTCTTTTTCCAGCCCCGCATGCTCCCGCAGTGCGGCAGGCAGCAGGATGCGCCCCTGCTTGTCCGGCACGACCTCGCAGGCGGTGCTGAACAGATCGCCGGTGATCTCCCAGCTGTCCATCAGCTCATCTGCGCCCAGCTTTTCCGACAGGCGCTCCACCTCTGCCATAGGCAGTGCGAACAGGCAGCGGCCGATCCATTCCATCACCACGAAGCTCTCCCCCATCTCCTCCCGGAAACGGGCGGGGAAATTCAGGCGTCCCTTGGCATCCAGCACGCAGTCGTAGCGGCCAAAAAACATTTGCGCCGCCCCCTTCCCGCCTGCTGGTGTGGGCAGAGGCCCCACTGGTCCCCCTTTTACCCCACTGAACTGTTTTTATTGTAACAAATCAAGGCTCTGATTGCAAGGGCTGCAGTTGGGTTTTCTTGCGCAAATTTCCACAAAAAACACCTCCGCAGGCCGTCATTTTTGCTCGCCGGGGCGTGTATTCTTTGGTATCCGTACTGATTTGGCGCAGAGCTTTTCCGCCCAGGGAACACGGCCCCGGCCGCAGGAGCAGGCAAAAGTCCGCACCCCGCCTAGCGCAAGCCCGCCCCGCACAGCAAAAAAGGGGCGGGACACCCTCTTGGATGTCCCGCCTCTTTGCAAACAACGCTATGGATCCTGCTCAGCCGCGGCTCTGTCGGCTCTGCCGGAGATTGGCCCGCAGGCTGCGCACCTGGGCGGCATTTTCCGCCATGGTCTCCTCGGTGGTCTTGAGCATATTATCACAGTAGTCGGTGGTGGACTGGCGCAGCGCCCGTGCCTCGCTTTGGGCGGCGGAGAGGATCTCGGACGCACGCTGCTGCGCCGCCTTGACGATCTCTGCCTCGCTGACCAGAACTCTGGCCCGGTCCTCCGCCTTGCGGATAATGGCCTGGGCCTGCGCATTGGCAGAATCAATGAGCTGGCCCCGGTCGCTGACGATGGACTGTGCCTGGCGCAGTTCCACCGGCAGGTTGACCCGCACCTCGTCCAGGTAGTCCCGGATCTGGCCTACATCCACGATGCGCTTGCCGCCGGAAAGCGGCATCCCGGCACTTTCCTCCAGGGCATCCTCGATGGTATCCAGCAGCTCGTTCACATTCATGCCTGTTCCTCCTGTCCCTCGGCCGGAGCTGCGGGCTTTGTGTACTTCCATACCAGCACCCGGCCGTATTTATATTGGCGCTGCAGGGTCATCTGCCCCACCTGGGCAGGCAGCACCAGACCCGTTTCGCTCTCGCACAGCACTGTGCCGCCGGGCGCCAGGCATTTTTCCACCAAAGGCAGCACCAGCTCCAGCTTTTCGCTGCGGAACGGGGGGTCCAGCAGCACCAGATCAAACTGCTCCCGGCAGGCAGAGAGATAGCGGGCTGCCTCTCCCAGGCTGACCCGGCTGCGGTCAAACACGCCGCACGCCTTGCAGTTGCGCATCACCACATTGATGGCCTCCCGGCTCTCATCCAAAAAAACGCACCGGGCCGCACCCCGGGACAATGCTTCGATGCCCAGCTGTCCGCTGCCTGCAAACAGATCCAGCACCCGTGCGCCGGGCAGCTCGAACTGGACGATGCTGAACATCGCCTCCTTGACCTGGGAAAGTGTGGGACGGGTAACATCCGTTCCGGGCAGAGCTTCCAGCCGTCTGCCCCGGGCTTCGCCAGCGATCACGCGCATACTGTTGTGCCTCCTTTATACCGCTCGTTGAGATAGTTCGTTTTATTATTAAACCCGACCTGCATATCTTTGTCAAGGGTCAGCTGCGTCCCCAGACAGGATGCGGCCCGCTTCGGGCAGTTCTGCGCTTTTTAACGGACTGCGGTGCTCTTGCCGGCTGCCGGTTTGCGCCTGCCCCTGGTTTGTGTTACAATAAATGTGTTTTATCAGGAAAGGAGCGTCTGTACTTTATGAAAGTCCTGCTGATCAATGGCAGCCCCCACGAAAAGGGCTGCACCTATACCGCACTGTCTCTTGTGGCTGAGGAACTGAATACCGCTGGCATCGACACCGAGATCCTCCATGTTGGCGGGCAGCCGGTGGGCGGCTGCATCGGATGCGGCGGCTGCGCCGCAGGCAACGGCTGCGCCTTTGGCGGCGTGGTGAACGAAGCCATCGAGAAGGCAAAGACCGCCGACGGCTTTGTTTTTGGCAGCCCGGTCCACTACGCCTCTGCTGCCGGCAACATGGCCAGCTTTATGGACCGTCTGGCCTATGCTGGCGGCAAGCACCTGGCTTACAAGCCTGCCGCTATCTGCGCTTCGGCACGGCGGGCGGGCACCACCGCCACGCTGGACCAGCTGGCCAAGTACCCGGAGTTCTTCCATATGCCTCTGGTCAGCGGCTCTTACTGGCCCATGGTCCACGGCTCCAACCCGGAGCAGGTGCTCCAGGATGAAGAAGGCTGCGCCGTTATGCGGGAGCTGGGCCGCAACATGGCTTGGCTGCTGTACTGCATCCGGGCCGGCCGGGACGCAGGCTTTGAGCACCCGCAGAACCCGCCCCGCCCCCGCACTGGTTTTATCCGCTGAGGTTTTACGGGGGATTTGTTCCTTTTTCGAGAAAAAGGAACCGAAAAAGCTTTTCACACGGCCCGTGCATCCGCACGGGCCAAAGTTTTTTATAAGCATAGGGCAGGTCTTGCACCTTCCGGCAGGGACGCAGCGGGCTGTAACGAGGGGGGCCCAAAACCCTCTCAGTCAACGCCTGCCGGCGTTGCCAGCTCTCCCGAAGGGCGAGCCTTTGGCAAGTGCATAAAGTTGCTGGTGTTCAGGTCAACGGCATAAAGAAGTGAACCTATAACCAACAAACCTTCTGCCTCTGCCAAAGCCTCCACCTGAGAGGAACGACTCTCCCCGGCCGGGGAGAGATGTCCCTATAAGGGACAGAGAGGGGCCAGGTAGCATTTCGCAAAGCGAAATGACGGAAGGGTTTTCTCCTCGTGAGATGCTGCTTGCAGGGACGCCCCCCCTTCCGTCTCGCTTCGCTCGCCAGCTCTCCCAGAGGGCGATCCTTTGGCAAGGAGGGCAAGCCCAACCCTCACAACTTAACGCCCTGCACCCACTAACCTACAGACAACGAACATTACGCCTCTGCCAAGGCCTCCCCCTTTCGGGGGAGGTGGCAGCGCCGTCAGGCGCTGCCGGAGAGGGTCGCCATTCTCTCAAAAAACTGCGCAACACATACAAATTCAGCAAAAAACTATGTGCAGTTTCACAATTCATTCCGCATTGATATTTCGCACCGATTTTTTGTAAAATAATTATAGAAAGCGCTCTTTTCACTTCATCCGTCGGGACGCTCAACAAACTATCAAAGATAAAAAAGGGGGTACCCAAATGAAGAAATTGTTCGCCTTGCTCCTTTCCGTGTCTATGATTTTGGGGATCTTCTCCATTTCGGCCCTTGCCATCTCTGAGGATTCTCTCTATAATGTCGTAATGCGGCGCGGCCCTACTTGCGCCAGCTGCAACATGAGAGAGATGCGGCTGCTCCATACTTCCCACGAGCCCTGGGTCCTATCCCACTATGAGCCTTGTTCCTATGGCTGCCCGCTCTCGGACAAATACAACGACACCTTCGAGACACGTCTTTGTGTTGCGACCTATCAGTGCGATTTTTGCGGCATTGGCTTCACTTCTACCCATACAGAGACCCGCCGCCTCCACGAACATCCCTCCCGTATCTGAACATTCCTGCCCCCTTTACAGGGGGCTTTTTTGTTTTGGGCGCATTTCCCTCCCTGCGGCGGGATAAAATTCCCCTCAGATGCTTTTTTCGTTCATAACTTTATGGTAGCATTAAGATACCATTAAATTGTACGAAACCCCCAGGGAGAACGGCTATGGAACACTACGATTGGAATGACGGCTGGCTGTTTACGCCAGAGTTTACCCCCGCATTGGTGGGGGCAGACCGCCCCCAGGGGCTGGAAGAGGTGCGCATCCCGCATACGGTGCGCCCCCTGCCCTATAATTACTGCAACGAAAATGACTATCAGCTCTTGTGCGGCTACCGGCGGGAGTTTTTTGCCCCCAAGGAATGGGAGGGCCGCACCGTGCTGCTGACCTTTGGTGCCGTGGCCCATGACGCCACCATCTTCTGCAACGGGCGGCGGCTGTTCCACCATGGCTGCGGCTACACCGCCTTTACCGTAGACCTGACCGAGGCGCTGCATCTGGGACAGCAGAACGTGGTGGCTGTGCGCTGCGACAGCCGGGAAAACCTGGACATCCCGCCTTTTGGCGGCCGGATCGATTACCTGACCTACGGCGGGATCTATCGGGCTGTATCCCTGGATATCAAGGAGCCTGCCTACCTGCGGGATGTGTTCATCCAAGCAAAAGCGGAGGGAGGTTTCCGCATCTACTCCTCCACTGTGGGCGAGACGGTGGGCTGCGCCCTCCAGGCCGAGATCCGCAGCCCCGCCGGGGCCAAAGCTGTATATACCGGCGAGCTGGCACTGCCCATCACCGGCACGCTGAACGGTGTCCACCCCTGGAGCCTGGACCACCCCTTCCTCTACACACTGACGGTACGGCTGATCCGGCCCGGCACCAGCGGTCTGCCAGACCGAGTGCTGGACGAAAAGACCCTGCGGTTTGGTTTCCGCACCATTCAGTTCGTGGCAGGTGGGCTGTATCTGAACGGGCAGCGGGTACAGATCCGGGGGCTGAACCGTCACCAGAGCTACCCATACCAGGGCTACGCCATGCCGGACAGTGTGCAGCGGCTGGATGCCCAATACCTGAAAAAAGAGCTGGGCTGCAACGCTGTGCGCACCAGCCACTACCCTCAGAGCCCCGCGTTTTTGGATGCCTGCGACGAGCTGGGGCTGCTGGTGTTTACGGAGGTGCCGGGCTGGCAGTATATCGGCGGCGACGCCTGGAAAGCCCAGGCTTTGCAGAACTGCCGTGAGATGGTGTGCCAGTGCCGCAACCACCCCAGCGTATTTCTGTGGGGCGTGCGCATCAGCGGCAGTGCCGACGACGAAGCGTTTTATAAACGCACCAACGAGGCGGCGCACCGGCTGGACCCCACCCGTCCCACAGCCGGTGCCAGAGGGCACCGCAAAAGCCAGCTGCTGGAGGATGTGTACGCCTACAACGACTTCACCTACCCAGGGCACGGCCCCGGCTGCGCCCCCCGCGCTTCTGTGACGCCGGATGTGCGCAAAGGCTATTTGATCAGCGAATTTGGGGGGCGGCAGTTCCCTGCCAAAGCCTTTGATGACGAGCCCCACCGGCTGGCCCAGGCGCTGCGGCTGGCCGCTGTGCTGAACGACAGCATTGCCCAGCAGGGGGTCGCTGGCAGCTTTGGCTGGTGCATGGCCGATTACAATACCCACCGGGAGTTCGGCAGCGGAGATCGGATCTGCTACCATGGTGTAATGGATATGTTCCGCAACCCCAAACTTTCGGCGGCGGTATATGCCAGCCAAAAGACCCCCCGTGCGCCTTCGGACATCGTGCTGGAGATCTCCTCCAGCATGGCGCTGGGGGATCACCCCGGCGGCTTTGCTGGCGCTTGCTGGGCCTTTACCAACGCCGAAAGCGTGCGGCTGTACCGGGACAACGATTTTATTGCGGAGTTCTCCCCGGACCGGCACGGCCGGTTTGCAGCACTGCCCCACCCCCCGGTGGAGATCCAGGACTTTGTGGGCGCTCTGCTGGAAAAATACGAGGGCATGGACCGTGCCCTAGCCCAACAGACCGCCGCTGTGCTGAACGAGATGCGCCGCACCGAGCTGGAGCTGCCGCCCCTGGCCCGCGCCAAGGCTTTGTCCCTGCGGATGAGCTGGTCTGACCTGGTCCGGCTGTACTACAAGTATATCGGCGTATTGGGCGGCCCCTCGGCCGTTTACCGATTTGAGGCCGTATGGCATGGCCGGGCTGTGCGCACTGTCGTCAAGGAGCCCGTGCAGCGGGTCCGGCTGGAATGTACCGCCCCCAGCCAGCTGCTCACCGACGGCCCCACCTGGGACTGTGCCCCCGTCAGTCTGCGGGCCATCGACCAAAACGGCAACCTGCTGCCCTACTGCGGCGAGGCCGTGCAGCTGTGGGTAGAAGGCCCCGTCAAACTTCTGGGCCCCAGCATCGTACCCCTGCGGGGCGGCATGGCGGGCACCTATCTGGCCACCACCGGCGCCGCCGGACGGGCCGTGCTCCACTGCCGGATGGAGGGTGCGCTGGACACCGAGCTGACCCTGACCGTGCGCAGCCGCCGGGATTAAATTTTGTCCTTGAATTTTGTCCTTTCATGATAGATTTGCACTCTGTTCAAAGTTTTATCATGGATGGATGCTATTATAAAGTTGTAAAAATGCGAGGGGGCGGCCTACAAAAGCCCGCCCCCTCTTTCTCAAGCCTGCAAGCAGGCCTAAAAAGTGAAATGTAGGAGTTTGGTATGAGAGAGAGATTCCGCCGCTTCATGGCCGGACGTTACGGCACAGACGCATTGAATCAGTTTCTGAGCATCGTATCCATCGTGCTGCTGCTGGTCGCGCTTCTGACCCGGGTCAATCTGTTCACTTGGGTGGGCATGGGTGTGCTGATCTGGTGCTATTACCGCACCTTCAGCCGCAATATCCCCAAGCGCACCGAGGAAAACTACAAGTTCTATACCCTGAAGCAGCAGCTGGAGGGCAAGGTCCGCAGCCTGAAAGAGCAGTGGGCCAACCGCAAGCTGTACCGCTACTACCGCTGCCCCCAGTGCCGCCAGAAACTGCGGGTGCCCCGGGGCCGGGGCCGGATCCAGATCTCCTGCCCCCGGTGCGGCACCCAGTTTATCAAAAAGAGCTGAGAGACCATGTTTGGCTATGTGATCCCAAATCAATCCGTAATGACCCCCGAACAGCAGGACCGGTACCGCTCTGCCTACTGCGGGCTGTGCCGCCGCATCGGTGCGTTGCATGGCCTGCGGGGACGGCTGACCCTGAGCTATGATCTGACCTTTCTGGACCTGCTGCTGTGCAGCCTGTACGAGGGCGACACCCCTGCCCTTACCGGCCGGAACCGTTGCCCGGTGCATCCGTTCCGGGGGGTGGACTGGCGCAGCGCTGGTCCCACGGACTACTGTGCTGACCTTGGGGTAGCGCTGCATTATTACAACGCCCAAGACAAATGGCAGGATGACCACAGCCTGGTCGGACGCAGTTTTGAGGCTTTGCTTGCTGGACGCATGGCAGAGATCGAGCAGCGCTGGCCCCGTCAGTGCCAGGCAATGCGCCAGAGCCTTGCGGATCTGGCCGCATTTGAAGCGGAAAACAGCACCGATCTGGATGCCGTAGCCGGGTGCTTTGGCACACTGATGGCAGAGCTGTTTGACTACCAGCAGGACCTTTGGACCCCGGAGCTGCGCTCCCTGGGGGAAAACCTGGGCAAATACCTTTATCTGCTGGACGCCTATGACGACCTGGATAAAGATCTGCGCAAAGGCTCTTACAATCCGCTGAAAGAGCTGCGCCAGCGCCCGGATTACGAAGAGGAAATGCACGAGATCTTTGCGCTGCTGCTGGCCAAAGCTGCCCAGAGCTTTGAGCGTCTGCCTTGTGTGGAGGACACCGATCTTTTGCGGAACATCCTTTATTCCGGCGTTTGGCTGAAATACCAGTGCAAAAACGCCGAGGAGCAAAAAAAGAAGTAAACCGCCCTGCCCCCTGCTGGGATCTTCCCGCGGGGGGTGGGTCTTGCAAGAGGGCTGTTTGCAGTATCGCCCCGTTTTTTTACCAAAAGACAGGGCGCATCCTTTTTGTCTGGCCCCGACCAGAGCTGCGCTCCCTCTTGATTTTTTGTGCGCTGTCCTGTAAACTATAGAAGTTAGCGCCCGCGCCGCGGGCAAGAACCAAAGACGCGAGGGAAGTATATTCTGATGAGAGATCCTTACGAGGTACTCGGCATCCAGCGGGGTGCCAGTGACGAAGAGATAAAAAAAGCCTACCGTGCCAAGTGCAAGCGCTGGCACCCGGACCTGAACCCCAACGACCCCACCGCAGAGGAGCACTTTAAGGAAGTGCAGGCCGCCTACGATGCCATTACCCGCGGCGACACCGGACCTCAGGCCGGCGGCTACGGACAGCAGGGCTACGGCGGATACAGCCAGCAGAGCTATGGGCAGCAGAACAGCTACGGCGGTTTTGACGGCTTTGACCCCTTCGGCTTTGGGTTTGGCTATGGCGGCAGTTATGGCGGCCCGCAGAGCGGTGCCAGCTACTCCGGCAGCGACAGCGCGGAGATGCAGGCTGCCCGAAACTTTATTGTAAACGGCCGTTACCCGGAGGCCCGCCGTGTCCTGGACAGCATGGCCAGCCGCAATGCCCGGTGGTATTATCTGTCCTCGCTGGCCAACCAGGGCCTGGGCAAGAGCATCGATGCCTTGCAGGATGCCCGCCGGGCTGTGCAGATGGACCCGAACAACACCGAATACCAGATGCATCTGCGCCAGATGCAGAACCCCGGCCAGAACTACCGCACCCAGACCACCTATACCCAGTCGGGCGGTGTGACCCAGTGGTGCTGGAACCTGATCCTGCTGAACCTGCTGTGCAACTGTTGCTGCGGCGGGCGGATGTTCTTCCGGCCTTTGTTCTGCTTCTGACCACAAGCAAACTGCAGCTAAACAAAAGCAAAAGCCGCTGGCAAATGCCAGCGGCTTTTTTATTTGCTTACTGCCCTTCCAGCGGGACAGGCTTTGCGATGGTGATCGTGCGGGAGATAGGGTCGCACTTATAGTTGCCGCCGATATAAGCGGTCTGGGTATAGGTGCCCGGCTCGGTGGGGATCGCACTGCTCTCCGCACCCATCAGCTGCGCCAAAAATCCACTGCCCTTTTTGCGGTAGATATAGCTCACCTTGCCCTCCGGCACCACCTGGCCATCCACCTCGATCACAGCAGAGCTGCTCATCAGCTGCTGCGCCTGCTCTGCGGTCAAGGTCTCCGGCACTTCCGGATTCCAATACATCCGCACACCGGTGCTCTTGGGGCGAATGGTGAACATTGCGATACCTGCGGTATTCATATCCCCGCTCTCCAGTGCCACAGCACCTGCCACGTAGCTGCCTGCATCGACGGGCTGCTCGTCCAGGTAGATGCGGGTATGCATATCCTCCGGCAGGAAGCGGCGGATCAGGTTCAGGGAAAGCTTCATTCCCATCGAGATATCGTTCAGGGTGGGTGCATAGAACTTGAGCACATCCATCACCGAAGCCACCTCGTCGGCCACACGAAGCAGTACGCTCACATCGTTGCCGTCGATCAGCTGCTTGAGGTAGTCATAGACGTTGAACTCTTCCTCCTGATCCGGGGTCGCAGACATGACCCGGGGCAGCGGGATCATTTTGAGCAGGATACGGAACTTCTCGGACAGAGCCAAGGTCACAAAGCCCTTTGCCTCGCCCTTCGTGCCTACCACCACGCCGATATACTGGGTATCCTCCGGGGTGGTCTCTACCCGCAGCTGCAGCGGAGAGCCATACACCAGCTCACCGTCGGCCTTGATGCGGATGGACACCACGCCATTGGTCTGGTCGGTCACCGCTGTTTGCGGTGCAGCGGCGGCGGATGCCGACAGCGCCGGCCCTGCCAGCACGCTCAGGCTCAGCACCAGAGCCAGCACCATTGCGGTCAATCGTTTGGTCCTCATAAACAGAACCTCCTGTCTTGCATAACATTCAGCGCCGCCCCAAAGCACGGGCAGCGGCCGGGCAAAACGCACAGCTTCGCCCATATCTGCATCAATTTTACCGCAAAAGCCGGGCTGGGTCAATAACGGGATTCAAGGGAGGAGGGGCGCTCCGCTGGGCCATGGGAAAATCGCTTGCCGAAAGCAGCTGCAAGGCGGAAGGCAACCCTCTCCGTCACGGCTTCGCCGTGCCACCTCTCCCGAAAGGGAGAGGCTTT
>UQGD01000015.1 GCA_900540455.1 uncultured Faecalibacterium sp.
CACATAGATTTCAAGGTCAGCCATCAGCCGGGGGAAATCCGGGTGCGCCGCCAGCACGATCAGGTAGTTGACGATCGCCAGCCAGCGCTTGCGGGCGGGCTTGACACGGTCATAGAAAATGTCGATCATGACGTGCTCGTCCTTGATGACATTGATGCCCATGCCCCAGAAGGTGGTAAACGCAAACAGCGTGGTATTGAACTCGGACAGTTCCTTCCAGCTCAACGCAAAGAAGTACCGGGCAATGACCGCAAAGATGACCAGTGCAGCCAACAGCGCCATGGCGACGACGCCGATCACGAAGTACAGGTCAAACAGCTTTTTGCCCACTTTTTTCAAGGTATCTATGGTGCTCAGCTCCTTTCCAATGGAACGATGCAAACAAAAGGGGCGGCCCGCAAAGGCCGCCCTTTGCTGATTTCAGGGAGGTTCGATCAGGCGCCTGCCACGATCTTCTGCATCTCAGCGATCTCCTCCGCCGTGCAGATGCCCTCGGACACGCACTGGTCATAAACGGGCTGCACAGCCTCCTGGAAGGCCTTCAGCTCATCGGCGGTAGGCTCATAGATCTCGCAGCCAGCGTCTGCCACCACCTGCTTGGAGGCGTTGGAGTTCTGGTCGATCAGCTCATCGTTGTAGATACCCATTGCATCGGCGCACTGGGTGATGATCTCCTGGTACTCCTGGGGCAGGCTGTTCCAGAAAGCGGCGTTGATGTAGAACGGGTCCGGATGGAACTGGTAGTTCACCTCGGTGAAGTACTTCTGCACTTCGTAGAACTTCATGCCGTCCACGTTGACCCAGGGGTTCTCCTGGCCGTCGGCCACGCCGGTCTTCAGGCCCATGTACAGGTCAGAATACGGGATAGAGGTGGTGGTAGCGCCCAGAGCCTGGAAGGTCAGGTCGATGGTCTTCATGCCGTTGGTTCGCATCTTCAGGCCCTTCAGGTCAGCAGGAGCCTTGATGGGGTGCTTGGAGTTGGAGAACTGACGGTAGCCGCCTGCGTCGCACAGGTTGACGATCACGGTGCCGTTGGCAGCCTCTGCCTCTGCGCAGACCTTCTTGGCCAGGTCGCTGTGCAGCAGAGCGGTGACCTGCTCACGGGTATTGGTCAGGAACGGCAGGGTGAACATCAGCAGGCGGGGGCTGAAGTCAAACTGACCGCCGCGCATACCCTGGATGGTGCCCGCCACGACCTGCTCCAGCATCTCTTTCTCGGTGCCCAGCTGGCCGTTGCCGTATACCTCAATGGTCAGGTGGCCGTTGGTTGCAGCCTTTACGTCCTCGGCAAACTTCTCCATGGAAATAAAGCGGGGGTTGCCCTCCGGCTGTGAATGGCCGATGATCAGGTTGAAATCACCCAGAGCGGCAAACTTGTCATCGCCGCCGGCTGCTGCAGCCGGTGCGCTGGATGCAGCGGTGCTGCTGGAGCTGGAGCCGCCGCAGGCTGCCAGAGCGCCCGCTGCTGCCATCACGCCGGAAACCTTGAGGAAATTACGACGAGAGATCTTTTTCATGGTTGTTCTCCTTCTCTTCTTTCAGGCCGCGGGTGATCCGTGCTTTTGTCCCGTTTTGAGCCTCTGCTTGCAGCAGCCTGTATACAAGCTCAGCCATCTGGCTATATGTTAACAAATCTTTACACGCTTTGCAATGGGGAAACCGGCTAAATATTCTGACCTTTCTTTGTACAGGTTCCACAATCTATTGTACAGTTTCATCAATTTTGCGCGAATATGAGTGGATCTCTGTGGACAGTTTATCTAATATATCAGTTTCACGCTCCGCTTTCTCCTCTTGCGCCCCGGTGTGCAATCCTGTATACAAGATTGTTTTCCCTGTTCCTTTCCCGGCGTATTCTTTTCTTTCACCCAGAAAAGTCGGAGCGTTTGCAGGGCCGTCCCGCCTATGCAGCTGCGTCGCCGGGCGCAAAGTGCGCAAAAACAGACGCTGTTTCGTATTATCTTTGGGGACTATCTTGTATACAGCTTCTTTTCTTCGGGAAGGACGCCGCCGCCTGCCCTTGCTGCCGCCTTTTGGGACAGATCCGATGGCAGTCTTTTTGCAGAAAGTGCGGTCCGCCCCTTCTTTTCGGCCTGCAAGTGCCCGCCGGAAGCCCTGCCGCCTTTGGACAGCCCGCCGGAACTGCGCCCACCCCCCTCCTTGTATACAGCAAGGCCGATTTGCTGGTTGACTTTCCCCCTGGGGTCCGATACAATAAGTATAAAACACCGCAAAGGGAGGCCCGCACCATGGCCCAGCAGCTAAGCACCGACGAGATCTACCGCACGCTGGAAAGCGAGATCCTGTCCCTCAAGATCCCGCCCAATGATACACTGAGCGAAAACCAGCTGTGCAAGCGCTTCAATGTATCCCGCACCCCCATCCGCAGCGTGCTGCAGCGGCTGGAGCAAAACCATTTTGTACAGATCATCCCCTGCAAAGGCACGATCGTCACCGCCATCAACATCGACATCGTCAACCAGATCATCTATCAGCGTGTAGCGGTGGAGAGCATGGTGCTGCGGGACTTTGTCAAGATCTGCACCCCCGTACAGCTGGCCGAGGTGGAGCACGCCTTTAATCTGATCCAGCAGGCCGCACAAGGCAGCAGCCAGCCGGAGGTCTTTGATATCAATCATTTTCTGGAGCACGACCTGCATATGCACCAGATCTGGTTTGAGCATACCAACAAGCAGTATCTGTGGCAGCAGATCACCCGCCCCCAGGCGGATTACTCCCGCTTTATCCGGCTGGATATCATCCGGGCCAACAATGTGCCGGACGTTTTGGCCGAGCATAAAGAGATGCTGCGCATCATCACGGAAAAAGACCTGGATGCCATTGAGCCGCTGATCAGCCGCCACCTGTACGGCGGCATCCGGCGTTTGGGCGACATCTTGTTCTCAGAAGAATATCGGGAGCTGTTCCAGTAAGATCCGCCGTTCTGGACCAGGCCCCGCAAAAGGACGCAGACCGGAATGGTCTGCGTCCTTTTTTCTTATAGGTCCGGCTATGGGGGCGCAGCCTGCCCCACACTTGACAAGACCTGTATTGTGATTCATACTAGAAATCTCTTTAGGGGACAAGCATCCGCATCTTTGGCAAAGCGGAAAATTCCGGCCTGCCCAACCCGGCGCCGCTGGCTGTTTGTCCCGGATCAACCACAGCAGGGCAGCAAAAAGGAGGAACGCTGTATATGGAACCACAAAAGCCAGACAGCTCCCGTGCCGCACGCCTTTGGAAGCTGTTTATCACCACTTTGTACATCAGCAGCTTTACCTTTGGCGGCGGGTTCGTGATCGTGACTTTTATGAAAAAGAAGTTTGTGGATGAGCTGCACTGGCTCGATGAGCAGGAGATGCTGGACATGACCGCCCTGGCGCAGTCCGCCCCCGGCGCCATCGCGGTAAACGCCGCCATCCTGGTGGGCTGGCAGGTGGAAGGTCTGGCCGGGATGCTGGTGGCCGTGCTGGGCACCATCCTGCCGCCCATGGTCATCCTATCCATCATCTCGGTCTTTTACACGGCCTTTGCCTCCAACCGCTACATTGCCCTGCTGCTCAAAGGTATGCAGGCAGGCGTGGCGGCTGTGATCCTGGATGTGGTATTTGACCTGGGCAGCAAGGTGGCCCGCAGCGGCTCCTGGGTGTACATCGCTTTGATGGCCGCTGCGTTTGTGGCCAACACGGTGCTGCACATCAACGTGATCCTGGTGATCCTGGCCGCCGCCGCCTTTGGTGTGGTGCGGGCGCTGCTGCAGCAGAAAAAAGGCGGTGCAAAATGATCTATCTCCAACTTTTTCTCAGCTTTATGCAGGTGGGCTTGTTCAGCGTGGGCGGCGGATATGCCGCCATGCCGCTGATCCGCAGCCAGGTGGTGGAACAGCACAGCTGGCTGACCATGCAGGAATTTACCGATCTTGTCACCATTGCAGAGATGACCCCCGGCCCCATTGCCATCAACTCTGCCACCTTTGTGGGCCTGCGCATCGCCCAGCTGCCCGGCGCTGTCATCGCCACCCTGGGGTGCATCACCCCGGCCCTGATTTTGGTGTCGCTGCTGGCGTGGGTCTACCGCAAGTACAAGGACCTCTCGCTGCTGCAGACCATCCTGGCCTGTCTGCGCCCGGTGATCGTTGCGCTGATCCTGGGGGCGGGGCTGTCCATCCTGGCCATGGTGGTATTTGGCGATGGGCCGTGGGCGCTGTCCTCCATTGACTGGATCGGCACCTGCAGTTTTATCGCCGCCTTTTTTGCCCTGCGCAAGTTCAAATGGAACCCGGTCCTCACCATGTGTCTGTGCGGCCTGACGGGACTGGTCCTGCATCTGGTGCTGGGGATCTGAAAAGTCTTTCCCGTATTCTGCTTCCTCGACCCTGCTTCCGGTCATGCTGGCTGTGCCCGCTGCCGGAGGCAGGGTCCTTTGCTGCCTGCCCGCTTTCTGTTTTTTGTTTTTCCCTCTTGACAAGACCCCGGACGGTGGGTATAATAGCCCCATAAGTTAGGCTTAGCTAACCAAACAGCAAGCCTCTTATTTTTCCCTTGTAGGTTAGGTTATGCTAACCTCTTATTCCCTGGACACCAGGAGGACGATGTGTATGTCAGAGGATCTGTTTATCCGTTATTGCTCCCCCACCTTAGCCGGGATCAAGACCGGGAACCTGTTTTCCTGTCCCTGCCCCTGTCCGCGGGCCTTGACCCAGCAGCTGTGCGGTCTGAACCGGACCTTAGGCCCCAAAGGGGTCCGCATCCTGCCCTTGCAGGTGTGCGGCGGCCGGGCACTGATCTACGCTTACCGCCCCCACGCTCTGGAAGGCGACCTGACCGACCAGCGTGCCCGGGAGCTGCTGCTGGAATATGGCTATGTTCCCGAGGACGCCGCCGGGTGTGTCGTCCACCTGATCCACCGCCTGCGTACCGCGGCGCAGTTCCCCCATGAGATCGGCCTGTTTTTGAGCTATCCCCCGGAGGATGTGCTGGGATTTATCCGCAACCAGGCCCGCAACCAGAAATGTGTGGGCTGCTGGAAGGTATACGGCGATGAACAGGCCGCCAAAATACAGTTTGAAAAATACGCCGCTTGCAGCCAGATCTATCTGCAGCAGTGGCAAAACGGCTGCTCTCTTGAGCAGCTCACCGTAGCCTGCTGAGGCAGGCTATGCAAAACCAAGAAAGGTAGGATGCTAATTATGCGTGATCTTGCAATCGTTTATTGGAGCGCCACCGGCAACACCGAAGCCATGGCCGCCGCTGTCGCTGAGGGTGCCCGGTCCACCGGGGCGCAGGTGCGGCTGATGACCGCCGCCGAAGCCTCACCCGACCAGCTGGCTGCCTGCGACGGCATCGCCTTTGGCTGCCCCGCTATGGGCACCGAACAGCTGGAGGAGACCGAGTTTGAGCCTCTGTTCTCTGCCTGCGAAGGCCAGCTGAACGGCAAGGCCCTGGCGCTGTTTGGCTCTTATGGCTGGGGCGGCGGCGAGTGGATGAGCAGCTGGGAGGCCCGCTGCACCGAGGCCGGTGCCCGCCTGGTCTGCCCCAGTGTGATCTGCTGCGAGACCCCCGACCAGGACACCTTGGCTGCCTGCCGCAGCCTGGGCGCAGCCCTGGGCTGAAAAGACGGCTGCCCCTTTTGATCGAAAACTCTCCCCATTCTCTTCCCTGTTGCAAAAGCCCCTTTCTCCTGCTTTGCCGACTGCCGCCGGCCGCAGGAAGAAGGGGCTTTTGCATTGGGATGGGCACAAAAGAAAAAGGACAGGTGGAAAATTCCATCTGTCCTTTTTGGCGGAGCAGCAGGGATTTGAACCCTGGCACCCCTTCCGGGGCCTACGAGATTTCGAGTCACGCCTCTTCGACCACTTGAGTACTGCTCCATTTATAGCCTTTACATTATAACAGAAAGCACCGCCTGCGTCAACCGGTTTTTCCCGGCAGCAGGCGGCGCCGGACACAGCACCCGATGGGTGGTACGGGCTGTACGGGTGGAGTAATTTTTGCACCATTCTCTCTTTTCTATGTAGAAAACCCCGCGGAAAGAAAACTTTCTGCGGGGTTTTTGCAAGTTTTTATCCAGGTCGTTCGTATGGTATAGTAAGGAGTTCTCCAACTCCGCCGACATTCTGCATAACGATACTTTGTTTTTGTTGTGGAACTTATACAAGTTCAGTCTTGCAATTTCCGGCACAGGGGCGTATGATACAGAAGTCGAACTCTGTAAAAAAGGAGTGATACCATGCTTCGATGGTGTTCCCGTCATCCGATCTGGTTCATGGCGGGTTATCTGATGCTTTATCTGGCGGTGTTCCGCTGGCAGGAACTGCACCTGACTCCGGTGGTCTAGGTCCACACCCCACTGGATGATCTGATCCCGTTTTGTGAATATGCGATCCTGCCCTATCTGGCCTGGTTCGTCTGGATCCCCTTTACGCTGTTTGCCTTGCTGCGGGGGCCGCGCACAGACTTTATGCGCCTATGTCTGCCTCTATTTGCAGGCATGACTGCGGCGCTCACCTGTTACATGCTGCTGCCCACCGGGTTGGCGCTGCGCCCGCCCATGGTACAAGGCGACGGGCTTTGCGCCCAGCTGGTGCGCTGGCTGTACACCACCGACACCCCCACCAACGTATGTCCTTCCATCCATGTATTCAACTCTGTGACCTTGGCGCTGGCCTACCGCCGCAGCCAGATCTTTGCCGGGGCAAACCGGCGGTGGCTCCGGGCTGCATCCTACGGTCTGTGCATCGCCATCTGCGCCTCCACCATGCTGCTCAAGCAGCACAGCTGCATTGACGTTGCCTTTGGCCTGGCGCTGGCTTTTGCTATGGACAGCGCTGCCCGTGCCCTCTGGCGGCGCAAAGCATGGGAGGAGCGTCTGGCCTAAGCGGTCTGCGCCCGCAGCAGGCCTGCACGCTTTCCCAATTCCAGAGAAAAACCGCCCCCATCCGGAACCTACAAGTCCCGGATCGGGGGCGGTTTTATGCTTACAGCAAAACAGCGCAAAGTCTCTTCATCCCAGCTCTGGCAGGGGCAGAAAGTCCAGCGTTTTCCGGGCAGGTCCTTCCCGCATCAAAACAGACCTGCCGGCAGGCAGATATCCTGTTTGGGCACCTTTTCCCAACTGAAATCCTGCACCAGGCTCTGGGGGGTACGGGGTGCCGGAGTGGGCTGAAGCCCATAGGCGTAGGCCAATTTTCCGATGATCTCCGGGCCGGTATACCGTGTCCGCAGACCTTCCAGGCTCTCGTCCCCCTCCCGCTTGGACAGCCGCCGTCCATCCGGAGCCAGCAGCAGCGGACAATGGGCGAACCGGGGTGCGGGCAGCCCCAGCAGCTGGTACAGATACAGCTGCCGTGCTGTGGAAGAAAGCAGGTCGGCCCCCCGCACTACCTCGGTGACCCCCATGCGGGCATCGTCCACCACCACTGCCAACTGATAGGCATACACCCCATCTGCCCGGCGCAGGTAGAAATCCCCGCAGCTGGTCTGCAAATTTTCTGTATGAAGGCCCATACAGCCATCCACGAACTGCACCTGCCGATCCGGTACCTTTACCCGCCAGGCCGGGGCACGGCTGCGGCTGCGCTGGGCAACCTGCTCCGGGGTCAGGCTCCGGCAGGTACCCGGATACACCGCATTGCCATCCGCCGCATGGGGGGCGCTGGCCGCATGGAGCTGTGCGCGGGAACAGAAACAGGGGTATACAAGCCCCATATCCTCCAGCTTTTTATAGCTCTGGGTATAGATATCTCCGCACTCGCTCTGGTAATAGGGGCCGTGGGGGCCGCCCAGGCTGCCCCCCTCGTCCCAATCCAGCCCCAAGAACCGCAGGTCCTGTTCCAGCAGGTCTGCATAGATGCGGGGGCAGCGGGCAGCATCCAGATCCTCGATGCGCAGCAGGATGCGTCCCCCCTGGCTTTTGGCGCTGAGCCAGGCCAGCAGGCTGCAGGCCAGATTGCCCAGGTGCAGCCGTCCGCTGGGGCTGGGGGCAAAGCGCCCGGTCACCCCGCTCACAGGCTCCACTGGCCGTCCGCAGGCTGTGCGATGGGCGTGTTATAGAAAGCCTCGCAGGCAGCAGCCATATAGGCGGCATCCTGGCAGCTGGCGGTTTCCACTGCAGAGTGCATGGCCAGCTGTGCCAGACCGATATCCACCATGGGGATCAGGATCTGACGGCCCAGCAGGTTGCCCAGGGTGCTGCCGCCGGGCATATCCGCCCGGTTTGCAAAGGTCTGCACCGGCACGCCGGCCCCGGCGCAGATGGCCCGGAAGGCTGCCCCGGTAAAGCCGCTGGTGGTATAGGTCTGGCGGGCGTTGTACTTCAGCACCACGCCGCCGCCCAGGGTGACGGGGTGTGCCGGGTCGCTGACCTCCGGATGGTTGGGGTGGGTGGCATGGCCGTTGTCGGCGCTGAGCAGCAGGCTGTTGGTGCGTGCGCGGATGCTCTGCTCCCGGCTGACGCCCAGGCTCTCCTCGATGCGGGCCAGCACATCTGCCATCAGGGTGCCCTGTGCGCCCTGGCGGCTGGAGGAGCCTACCTCCTCGTTATCGAACATCGCCCAGACATCGCCCCGGCCCGGCTCCTCGCCCCGTGCAGCCAAAAAGCCGCAGAGGGTGGTATAGGCACACTCCAGGTCATCGATGCGGGGCGCCATGAACCACTCGCCCTGCAAGCCCACCTGCATAGCCTTGTCCAGGGTGCAGAGCACCAGATCCGCATCCAGGATCTCCTCCGGCTTCACCCCGGCTTCTTCAGCCAGCAGGCTGCGCAGGCCCTGCCCGGCGCCGCCAAACACCGGCTGCATATCCACCTGAGGGTTATATTTCATGCTGTTGGCTTCCCGGTTGAAGTGGATGCACAGGTTAGGGATGCAGCCCACCGCCTTTTCCGGGTGGACCAGGCGGCTCTCGATGCCGGTCTCGGTGCGCACCAGCACCCGGCCGGCCACGCTCAGCGGGCGGTCCAGCCAGGTGGACATCAACATACCGCCGTAGCCCTCGGTCTCGGCCCGGGCAAAGGTCTTATCCTTGCCGCCGTCCAGCTCCTTGATTCGCCAGGTGGGGGCATCGCTGTGGCTGGCCGCTGCGTGCCAGCCGGTCAGCGCACCGGTGGGCATCCGCCAGGCGATCACCGCAGAACCGTTGCGGGTGGTGTAGTATTTGCCGCCGGGGGCCAGCGTCCAGGCTGCGCTCTCCGGGCAGTGGACATAGCCCTGGCTCTCCAGGATCTTGGCCGCAGCAGCGGCGGCATGGAAGGGGCTGACCCCCTCGTTCAGGAACTGGAACAGACCTTCCAGGCTGTAAAATGCATTTTCCATAGGTATGATCTCCTTTGTTTTTTGATAAGGCCCCGCCTTCCCCTTTTTCAAGGAACGCAGCGCCGAAACGGTGTCTTGAACGGCTGTCCGCCGCTAGTGTATGCCCGCCATCTGCTGCGAAAGCTGCGCTTCCACCGCCCGGCACAGCTCCCCGGCATGGAGGCCGCAGACCAGCTGCAGCTCCCCGCCCCGGCGCACCATGCCCCGGTGGGGCAGTTCCAGCAAGGCGTCCGCCTTCAGCAGCGCCGGGTCCGCCACGGTGATCCGCAGGCGGGTAAAGCAGCTGTTCAGGCTTTGTACATTGTCCGGCCCGCCCAGCGCCTCAATGAGCTGGCACACCATTGCGGGGTCGGTATGCCAATGCTCCCGCAGACGGCCCACGGCCTTGAAGCGGCCGGGCGTGGGCAGGTCCAGCACCCGGATCAGCACCGTGAACACGCCAAAATAGGCCAGCACCTGCACCACCCCCAGCAGATAAAACAGCGGGTAGCGGGTGGCATCGGCCCCGGCACTGAGGTTGAGCAGCAGCGAAGCGAACAGATTGGAGCTGAACGCTGTGACATCCAGCACCTGCAGCAGCACCATAAATCCCCCCGCCAGGGCAGCATGGGCCACCCAGAGCACCGGGCAGGAAAAACAGAACAAAAAGTCCAGCGGCTCGGTGATGGACGCCACCGATGCGCTGAGGGCCAGCGGCAGCAGGGACGCCGCCGTGGTGCGCCGCGCCCCGGGCTTGGCGCAGAAGATGAAGGCCGCCGCAACGCCCCAGTAGCCAAAGGTCTTGGTAAAGCCGGTGTACATCCACACCATGCTGTCGGAAAACGGCAGTCCCAGGCTATACTCGGTCATCATGATGCTGTAAGCGCCGGTATAGGTGTTGGCCCCCACCGTCAGCACGCCCCCCAGCGCAGAAAACTGGAAGGGTATATACACCAAGTGATGCAGCCCCAGCGGGATCAGCAGCCGTTCCAAAAAGCCATACAGGAACACCCCGGCCTCGCCGGAGGCGGCGATCCACCCGGTAAGTGCGCCAATGGCCCGCTGCACCGGCGGCCAAAAATAGCAGGACCCTGCGCCAAACAGCACCGCAGCGGCAGCCTCCCACAAAAAGGCCCACCGCACCCCGGAGTACAGCTGCCCTGCCGCACCGGAGAACCGGCGTGACGATGCATGGTTGAACAGCCCGGCGCTGACAAACCCCAGCACCACGCCCCCGGTGACCCCCAGGTCCATGACCTGGATGCCCAGCACAGTGGTCTGTCCGGTGCCATACAGCCCCAGCCCCTGGGCGGGGTCGGCCAGCAGGCCCAGCTCACGCAGGGTGACGTTGCAGGCGGTCAGGGACACCAGATAGCCCATCAGGGCCAGCATGGCCGCCTCCTGCCGCCGGGTGCGGGCACGGGCTGCCGCAATGCCCACGCACAAAAGCAAGCTGAGATTATGCAGCACCGCCAGCATCCCCTGGTACAAAAGCTGCCCCACCAGACGCACCGGCGCCCATTCCAGCACCGGAAACACCTGGCTCAGGGGGGCACTGGTGAGCAGCGCCCCCACTGCCAGCAGCAGCCCCGCCGCCGGAAGACAGGTCAGCGGGGCCAAGATCGCTTGGGAGAACTGCCCCAGTGTCCGCATCAGCTTGTCCTTCATGGTGTCACCTCCCGGCTGTGGCTGCCGTTCGTTTTTTGTGCAAAGGGGGCTGCGCCGCCCTGTCCGCACCAGCAAAAAGGGTTTTCTTCCGTCGATTGACAAGCGCCGGGGTGGACAGTATACTTAGGCTGAAGATATCGTGCAGCCGCTGCGGACCCTGCTGGCCCTGGCGTGCCGCTCGCTTAAAGGAGGGTATCCCCTATGATGGTGATGAAACGATCCCTGGCGCTGGCGCTGGCCGGCCTGCTGCTGGTCGGCCTGCTGGCTGGCTGCGGCCGCCGGTCCACGTCTGCCGCCTCGTCTGTGAGCCAGGCCCCCTCGTCATCCGAGAGTCAGCCTGCCAGCTCTGTCCCCGCACAGACCGAAGCGTCCACCCCTTCGGCAACGCCGGATGAGGACGAAAACTCGGTGCTGACGATCTCGGACCCGGCGGCAGCCTTTGCTTCCTGCCTGGGCTGGGGCCCCGGCAGTGCCGGAAGCTCCCTGAAATCCGTACAGGCTGCCGCAGACCTTTTGGCCTGGGCAGAGCAGAACCAGCTGTCCCGCCAAGGCCCGGACCTGTTGGCCGGGGTGTTTGGCCGCTGGTACGACGGGCTGGAGCCTTTGCAGCAGGAGAACCTGGCAGAGGTATGGCCCTTGGTGCAGGCCGATGCGGCGGCGCTGCTGACCGCAAAGTCCGATATGCTCCCCCGCATCCAGGATGCCGGGCTGGACCCCAACCTGCTGCCTGGCTGTACCGTAAAGAACTGGCAGGCGCTGGAGGATGTCCTGGACAGCCACCTGCCCAAAAATGCAGGCGAGTACTGACCTGCCCGCTGTGTGCTCTGCGCCCCCCCGGCCGCTGCCGGGGGGCGCTTTTTGCACAGTTCAGCTTACAGCTTTTTCAGCACATATTCCCGGCTGCCCAGGCCGATCTTTTCTGCCTGCTCCAGGGTGGCCTTCCACTCGATATTGGGGTTGGAGTCCTTGAAGTTATCGTGGTGGCAGCTCCAGCCCGGCTTTGCCAGGTTCTGTCCCAGCTGGCTGTTGGGCAGCGGGGCAGCGGCCAGGCAGGCATCGGCGCAGGCCTGGTCCAGCGCTACCGGGTCAAACGAGGCAAACATACCGATATCCGGCAGGATGGGTGCGTCATTCTCCCCATGGCAGTCGCAGTTGGGGCTGATATCCTGCACCAGGCTGATATGGAAGCAGGGGCGGCCTGCACAGACAGCGGCGGCATACTCTGCCATCTTGCGGTCCAGCTCCTCATTGGCGCTGTTGTCCAGGGAGTAGATGGCGTCAAAGTTGCACGCACCGATGCAGCGGCCGCAGCCCTTGCACTTGTCGTAATCGATCACAGCCTTATTGTTCTCGTTGTAGGAGATGGCGTCCGAGCCGCACTCCGATGCACAGCGGCGGCAGCCGCGGCACAGCCCCTCCTGCACGCCGGGCGCGCCGGAGGAGTGCTGCTCCATCTTGCCTGCGCGGGAGCCGCAGCCCATGCCGATGTTCTTGATGGCGCCGCCGAAGCCGGTGGCCTCGTGGCCCTTGAAGTGGTTCAGGCTGATGAACACATCCGCATCCATGATGGCCCGGCCGATCTTGGCCGTCTTGCAGTACTCGCCCCCCGGCACCGGCACTTCCACCTCGTCGGTGCCCCGCAGACCGTCGGCGATCAGCACCTGGCAGCCGGTGGTCATGGGCCAAAAGCCGTTGAGCTGGGCGCAGTTCAGGTGCTCCAGCGCATTTTTGCGGCTGCCGGGGTACAAGGTGTTGCAGTCGGTCAAAAAGGGCATACCGCCCTGCTCCTTGCACAGGTCTGCCACCGCCTTTGCGTAGTTGGGGCGCAGAAAAGCCAGGTTGCCCAGCTCTCCAAAGTGCATCTTGATGGCCACGAACCGGCCATCCATATCAATCTGGCGGATGCCTGCCGCCAGGCACAGGCGGCGCAGCTTCTCGGTCAGGCTGGTGCCCACCGGGCAGCGGAAGTCGGTAAAGTAAACGGTGGACGGCTGCATAAAAGTTCCTCCCTTACAGTTGCCTTCAGGCGTTTACAGCAAAAAACTTTATAGCGCAAGTATAGCACAGTCTCCGCCCCCATGGCAACAAAAAGCGCACCCCTGAGGGGTGCGCTTTGAAAAGGCATTTTTCTGCCGGATGGCTCAGGCCAGGGCCTGTACGCCGGCCACGGCCAGCACCACCAGACCCAGCAGGATGCGGTAGACGCCAAACACGGTGAAGTTGTGGCGCTTGACATAGTCCATCAAAAAGCGGATGGTCGCCAGACTGACCACAAAGGCCACTGCGCAGCCCACCACCAGCACGGCCACCTCGGCCCCGGTGATGGCTACGCCGGACAGCGCAAACTTGACCACCTTGAGCAGCGAGGCCCCCGCCATGACCGGAATGGCCAAAAAGAAGGTGAACTCTGCCACCAGCGCCCGGGGCAGGCCCAGCAGCAGGCCGCCCACGATGGTAGCGCCGGAGCGGGAGGTGCCGGGGATGATGGCCAGCACCTGCCAGATGCCGATGATCAGCGCCTCCCGCAGGCCGATCTGCATGGGGCGGCCGCTGCGGGGCGCGGCGGGGCGGTTCTCCACCCAGATGAACAGGATGCCGTACAGGATCAGCATAGCCGCCACGGTGATATGGTTATAGAACCGGGCCTCCATCCAGTCGTCCAAGGGGCTGACCAGCAGCGCCGGCAGGGTGGCCACGATCACCTTGACCCACAGCCCGAACACCGCCGGCTTGGGGCTGACCCGGCCCCGGCGGATGCCGAAGGGCCAGAGCTTTTTCCAGAACAGTACCACCACCGCCAGGATCGCTCCCAGCTGGATGACCACCCGGAACATGGACAAAAACTCCTCGCTGGCATTGAAATGCACCAGCTGCTCCAACAGGATCATGTGTCCTGTGGACGAGACGGGCAGCCACTCGGTGATGCCCTCTACGATGCCCATCAGCACCGCTTTGATGATCTCGATAAACAAAACGCTTTCCTCCTCGTTTCATCGCTGCTTGATGGGGCGGCCGCTGTGCTCTCTGCCGCCGTCCCCCTATACTCTATAACTGTACCAGTATATCATATTCCCGCACAGCTTGCACAAAAATTTTGATGCGGGGGCTATTTTCTCCCTCTGGGCAGATGTGGTATACTGAACCTATGCTTTGGGGCAGCTTGCTGCCGCCAACGCCCCCGCCTGCGGCCAACACCGCAGGCCCACAGCAAAACACAACCAAGAGGTGACGCATATGAACATTCTTGTCATCGGCTGCGGCCATGTGGGCGCAGCGCTGGTGCGGGACCTGGAACGCATCGGCCATGATATCTCCCTGGTCGTACAGGACCCTGACCAGCTGAAGCGTCTGGACAGTTTTGACGATTACTCCTTCCGCGGCACAGCCCTGGTGGGGGACCCCACCGACCCGGATGTGCTGCGCCGGGGCGGCGTGGAGACCTGCGACGCCGTTGCCGCTGTGAGCGGTGACGATGCCGTGAACCTGATGGCCTGCCAGATCGCCCAGACCCTGTTCCAGCGCAAAAAGGTGATCTGCCGGGTCTCCGACCCCCATTTGCAGCTGCTGTACCACAAATGCTACGGTCTGGAGACCATCTGCCCCACCGTACTCACCGAACAGGCCGTGTTCCGCGCACTGGCCAAGTGATCCTTTGCAGGAGGTTTTTGCATGAACGTATGTATCGCCGGCGGCGGCAAGGTGGGGCTGTACCTGGCCCAGAGCCTGCAGTCCCACAGACATAAGATCACCATCATCGAGCCGGACGAGGAGCAGTGCCGCCTGCTGGCCGACACGCTGGACAGCCCGGTGATCTGCGGCAGCTCGGTCAGCTTTGACACCCTGCGCACCGCCGAGGTGGACAGCTGCGACGCTTTTGTTGCGGTGACCGGCTCGGACGAGGACAACCTGGTGGCCTGCCAGATCGCAAAGCGGGAGTTTGGGGTAGACCGCACCGTGGCCCGGGTATCCAACCCCAAAAACCGGGAGCTGCTGCACACCCTGGGCGTAGACATGGTGGTCTGCGGCACCGACAACCTGAGCCATATCCTGGAACGGGAGATCGAGACCGACACCATCCGCCAGCTGCTGACTTTGGGCGGCGGCACCGCCAGCCTGAACGAGATCCTGCTGCCGGAGAACTTCAAGTTCGCCGGCACCGCCGTCAAGGACGTGCCCATCCCCGGGGACGCCATCCTGGTCAGCATCACCCGGGACACCGAGTTCATCCTGCCCCACGGCAGCACCGTGCTGCTGCCCTGGGACCGCATCCTCTGCCTGACCCGGGACGACACCCTGCATATGCTGACCGAGGCCTGGGGCCTGGCGGGCAAATGACCCACCAGCAGCTGCTGCGCACCGCCCTGGTCATCCCCCGCCGGGGCCGTGCCTTGGTCTGTCTGTGGTGTGCTGTGCCCGGCGCAGCCGCCGCCCCCTTCGCCTTCTACCGCAGCGCTGCGGCCGGGGTCTGTTTCAGCCTGGCGTGGGGGGTGCTGGTCGGGCTGGTCTGGCTGCGGTGCCTGAGTTTTGCCGCTGCCCTGACCCCTGCCGGGCTTACAGTCTACTCCGGGGTCTTTTGGCCGATGCGGCGCACCATCCGGCGGCAGGCGGTCACTTCGGTGGTCTGTTTGTCCACCCCGCTGGCCCGCCGGGCCGGGCTGCGGCTTGTCTCGGTGCGCAGCCCCGGCATGCGGCTGCTCCTGCCTGCGCTGGAAGCGGACGCCGCCCAGGCCCTGACCCAGGCATTGCTGGAGGCGCTGCCATGAGGCGGCTGCACCCTGCGGCGGCGGTGCTGTTTTTCCGGCGGTGGGTCATTGTATGTCTGGCCCCGCTGCTGCCGGTGCTGTTCCAGTGGGACTGGCCCGCCCTGGCGCTGGCGCTGCGGCAGGATGCCGCCCTGCTGCTGGCGCTGGGTCTGGCCGCCTGGCTGCTGCTGCACGGCGCCCGCTGGTGGCTGGACGAACGCAAGACCCTGTATCTGCGGTGGGGCTTTGGGCCCCACGCTGTGCGGTGCATCCCCCTGCGGGCCATTGCGGTGGTCACGCTGGAGCGGGGGCCGCTTTTGCAGCTGACCGGAGCCGCCTTGGTCACGGTGTACCCCGCCGGGGGCGAAAAGCCCCTGACCCTCTGCCTGACCCGGCAGGAGGCCCGGCAGCTGGCCGACCAGCTGCTGCCCCTGACCCAGCCGGACGTCCGCTGGCGGCCTGCCGGAGCGGAGCGGTGGTCCGCTGCCCTGCTGGGCGCCAACGGCTTATCCTCGCTGGCGCTGGCGGCACTGGCGCTGCGGCGCAGCCAAAGTCTGCCCGGCGCACAGGACCTGGCGCTGGAACAGCTGGACCGGCTGGCGGCGCTGGCGGCCCGCTGGATGCCAGCCGGTCTGGCCTGGCTGCTGGCTGCGGCAGCCCTGTGGTACGGGCTGAACCTGGCCCGGGCCGCCGACCATGCCGCCCGGCTGGAGACCGCCCGGGCCGGGGATATCCTGTGGAGCCGGGGCGGGCTGTGGCGGCAGACCGAGTGCCGGCTGCACCTGAGCCAGCTGAGCTATGCAGAGCTGCGGGCCAGCCCGGCCGGGTGGCTTTTGCACCGCCGCCCCTTATATCTGGCGGCGGGGGCCTGGCGTTCGGCCCTGCCCCTGGCCGCCCCCCGTCCGGTGGACCAGCCCCGGGTGGAAGACCTGCTGCCTGGGTTCTGCCTGCCGCCGCCTGTACGGCCGGACCTGGAACGGCGCAGCCACACCTTCTTCCGGCCTGCGGGGATGGGGCTGGGCATCTGCCTGGTCTTAGCGCTGCTGTCCCGCCGGGTGATGCCCGCCCTGACTGCACCGCTGCTGCTGCTTACGGCAGCCTGCGGCCTGCTGCTGGGGGGCGGACTGGCCGGGTATCTGCGGGAGGGCGCCTGGCCCCGGCAGGGGCGGCTGACCGCCTGCGTCCAGCGGGGGCTGCGGCTGCACATGATCTGGCTGCCCCGGCCTGCCCTGGCCCTGGAGGACCGCCAGAATCCCTGGTCCACCCTGGCCCAGCGCACCAACCTCACTCTCCGACTGCCGGGGCGGGTCCGCATCCGGGTGCGCAGCATCCCCATCCGGGATGCGGAAGCCTGCCTGCAGTTATTGGAATATGAATAAATGAAAGGAAGTCTGCTCTTTTGATCCGCACCATTATCTTTGACCTGGACGGCACCCTGCTGAACACCCTGGAGGATCTGGCGGACGCCGCCAACTGGGTGTGTGAACAGAACCACTGGCCCACCCACCCTCTGGAAGCCTACCGCTATTTTGTGGGCAACGGCATCCCCAAACTCGTGGAGCGTTTCTCCCCGCCTGAGGCCCGCACCCCGGAGCAGCTGGCCCGGACCCTGGCGCAGTTCACCGCCCGGTACGACGCCCATAAGGAGGATAAGACCGCCCCTTACCCCGGCATCCCGGCGCTGCTGGAAGCGCTGGCTGCGCAGGGCGTGCGCACCGCCGTATTCTCCAACAAAGCCGACCCCTTGTGCGGCCCCATCCTGGACCACTATTTTGGCCCCGGCCGCTTTGACGGGGTGCGGGGCAGCCGCCCCGGCGTCCCCACCAAGCCCGACCCCGCCGGTCTGTTCGACCTGATGGAGAACCTGCACGCCGACCCCGCCCAGACCTTGTTTGTGGGGGACAGCGATGTGGATATCCGCACCGGACACAATGCCGGACTGCCTGCTTTAGGGGTGCTGTGGGGCTTCCGCACCAAGGAGGAGCTGGCCTTGGCAGGGGCAGACGCCTTTGCCGCAAAGCCAGAGGATATCCTGGCCTTTGCAGCCGCCCAAAACCACACAAAATAAAAGACGGCATCCCCGGCAGTTTCAGCCGGGGATGCCGTTTTTTGTTTTGGTCAGATCACACGTTTTTCCAGCCACTTGCGCCGGGCAAACCGCACCCAGAAGCACAGCGAGCGGAACACCCAGTCCAGGTACATACCGCCCCAGATGCTCAGCAGCCCGCCGCCGAAGCACAGCACCACCAGGTAGCAGAACCCCACCCGGAAGATCCACATGGACAGGATGCTGACCCCCATCGTAAAGGAGGCATCACCCGCAGAGCGCAGGATGTTGGGCAGCGTAAAGCTGGAGGGCCAGAACACCAGCGACACTAAGTTGAAGGCGATCATAATCTGCAGCGCCATGGTCTCTGCCTCCGGCGAAAGGCCGAACAGCGCCACCGCCATCCGGTTTGCAAACAGCAGGGCGGTCAGGTTCATGATCCAGGCGCCCACATAGGCGGTCAGCATCAGGCGGCGGGAGTACCACACCGCCTGCTCCTTCTCCCCGGCGCCCAGGCACTGCCCCACCACCGCAATGGCAGCCATGCCCACTGCATTGGCCGGGATATTCAAAAAGGTGGTGGTGGTATTGGCCACTGCGTTGGCGGCAATGGCGGCGGTGCCCAGGGTACTGGTCAGGCTGGCCACCGACAGCTTGCCGATCTGGAACATCCCGTTCTCGATGCCGGCCGGGATGCCCACCCGCAGGATGCGGCGGATCAGTTTTACGTCCGGGCGCAGGTCTGCCAGGCGGTCCACCCGCAGCGCACAGGCCGGTTTTTGCAGCAGCACCATCACCGTGATGCAGGAGATCATCCGGGACACCAGGCTGGCCAAAGCCGCACCCATGACCCCCATGCCAAAGCCATAGATCAGCAGCGCATTGCCGCCGATGTTCACCACGTTCATCACCAGGCTGGACATCATGCTGACCCGGCTGTTGCCCTGCGCCCGGAACAGCGCCGCACCGGCATTGTACAAACCGATGAAGGGGTAGCTCATGGCCGAAAGCAAAAAGTAGGTCTCTGCATACTGCATCACATCCGCTTCAATGGCTCCGAACACGCCCCGCAGGATCAGGCGGCGGCCGCACAGCACCACGGCTGCCACCGCAATGCTCACCGCACTGACCACCGACAGGATCTGGGCGGCAGCGGCCTTGGCGTTCTTCGGCTCCTGGTGGCCGATGTACTGGCTGGCCACCACCGCACCGCCGGTGGCCAGGGCGCTCATGATCTGGATCATCAGAGTATTAAAGGTGTCCACCAGGCTCACACCGGACACCGCCGCCTCGCCCACGGAGGATACCATCAGGGTATCTGCCAGGCCGATGGTCACACTGAGGGCCTGCTCTGCCACCAAGGGCAGCAGCAGCGCCACCAGCTGGCGGCGGGTGAACAGGGGTTTGGATGTAAAACGCGCAGAGGTCATGGTCGTTTCTTTGCTTCCTCCTTGGATCGTTGTTTTTGCGGCCCCTATCATAGCGCAGCCCGGCCTGCGGCGCAAGCCGCCAGGGAGATAAAAGGCAAAAAAACGGGGATAGAGGGCATGATCTCTGTAATCCAAGGCAAAAGTACAGGTTTTCCGGACTTGGCGGGGCGGCCCGGGCCGGACGCTTTACCCCGTGTGGCGGATGTGATAAAATAAAACCATCCCCCGCCGTGCAGGGGCGGGGCCAGTGCATCGTAAATGAGAGAAGAAGCGCAGCTGCGGCCCAGGCGGGCCGCTGTAAAAAGGAGGATCCCCCCTATGCCAAAAACTGCCCATAAAGTGGTGGTGATCGGCCACCGCAACCCAGACACCGACTCCATCTGTTCCGCCATTGCCTATGCGGAGCTGAAAAATCTGACCAGCGATCTGGTCTGCGAGGCCCGCCGGGCCGGGCGGATGAACCAGGAGAGCGAGTTCGTGCTGAAAAAGTTCGGCATTGCACCGCCCCGGATGTGTACCGATGTCAACCCCAAGATCCGGGATGTGGACTACCGGGAGGCCCCCGGCGTGTCCGGCAGCATCAGCCTGCGGGCGGCCTGGGAGATGATGCGGGACCAGAAGATCGACACCCTGCCGGTGGTGGATGCCGACGGCGCGCTGGAGGGCCTGATCACGGTCAAGGACATCGCCACCGCCAACATGGACGTATTTGACACCAGCATCCTGGCCAAGAGCCGCACCAGCTACCGCAACATCCTCAGCACCCTGGGGGGCGAGATGGTGGTGGGCGACGAGGACGCGGTGTGCACCACCGGGCGGGTCCACATCGGCACCGCCACCAGCGAGATGCTGGAATCTGTGGTGGAAAAGGGGGACATCGTCATCCTGACCAACCGCTACGAGAGCCAGCTGTGCGCCATTGAAAAGGAAGCCTCGCTGCTGATCGTCTGCAACGGGGCCAAGGTGGGCCGCACCATCCAGCGCATTGCCGGGGAAATGGGGGTGGCCATCATGAGCGTGCCCTACGACACCTACGCCGCCGGCAAGCTCATCAGCCAGTGCGCCCCCATCTCCTATTATATGACCCGGGAAGGCATCATGAAGTTCACCCTGGTGACCCCCATCGCAGACGTGACCCGGGTGATGGCACGGGTGCGCCACCGCTACTTCCCCATTCTGGACGAGGAAGGCAAGTACTGCGGCATGATCAGCCGCCGGAACATCATCAACCTGCGCAAGCGGCGCATCATTCTGGTGGACCACAACGAGGCCACCCAGGCCGTGGAAGGCTTTGAGCAGGCCGAGATCCTGGAGATCATCGACCATCACCGCATCGGCAGCCTGGAGACGGCGGGGCCGGTGTACTTCCGCAACCAGCCGGTGGGCTGCACCGCCACCATCGTCTCCCAGATGTATGCCGAGCAGGGCGTCACCCCCCGCCCCCAGATCGCCGGGCTGCTGCTGGCAGCCATCCTGTCCGACACCCTGATGTTCCGCAGCCCCACCTGCACCCCCGCCGACCAGGCCGCCGCCCGCAGCCTGGCCCAGCTGGCAGGGGTGGAGATGGAGCAGTTTGCCACCGAGATGTTTGAAGCTGGCGAACGGCTGGACGGCAAGACCGCCGAGGAGGTCTTTTTGCAGGACTTCAAGGTATTTATGTGCGGCGATGTGCGCTTTGGGGTGGCCCAGGGCAGCTATATGACCCGCAAAAACCTGAAAGCCGCCCAGGCGCTGCTGTCCCCCTATCTGGCCGAAGCCTGCAGCAAGCAGAACGTCGAGGACCTGTATATGCTGCTGACCGACGTGCCCCAGCAGGAGAGCGTGGTCATCTGCACCGGACGCCACGGCGAGTCCATGCTCCGGGCCGGGTTCGATGCTGCCCCTGGGGCGGACGGCAGCTGGACCCTGCCGGGGGTGGTCAGCCGCAAAAAGCAGTTCATCCCCGCTCTGATGAGCGCCTATCAGGAGCTGTAAGCGCCAAAGGAGGGGTCCGGATGTTTGATTTTCTCCGCGAAAAAGCCGCTCAGCCGCCCCCGGAGCTGCCAAAGGGCACGGTGCGCCGCCGCTACCGCGTACAAGGGGTGGTGCAGGGGGTGGGGTTCCGCTACCGGGCCCGCTATGCCGCCGAGAGCCTGGGCCTGACCGGATGGGTCTGCAATGAGGAGGACGGCACTGTAACATTGGAGGTGCAGGGCAGGCCGGAACAGATGGAGACCCTGTTCCTGCGCATCTCCCAAAGCCCGTACATCCAGATCCAGGGGCTGGAGATGCACCCCTGCCCCCCAGACCCCTGGGAGCGCAGCTTCCGTGTACGGGGGTAGGCCCGGTGGAATTCTGCCAAATAAGTTGACACCTACCCTGAGCTATGTTAAAATCAAAATGATTTTGGAGGGATGAAGAGCTTTCAGGGTCTTTCCAAGAGCATCCACTAGGACCACCCGCCTGCGGGTAAGGGAAATGCCAGCTTGGCCGGCGCTTCCACAAGGCCATACGGACAGCCGGGTCCACTGCCGAGCGGCAACGCAGGTTGCCTTTTATTGATAGAGTTAAAAGCTCAAATTTTATAAGTTGGTTCCTTTACGGCCATGAAATTGCGCGCCGCGCAGACTTGTGAAACGGTCAATAAGAAAGAGTAGTAAAAGTGATTGCTATATAGACTCTGACAAGACTCCCGTTCAACGCCCCTGTCTCCCCCGCCCAGCACCCTCTGGCGGGGCTTTCACTGCGTTGCCCTGTGAGTATTTTTTGAACGCAAGTCTGCACCAAGCCCCTTGGTGCGGCCTTGCGTTTTTCTTTTGCCGGAAAAGGCCCCTACGAAACAGAATTTTGGGAGGACGCAATGAACGGGAACGCAAAACATCCCCGGCTGGATCAGCGGCGGGCCCCCATCTACGAAGCGCTGGAGCGCTTCCGTCAGATGCGGGTGGTGCCTTTTGATGTGCCGGGCCACAAGCGCGGCCGGGGCAACCCGGAGCTGACCGCTTTTCTGGGTCAGCAGTGCGTGGGTGTGGACGTAAACAGCATGAAGCCCCTGGACAACCTCTGCCACCCGGTATCGGTGATCCGGGAGGCCGAGGAGCTGGCCGCCGACGCCTTTGGCGCAGCACACGCCTTTTTGATGGTGGGCGGCACCACCAGCTCGGTGCAGAGCATGGTGCTTACCGCCTGCAAGCGGGGCGACGAGATCATTCTGCCCCGCAACGTCCACCGCAGCGTGCTGAACGCTCTGGTGCTGTGCGGTGCGGTGCCGGTCTACGTCAACCCGGAGGTGGATACCCGGCTGGGCATCTCCCTGGGCATGAAGCGGGAGCAGGTGGCCAAGGCCATTGCCGAGCACCCCAACGCCGTGGCCGTGCTGGTGAACAACCCCACCTACTACGGCATCTGCAGCGACCTGCGGGCCATCGTCAAGATGGCGCATGACGCCGGGATGCTGTGCCTGGCGGACGAAGCCCACGGCACCCACTTTTACTTTGGCGGCGGGCTGCCGGTATCCGCCATGGAAGCCGGGGCGGACATGGCCTCGGTGTCCATGCACAAGAGCGGCGGCAGCCTGACCCAGTCCAGCCTGCTGCTCATCGGACCCAACGTCCATGCGGGCTATGTGCGCCAGATCATCAACCTGACCCAGACCACCTCCGGCAGCTATCTGCTGATGTCCAGCCTGGATATCTCCCGGCGCAACCTGGCGCTGCGGGGCCGGCAGGTGTTCCACCAGGTGGCGGACATGGCCGAGTATGCCCGGGAGGAGATCAACGCCGTAGGCGGCTACTACGCCTTTGGCAAGGAGCTTTGCAACGGCAACTCGGTGTTCGACTTTGACACCACCAAGCTCAGCATCCACACCCTGGACATCGGCCTGGCGGGCATCGAGGTCTATGACATCCTGCGGGATGAATACGACATCCAGATCGAGTTCGGCGACATCGGCAACATCCTGGCGTATCTGTCCATCGGCGACCGTCCCCAGGAGCTGGAGCGGCTGGTCAGTGCGCTGGCCGAGATCAAGCGCCGCTACCACACCGACGGCACCGGCCTGCTGAGCCAGGAATACATCGACCCGGTGGTGGTGGCCAGCCCCCAGGAGGCGTTCTACGCCGACAAGGTCAGCCTGCCCCTGCGCCAGGCCGAGGGCCGTGTGTGCAGCGAGTTCGTCATGTGCTATCCCCCGGGCATCCCCATCCTGGCCCCGGGCGAGCGCATCACCCCCCAGATCCTGGATTATATCGAGTACGCCAAGGCCAAGGGCTGCAGCATGACCGGCCCCGAGGACCCCGAGATCCTGCGGCTGAACGTGCTGGCGTGACCCCCCCTCTTATAAAACACCTCACCCCACTACAAGGAGGTATCCACCATGGAAATGTGGTTTTCTGAGTTTCATACCCCGGATGTCAAGCACAGCATCCGGGTGAACCGGCAGCTCTATTCCAAGCAGAGCGACTACCAGCGCATCGATATCTTTGAAACGCCGGAGTTCGGCCGGGTGCTGACCCTGGACGGCAACGTGATGCTGACCGAGCGGGACGAGTTCATCTACGATGAGATGATCACCCATGTGCCCATGTCGGTGCACCGTCAGGCCAAGGATATCCTGGTCATCGGCGCCGGCGACGGCGGCGTTGTGCGGGAGCTGACCCGCTACGACCGGGTGGAGCGGATCGACCTGGTGGAGATGGACCCCCAGGTGGTGGAAGCCTGTCGGGCTTATCTGCCGGGCAACGCCTGCCGCATGGATGACCGCCGGGTGCATATCTACTTTGAAAACGCCCTGAAGTTCATCCGCAACTGCGAGGACGAATATGACCTGATCATCGTGGACTCTTCCGACCCCTTCGGCCCGTCGGAGGGTCTGTTTACCCGGGAGTTCTACGGCAACTGCTTCAACGCCCTGAAAGAGGACGGCATCATGGTCAACCAGCAGGGCAGCCCCTTCTACGCTGAGGACGCCGACGCCATGCAGCGCAGCCACAAGCGCATTGCCAGCACCTTCCCCATCAGCCGGGTGTACCAGGCACACATCCCCACCTTTGCTGCGGGCTACTGGCTGTTCGGCTTTGCCAGCAAGAAGTACCACCCCATCGACGATCTGGACCCCGCTGCCTGGAACGCGCTGCACATGCGCACCCGTTACTACACCACCCGGCTTCATGTCGGGGCATTCTATCTGCCGGCATTCTTGGAAGAGATGCTGCGCGAAGTGGAGGTACACTGAACCATGCTTCCCCCGAATATCGAGACCTTTATCGGCTGCGACAGCAGCTACCGCGCCTCCAGCATCGTGCTGTACGGCGCCCCCTATGACTCCACCACCAGCTACCGCCCCGGCGCCCGGTTCGGCCCGGCAGCCATCCGGCACGAGAGCTATGGCCTGGAGACCTTCAGCCCCTACCAGAATGCCGATTTGACGGATTATGATATCTTTGACAGCGGCGATCTGGAGCTGTGCTTCGGCTCCAGCGAGTCCGCCCTGGCGGACATCCAGCAGCGGGCCGCCACCATTCTGCAGGACGGCAAGTTCCCCCTTCTGCTGGGGGGCGAGCACCTGGTGACCCTGGGCGCTGTGCGTGCTGCGGTGCAGAAGTACCCGGACCTGGAGATCGTCCATTTTGATGCCCACGCCGACCTGCGGGACGACTATCTGGGCGCAAAGCTGAGCCATGCCTGCGTGCTGCGCCGCTGCCACGAGCTGGTGGGCGACGGCCGCATCCACCAGTTCTGCATCCGCAGCGGCGACAAGTCCGAGTTTGCGTTTGCCGCCCAGCACACCGATCTGCACTGCTTCGACTTTACCGGTCTGGAGCAGCTGACCCAGCGGCTGTGCGCCAGCCGCGCCCCGGTCTACCTGACCATCGACCTGGACTGCCTGGACCCCTCCTGCTTCCCGGGGACCGGCACGCCGGAGGCCGGCGGTGTCAGCTTTTTGCAGCTGCTGAACGCCATCCGCACCGTGACCAAGGCCAACATCATCGGCGCTGACCTGAACGAGCTGGCCCCCACCCTGGACACCACCGGTGTGTCCACCGCCACGGCCTGCAAGGTGCTGCGGGAGCTGCTGATCTCCCTGGACAAGGGCTGGCCTGGCTTCCAGCAGTAATGGCGGCGCATCTGCCTGCCGCCCCCCATTCGTTTTATATCCCCATACTGAAAAGGAGTGTTGAATCATGAGCAGAGTTCTCGTCATTGGCTGCGGCGGTGTCGCCTCGGTCGCCATCCAAAAATGCTGCCAGGCCCCGGAGGTGTTCACCGAACTGTGCATCGCCAGCCGCACCAAGTCCAAGTGCGACGCCCTGGCCGAAAAGCTGGCCCCCCTGACCACCACCAAGATCACCACCGCACAGGTGGATGCAGACAAGGTGGAGGAACTGGTGGCCCTGATCAACAGCTACAAGCCGGATCTGGTGATGAATATCGCCCTGCCGTACCAGGATCTGACCATCATGGATGCCTGCCTGGAGTGCGGTGTCAACTATATGGATACCGCCAACTACGAGCCGGAGGATACCGACGATCCCGCCTGGCGCGCTGTCTACGAGAAGCGCTGCAAGGAGGCCGGCTTCTCCGCCTACTTTGATTACAGCTGGCAGTGGGCCTATGCCGAAAAGTTCGAGAAGGCCGGCCTGACCGCTCTGCTGGGCTGCGGCTTTGACCCGGGCGTGACCCAGGCTTACTGCGCCTACGCCAAAAAGCACGAGTTTGACACCATCGACACCATTGATATCCTGGACTGCAACGGCGGCGACCACGGCTATGCTTTTGCCACCAACTTCAACCCGGAGATCAACCTGCGTGAGGTGTCCGCCCCCGGCAGCTACTGGGAGAACGGCCACTGGGTGGAGATCCCCGCTATGAGCATCAAGCGGGAGTACCAGTTCGACCAGGTGGGCCAGAAGGATATGTACCTGCTGCACCACGAGGAGATCGAGTCCCTGGCCAAGAACATCCCGGAGGCACAGCGCATCCGCTTCTTCATGACCTTTGGCCAGAGCTATCTGGACCACATGCGCTGTCTGGAGGATGTGGGCATGCTGTCCACCACCCCCATCGAGTTCAACGGCCAGCAGATCGTCCCCATCCAGTTCCTGAAGGCTCTGCTGCCGGACCCCGCCACCCTGGGCCCCCGCACCAAGGGCAAGACCAACATCGGCTGCATCTTTACCGGCAAGAAGGACGGCCAGGACAAGACCTACTATATCTACAACATCTGCGACCACGAGTCCTGCTATAAGGAAGTGGGCAGCCAGGCCATCAGCTACACCACCGGTGTCCCGGCCATGTGCGGCGCACTGATGATGCTGACCGGCAAGTGGACCACCAAGGGCGTCCACACTGTGGAGGAGTTTGATCCCGATCCGTTCCTGGATGCACTGGATCAGTACGGCCTGCCCCGCAGTGAGGACCACGCCCCGGCTCTGGTGGACTGATGGACCGCCGCGCACCATTTGCAGCCCTGGGGGGTGTCCTGCCCCCGGAGCTGGCGGCTCTGCCCACCCCCTGCTATCTGCTGGACGAAAGCCAGCTGGCGGCCAACGCCGCCTGTCTGGGACAGCTGGCCCAGCGCACCGGATGCCGGGTGCTGCTGGCCCAAAAGGCTTTCTCCAACTTTGATCTGTACCCCCTGCTGGCCCAGCATCTGGCCGGCACCGAGGCCAGCGGCCTGTATGAGGCCCGCCTGGGCGCCGAGGAGATGCCCGGCAAAGAGGTACACGTATTCTGCGCCGCCTACCGCCCGGACGAGATCGACGAGGTGATCCGCTGGGCAGACCATATCGTCTTTAACTCCACCGCACAGCTGGCGGCTTACGGCCCCAAGGCCAAGGCCGCTGGCAAGAGCGTGGGGCTGCGCATCAACCCGGAGCACTCCACCCAGGAGGGCCACGCCATCTATGACCCCTGCGCACCGGGCAGCCGCCTGGGCGTGACCCGCAGCCAGTGGGATGCAGCCACCGCCGCCGACCCGTCTCTGGCCGAGCTTTTGGACGGGCTGCACTTCCACACCCTGTGCGAGCAGGACTCCGACGCATTGGAGCAGACCCTGGACGCAGTGGCGGAAAAGTTCGGGGACATCCTGCCCCGGATGAAGTGGCTGAACTTTGGCGGCGGACACCACATCACCCGCCCCGGCTACGATATCCCCCGGCTGGAGCGCTGCATCCGCCGCGCCCAGGAGCAGTGGGGGGTCACCGTCTACCTGGAGCCGGGCGAAGCCTGCGCACTGAACGCCGGTTACCTGCTGAGCCAGGTGCTGGACGTGGTGCGCAACGGGGAGACCACCGTAGCCATCCTGGACGCCAGCGCCGCCTGCCATATGCCGGACGTGCTGGAGATGCCCTATCTGCCCCCGCTGCTGGATGCAGACCCGGACCCCGCCGCCAAGCCCTGTGCGGTGCGGCTGGCCGGCCCCACCTGCCTGGCCGGAGACGTGATCGGGGATTACGGCATGGACGCTGTGCCCCAGCCCGGCCAGACCCTGGTGTTTGGGGATATGGCCATCTACACCACCTGCAAAAACAACACCTTCAACGGGATGCCGCTGCCTTCCATCTGGCTGCGGCGCACCGACGGCAGCCTGCAGCGCCTGGCGCGCTTTGGCTACCAGAATTTCAAGACCCGGCTGGGCGGCCGGCCTGAATGAGCCATTTCCCCCCTGTGCAGCTGCGCAGGGGGGATTTTTTGCGGAAAAAAGCAACAAACGCCCTTACTCTGTGGTACAATATCCTTTGGACACATCACAAGGAGAGGAGGACCCTTTCATGCCCCTGTTTGATCTGGTCAGCCCAAAGCTGTTCGGGCCGTTGGCGGGGCCGAACCGGACCTATTACGCAGAGCTTTTGCTGCTTTTGTGGGAGGAATGTCGCCGTGCGGCGGATTACAGCCTGCTGCGGGCCGAAGCCGTGAGCCGGGCCGAAGAATATTTTGCCGCCCTGGCCAAACCGGTGACCCTGGACCCCGACGGCTCCGACCCGGAGGCCGCCCAGCCCACCCGGGACCCCCATCTGCTGGCCTTGGGGTTTTTGCTGCGGCTGCGGCGCACCGGCTGGTTGACCGAGCAGCCCGGCGGCTTTGAGCAGGAGCCGCGCATCGCCTTTACCCCGGAGCTGGCGCCCCTGCTGGACGGCCTGGATGCCATCGTCCACCCGCCGGTGGTCACCTACACCGGCAAGCTGTATAAAGCCTGGCGGCTGCTGGCGGAGATCGGCGCCGAAGCCGCCCCCTATGAGAACGTGCTGCGGGAGGTAGCCGCCGACCTGGCCGAGCTGAACCGCTCTCTCCGGGGGCTGAACGCCTCCATCGGCCACTACATCGACCGGCTGACCCGCAACCGTACCCCGGAGCAGGTGCTGGAGCTGTTTGGCCAATACGAGGAGCAGGTGGTGGCCGCCGCCTACCACCGGTTCAAGACCAGCGACAACCTGTTCAACTACCGCTCTGCTTTGGAGGAGGGGCTGGACCAGTGCGAGACCGTCTGTCTCCGCGCCCTGGCGCTGGATTACGCCCGGGTGGAGGGCTGCGCCCCGACCCAGGCGGCCGCCGCCGTGCGGGAGCTGGTGCAGCAGCTGCGGGATGAGCTGGAGCAGATGGGCGAGCTTGTGCGGCAGATCGACCGCAGCCATCTGCGCTACCGCAAGCGTGCGGTGCAGCGTGCTCAGTTTTTGCTGCTGAGCGACCGCTCGGCCCAGGGCCATGCCACCGCCCTGCTGCGGGCCTATGCCCGGGACATCCACACCCAGGAGGATCTGTGGGAGCCGGACGACAGCCCCCTGGCCCGCCGGGTGCAGCTGTGGCCTGCGTCGGTGTTTGGCGCCGACCCCCTGTACCCCCCGGCGGCGCAGCGCACCCCCGCCCCGCTGGAGCCGGTGGCGGACGGCAGCCTGGACCCCGTGCAGCTGGCCAAAGAGCAGCAGCTTTTGCTGGACTATGCCCGCTGTGCTGTTACCGAGGAGAACGTGGACGCTTTGGCACGCCGGGCACTGGCCGCCCGGCGGGAGGTGGCCGCCAGCGTCCTTGCCCAGGAAAACCCCGGTGACTTTGCCCGGATCATCGGCCTGCACACCTATTCCCGCTCGCCCCGGCGCTGCTACGAGGTGCAGCCCCTGGGGGTGTGGGTGCAGCAGGCGGGCTTCCGGTTTGAGGATTTTCTGCTGACAAGGCGCAAGGAGGAACAAGATGACGACTGATGCAATGCTGGAACACGCCGCCAACTACCTGCTGAACCATTGTTTTGTACTGGGCAGCGTGGAGGATCAGCGGGCCGACTACCTGTACATCCAGGATCACCTGGACCAGGTGCGGGCGGTCTTTGCCCCGCTTGGCTACCGGGTGGTGCTGTACCCGGCCCCCTTGCAGGCCGCTGCTCTGGTGAACGAGCACGAGGGCAGCCAGGCCAGATTGTTGAAATACGAGAGCATACTACTTTTAGTACTGCGTTTGCTCTACCTGCAAAAGCGCGAAAGCCTGGATACCGCTGCCGAACAGGTGCTGGTGACGGTGGAGGAGGTGCAGGCCGAGCTGCAAAAAATGAACCTGCCCCGCCGTCTGGACCCCCCTGCCCTGGAAAAACTGCTGCGCACCCTGCGCCGCTACAACCTGGCCCGGCCCATCGGCCGCCCCAGCGGGCTGTCCAGCCGGATCGAGGTCTACCCCACGGTGCTGCTGGCCCTGCCGGATGCCGCCCTGGCCGAGGCCGCTGCCGAGGTGGAACGCACCCGCACCCAGCTTGGGCTGTATGAGCGGCCGGACACGGCCCCGGAGGGAGAAGAATGATCGAGCTGAAACGTCTGCGCCTGATCAACTGGCACAACTTTGAAAACGTCACCTTTGACTGCGCCCGTCTCACCTACATGATCGGTGTGAACGCCGTGGGCAAGACCACCATCCTGGATGCCATCCGCTACTGTCTTACCGCCAGCCGCAGCTTCAACGCCCTGGGCAACAAAAAAAGCGGCCGCACCCTGCAGGGGTCGGTGCACGCCAAGCAGCGCGGCGAGGACGCTTACCGCCGCCCGGGACGCACGGTGGCCTATATCGGCGCCGAGTTCTGGGACGGCACCGCCCGCGCCCCCTTTGTCATCGCCGCCCGGGTGGAGTCCGAAAGCCCCCATCAGGAGCTGCGCCCCGGCGACCAGACCTGGTATGTCTCTGACCGGGGCTGCACGCTGGAGCAGCTGCCCTTTTTGGACAAAGCCACCGGCGCCCCCACCGCCCGGGAAGATTTCCACCCCGCAGAGGGACGGCTGAGCTACACCCGCAGCCCCGGCGAAGCACGGGACCGCATCTGCCGGGCTTTGGGCATTGGCCGGGCGTCCAGTCCGCTGGGCAAAAAGTTCGGCGAGGTGTTCCAGATGGGCACCAGCATGGACGAGATCCCCAATTTCCGGGAATTTTTGTATCAATATGTGCTGCCCCAGCCCCAGCTGGACCTGGAAGCGCTCCAGGGCGACCGGCTGGAGCTGGAGAACCTGCACGGCGTGCTGGCAGAGGCCCAGGCCCGGGCCGATGCTCTGGAACAGATCGTCCAGGCCGGTGCTGAAGCAGAAGCCAAGCAGCGGGAGATCCAGATCAACCGGGGCGCCGCCCTGGCCGGACGGGCGGCCGCGGATGCCCAGGCCGGTGCTGCCGCCGCCGCACAGCGCACCCGTGCCGAAGCCCGCCTTGCACAGGCGCAGGCCGCCCATGCCGCCGCCCGGGACGCAGAGACCCAGGCCCGGCGGGCCTATCTGGCGGCCCACAGCCGGGCCGGTGACGATACCGCCCAGGCGCTGGACGCCCTGGCTGAGGCGATGGCCCGGAAAAAGACCGCCCTGGACCAGGCCGCCCGCACCGCAGAAGCATTGGAGGCTGCCGCCCGCCGGGTGGAAAACCTGGCCGCCAGCCTGCGGCGCAGCGGCGCAGCACCGGACACTCTGCCCGCCGCTTTGGAGCCGGAGCAGCTGGACGCCCTGCGCACCGGGTTGGAACAGGCCGAAAAGCCCCTGGAACAGCAGTATTTTGCCGCCCGGCAAAAAGCCGCCGACCTGACCGCACAGCAGCAGCTGCTGCGGGAGGAGCTGGCTGCCGTGTCCGGCGGCAAATGGGTCTACCCCCACGAGGATGCCGCCACCAAGGTACGGGATGCCGTCAACGCCGAGCTGACCAGCCGGGGGATGCAGCCGGATGCCAAGATCTTCTGCGAGCTGCTGACCGTGGAGGATGAGAGCTGGCAGGACTGTGTAGAAGCCTGCCTGGGAGACCGCCGGTTCGACATCCTGGTACCGCCGGCCCACTACGCCGCCGCCAAGAGCGCCTTTGTGGCCCTGGGCAGCCGGGTGGGGCCTATCAGCCTGCTGGACAGCCCCGGCATCCGCAGCGCCGCCCGCAAAGCGGACGCACCGCCGCCGGACAGCCTGGCCGCCCAGGTGTCCAGCCAGAATCCCCTGGCGGCCCAGTATGCGGACGCCCTGCTGCGGCGCATCCGCTGCTGCGACAGCCCGGACACCCTGGAGCACTCCCCGGACAGCGCCACCCGTGACCTGCTGCGCCACCACCCCTTCCGGCTGGAGCGGCTGCGCCGTCCCCAGCGGTACATCGGCCTTACCGCCCGCCGGGCCAGAGCCGAGGCGCTGACCGCACAGCTCACCGACTGCGCCGCCGCCCTGACCCAAGCCCAGGAGGAGCGCACCGCCGCCAAAGCCGGGTACGACCAGTACCAAAAGGTGATGCGCAGCGGCACTTTGGATAAACTCTCCGGGCTGCCTGCCGCCCGCACTGCCCTGGAGCAGGCACAGGCCGCCTATGATGCAGCCCGTACCGCCTACGACGAAGCCCGGGAGGACCCCATGGTCCAGCAGCTGTACCAGGAAGCCGCCGCACAGGAGGCCGCCTGGGAGACCGCCCGCACCGCCCTGGAACAGGCCGGCGGCGACGTGCGGGTAGCCCAAAGCCAACTGGATGCCGCCCGGCGATCCGCCGAGCAGTGCGCCCTTCAAGCCGACGAAAGCGCCCGGAAAGCGGCGGAATTCTTTGCCGCACAGCCTTTGCTGGAAGCGCCGTCCCGGCAGCGGCTGACCGCCCTGGGCGGGGAGCAGAACCCGGCCAAAGCGGCTGCGCAGGCCGAAAAAGCCCAGCCCCGGCTGGAGCAAGAGCTGGCGCAGGAGCTGGCCGCCCGGCTGGAACCCGCCCAGCAGCAATACAACCAGCGCTATGCCTGCAGCTTTGCCCTGGGGCTGGATGCGCTGGCCCAGTACCGCACCCAGTACGACAGCCTGGTGCGCATCGACCTGGAGCGCTACGCCGCCCGGCTGGAACAGGCCCAGCGGGACTGCCGGGACCGCTTCCGCAAGGACATCTTGTTCCGCATGAAGGACGACATCTCCAGCGCACGGCGGCAGTTCCGGGAGCTGAACCGGGTCATGGAGCAGCTGTGCTACGGCGAGGAGGTCTACCGCTTTGAGCTTGGCCCCAGCCGGGACCCCCAGCTGGCCGCCTTCTATCAGGTGATCGTGGACAAGGGCAACCGGCAGATGACCCCGGAGGACTCGCTGGACAACCTGGCCGCCACCGCCGACCCGCTGTACGAGCGGCAGGTGGATGCGCTGATGGAAAAGATCATGACCGACGTGGACGAAAACGCCCGGGCACGCCGGGCTGGACGGCGCAGCGAAGCCGCCTCCCTGAGCGATTATGTGGACTACCGCACCTATCTGGACTACGATATCCAGGTGACCAACCGGGTCTCCGGACAGAAAGCCCTGCTCTCCCGCGTGAGCCGGGATTCTTCCGGCGGCGAGAACCAGGCGCCCTTCTATGTGGCCATCTGCGCCAGCCTGCTGCAGATCTATCTAAAGAGCGAGAACAGCATCCGGCTGGTGCTGCTGGACGAGGCGTTCAGCAAGATGACCAGCGACCGCATCCGCCCCATGATGGAGCTGTTCCGCCGGATGCAGCTGCAGGTGCTGCTGATCTCCACGGTGGAAAAGAGCACCGCCATCCAGCCTTACTGCGATGTGACCTATTCCATCGTGCGCCACGGGGACGCCAACGCCATCGCCCCTTTCTACCGGCTGGACCGTCCCGCCGAACCTGAAAACAAGGAGGACCTTGACCATGAATAAGCGCTTGCAGCGGTTGTGGCTGTTTTTCACCAACTGGATGGAGCTGGACACCTTTGACTCTGAGGAAGAGCTGGACGACCAGCTGGAGCTGCTCCACCGCCAGAACATCCCCACCAAGGTGGTGGACCGCACCAATGAAAAAGGCGAGGCAGAGTTTGTGCTCTGCGTCCGTCCCCCCGACCGGGATTATGCCCGTTACTGCACCGGCTGGCGGCGCTGAGCAGCGCTGACCCCGGCAAGATCTCCCCCATCGGCCTGCGCAGATGCGCAGGCCGATTTTTTGTGCGCACCGGCCCCCAAAAGCAGAGCAGCTGTATAAATATGCTGCATATATTCCTGGATATATTCTTTAATTATTGCATAAACATACAAAGTGTCACAAAAGCCCTTGGAATCCGGTGCAAGGTTTGGCGGTTTTCCGCATTGACGGAAAACCCGCTCCGCGTATAATAAAATCATAACAAACAGACGCCACGAACACAGCGGCAGGGACGGCTGCCGCCCCTAAAAGCAACAAAAGTGTAACCGTATAAAAAGGAGCGTTTACGATGAAAAAGGAAAACATCAAAAAAGTAGTCCTGGCTTACTCCGGCGGTCTGGATACCTCCATTATCATCCCCTGGCTGAAAGAGAATTACAACAACTGCGAGGTTATCGCCGTATCCGGCGATGTGGGCCAGGGCACCGAGCTGGACGGCCTGGAGGAAAAGGCCAAGGCCACCGGCGCTTCCAAGCTGTATGTGCTGGACCTGAAAAAGGACTTTGTGGAGAACTACATCTTCCCCACCCTGAAGTTTGGCGCAAAGTACGAGGACTACCTGCTGGGCACCAGCTTTGCCCGCCCCTGCATCGCCAAGGCTTTGGCAGACATCGCCATCCAGGAAGGGGCCGACGCCATCTGCCACGGCTGCACCGGCAAGGGCAACGACCAGGTGCGTTTTGAGCTGACCCTGAAAGCCTTCTGCCCGGACATGGCCATCATCGCCCCCTGGCGTGAGTGGGACATCAAGAGCCGGGACGAGGAGATCAGCTACGCCGAGGCCCACAACATCCCCCTGAAGATCAACCGGGAGACCAACTACTCCAAGGACAAGAACCTGTGGCATCTGTCCCACGAGGGCCTGGATCTGGAGAACCCCGCCAACGAGCCGCAGTACGCAAAGCCCGGCTTCTTGGAGCTGGGGGTAGCCCCGGAGCAGGCACCGGACCAGCCCACCTATGTGACCATCCACTTTGAAAAGGGCATCCCCACCGCAGTGGACGGCCAGGAACTGGGCGCTGTGGAGCTGGTGGAGAAGCTGAACGAGCTGGGCGGCAAAAACGGCATCGGCCTGCTGGACATCGTCGAGAACCGCCTGGTGGGCATGAAGAGCCGCGGCGTCTACGAGACCCCCGGCGGCGCTATCCTGTACAAGGCCATCAATGTGCTGGAGACCATCACCCTGGATAAGGAGAGCGCCCACTTCAAGGCGCAGCTGGCCCAGAAGTACGCCGACATCGTCTACAACGGCCAGTGGTTCACCCCGCTGCGCCAGGCACTGGACGCCTTTGCCGACAGCCTGGAGCAGACGGTTACCGGCGATGTGAAGCTGAAGCTCTACAAGGGCAACATGATCAACGCCGGGGTCAGCTCTCCCTACACCCTGTACGACGAGCAGACTGCCTCCTTTGGCGAGGACGAGGACTACAACCAGGCCGACGCAGCCGGGTTCATCAATCTGTTCGGCCTGTCCATCAAGGAGCGGGCAAAGCTGTCCAAGAACTGGCCTGACCAGCACTGACCCCATGTCAGCCCCCGCGCAGGGCGTGTTTTCACACTTTCACGCCCTGCGCTTGGAACCGGCTCTGGCCGGCGGCACCGCCGCAGGAAGTTTTCCCCTGCGGCGGCTTTGCCGTTTTTACCGCCTGCGTCCCCCAAAGGCCGCTGGTCTTCCAACACCGAGATAAAAGGAACGAACGCTATGGCAGAACAATTATGGAAGGGCCGCTTTGCAAAGGCGGTCGATACCCGGGTCAACGACTTCAACTCCTCCATCCGCTTTGACCAGCGGATGATCGCCCAGGATATGCGGGGCAGCGGCGTCCACGCCACCATGCTGGCCAAGCAAGGCATCATCTCCCCGGAGGACTGCCAGGCCATCCTGGAAGGGCTGGCCTCCATTGCGGACGATCTGTCCAGCGGCGCTTTGCAGATCGACCCCGCCGCCGAGGATGTGCATACCTTTGTGGAGCAGACCCTTACCGCCCGCATCGGGGATGCCGGCAAGCGGCTGCACACCGGCCGCAGCCGCAACGACCAGGTGGCCCTGGATATCCGGCTGACCCTGCGGGATGCCAGCTGCGGCCTGCAGCAGCAGATCGCAGAGCTGGTCAAGGTGCTGTGCCGCCAGGCCGCCCAGAACACCGCTTCGGTCATGCCGGGCTACACCCACCTGCAGCGGGCCCAGCCCATCACCTTTGGCCACGCTTTGATGGCCTACGCCTGGATGCTGCTGCGGGATCTGGAGCGGTTCGTGGATGCCACCGCCCGGATGGATGCCCAGTGTCCCCTGGGCAGCGGCGCACTGGCCGGCACCACCTACCCGCTGGACCGGGAGTTCACCGCCGAAAAATTAGGCTTTGCCGCCCCCTGCCCCAACAGCCTGGACGGCGTATCCGACCGGGATTTCTGCATTGAGCTGACCGCCGCCATGGCCACCTGCATGATGCACCTGTCCCGCCTGTCGGAGGAGATCATCCTCTGGTGCAGCTGGGAGTTCAAGTTCATCGAGCTGGACGATGCCTTTACCACCGGTTCCTCCATCATGCCCCAGAAAAAGAACCCGGACGTTACCGAGCTGATCCGGGGCAAGACCGGGCGGGTCTACGGCGACCTGAACACCCTGCTGGTGATGATGAAGGGCCTGCCCCTGGCCTACAACAAGGATATGCAGGAGGACAAGGAGGCCATCTTTGACGCAGTGGACACCCTGGAGCTGTGCCTGCGCACCATTACCCCCATGCTGGACACCATGAAGGCTCTGCCGGAAAATATGCGCCGTGCCGCAGCCAAGGGCTTTATCAACGCCACCGACTGCGCCGACTACCTGACCAAAAAGGGCCTGCCCTTCCGGGATGCCTACAAGCTCACCGGCTGCATGGTGGCCGACTGCATCGCCCAGGACAAGACCCTGGAGGAGCTGACCCTGGAGCAGTTCCAGCAGTACAGCCCCCTGTTTGCCCCGGATATCTATGAGGCCATCGACCTGGTACACTGCTGCGAGGACCGCCAGAGCTACGGCGGCCCCTGCGCCGCCAGTGTCCAGCTCCAGATCCGGCAGGCACTGGAGCAGCTGGCCGACTGGGAGGAGGCCAACGCATGAGCGTGCGGGTATTCATCGACGGTTCCTCCGGCACCACCGGCCTGCGCATCGCCGACCGGCTGGCAGGCCGGGCCGAGATCCAGCTGCTGCACCTGCCGGAAAGCCAGCGCAAGGAGCTGACCGCCCGGGCCGACGCCATCAACAGCGCGGACCTGGCGTTCCTCTGCCTGCCGGACGCCGCCAGCCGGGAGATCCTGCCCCTGCTGCGGCCGGATGTAAAGGTGCTGGACACCTCCACCGCCTTCCGCACTGCGCCGGGCTGGGTCTACGGCTTCCCGGAGCTGCGGGGGCAAAAGCAGCGCATCCAGCAGTCCTGCCGGGTGGCAGTGCCCGGCTGCTACGCCAGCGGCTTCATCGCCCTGGCACGGCCCCTGGTGGAGCTGGGGCTGGTGCCGCCGGGGTATCCCTTCAGCTGCACCGGCTTATCCGGGTACAGCGGCGGCGGCAAAAAGATGATCGCTGCATACGAAAGCCCGGCCCGCCCCTGTCCGGCGCCGCTGGACGCCCCCAAGAGCTACGGCCTGGGGCTGGATCATAAACACCTGCCGGAGATGCAGGCGGTAAGCGGGCTGACCCGCCCGCCGCTGTTTGTGCCGGTGGTCTGCGACTATTACAGCGGGATGCAGGTGCTGCTGCCGCTGGACCTGGGACTGGCTGGCACCAGCGCCCAGGCCGTGGCCCAGGGCCTGGCGGCGTATTACCAGGGTGCGGCAGCCGTATCTGTCCACAGCCTGAATGAGCCGCTGCCCCAGAACGGCCTGTACAGCAACGCTCTGTCCGGCACCGACCGGATGGAACTGTACCTGAACACAAACCCCGCCGGGGACCAGATGATGCTGGCCGCCCTGTTTGATAACCTGGGAAAAGGCTCCTCCGGGGCGGCAGTGCAGTGCATGGATCTGATGCTGGGCTTTGCCGAGACCGCCGGTCTGGAGCTGTAAAAAAGCGTTTTTAGGGAAAGAAACGCCCCCCGCAGGCGGCTGTGCCTGCGGGGACCGGGAGCCTGCGGTGCTCCCAGGAGGGATTTAGGATGGAATATAAAGAAGTTGCAGGGGGCATTTGCGCCCCCAAAGGATTTGCGGCAGCCGGTGTGTGCTGCGGCATCCGGGCCAATCATACTGAAAAATTCGACCTGGCACTGATCCGGGCGGACGTGCGCTGTGCCGCCGCCGGGGTATACACCACCAATAAGGTCTGCGGCGCACCGGTGCAGGTGGACAAAGTCCACCTGGCGGACGGCTACGCCCAGGCCATCCTGGTAAACAGCGGCAACGCCAACACCTGCGCCGCCAACGGCGTACAGCTGGCCCAGGACTGCTGCACCCTGGTGAGCCAGGCGCTGGGCATCCCGGCAGAGGACGTGCTGCCCGCCTCCACCGGTGTCATCGGACAGCCCATGGTGCTGGCCCCCTTCAGCCACGGCATCCCGGCGGCAGCAGCCAAGCTGGCCGCCACCGCCCAGGGCAGCGCCGATGCCGCCACCGCCATCATGACCACCGACACCCACAAAAAAGAGTACGCTTTGCAGTTTACCCTGGGGGGCAAGATGTGTACCCTGGGCGCCATTGGCAAGGGCAGCGGCATGATCGCCCCCAACATGGCCACCATGCTGGCCTTTTATACCACCGATGCCGCCATCTCCCCTGCCATGCTGCAAAAAGCCCTGCGGCAGGTCGTGCCCGGCACCTACAATCAGATGAGCGTAGACCTGGACACCTCCACCAACGACACCCTGCTGATCCTGGCTTCCGGGCTGGCAGGCAATCCGGAGATCACCGCAGAGGGGCCGGACTACGACGCCTTTGTAGCGGCGCTGACCGCCATTGCCGAGTATATGTGCGCCCAGCACGCCGGAGACGGCGAGGGCGCCACCCACCTCATCACCTGCCATGTCACCGGCGCACCGGACCCGACCATTGCCCGGGCGGTGTCCCGCAGCGTGGTCTGCTCCAACCTGTTCAAGGCGGCGGTCTTTGGCCGGGACGCCAACTGGGGACGCATCCTCTGCGCCATTGGCTATACACCGGGGGATTTTTCCATCGACAAGGTCTGCGTCCGGCTGGCTTCCGCCGCCGGGGAGGTCTACGTCTGCGAGAACGCTGCCTATCACCCCTTCAGCGAGGAGCAGGCGGCCCAGGTGCTGTCCCAGCGGGATATCCTGGTAAAGGTGGACATGGGCCTGGGCGATGCCCAGGCCAAAGCCTGGGGCTGCGACCTGACCTATGACTATGTGCGGATCAACGGGGATTACCGGACCTGAGGGGTAACTGCGGATGAAAAACGAAGAGATGGCGCGCCTGTTCTCAGAGGCAACGCCCTATATCCAGAAGTACCATGGCAAGACCATGGTCATCAAGTACGGCGGAAACGCCATGATCAACGAGACGCTGAAAAACGCCGTCATGAACGACCTGGTCACCCTGACCTTGCTGGGGGTGCGGGTGGTACTGGTACACGGCGGCGGCCCCGCCATCAACGAGATGCTGAAAAAAGTCGGCGTGGAGAGCCACTTTGCCGGGGGGCTGCGGGTGACGGATGACGCCACCATGGAGGTGGTGCAGCAGGTACTGGCCGGCAAGGTGAACAAGGACCTGGTGGCCAAGCTCCGGGGACGGGGCGTGGGGCTGTGCGGCATGGACGGCCAGATGCTGCGCTGCGCCCAGCTGGACCCGCAGCTGGGCCATGTGGGTGAGGTGATCCATGTGGACACCACCCTGATCCAGAGCCTGCTGGACGGCGGGTATATCCCGGTGATCGCCACCGTAGGCATGGACGACCTGGGCCAGGCCTACAACATCAACGCCGACACGGCAGCCGCCCGCATCGCTGTGGCGCTGCAAGCCGAAAAGCTGGTCTCCATGACCGACATCGCCGGTCTCTTGCGGGATAAGGAGGACGAGTCCACCCTGATCCCAGAGGTGGAGGTCAGCGAGATCCAGGGCTACCAGGCTGCCGGCATCATTGCCGGAGGCATGATCCCCAAGATCGGGGGCATGGCAGACGCCATCTATCAGGGCGTCCGCGAGGCGGTCATCATTGATGGGCGTGTGCCCCACTCCATCCTGTTGGAGATGTTCTCCGACCGGGGGTCCGGCACCCTGTTCTACCGCCGCACCCGGGTGTAAGCTCCCTCTTGCGTCCCGGCGGCTGTCGGGAGTATACTGGGGCTATCCCATTTACTGCGTCCTCAATCTGCCAACAGGAGGTACGATCATTATGGACAGCCAGAAAGTCATCAAGCGGGACAAAAACTGCGTCCTGCCCACCTACAACCGCAACCCTATCGTGCTGGAAAAAGGCCACGGCCTGTATGCGGAAGGTCCGGAGGGGCAGTCCTACCTGGATTTTACCAGCGGCATCGGGGTGAACACCCTGGGTTACTGCGACCTTGCCTGGGCGGAGGCCGTCTCCAAACAGGCCCACAAGCTGCAGCACGCTTCCAACCTGTATTACACCGCACCCTGCGGCAAGCTGGCCAAGCGCCTGTGCCAGCGCACCGGCATGAGCCGGGTGTTCTTTGCCAACTCCGGCGCTGAGGCCAACGAGGGGGCCATCAAAGCCGCCCGCAAATACAGCTTTGACCACTACGGCAGCGACCGTTACCAGATCATCACCCTGGTCAACAGCTTCCATGGCCGCACCCTGGCCACCCTGACCGCCACCGGCCAGGGGACATTCCACCAGTATTTCGGCCCCTTCAACGAGGGCTTTACCTACACCCAGGCCGGAGATATCGAGGGCCTGACCGAGCTGGTGGACCGGCACACCTGCGCTATCCTGCTGGAGCTTGTCCAGGGTGAGGGCGGCGTGGTGGCGCTGGACCCGGAGTATGTCCGGGCCGTGCGCCAGCTGTGTGACGAGCGGGACCTGGTGCTGATCGTGGACGAAGTCCAGACCGGCGTAGGCCGCACCGGCAGCTTTTTGTGCTGCGAGCACTATCGCCTGCAGCCGGATATCGTGACCCTGGCCAAGGGCCTGGGCGGCGGCCTGCCCATTGGCGCTGTGCTGCTGAACGAAAAGACCGCCGCCGGTATGGGCCCCGGCACCCATGGTTCTACCTTTGGGGGCAACCCGGTGGTCTGCGCCGGCGCCAATGCGGTGCTGGACCGCCTGGACGACAGCTTTTTGGCCAACGTCAGCGACCGTGCCGTACAGCTGCGCAGCGGGCTGGCCAAGCTGCCCTACGTCCGCAGCGTGACCGGCATTGGCCTGATGGTGGGCATCGAGCTGGAAAACGGACTGCGGGCCGCCGACGTGCTGGATGCCTGCCGGGAGCGGGGCCTGCTGGTGCTTACCGCCAAGGACCGGCTGCGTCTGCTTCCCCCGCTGACCCTGACCGAGTACGACGTTGAGCGCGCCCTGAGTATGCTGGGAGACGCTCTGTCTGCCTGCGGCGCAGCCCTGTCCGACGGGGAGGACCCGGCATGAAGCACCTGCTGAAACTGAGCGCCCTGACCCCGGCAGAGTTGACCCGCATCCTGGATGTGGCAGACCAGCTCAAGGCCCAGCAGGCCGCTGGCGGCACGCCCCCCTTGCTGGCGGGCAAGAGCGTGGCGCTGATGTTCTCCAAAGCGTCCACCCGCACCCGTGCCAGCTTTGCGGTGGGGGTCGGGCAGCTGGGAGGAATGGGCCATTACATGAACGCCGCCACCGAGCTGCAATCCGTCGGGGGCGAGCCCCTGCGGGACACCGCCCGGGCACTGGGCCGGTACTATGACTGTGTGGTCTGGCGCACCTACCGCCAGGCCGACCTGGAGGAGTTTGCCTCCTACGCCGGTGTTCCGGTGATCAACGGCATGACCGACTACGCCCACCCCTGCCAGGTGCTGGCCGACCTGATGACCATTCGGGAGCGGCTGGGCAGTCTGGAAGGCCGCAAGCTCTGCTTTGTAGGCGACGGGGGCAGCATGGCCAACAGCCTGATCGTAGGCGGCCTGCTGGCTGGGATGCAGGTATGCTGTGTCTGCCCGCCGGGCTACCGCCCCGCCGCCGATGTGATCCTGTTTGCCCAGCAATACCCCAGCTTCCAGCTGCTGACCGACCCCGTCCAGGGTCTGCGGGATGCCGACGCCGCTGTGACCGCCGCCTGGAGCTGCGCCCCCGGCACCGAGGAGAGCGAGCGCCGCCGCCGGGACTTTGCAGGCTATCAGCTCACCGATGCGCTGCTGCAAAACGCAAAACCGGCGTGTCTGGTGCTGCACAGTCTGCCCGCCCACCGGGGTGAGGAGATCTCGGCCGCTGTATTTGAACAGCACGCCGGTGAGATCTTTGACGAGGCCGAAAACCGCCTCCACGTCCAGAAAGCCATCCTGTCCATTCTGCTGGCAGGACAGTAATACCGCATAAAAAAGATCCACCTCCGCTGCGCCGGTCGCTTTTCCGGCAACAGCAGGGGTGGATCTTCGTTTTTTCAAAAAGAGAGATGCGGGGTTCGATTCCCGTACGGGTCACAAATAAAAAAGCTCACACATTCGGGGTGCTGCGTCCCCGGTAGACATTCCCGTACGGTTACCCCGCGCACTAAAGAACAGCCCACCGGGCTGTTCTTTACCTCGCCTGCGGCTCGGCCGTGCTGTTCGATTCCCGTACGGGTCACAAATAAAAAAGCTCACACATTTGGGGTGCTGCGTCCCCGGTAGACATTCCCCAACGGTTACCCCGCGGGCTAAACAAAGCCCCACTGGGGCTTTGTTTACGGCGCATTGCGCCGCCGCCCTGTTCGATTCCCGTACGGGTCACAAAATAAAAAAGCTCACACATTCGTGTGAGCTTTTTTGGTGACCCGTACGGGAATCGAACCCATGTTACAGCCGTGAAAGGGCCGTGTCTTAACCGCTTGACCAACGGGCCTTAGAAATACAGAGCTTCGCTAAAACCTCCGACTTTCATCATCCACTATTGCAGACGACCGTCCCCCATATCTTAGCGAAGCTCTGTAAAATGGTAGCGGTAACTGGATTTGAACCGGTGACACTTCGGGTATGAACCGAATGCTCTAGCCAACTGAGCTATACCGCCATATTTATTTGTTGCACTCGTTGAGTGCTTTATTATTATACCCGGACAAGAGGCATTTGTCAACATTTATTTTCAAAAAATTTCGCACTTTCTTCTTATTCCCTTCTCTGCTGCACGGTTTAAAGAAAAAAGCGCCCCCGCCGCCGGAAAAACCGGCTGCGGGGGCGCTTTGGGTGCTATGGATCGTTCCGCTTACTTCTTGCGGGTGGGCACCATGACCTCCAGGCCGCCCATATAGGGCTGCAGCACCTTGGGGATGGTCACGCTGCCATCTGCCTGGAGATGGTTCTCCAGGAAGGCGATCAGCATACGGGGAGGTGCCACGCAGGTGTTGTTCAGGGTGTGGGCCAGGTAGCTCTTGCCGTCCTTGCCCTTGATGCGGATGTGCAGGCGGCGGGCCTGTGCATCGCCCAGGTTGGAGCAGCTGCACACCTCAAAGTACTTCTGCTGGCGGGGGCTCCATGCCTCGATGTCGCAGCTCTTGACCTTCAGGTCAGCCAGGTCACCGGAGCAACAGTTCAGCTGGCGCACCGGGATCTCCATGCTGCGGAACAGCTCTACCGAGTACTGCCACAGCTTCTCGTACCAATCTGCGCTCTCCTCCGGGCGGCAGACCACGATCATCTCCTGCTTCTCGAACTGGTGGATGCGGTAGATGCCGCGCTCCTCGATGCCGTGGGCGCCCTTCTCCTTGCGGAAGCAGGGGCTGTAGGAGGTCAGGGTCAGGGGCATCTTCTCCTCTTCCAGGGTCTGGTCGATGAAGCGGCCGATCATGGTATGCTCGCTGGTGCCGATCAGGTACAGGTCCTCGCCCTCGATCTTGTACATCATGGCATCCATCTCAGGGAAGGACATAACGCCCTGCACCACGTTGCCGTGCATCATAAAGGGAGGGATCACATAGGTAAAGCCCTTGCTGATCATAAAGTCACGGGCGTAAGCCAGCACTGCCTCGTGCAGGCGGGCAATGTTGCCCAGCAGGTAGTAGAAGCCCTGGCCAGCCACGCGGCCTGCGGCATCCATATCAATGCCGTCAAAGCTCTCCATGATCTCGGTGTGGTAAGGGATCTCAAAATCCGGCACCACAGGCTCGCCAAAGCGCTGTGCTTCCACATTGCAGCTGTCGTCCGGGCCGATGGGCACGCTGGGGTCGATCATCTGGGGGATGGTGTACAGGATCTCCTGGATGCGTGCAGCCAGCTCCTGCTGCTGGGTCTCCAGCTCTGCCATACGGTCTGCATCTGCCTTGACCGCTGCATTGTTGGCGTCGATCTGTGCCTGGATAGCTGCCTTCTGGGCCTCATCGGCACACTTCTTCAGCTGGCCGTACAGGGGGCCGTTGGCCTTGCTGAGCTTATTGCGGGCAGCCTTCAGGTTCTCCACCTCTTTCAGGCACTCCCGGTAAGCGGCATCCTTCTCAATGACCTCGTCCACCAGGGGCAGCTTATGCTCCTGGAACTTTTTGCGGATGTTTTCCTTCACCGCATCCGGGTTCTCCCGGATAAACTTGATATCCAGCATGATGTACTCTCCTTATCTCTATTTCAGCTGCGCAAACAAAGGTCGGGTGCCTTGTCTGCGCCGTTCAAAGGCGGCGCACCGCCTTGGATCGCAATGTTCAGGCCTGCTCTTCCGGGCGATAGCGGCCCAGCAGATTTGCAAAAGCCCGCAGCTGCTCATCGGAGGAAAAATGCACCGTGAGCTTGCCCTTGCCCCCGTGATAGGCCACCTTGACCTGACTGCCCAGCACCTGCTCCAGGCTCTGCTCCACCTCTACCGGCAGGGTATCCGGCAGCGGCGGCGCCTTGGGCGCTGCGGGTGCTTTGGCCAGCCGCTTGCACAACGCTTCGGCCTGGCGGACGTTCAGCTGCTGACCAGCGATCAGCTGGGCGGCTTCCACTTGCAGCTCTGGGGTGGGCAGCCCCAGGATCACCTTGGCGTGGCCTGTGGTGAGAAAACCGCTTTTCAGCAATTCCAGCACCGGCTCCGGCAGGGTGAGCAGCCGCAGGCTGTTGGCCAGTGCGCTGCGGCTCTTGCCCAGCTTCTGGGCGGCTTCGGCCTGGGTCAGGCTGCAGCGGGTCATCAGCTCCCGGATGCCGGCGGCCTCTTCCACCGGGTCCAGGTCCTCCCGCTGGAGGTTCTCCACCAGCGCCAGCTCCATGGCCTGCTCGTCGGTCACGTCCTTGACCACCACCGGCGCTTCGGTCAGGCCCGCCATCCGGCAGGCCCGCCAGCGGCGCTCGCCCGCTACGATGCTGTAACCGCCTGCCGGCATGGGGCGCACTGCAATGGGCTGGATCAGCCCGTGCTCAGCAATGCTGGCAGCCAGCTCGGCCAGGGTCTGTTCGTCAAAGCTTTTTCGGGGCTGGTCCGGGTCCGGCTCGATCTCCCGCAGGGGCAGCGTCTGCACCGAGGCATCGGTCTCAAAGCTGGGGGCGGCATCCTCAAACAGGCTCTCCAGTCCTCGGCCCAGTCCCCCTCTTCCTCTTGCCATGGGTCAGCTCCTCCCTTCTGCGGCGGGTTCCGCCAGCGCATCCTTTGGGGTCAGGCGGGTCTTGCGGCGGGTGCGCTGCACGCCCCCGGCCGGATTGTTCCGCTTGACAAACTCAATGGCCAGGTCCATATACGCCTCGCTGCCCTTGCCTTTCGGCTCGTAAAAGTTGATGGGCTGGCCGTAGCCCGGCGCCTCCGACACACGGATGGACCGGGGAATGGTGGTCTCGTAGACCTTATTGCCAAAGTACTTTTCCACCTGCTCCACCACCTGCAGGGTCAGGTTATACCGGCCGGTGAACATGGTGAACACCACACCCTCAATATCCAGGTGCGAATTGTATTTTTTGCGCACGGTCTTTAAGGTGCTGATCAGCTCCGACAGGCCCTCCAGCGCATAATACTCGCACTGGATGGGGATCAGCACACTATCGCAGGCACACAGGCCGTTGAGGGTGAGCAGGTCCAGGCTGGGGGGGCAGTCGATAAAGATAAAGTCATAATCCTTCTGCACCAAAGCCAGCGCCTTGCGCAGGCGGCTCTCCCGTCCGGGCAGGTCGATCAGTTCCAGACCCGCACCGGCCAGCCGGCTATTGGCCCCGATGACATCGGTGCGGAACTCGGTCTTGCGCACCGTATCGGGGGCATTGGCCTCCCCGATCAGCAGCTCATAGGTCCCCGCTTCCACACTGCGCTTGGGGATCCCATACCCGGTGGTGCTGTTGCCCTGGGGGTCCAGATCCACGATCAGGACCTTTTTGCCCAGCGCCGCCACACAGCAGGACAGATTAACAGCGGTGGTGGTCTTGCCTACACCGCCCTTTTGGTTTGCGACCGCAACGATCTTTGCCACGCTCGATTTCTTCCTCTCCCGGGAAATGTTTCGATGTTCCACGTGGAACAATCGTTTTCGCCGGAAAAGGATCTGCGTCCGCTCCGGCCCATCGGGCAGCCTGCCGTTCCCACCCGGCGCAGCCCCTGCACACCGTCCAAAAACCATCAAAGTGTGGTTTTTGGTGGTTTTTCACCCCCGCAAAACTGCGCGGCAGCGCAAAAACCACTTGCACATAGACTAGTATAGCACACCGGCGCATTTTTTTGAACTGTTTTCAAGGGAAATCTGGCAAGAGAATCCTTTCCGACCACAGAAAAAGGCAGAGAACCCTCTCCGTCACGGCTTCGCCGTGCCACCTCTCCCGAAAGGGAGAGACTTTGGCAGAGGCGTAAAGTTTACAGCTTATCGGCTGACTTCTTCCTGCCGTTGACGAATGAGGACGAGACCTGCCCTCTTTGCCAAGGGCTCTCCCTTCGAAAGACTTCCCCCGGCCGGGGGA
>UQGD01000016.1 GCA_900540455.1 uncultured Faecalibacterium sp.
TATGGGGCAAATCTCTCAGCCAGAACCAATGTTTTCTTATTTGGAGGCAGCCTTGTCTGCGGCTCTTTTTCAAAAGGCGCAGACAGGGGGCTTGTTTTTTAGAGCAGAAAGTGAAGGACTTTACGCCTTGCGCAGGATCTTTTCCATCGGGCGGCCCTTGGCCAGCTCATCGATGAGCTTGTCCAGGCGGCGGATGTCCTGCATCAGCGGCTCGGGGATGGTCTCGATCTGTACACCGCAGATCTTGCCGGTGACCTGTATCCGGTCGGGGTTCAGGGCTGGTGCCTGGGCAAAAAACTGCTGGTAGCTGACGCCCTTCTCAGCTGCCTGCTGGAGCTGGGCCGGGGTATAGCCGGTCATCCAGCCGATCACCTGGTCTACCTCTGCCTGGGTGCGGCCTTTGCGCAGGGCTTTGCCTGCCAGCAGGGGGTATAGCTTGCCAAAGGACATGGCGTAGACCTGTTCATTGGTCATAGCGCTCATTCCTCCTCGGGGTCTTCGTCCAGCTGGATGGTAAAGACGGCTTTTTTCAGCTTGCCGCAGCCCTGGGCTTTCAGCCCGGTGCGGTAAGCCTCCCCGGCGAGGAACAGGGCAAACCGTCCCTCGCACAGCATCCCGGCGGCGCTGGTGCCGGCTGTGCCGGTGACCGTGTCGCTCTCCGGGTCGGCAGGGCGGGTGGGGGTCAGCTCACCCAGCGAGACCTCGAACAGCTCGCTGCCTTCCAGGTCGGTCTCCAGGGTCAGGTGTGCATCGTGGCGCACAAAGGGGACCTTATCTGCATTCTGCGGGGTCACGGTGCTTACGGTGACATAGGCGGTATCGCCGTCGATGCGGGTGCGTCCGGCAGGCAGAGCGGTGATGTCCCGTGCCATGACAAATTCGATCACAGCGTCCAGCCCGCTGACAAGGCCCAGGTAGTTGGGCAGGTTGTTCAGGGTATCGTAGATCATAAGGGAAAACCTCCGTGTGTTTTGGCCCTATCCTATCATACCGCAGGGGGCATTGCAATAAAAATGGAGCCTAAAATGCAAAAAACGGCTGGCGATGTCTCGCCAGCCGGATGCAGATGCGGGGCACGCCCCGAAAAGCTCAGTTTACGATGTGTTCTCCTTGGCCCTGCAAAAAGCTGCGCAGATTCTGGGTGGTGATGCGCATCAGATTTTCCAGGGCTTCGGCTGTGGTCCAGGCAATGTGGGGGGTCAGCAGCGCATGAGGCTCCGCCCGCAGCGGGCTGTCCGGGGGCAGGGGCTCGGCAGCAAAAGCGTCTGCCCCATAAAAACCCAGATGCCCGCTGTGCAGGGCCGCCGCAACGGCGGCTTCGTCCACCAGTGCGCCGCGGGCGGTGTTCAGCAGAATGGCGCCGGGCTTCATCTGAGCCAGGGCGCTGCCGTCTATCCGGCCCCGGGTCTCCGGGGTAGCAGGACAGTGGAGGCTGAGTACGTCGCTTTCGGCCAGCAGAGTCTGGAAGGGAACAAACTCTACCCCGTCGGCAGCGTACTCCGGCCGCTGGGTCCGGGTGCAGGCCAGCACCCGCATCCCAAAAGCCTGGGCGATCCGGGCTGCCTGCCGCCCGATGCTGCCGTAGCCGTAAACGCCAAACACCTTGCCGTACAGCTCCTGCTGGGGCAGCAGCCCATAGCAGGCGGGGACATTCAGCTGCCAGTGCCCATCCTTGACGGCGGTGTCGTACCGCTGGGCGCATTGACAGATGGCCAATAACAGGCTGAAGGTCATCTGGGCAACGCTGTAGGTGGAGTAGCCGGGCACATTGGCCACGCTGACCCCGTGGCGGCGGCAGGCGGCCAGGTCCAGGTTGTCGGTGCCGGTGGCGATGATGCCCATCCACCGGAGCTTGGGACATTGGGCCAGCACCGCCTCGTCGATGCGGCATTTGTTCAGCAGCACCAGTTCCGCATCCTGGATGCGGGGCACGATCTCCTCATAGGCGGTGCGCACGTACTGTGTGGTATCCGGCACCAGTGCTTTTACCCCGGACCAGTCCAGATCCCCCGGGTGCATGACGTAGCTTTCCAGGATCACAGCTTTCATAGGCGTTTTACCTTCCTTTTCTTTTGTGTATCAAACCGGGCACAGAGCCAGAGCGGTGCCCTGGGGGCTGGGGCGGCTGTCCACTGCGGCCCAGCCCCGGGCCAGCAGTGCGGCTACCCGGCCCATCTCCCCCAAAGGCACCCAGATCGGCTCCACAGCCGGGGCATCCGCTCCCTCAAAGCCGAACAGGTAACAGGGGGAAAGACTGTCCAGCGGGCGTATGGCCCGCAAGGCAAAGCCCTGTTTTAAGTACGCAGTGGCCAGCGGCTCAGAGCCGGCGGTGCACTCCAGCACGGCCCACACGGGGCCGCCGCCGCAGAGTTTTGCGGCCCGGCGTACAGCGGCCGCAGCCAGGGCAGGCGCCTGCTGAGGGGCAGAGCCGATGGGCGGGGTAAGGATGCAGCCCTGCTGCGTCCCGTCCCAGCAAAGATATTCCCGCAGGGCGGCGGCACAGGCGGTGTCGGCGTTCAGGGGCAGGGTCAGCAGCGCTTCCACCGGTTCGGACCGGTGTTCGCAGACGGCCCAGGCTTCGCCGGCGGCCAGCATACGCAATACCTCGCTGTGGGGGCGGTAGACGCTGCTGGCTTCCCGCTGCGCCAGCAGACAGAACTGCTCGGCACGGATGCGCCGCAGGCGGGCCGAGTTTTTTTCGGGCAGAATGGTCATGGGGATCGTTCCTCCTTTGCAGTTTGGTGGGTACAAAACCCAGTCTACCCTGCAAAGGCAGAAAAGAAGCACGAACTATGCGGACGGAGCGGGTCAGTCCAGACAGATCTCCTCACTGAGCACCTGCCCGATGGGCTGGGCAATGCACAGGTCGGCCTGGCGGTCTGCAGCGGTGGGCTGCAGGTTGATCACCACCAGATGATCCCCCTGGAAGTAGCGGATCAGCCCGGCAGCGGGGTAGACCACCAGGCTGGTGCCCCCGATGATCAAGGTATCCGCCCGGCGGATGGCATTGACAGCGCCGGACAGCACCTGCTCGTCCAACCCTTCTTCATACAGCACCACGTCCGGCTTGACGATGCCGCCGCAGACCGGGCAGCGGGGCACGCCCTGACTTTGGGCAATGAATCCTGCATCATAGAAGGCGCCGCACCCCAGGCAGTAGTTGCGCAGGGTGCTGCCGTGCAGTTCGTATACCCGCTTGGACCCGGCAGCCTGGTGCAGCCCATCGATGTTCTGGGTGACCACCGCTGCCAGATGGCCCTGCTGCTCCAGCTTGGCCAGCCGCAGATGGGCGGCATTGGGCTTTGCACCCCGGACAAGGAGCTTGTCCCGGTAAAAGCGATAGAATTCCTCCGGGCAGCGCTCCCAAAAAGTATGGCTGAGGATGGTCTCAGGCGGGTAGTCGTATTTCTGGTGGTACAGTCCGTCCACGCTGCGAAAATCCGGAATGCCGCTTTCGGTGGAGACCCCTGCTCCGCCAAAAAATACGGCGCTGCGGCTGTCCGCCAGGATCTTTTCCAGTGCTTGGACCATAAAAATAAACCGCTCCTTTCTATTCTGGCCGGGATATGCTATCATGTGTAGTATAGCACGATTCGACGGGAAAGGAAGCGGTTTTGTTTTGCAGCAAGGAATTTTATGGATGGATACCCCGCTGGGCGTATTGCGGTTGGAGCAGGCGGGGGATAGCTTGTGCCGGGTGGAGTTTTGCACCGGGGCGGATGCCCCCGCCTGGCCTACCCCTCTGCTGCGGGAGGCGCAGCGCCAGTTGGAAGAATATTTTGCCTGCCGCCGCCAGGTCTTTGACCTGCCCTTGGCGGGGCAGGGGACGGCTTTCCAGCAGCAGGTCTGGGCAGAGCTGCTGCAGATCCCCTATGGGCAGGTGTGCAGTTATGGTCAGCTGGCAGACCGGCTAGGCAGGCCGGGGGCAGCCCGCGCCGTGGGCGGGGCTTGTCACTGCAACCCGCTGGCCATTCTGGTGCCTTGTCATCGGGTAGTGGGAGCGAATGGCCGTCTTACCGGCTATGCCGGAGGGCTGGAGCTGAAACAGCGTCTGCTGGCACTGGAAGGGGCAGTGCTTTAACGCCCGTTTTCTGCAAAGAGGGTCCCCAAGGCGGGGAAAAGATCCTGGGGCAGCATCCCGTATTCGCCCCGTTGGGCGGCAGCTCGGTCGGCGGCGGCACCATGGAGCCAGGCGGCGCAGGCGGCGGCCTCAGCAGCCTCCAGTCCGCAGGCCAGCAGCGCTGCCAGGATGCCTGCCAGCGTGTCCCCGCTGCCGCCCCGGGCCAGGCCCGGGTTGCCGGTGGGGTTCACAAAACAGCGGCCATCCGGGGCGGCAATGATGGTGCGCATCCCTTTCAGCAGCACCACGGCGTCCCACTGCTGCGCAAAGCGGCGGGCAATGCCCTCCCGGTCAGCGTTCACAGCGCCGGTGCTCAGACCGGTGAGCCGGGCCATCTCTCCGGGGTGCGGGGTCAGCACCAAGGCCCCCGCAGGATGGGGCAGGGGCTGACCGGCAGACAGCAGCCCTGCGGCGGCGTTCAACCCGTCTGCGTCCAGCACGGCACAGCCCGCAAAGCTGCTCAGCAGCTGCTGGATCAGGGTGCGGGTCTCGGCGGCACGGGCCGTGCTTTGGGCGGTATAGCCCAGCCCCGGCCCCGCCAGCAGCACAGCGGCCTTTTGGCGGCGCAGCAGGGGCAGACTTTCCGGGGAGATGCCCCCTTCTGCCCCGTTGATGCAGGGCAGCAGGCAGCACTCCGGCAGGCGGGCAGAGGCGGCTGCCAACACCGGCTCCACACTGGCCAGGGTCACAAGACCGGCACCGGCCCGCAGTGCCCCTTCTGCCGCCAGCAGCGCAGCGCCCCGATAGCGGGCGCTGCCGGCCAGAGCCAGCACGCTGCCAAAGGTACCCTTGTGGCTGTCCCGCGGACGGGGCCGGATGCAGGACCATACAAACTCCGATGTGATCTCGGTCATGAGCGTTTTCCTCCTCAGCCTTGCAGCAGAGCGCGGATCTCCCGTTCTACTTCTTCCACTTCCTGTTGGAACAGCCGGGAGGAGACCCGCAGCGCCCCGTGGCCCAGGATGATGATCTGCTCGGCTCCGTCCGAGGTCACCACCCGAACCCGGCGCTGCTTGCCGATCTCGTGGGTCACCCGCTCGATGTACATATCGGCGGTCTCGGCTTCCTTTGTATAAACGATGTGGATGTTGTGGTACTGTTCAATGGCGCCGGGGCTGCCCGGCACCCGGTAGGCGTCGAATACCAGGATCACCACGCATTTTTTGTAGCCTTGGTAGTTGCACAGGATGTCTGCCAGCCGGGTGCGGGCGGCATCCAGGCTTTGTTTTGCCAGGGCGGAAAGCTCCTCCCAGGCAAAGATCAGGTTGTAGCCATCCACCAGCAGATATTCCGGTGCGATGGTCCAGCTCTGGGCGGCAAAATCCGGCCGTTCGGTCTTTTTTACCGGGCGGAAAGCGGCCAGCGGGTCCCGCTTGATGGGGCCGTAGGTCCGCTCAAAGATCTTCATCAGCTCGGCATCCTCTTCCAGGGTGGCCCGGTAGGCGGCGGCCCGGCGGGGGCTGGGGGCAGGGGCGGCATCGGCGGGGCGCTGGCTCTTGCCCCAGCCGCTGTCCACGTGCATATGGCTGCGTACGTCCGCCCAGGATACCACAAAACCGGCGCCATGGGCACAGAACACCGAGTCGGCCGGGTTGTCCAGGTCGTGCTGGGGCTGGTAGCCGCTTTCCGCAATGACCTGGGCTGCGTTATGGCAGGGCCGGTAGCCCACGGGGGTCAGGCTGATCCGGCCCCGGCCATGGGTATAGCCAGCCAGCTCGACCGGATAGTCCCGCAGTGTGGCCACCGGAGCAGTGCCGGTGAGCACAGCGGTCTCCAGGCCGGTCTCGGGCGGGTCAAAAGTGCCCTCCCGACGCTGGATGTCGGTGATAGCCCGGCCGATGTTCTCGGCGGGCACTTCCAGCCGGAAGCTGTACCAAGGCTCCAGCAGCTGGCTCTTGCCCATCATCAGTCCTTGGCGCACCGCACGGTAGGTGGCCTGGCGGAAATCCCCGCCTTCGGTGTGTTTCAGGTGGGCTTTGCCGGCAATAAGGGTGATCTTCATATCGGTGAGGGGGGCACCGGTCAGCACGCCCAGGTGCTGCTTTTCCTCCAAATGGGTCAGCACCAGCCGCTGCCAGTTTTTGTCCAGCACTTCCTCCCGGCAGTCGGCGGCATACTGCATCCCGCTGCCGGGGGGCAGAGGCTCCAGTTTCAGATGCACCTCAGCATAATGGCGCAGAGGCTCATAGTGTCCCACACCCTCGATGGGTTCGGTGATGGTCTCCTTATATAATATACCGCCGGGGCCAAAGGATACCTCCAGCCCAAAACGCTGGGCCAGCAGGGTGCGCAGCACCTCCAGCTGGATCTCTCCCATCAGCTGCAAATGGATCTGCCCCAGGGTCTCGTTCCACACCACATGGAGCTGGGGGTCCTCCTGTTCCAAACGGCGCAGCTTGTCCAGTGCGGCGTGGGCGTCGGCGCCTTCCGGCAGCAGGACCTGATAGCTCAGCACCGGTTCCAGGGCGGGGGGCTCGCTGTCCCGCTGGGCGCCCAGACCCTGGCCGGGGCGGCACTGGGTCAGGCCGGTGACTGCGCAGACCTGCCCCGGCCCGACCCGCTCGGCCAGGGTATATTTTGTGCCGGAGTACAGCCGCAGCTGATTGGCTTTTTCGGCCCAGGGGCCCTCCGGCCCCTCGCCGGAGAGCAGGTCCTTTACCTTTAATTCTCCGCCGGTGACCCGCAGCCAGGTCAGCCGTGCGCCCGGCTCATCCTGCGAGACCTTGAATACCGCTGCACCAAAGGCAGATAGTGCCGGGGCCGGGCGGGTGAACCGGTCCAGCCCTTCCAGCAGCGGGTCTACACCGTCCAGCCGCAGCGCAGAGCCAAACCAGCAGGGGAATACATGCCGCCGGGCAATGGCGGGCAGGATCTGGCCGTCCTCCAAGGCGCCCTGTTCCAGCCAGGCATCCATAAGCCGTTCGTCACACAGGGCCAGCGCTTCGTCCCGGGCGGCAGGGTCAGCGCCAAAATCCACAAAGCCTTCACCCAGGCGGCGGTTCAGCTGTTCCAGCAGTTCGGCACGGGTCGGGCCGGGCAGATCCATCTTATTGATAAATACAAAGGTAGGGATGCGGTACCGGCGCAGCAGCTGCCACAGGGTCTCGGTGTGGCTCTGCACGCCGCCCGGCCCGCTGATCACCAGCACAGCATAGTCCAGCACCTGCAAGGTGCGCTCGGCCTCGGCGGAAAAATCCACATGGCCGGGGGTGTCCAGCAGGGTGATATGGGTCTGCCCGGCGTCCAGCAAAGCCTGTTTTGAAAAAATGGTGATGCCTCGTGCCCGCTCCAAGGCGTCCGTATCCAAAAAAGCGTCCCGGTGGTCCACCCGGCCCAGTTTGCGGATGACCCCCGCCCGGTACAGCATAGCTTCGGACAGGGTGGTCTTGCCGGAGTCCACATGGGCCAGCACCCCCAGTACGATGGATCTTGTCTGTGCCTGCATCCTGCCCCTCCTTATTAAAGAGCGCCGGCCGCCAGGCCGATCAAGGTCATGGCGCTGCCCAGCACCAGATTGGTCGCCAGGCTGCAAAAGGTGCGCTCCTCCGGCTCCAGCTCGTCAAAGGAGACGATATGCTCGTCTGCATAGTCCACCATAGAGGAGGTGGCATGGCGGCGCTTTTTGCTTTTTTCCGGTGCGCGTCCCGCGGTGAACAGCCGCCGGGGGCTTAACCCGTCCAGGCTGAGGTAGCTCATCCAGGCCCAGGCAAGAAATGCGATGCCGCACACCAGTACCGGCCCCTCCCATAAGGTAAAGATCCCATCGCTGACAAAGTTTTCCCACACAAGGCAGGCTGCGGCGGCAACGGACAGCCGGGTGACCCCTTTGTAGAAGATGGCGTGGAGCATATAGGGCTTATAAATGGAAAAAATTCTCTTCATATTTCGTGGTGCTCTCCTATAATGTGCGCAAAGATTCATCTCCTTATTATAGCATGAGCGTGAAAAAAAAGATAGATTGTCCTCCGTATAGAGGAAATCTTTTCATCTTTGTACGCATACAGAATACAAATGGCTATGCCATAACGGCGTATTTTGCTCAAAATGGTACACTTTTTGCGCAAAACAGGTCCCATTCCATTGACATCTCCCTAGGGGGATGGTAGAATATGAAGCGTGTTCATAGTTCTGCAAGGGGGCGTAAACACAGACAGAGGAGTCTGTTTCGGCCTCTATTTTTGTACTCGCGGGTGGGAATGTCCGCGCGTCCCTTTGCCGAAAAAGGGGAGAACGAGGCGACTTGTGCGCCTTATATGCCATGACACAACGCAAAAAATACAGGGAGGACAACACAATGAACAACAACTTCGAGTCTCATAAGTTCGACCGCCGCAGCTTCCTTAAGGCCAGCGGCATTGTTGGCGCAGCCGGCCTGCTGGCAGCCTGTGGCGGCAAGGATGACTCTGGCGCCCCCGCCGCTTCCGGTTCCGGCGCTGCTCCTGCTGCACCTGGCAACGGCGGCGAGCCCATCACCGACCTGGTCACCTGGGAAGTCATCCTGCGTGAGATAACCACCTGGAACGTCCAGAAGAGCCAGAACGCAGCCGACCTGAACGTGCTGTGCAACTGCATCAACGGCCTGGTCACCAACAACATCTACGGTCAGTTTGTGCCGGATACGGCTACCGAGTGGAGCTACAATGCCGACGCCACCGAGTGCACCTTCAAGCTGCGCAACGACGTGAAGTGGAGCGACATGAACGGCAACGTCAAGGGCGACATGAAGGCTGAGGACTACCTGATCGGTCTGGAGTGGGTGCTGAACTCTGCCAAGAACGAGAACCTGAACACCTCCATGCCCAATAGCTATATCGTTAAGGCTGCTGAGTACAACCAATACACCCTGGAGATGGACCCTGAGGAAGCTAAGAAGCTGACCTACAAGGACATGCTGGACTACGGTGTCGGCATCGCTGCTCCGGACGACTACACCGTCGTGTACACCTGCAAGGTGCCTTGCCCCTACTTCCACACCATCGCTTCCGGCTCTTGCCTGTTCCCGCTGCCTCAGGGTCTGCTGGATGAGCTGGGCGTGGATGGCTACATTGGCGCTACCAACGAGACCATCTGGTACAACGGCGCATACCTGTGCAACGAGTACATCCAGAACAACTCCAAGGTCCTGGTGCAGAACCCCAACTACTTCAACGCAGCCAATGAGGCCCGCTTCAACTCGGTCACCGTTCGTATGATCGATGATATCCTGGTGGGCTATACTCTGTATGATGCAGGCGAGATCGATGAGATCGAGCTGCATGAGTCTCCGATGAACACCATTCTGTCGGATCCCTCCAACCCCTACTACGACCAGGTGGTTGAGGCAACTCCCAAGAAGTTCAGCTACCAGACTCACTTCAACTGGAACCGTCACAATCCGGACGGCACCCCCGATGACAACTGGAACAAGGCAATCGCCAATGTTAAGTTCCGTCAGTGCCTGCGCTACGGCCTGAACTCCATGACCACCTTTGAGCGTACCAACGCAAAGGAACCGCTGAAGTGCGAGAACAACTGCTTCACCATGAAGGGCCTGTGTGTGTTCAGCGATGGCCGCGATTACACCGACCGCGTGGAAGAGCTGCTGGGTCTGCCTGCTTCCGACGGCACCAAGCCCCGCCGCTATGATCCGGAGCGTTTTGCACAGCTGAAGAAGGAGGCTATGGAGGAGCTGAGCGCCATCGGCGTCACCTTCCCTGTCACCTGCTGGGCTTACATGAAGGCCGGCGGCGATACCTCTTCTTCACTGGTCACCCAGCAGAACTGGAAGAACGATCTGGGCGATGACTTTATCAAGTACGACTGGTTCGAGTACGTGGCTGACTTTACGCAGGAAGTTCAGCTGGCCAAGACCGCCAGCATCTATGTCAACGGCTGGGGCGCTGACTACGCTGACGTTTCCAACTTCCTGGGTCAGGAGATCCTGGGCGACGACAACGCCTACTACAACAAGCACTACAACTACCTGTTCGACTTCGTGGATGCGCCCGAGGATTACCGCAAGGATCTGGTGGACCGCTACGCTCACTTCACCGAGCTGTACCACACCGCCAATGCGATCACGGATGACAACGATGCCCGTTACGAGGCATTTGCACAGGCAGAGGCCTACTTCCTGGATAGTGTGCTGACCCTGCCCAACCGTTATGATGTTGGTCTGCAGCTGACTCACATCAACCTGTACTCCAAGATCAACACCCTGTGCGGCATTGCTGCATACAAGTACGTTAACTGGGAGACCTCCACGGAAGCCTATACCGCTGAGGACTTCGCCGCCTTCGCCGAGGCTTATAATGCGGCTAAGGGTGCCTGATGCTGAAATATACCCTGAAGCGGCTGGCACAGTCGTTTGTAACCATTCTGCTCGCAGTTACCATCGTGTTCCTGCTGCTGCGCCTTCTGCCCACGGATTACTACTTCACTGAGGATCAGCTCATGAAGTTTACCCCGGAGCAGAAGAATGCGCAGCTGCAGGCTGCGGGCTTGCTGGACCCCCCTGGTACACAGCTTATTCGCTATTATGGGCAGCTCCTCCATCTGGACTTTGGTGTCTCGCGGAGAATTCAGAGCGGCGTTCCTGTGACCAAGGTGATCGGCGGCAAATTCAAGATCTCCATGAAGCTGGGCCTGATCTCTCTGGTCATCGCACTGACTCTGGGTGTGACCCTGGGCATTTTGCAGACGGTCTTTAAAGAAAAGCTCATGGATCATATTGGTACCGGCTATACCGTGCTGGTCAATGCGGTTCCGCCGCTGGTGTCCTATTCACTGGTACTGGTGTTTGGCGCAAAGATACTGGGCTTACCGCCTTTGTACTCCAACCGAAACCCAGGCCCGTCCAGTATCCTCCCCATCATCTGCTTGTCCATGGCGTCCATTGCAGGCTATGCCCTGTGGACCCGCCGCTATATGGTGGATGAGCTGACCCGTGATTACATCAAACTTGCCAAGATCAAGGGCCTGAACACCCGGGAGATCATGGTGGGTCATGTGCTGCGCAATGCCATGGTGCCTATGGTGCAGTACATTCCGGCTGCACTGCTGGAGACCATTGGCGGTTCGCTGCTGGTGGAGCGCTTCTTCTCGGTGCCGGGCATGGGCCCGCTGCTGACGGATGCGATCAACCGTTATGATACCAACGTGGTTCAGACCTTGATCATCCTGTATGCGACCATCGGTATTCTTGGTGTCTTTATGGGCGATGTGGCCATGATGATGGTTGACCCGCGTATTACTCTGGTAGGGAAGGAGGAGGCCCGCTGATGGCGAAAGCATCTGATTTTGAGGGGAAGAACCCCGACGAGCTGTTTTACTTTGTAGACTACTCGCCTGAGGAAGCTGAGCGCATCGGCTACTCCAACTATTCGTACTGGGGCTCTGTGTTCCATAACTTTTTGAAGAGAAAAAGTGCGGTGTTCTGCGCTATTTTATTTGTCGCACTGGTCGTTTTCTCTTTTGTGGCACAGGCGATCGGCCGCTATGACTATGCGACCCTGGAAACGGATACCGCACTCAAATTCATCCGGCCCAACGGGGAATTTTGGTTTGGTACCGATAACATTGGCCGCGACTACTGGTGTCAGGTGTGGTTTGCCGCCCAGACTTCGATCCGCATGGCGCTGATCGTGGCTGTGGGCGAGAGTATCCTGGGTGTTATCATTGGCCTGCTATGGGGCTATGTCCGCAAGCTGGACCGCTTCTTCACCGAGCTGTACAACCTGATCTACAACATCCCGATCATTATCTATATGACCCTGATCGCGCTGTTGGTCGGCCGCAGCTTCTGGATCATGGTGGTCTCTCTGATCGCTACCCACTGGCTGAACATGGCCCGCCGTGTCCGCAATATCGTGTTTATGTACCGTGACCGGGAGTACAACCTGGCATCCCGGTGCCTGGGCACCCCGCTGTGGCGCGTGCTGACCAAGAACATCCTGCCCTACATGGTATCGGTCATCATTCTGGGCATGGCGCTGTCCATCCCGGCCACCATCTCCCTGGAGAGCACCCTCTCCTACCTGGGCTTGGGTCTGGACGGCCGCACCCCCTCTCTGGGCGTGCTGCTGCGCAATGCGCGGATGTTCTTCCTGGACTACCCCTATCTGCTGATCTTCCCGGCAGTGATCGTGTCCATCATCTCGATTTCGTTCTATATCATGGGCAACGCGTTCTCGGATGCGGCTGACCCGCGCAATCACGTTTAAGATGGGAGAGAAGACCACCAAATGGATAAAAAACCAATCATCTCTGCCAAGGACGTGGAGATCACCTTTAGCCTGCGCGGCAAAAAGCTGAAAGCTATCCGCAAGTGCTCGCTGGATCTGTACGAGGGCGAGACCCTCGCCATCGTAGGCGAGTCCGGCTCCGGTAAGAGCGTGTTCACCAAAACCTTCGTGGGCATGCTGGACGCCAACGGTAAGATTACCGGCGGCTCCATCATGTACGACGGCGAGGATGTAGCGAAGTACAAGGAGAAGGACTGGCTCAAGATCCGCGGCAAAAAGATCGCGATGGTCATGCAGGACCCGATGACCAGCCTGAACCCCCTGAAGAAGGTGGGCAAGCAGATCCAGGAGAGCATCGAGCATCACCAGGGTCTCAAGGGCGCAGAAGCCAAAAAGGCTGCCATCGAGATGCTGGCCAAGGTTGGCATCCCTGACCCTGAGCGCCGCTACGACCAGTACCCCCATGAGTTCTCCGGCGGTATGCGTCAGCGTGTGGTCATCGCCATTGCAGCTGCCTGCCACCCGCAGGTGCTGATCTGTGACGAGCCCACCACCGCACTGGATGTGACCATCCAGGCCCAGATCCTGCAGCTGATCCGTGATCTGCAGAAGGAGCTGGATATGTCGGTCATCTACATCACCCACGACCTGGGTGTTGTGGCAAACGTGGCCGACCGCGTGGCTGTCATGTACGCTGGTCAGATCGTGGAGTACGGCACCGTGGAGGAGATCTTCTATGACTCCTGGCACCCCTATACCTGGGCGCTGCTGCAGGCTCTGCCGCAGCTGGGCGTCAAGGGCGAGGAGCTGCCCAGCATCGACGGTACCCCCCCGAACCTGTTCAACGAGATCCAGGGCGACGCTTTTGCCCCGCGCAACAAGCATGCACTGGCCATCGACTTTGTGCAGGAGCCGCCGTTCTTCCCCGTGTCGGAGACCCATGCGGCCAAGACCTGGTATCTGGACCCCCGGGCGCCCAAGATCGAGCGTCCGCACTCGATCCAGAACCTGCGGGCCAAAATGGAAAAGATGGGAGGTGCGCGCTGAATGGCTGAACGTGAAAAGCTGATCGAACTGAAGGACCTTCAGATCACCTTCGGCAGCGGCAAGCGTAAATTCGTGGCCGTGGACCATGTCAATTTTGACATCTACAAGGGCGAGACCTTCTCTCTGGTAGGCGAGTCCGGCTCTGGCAAGACCACCATTGGCCGTGCCATCTGCCGCATCAACCCCACTTCCGGCGGCGAGATCCTGTTCAAGGGTCAGCGCATCAACGGCAAGATCTCCAAGGAACTGGATAAAGAGGTCATCCGCAAGTGCCAGATGATCTTCCAGGACCCGATGGCTTCGCTGAACGAGCGCGCCAAGGTGGAATACATCGTGGCAGAGGGCCTTTTGAACCATCACCTCTACAAGGACCAGAATGACCTGCATGAAAAGGTCATGAACGCCCTGCACGAGGTCGGCCTGCTGCCGGAGTTTGCTTCCCGCTTCCCCCACGAGTTCTCGGGCGGACAGCGGCAGCGCATCGGTATTGCACGCGCCCTGGTCATGCAGCCGGAGTTTATTGTGGCAGACGAGCCCATCTCGGCGCTGGATGTGTCCATCCGCGCTCAGGTGCTGAACCTGCTCAATAACATGAAGAAGTCCCGTGGCCTGACCTACCTGTTCATTGCCCACGATCTGTCTGTGGTGCGTTTTATCTCCGACCGCATTGCTGTCATCAGCAAGGGCCGTATCGTAGAGCTGGCAGAGGCAGAGGAGCTGTTCCTCCACCCGCTGCACCCCTACACCAAGGCCCTGCTGAGCGCTGTGCCCATCCCGGACCCCAGCCTGGAAAAGGAGAAAAAACTCCTGGTCTACGATCCTTCGATCCATGACTATTCCACCGATAAGCCCGTTTGGGAGGAGATCGCCAACGGACACTTCGTCTATGGCAACCAGAAGGAGCTGGAGGGTTACCGCAAGGAGTACGAATCCAAGCGCTGATCCCAATACTTCGGTTATTTTTCTGCATCTGCCCCGTCGCAGCACCCGCTGCGGCGGGGTTTTTGCGTTTTGCGGCAGATTCTGTTTTTTTGTGGTTAAAATAGCGGATATGCGTTTGTTTTTGCGGCATACCAAACCTTGGAATTGACAAAAAGGCTGAGAAATACTATACTTGTTGCAACGTAATGCGTATAGGGGCGTGCTATGGGGCAGGCCCATAGCTTTGCAGGGTTCACAGGCCGCGGTCGCATTGAACAGATGGACTGGAGAGGGCCGGGCACGGGGAGGATATCTCCGCCGGGGCTGTTGTCTATGCAGGGCGAAGCCGGTGCTTTTGATCAAAAGCCCGGAACAAAAAATTCTATACGATAGCACACAAAGGGATCGGGCCGCTCCGGCGGTGCATCCCATCAACATGGCGCAGGTTCTGCCTGGTGGGCGAGCCTGGGCCTTACAGTCAATTTTGGAGGTACCGAATGGCACAGTTAAAAGAACAGAAAGACCAGCGCCCCGCCGCCGCAGCTGTGGCTGAAGCAGGGGAGAAGCGGCCCCGTCCCCGCCGTCCGCACGGCCAGCGCCGTCCCCGCCGGGCACCGCAGCCCAAGGAGGGCAATGCGCCCCAGATCCATATCTACCCCTTGGGCGGCCTGGGCGAAGTGGGCAAAAATATGACCGTTTACGAGTGCTGCGGTGATATGATCATTGTGGACTGCGGCCTGGTATTCCCGGACAGCGATATGTTCGGCGTGGACCTGGTGATCCCGGATTTCAGCTTTGTGCTGCAAAATAAGGATAAGATCAAGGGCCTGCTGATCACCCACGGCCACGAGGATCACATTGGCAGCATCCCCTATCTGCTGCAGCAGATGGACCTGCCCATCTACGGCACCCGGCTGACCTGCGGCCTGATCCGCAATAAGCTGGAGGAGTTTGGCCTGGCAGGGCGTACAAAGTTTGTGGAGATCCTGCCCCGCAAAAAGGTCAAACTGGGCTGCTTTACGGTGGAGCCCATCCACGTCAACCACTCCATCCCGGATGCAGTGGCGTTTGCCATCGACAGCCCCGCCGGTGTTGTGATCCAGACCGGTGACTTTAAGATCGATTACACCCCCCTGGCCTGCGGCCCTACGGATCTGTCCACTCTGTCTGAGTACGGACAGAAGGGGGTCTTGGCCCTGCTCAGCGACTCGACCAATGCCGAGCGCGCCGGTTTTACGGCTACGGAGCAGAAGGTGGCCGCCGGTGTACGCAATCTGTTTGCACGGGCGCGGAACAAGCGCATCATTATCGCTACCTTTGCCTCCAATATCTACCGTGTGCAGCAGATCATCGATCTGGCGGTAGAGGATGGCCGCAAGGTGGCATTCAGCGGCCGCAGCATGGTCAACAATACCGCCATGGCCCAGGAGCTGGGCTATATGCATATCCCGGAGGGGACGCTGATCAGCGTGGACGAGCTGGGCCAGTACCCGCCGGAGCAGGTGGTGCTGATCACCACCGGCAGCCAGGGCGAGCCGCTGAGCGCTTTGTCCCGCATGGCATCCTGCAGCCACCGTCAGGTGCGGGTAGGCCCGGGAGATTTTATCATCATCTCCGCCAACCCCATCCCCGGCAATGAAAAGAGCGTGACCAAGATCGTCAACGGCCTGCTGCTGCTGGGCGCTGAGGTGATCTACGAGAGCATGTACGATGTCCATGTTTCCGGCCATGCCTGCCAGGAGGAGCAGAAGCTGATGCTCACCCTGACCAAGCCGCAGTATTTCCTGCCGGTACACGGCGAGTATAAGCAGCTGAAAAAACACGCCCTGACGGCGGCCAGCCTGGGCATCCCCACCAGCAATATCCTGATCGCGGAGAACGGCTCCAACGTAGTGCTCTCCCGCGATGAGCTGAAGCTGGGCGAGCCGGTAACGGCCGGCGCTGTGATGGTGGACGGCCTGGGCGTGGGCGACGTGGGCAACGTGGTCCTGCGGGACCGCAAGCACCTGTCGGAGGATGGCCTGGTGATCATTGTGGCCACTGTGGACAGCAAGACAGGTAAGGTCCTGGCCGGGCCGGACCTGGTCAGCCGGGGCTTTGTCTATGTGCGGGAGAACGAGGGCCTGATGGATGGTGCCCAGAGCATTGTGGAAAATGCCCTGAGCCGCTGTGTGGAAGAGCATGTGCGGGATTGGAACAGCGTCAAGACCCGGGTGCGGGAGGCGCTGAGCAGCTATATCTACCGCCGCACCAAGCGCAGCCCCATGATCCTCCCGATCCTGATGGAGGTCTGAGCCGGGCTGTATGACGGCCAAAAAGGCTGCGGTCATTGGAAAAAGCGTGTGCCCTGGGGGCAGGGCCGCAGTCCTTGGGGGAGGATGAATCTATGAAACAAAAACCCAGATGGACCCTGGAAATGTTTACTGCCGGTCTGGCAGTGCTGTGCCTGCTGTTGGCAGCGGCGGTTTTGGCTGCGCAGTCTGCGGTATGGCCGGTGCTGCTGGGGCTGGTGGTGCTGTGGGCCCTGGGCTTTGTGGTCTTCCGTCACCATCTGCGCCGCTGGGTGGCGCGCTGGATGTGCGGCGGCAAGTTTGAAAAATCCAAGCTCCGGTTCAGTCTGGAGCCGTTGTCCCAGCCGGCGGCACTGCTGTCCGGGGACTCGATCTTGTGGTACAACGACCAGTTCCGTGCGCGGCTGCTGGGCGGCGGCGATCTGCTGATCAGCCGGGTGAACAAGGTCCTGCCGGGACTGGAACTGCAGCTCTGCCGCACGCCGGAGGGGCAGCTGCTGACTTTGGGCGGGTGCATCTGGGCGGTGCACAGCTCTACCGTGCCGGGCGGCGCCGAGAGCATGAGCCTTTTGATCTTTAACGAGGAGACTGCGCTGCGCCGGGTGGAGGCGGAGTATAAGGCCAGCCGCCCGGGCTGCCTGATCTTCTCGGTGGATGGATACGATGATGTGTTTGGCGATATGCTGGACAGCGAGCGTGCCCGCCTGCTGGAAGGCATCAACCGCACCCTGGAGGATATGATCGGCCGCGGCACCGGCTTCTTGCGCCGCATCGGCACCGGGCGGTATATTGCTGTGGTGGAGGAGCGCAATCTGGAGCAGTACGCCCAAAAAGGCTATGATGTGCTGGACAAGATCCGTGCGCTGAACCCCAGCGTCAACCTCTCCATGTCCATTGGCGTAGGCCGCGGGGCCAAGACCCTGCGGGAAGCCCAGGATATGGCGGTGCAGGCTCTGGATATGGCCCAGGGCCGCGGCGGTGACCAGGCGGCGGAGATGACCCCGGATGGCTTTACCTTCTACGGCGGCGTCAGCCACGGCGTGGAAAAACGCAGCAAGGTGCGCAGCCGCTTGGTGGCCGATCAGCTGGTTGCGCTGATCAAAGAGGCGGATCATGTGGTCATCATGGGTCACCGGATGAGTGACCTGGATGCCATTGGCGCTGCGGAGGGCGTGCTGCGCATCTGCAAGATCTGCGATGTGCCGGCAGTGATCGCTGTGCGGCGGGACGCTACACTGGCATCCAGTCTGATCGATGCTTTGGCGGAAGCCGGGCAGGAAGATGACTTTATCGACCCCAAGGGGGCGTTGCCCATCATCTCCAAGCGTACCCTGTGCGTCGTGGTGGATACATACCAGACGGGCCTGGTGGAAAGCAAGGAGATCTTGGAGAAGTGCGGCAAGATCGCCGTGATCGACCACCACCGCAAGGGAGTAGGCTTCATCGAAAATGCGGTCCTGGTCTGCCACGAGCCCTATTCTTCCTCCACCAGCGAGCTGGTCACCGAGCTGCTGCAGTATGTGGGTACCCGAGAGGATAAGCCCAACCGGGTGGAGGCCGAGGGCCTGCTCTCCGGCATCATGCTGGATACCCGGGACTTTACCCTGCATACCGGTGTGCGCACATTTGAGGCGGCGGCGGCACTGCGCCGTTATGGTGCGGAGACCGAGCGGGTGCGTCAGCTGTTTGACGTGACCCAGAGTGAATACAATGCCAAGGCGGCTTTGGTGGCAGCGGCGCAGATGTACAAAAAATGCGCGATCTCCATGAGCGGTGAGCTGCCCTCGGAAGCACGGGTGGCGATCCCCCAGGCGGCCAACGACCTGCTGACCATCCAGGGGGTAGAGGCCAGCTTTGTGGCGGTGCAGGTGGGCAGCGGGGTCAATATCTCTGCCCGCAGCCTGGGCGCCGTGAATGTACAGCTTATTATGGAGAGCCTGGGCGGCGGCGGTCACCAGACCATGGCGGCAGCACAGATGCGCCATATCACCCCGGAAGCTGCGGTCTCCCGCCTGCGGTCGGCCATCGATACCTACCGCGCTTCCCAGCGCAAGGACAGCGTGACCCAGGGTACAAAGGCCTGAGTCTGCTTTTGGGGAGAAAAAGTTTTGCGGCTGCAGGATGTTCTGGCGGAGGGCGGAGCCGCTTCTGTGCACAGATGCGGGGGGCCTTTCCCGGGGAAAGACTGCGGCCCGCTCTACTAAACGGAATATAAGAGGTTTATATTATGAAGCAGTATGATTATCTGATCGTGGGTGCCGGCCTGTTTGGTGCGGTGTTCGCACAGCAAGCCCATCGGGCGGGTAAGCGCTGCCTGGTGGTGGACAAGCGCAGCCACATTGCAGGCAACATCTATACCCAGTCGGTAGAGGGCATCAATGTCCACCGCTATGGGGCGCATATCTTCCACACCAACGATAAGCGCGTGTGGGACTATGTCAATCAGTTTGCCGAGTTCAACCGCTATACCAACAGCCCGGTGGCCAACTACCACGGCGAGATCTACAACCTGCCCTTTAATATGAACACCTTCAATAAGATGTGGGGAGTGGTGACCCCTGCCCAGGCGCAGGCAAAGATCGAGCAGCAGAAGGCCGAGGCCGGCATTACGGACCCCCAGAACCTGGAGGAGCAGGCCATCAGCCTGGTGGGCACCGATATCTATGAAAAGCTGATCAAGGGCTACACGGGCAAACAGTGGGGCCGCCCCTGCACCGAGCTGCCCGCCTTTATCATCCGCCGTCTGCCGGTGCGTTTTACCTACGATAACAACTACTTCAACGCATTGTACCAGGGCATCCCCAATGGGGGCTACACCGCTATGGTGGAGCGTATGCTGGAGGGCACCGAGGTGCGCTTAGGGGTGGATTACCTGGAGGATAAGGCGCAGCTGGATGCGCTGGCAGAGCAGGTGGTCTATACCGGCCCGGTGGATGCCTACTTTGGCTATCGTCTGGGGGCATTGGAATACCGCAGCGTCCGCTTTGAGACCGAAGTGCTGGATATGGAGAACTATCAGGGCAATGCAGTGGTGAACTACACCGATGCCGAGACCCCGTATACCCGCATCATCGAGCATAAGCATTTTGAGTTTGGCACCCAGCCTAAGACGGTCATCAGCCGGGAGTACAGCGCAGAGTGGAAGCCGGGGGAGGAGCCCTATTACCCGGTCAACGATGAAAAGAACGATTCGCTGTACCGTGAGTATAAAAAGCTGGCAGATGCACAGGACGGAGTACTCTTTGGAGGCCGTCTGGGCGAATATAAGTACTACGATATGGATAAGGTCATTGCAGCCGCTCTGGATGCTGCAGAAAAAGCGCTGGCCTGAGAGCTGCTGGCTTCTGTATCGGGAATAAAAGGATAAGACCGCCAGGTCTGCAAGACCCCCGCCGGGCTGGCGGGGGTCTTTGCGTGCAGGGGCTTTTGCAGGCGGGGATCGTTCCTGGTCGATAGCAGGCGGAATTACGCTTGCTTCACCGGAAAACGGTTGCAATTTTTATAGATTGATAGTAAAATAAAGTGTAAAACTATTGCCTCTGCTCTGTACCATACAGAAAGGGGCGGGGGTTTGCTTTCCTTTGTTGACAGCGGACGCAGCTCCGCTTTGAATTAAGCTGCACAACTTTTCTGTTTAAAAGGAGTGCACGAATATGAAAGGCATTATTCTGGCCGGCGGTGCCGGCACCCGGCTTTATCCGCTGACGATGGTCACCAGCAAACAGCTGCTGCCCGTGTATGATAAGCCGATGATCTATTACCCGCTTTCTACCCTGATGCTGGCGGGCATCCAGGACATCCTGATCATTTCTACCCCCACCGATACCCCGCGCTTTGAGGCGCTGCTGGGGGACGGCAGCCAGTACGGCATCCACCTGCAGTATAAGGTGCAGCCCTCTCCGGACGGCTTGGCACAGGCTTTCCTGCTGGGTGAGGAGTTTATTGGGGATGACTGCTGCGCCATGATCCTGGGCGATAATATCTTCTACGGCAACGGCTTCTCCAAGATCCTGAAGTCCGCTGCCGCCAATGCCGAGCAGAAGGGCCGCTGCACCGTGTTCGGCTATTATGTGCAGGACCCGGAGCGCTTTGGCATCGTGGAGTTCGACCCCAACGGCAAGGTGCTCAGCGTAGAGGAAAAGCCGGAGCATCCCAAGTCCAACTACGCCATTACCGGCCTGTATTTCTATAACAAGCAGGTGGTGGAGATGGCCAAAAAGGTGCGCCCCTCTGCCCGTGGCGAGCTGGAGATCACGACCCTGAATGATCTGTACCTCCAGCAGGATCAGCTGGATGTGCAGCTGCTGGGCCGCGGCTTTGCCTGGCTGGATACCGGCACGATGGACAGCCTGGTGGAAGCTGCGGACTTTGTCCGTATGATCGAGAAGCGCCAGGGCATCAAGATCAGCGCCCCGGAGGAGATCGCCTTTAAATATGGCTGGATCAGCCGGGATAAGCTGCTGGAAAGCGCAGAGCGCTACGGCAAAAGCCCCTATGGCCAGCATCTGAAGAATGTTGCAGACGGCAAATTGAGATACTAAGAGAGGCATTGGCATGAAAATCATCGTTACAGGCAGCAAGGGCCAGCTTGGCACCGAGATCATCAAGCAGCTGCGGGAGGGCCGCAGCGAGATCGGCCCCATCCCGGAAAAGCTGCTCAGCGCTACCGTTCTGCCGGTGGATCTGCCGGAGCTGGATATCTCCAACTATAAGATGGTGGACGACTTTATCCGCCGCCAGCGCCCGGACGTGATCATCAACTGCGCTGCTTTTACCAATGTGGATGGCTGCGAGACCAGCCACGACCTGGCTTTTAAGGTCAACGCCATCGGCCCCCGCAACCTGGCCCAGGCTGCGGCCAAGACCGGCGCACGGCTGGTGCATGTGTCTACCGACTATGTGTTCTCCGGCCGGGAGAACGGCGGCATCCCCCAGGACGAGGCCACCCAGCCCGGCCCCATCAGCGCCTATGGCTCCACGAAGCTGATGGGCGAGCAGTATGTGCAGCAGTTCTGCCACCGGCACTTCATCGTGCGCACGGCCTGGCTGTACAGCTATTACGGCAAAAACTTTGTCAAGACCATCGTAAATGCCGGCCGCAAGTTCGGTAAGCTGGAGGTGGTCAACGACCAGCTGGGCAACCCCACCAATGCGGTGGACCTGGCCCACGAGATCCTGCAGCTGTGCGTCACCCATGAGTATGGCCTGTATCACTGCACCGGCGAGGGGGTCTGCTCCTGGTACGACTTCGCCTCCGAGATCATCCGTCTGTCCGGTGTGGAGGCTGCGGTGGCCCCCTGCACCAGCGAGGAGTACAAGGCCAAGCATCCGGAAAGCGCCGACCGCCCCAAGTGGAGCGCCCTGGACAACCGGATGCTGCGCTGCACTGTGGGCAACGAGGTGCGTCCCTGGCAGCAGGCGCTGGAATGTTTCTTCCAGCATTGGGATGGGGACAATGGCATGAAGCCTGCCGCCCGCTGACACTGTTAAAAGAGTAAAGTAGAGGAATAAGAGCAATATGAAAACCTATCTGATCACCGGCTGCGCCGGTTTCATTGGCTCCAACTTTGTGCATTATATGCTCAAAAAGTACCCGGAGATCCTGCTGGTCAACCTGGATAAGCTGACCTATGCCGGCAACCTGGAAAACCTGAAAGAGGTGGAGGGGGACCCCCGCCATGTCTTTGTGCAGGGCGATATCTGCGATAAGGAGCTGGTGGAGGGCCTGTTCCAGAAATACGACTTTGATTATGTCATCAACTTTGCTGCCGAGAGCCATGTGGACCGCAGCATCAAAAACCCGGAGATCTTTGTCCAGACCAACGTGATGGGCACCGTCAACCTGCTGCAGCGCGCTAAGGAGGCTTGGTACGATGCCGAGGCCAAGACCTGGAAGCCGGGCAAGAAGTATGTGCAGGTGTCCACCGATGAGGTGTACGGCGCACTGGGCGCAGAGGGCTATTTTATGGAGACTACCCCTCTGTGCCCCCACAGCCCCTACTCCTCCTCCAAGGCCAGCGCAGATATGTTCGTGATGGCATTCCACGATACCTACGGGATGCCCATCAACATTACCCGCTGCTCCAACAACTACGGCCCGTATCAGTTCCCGGAGAAGCTGATCCCCCTGATGATCAACAACGTGCAGCAGCACAAGCAGCTGCCGGTCTACGGCGACGGCATGCAGGTGCGGGACTGGCTGTATGTGGAGGACCACTGCAAGGCCATTGATATGGTGGCAAATGACGGCAAGGTGGGCGAGGTGTACAATGTGGGCGGCCACAACGAGCGCCCCAACATCTTCATCGTCAAGACCATCATTGCCCAGCTGCACGACCGCCTGCAGGACGAGGGCATCAGCGAGGACCTGATCAAGCACGTGGAGGACCGCCTGGGCCACGACCGCCGCTATGGCATCGACCCCACCAAGATCAAGAACGATCTGGGCTGGTACCCGGAGACCCCCTTTGAAAAGGGCATCGTCCTCACCATTGATTGGTACCTGAACCACAAGGAGTGGATGGACCACATCACCAGCGGCAACTACCAGACCTACTACGAGGAAATGTACAAGAACAAATAACTTGTTGTAAATAAACAAGACCCGCTCCGCACGGCTCCCTTTCTGGGGAAACCGCCGCGGAGCGGTTTTTTTGCAAATTGTATTGTAAGCGAATGATTTTATCTGCTATAATATGGATAGAAAAGAAGTGGGAGGAAAACTCCGATGCAGAGCTAAAAATGATGTCCTATACACAGCATATAAAGAATGGGAGGCGGGATAGAATGAAACATTCCATGCGTAAATTTGCAGCAGCCCTTGTTTTATGTGTGGGTCTGTGCCTGCCGATGATCCTCCCTGCTGGGGCGGTCCGTGTAGATGCACCGCCAACTGCGGAATGGGAAGTGAGCGTCGTGGGAGAAAAGTGGCAGAAGTGGAACCCGGAGCACGGCTTTTTTGACTGGGCGCAGGTCGCCATCCATGTTCATCAGGAAACCGGGGAATACTATTATTCCACTCTCAATTTAGGACGTGCTTGAGCAAAACGATGCCCGCCCCGCAGCTGCGGGGCGGGCATTTTACAGCGATGCAAAAAGCTGCCCCCTTCCATAGCGGAAAGGGGCAGCTTTTTTATGCGTTTTTGTGCTCAGCCCAGGCTGATGCCCATGCGGCGGGCGACGGTGATCAGCTCGCAGCCTTCGGGGATGTTGCGGGTCTTGCCGGCGATATCCTCCAGGCGGTTCTCGGTAACATGGTGGTTGACCATGGCCACGGCCACGCCATAGCGCTCGATCTCCACCAGCTTGGCGGCGTAGCTGCCAAACTGGGTGGCCAGCACACGGTCGTAGGCGCAGGGGCTGCCGCCGCGCTGCATATGTCCCGGGATACAGACACGGGTCTCCATGCCGGTCTTTTTCTGGATGGTAGCGGCGATGCGGCTGGTGGCAGTGGTGCCCATGCCGGACTCGATGCGCTTGGCCATCCACTCCTTGCGCTTCATGCGGGATTCCTCGCAGTTCATTGCGCCCTCGGCCACGGCGATGATGGAGAAGTTGGAGCCTTTCTTGGCACGGCGCTCCACAGCGTCGCAGACACGGTCGATATCGTAGGGCAGCTCCGGCAGCAGGATGATGTCTGCGCCGCCGGCAATGCCGGAGTACAGCGTCAGCCAGCCAGCCTTGTTGCCCATGATCTCAATGCACATGACCCGGCTGTGGCTGCCCGCCGTGGTGTGGATGCGGTCGATCACATCGGTGGCAATGTCCACAGCTGTATGGAAGCCAAAGGTCACATCGGTGCCGTAGATGTCGTTGTCAATGGTCTTGGGCAGGCCAATGATGTTCAGCCCCTCTTGGGAGAGCAGGTTGGCGGTCTTGTGGGTGCCGTTGCCGCCCAGACAAAGCAGGCAGTCCAGCTTTGCGTCCTTGTAGGTCTTTTTCATGGCGGCGACCTTGTCGATCTTGTCCTCTTCCACTACCCGCATCATCTTAAAAGGGGTGCGTTTGGTGCCCAGGATGGTGCCGCCTAACGTCAGGATGCCTCGGAAATCGTCCTCGCACATCTCTTTATAGTCGCCGTTGATCAGGCCATGATAACCGTTCAGGATGCCAACGATCTCAATGCTGTCGCCCATGCGTGCATACAGCGCTTTGGCCACGCCGCGGATGGTGGCGTTCAAGCCCGGGCAGTCGCCGCCGGAGGTCAGGATGCCAACTCGTTTTTTCAATGTGGGTCCCTCTTTTCGTATTTGTCTCCCGCCGGGCAGATGCAGGGGGTGGGCCAGCGTATGCCCAGGGGGGGCGTGTTTGCCTGCATGGTCAGCAGGTGCTGTAACACTATAAGAGTATTCCCAAAAAAGGCGGGTGTCAAGACGAAGAAAGAACAAAATTTTGCTTGCCTGCGTGCAGTGGAATGGGGTGCGAGACTTTTTTGAAAAAATTCAAAAAAACAGTTGACAAACCCTGCCCTGGGTAGTATAATATCCCCTGTCAGCAGCGAGCAACGCCCGCCTGACACCTGAATAATGGGGATTTGCATAGTGGTAGTGCGGTAGACTCTGACTCTACTTGTGGGAGTTCGATTCTCTCATCCCCAACCAAAAACCGCAGCCGAACAAGCTGCGGTATTTTCGGGGCATAGCGCAGTTGGTAGCGCGCCTCGTTCGGGACGAGGAGGCCGTGGGTTCAAATCCCGCTGCTCCGACCAAAAGACACACCTTTCGAGGTGTGTCTTTTTTTGTTTGTATGCAAGGGGTGTGCCGGAAACGGCAGCGGATACAGCAAAACAGGGGCATTTGCAAGCGGGAAAAAAGTCCGGCCTTTCGCAATTTACACAGAAGAAAGAAAATGAACTGTGCAAATTGCACTAGAACTATTGCGCAAAAGTGTAAATATTGAGGAAAATATGAACGGAATGTTTACAATGTGGTAACAAACTGGTATACTTTACTGCGGAAATATGAGACCGCATTGAAGCTGTGCTCAAAAAAAGGAGGGCCCCTGTCCATGGAAACCGAACCTAAGCACCCCGCCCGGCGGCTTGCAGCGTTGCTGCTGTCGCTGTTTTTTATGTTCAACTGTCTGCCCGCTGCGTTGGCGGTCAGCCTGAATGTGGATGCCGGGTTCTACTTTAAGCAGAGCCAGGGCGGGACCTGTACGCTGGCTTCTGCAGCTATGATGCTGCGCCGCCGGGCTTATATGGATGGCTTGGAAGATTGGTTTGATGTTACCGAGAACAGTGTCCGTTCTTCGGCCTGGTCCGGTGGGTTGGCCCATAACTTTACATACAATGCAATGCAGGTGGGATACTCCGTCCTGCCCCGGGATACAGCCCAAAAGACCCAGACCTTGATCGATCTTTTGGCGCAGCATCCGGAAGGGATCGTGGCGTATGACCGTACCCGTCCCCATGCAGTGCTGCTGACCGATTACACCGATGGTGCGTTCTACTGTGCAGACCCGGCGGGCAGTGTTTCGCAGGGGCGTATCCCGCTGTCGCAGGCGCGGGTATCCCTGGGGGGCATCTCCTGCTATTGGTTCGTCAGTGCGGATCAAAATGGCCTGACCTCTACGGGGGACGGCCTGCGTCTGGTGGGGATGCGCTATCCGGAAAATGTGCGCCAGGGCAAAGGTGTTTCCCTGACCGGTACGGTGGGGGCAGCCCCTGGCACGGTCCTTACAGAGGTGGAGGCCGCTGTACTGGATGCTGCCGGGCAGACGGTGCAGAGCGTTGCTGCTGCGCCGGGGACCAACAGCTGGTCTTTTAAGGCTATTGACAGCCAGATCCGCTTTGGAGAGCTGCCGGCCGGCAATTACAGCTATATGGTGCTGGTCACCCAGTCGGATGGACGATCCCTCTGCTTTATGAGCGAGTTTACCGTATCGGACGCTGCGACCAGCACGGTCAGTTATTGGTCGGCACACGATGCTGAAGGTGAAAAACTGGTCCGTGCGGAGGAGGAGGCCGAAGCACAGCCCGCAGAACAGACCGAGACCCCGGTGCTGAAGGGGCTGTTTGACTGGCTGAACACCAGCTTCTGAAATCAGAACAAAAAGAGACGGCAGAACGCCGTCTCTTTTTTCTTTCGGGGTCACTCCCGCAGCTCGGTATGGGGGAAATAATGCGCCAGGATCTCCTGGCAGGACGCCCCCTGCTCTGCCAACGCCTTGGCGCCCCACTGGCTCAACCCTACGCCGTGGCCATAGCCCTGGGTGGTGACCGTGAAATTGCCATCCCCCCATTCGATTGAAAAGCAGGTGCTGCGCAGTCCAAGAGAGCGCCGCAGCGTAGGCCCGGTGACGCTCTGCCCCCACAAGGGGATGCTGGCTACATAGCCGGAAGCGGTAAGGGTTGGCTGCCCAAACCAGCGTTCCGGCGGAGTGCCGTCGGGGGCAAGACCCAGGGTCTCGGTCAGTGCGGCCTGCATCTGGTCCGCTGTCAGGGTGATGGTATAGGTGAAATTTTCAGCAGTTTGGTCGGTGGCGCTGTCCACCGGGACTAAGTAGGGCAAAGGCGCACCCCAGACATTCTCACTGGCTTCGGTGCGTCCATTGGAAATGGCGAAATAGCTGGTGCCAGCGGGGGCGTCCTCGTAATACAGGACCTTGGTGGTCACCTGGTCCACCAAAGCGGAAAGGCGGGCGTAGTTGGCGTCGTAGGCGGTGCCCCAGTAGCTGCGCAGGACCGGTTCGGTCAGGCATCCCTGCCGCCGTGCCGGGTCTACTGAAAGCCAGCCCTGTTCAGGCTGTGCGCTGTGATCCCGGCAGTATAAAAGATAGCTGTGGGCGGCAATGGCTTGGGCTTTCAGTGCTTCGTCCGGCCAGCTCACCGGCATTTCAGCGGCCACAGCGCCAATAAGGTAGTCCCGCCGTGAAAGGGAAAACACCTCGCCGGTGGCGGCGTTGGTCAGCAGAAAGGTCTCTGCATCGGATGTGCTGGGCGCAGGGGCGCTGTCTGGCACTGGTTCCGGGGCGGCAGGGTCGGCGCTTTCCGGCGGGGGAGAGGGTGGTGCGGCGGCTCCGCGGCCCCAAACCGTCTCAGCAAGCCGGTATCCGGCCAGGGGCAGTACGCTGCCCAATACAAGCAGTACGGCGCACAACAGCAAAAAGGCTTTTTTCATGGCAGTTCCTCCCCGGAATGGCATTGCGTTGGGGGCAGTATACCGCTGCTCTCCGGCAGAAAAGCGCAGATGCCGCCGGACCGGTGTTTTTGCAGGCAGGGCCATTACCGAAAAAATCCCGCTCTCGGAAGGGAAATCACCGTAAGTGTGTTTGTTGGGCGAACAAAAGAGGATAACGGAAATACGTTTTTGAGAAAAAGAGGGGAAAGTAAGGGGGATTTTGCTTGAATTTACTCCCCAAAAGCGCTATGATAGGGCTGTCCATCAATGAGGATGGACAGGGAAAGTATATTTTGGAAATAAGAAAGGGGAAATTGCCAATGACTGCAAAACCGGCAGAGGTCGCCTCGCTGGACCCGATCACGATGCAGACCCTCTGTGAGGAGTACATCGCCAACAACTACATCGACCCGGAGACCAGCGAGAAGCTGGGGGTCAAACGGGGCCTGCGCAACCCGGATGGCACCGGCGTGCTGGCGGGGCTGACCAATGTGTGCGACGTAGTAGGCTACCGCAAGGATGAGCAGGGCCATGTGGTGCCCATCCCGGGCAAGTTGATCTACCGGGGGGTCAACATCAACGAGATCGTGGACGAAGCCTACCGCAATGACCGCTTTGTGTTTGAGGAAGTGATCTGGCTGCTGCTGTTCGGCAGTCTGCCGACCAAAGGTCAGCTGGATGATTTCTGCGACATTTTGGCGGAACATCGTGCTTTGCCTGATGGCTTCATGGATACCATGAATGCCCCCTCGCCCAATATCATGAACAAGCTACAGCGCTGCGTGCTGGGCCTGTATTCCTACGATGAGCGGGCAGAGGACCTGAGCCTGGAAAATATCCTGAACCAGAGCATCAACCTGATCGCCAGTATGCCGACCATGATGGTGAACGCCTACCAGATGAAGCGCCGCTATTATGATAAGCAGAGTATGTTCTTCCACCTGCCCCGGCCCGGCCAGAGCACAGCGGAGCACATCCTCAGCACCTACCGTCCGGATCAGAAATATACCCACGAGGAGGCAAAGCTGCTGGATATGTGCCTGCTGGTCCATGCGGATCATGGCGGCGGCAACTGTTCTACCTTTACCTCCCGGGTGCTGTCCTCCTCCGGCACGGACACCTATTCGGCCATTGCAGCAGCCATCGGCGCGCTGAAAGGCCCCAAACACGGCGGTGCGAACCTGATGGTGAACCGTCAGCTGGAAAATATCCTCAAGCACGTGGAGAATCCGGAGGATGACGATGAGGTGCGGGAATATCTGCGCCGCATCCTGCGCAAGCAGGCGGGGGATGGCTCCGGCCTGATCTACGGTATGGGGCATGCGGTGTATACCGTCAGCGACCCCCGTGAGATCATCTTGAAAGAGCGTGCCCGTCACCTGGCCTATGAAAAAGGCTATGAAGAGGAGTATAATATGCTGTGCAGCATCGAGCGGCTGGCCCCCGGCATCTTTGCCGAAGAAAAAGGCAGCCAGAAGCCGGTGTGCGCGAATGTGGACCTGTTCAGTGGTCTGATTTACCATATGCTGGGCATCTCCGAGGATATCTATACGCCGCTGTTCGCTATTGCCCGTGTACCGGGCTGGTGCGCCCACCGGGTGGAGGAGGTATTCTTCGCCAACCGGATCATCCGCCCGGCCTACAAGTACCTGGGTGTCCGCCAGAAGTATAAACCATTAGAGGAACGCTGATGAATCGTTTTGTTTTGTGCATTTTTGCCCTGGGCGCTGCCCTGGGGCTGGGTCATGGACTGGATCTGGCCCTGGGCGGTATCGATCCTGTTACCGGTCTGTGTGCCGCAGGGTCGGTGTGGTGGCGGTATGGAGCGCTGGCGCTGACTGTCGCCCTGGCGCTGGCTGCCGGCCGCCGTGCGCCGGTGCGCAGTGCCGCCCTGTTGGGAGGCCGCCCTGTGCTGGGCGGTGCGGCGCTGCTGTGCAGTGCTTGCTTTGCGCTGTGCGGCCTGGGCCGACTGGCCTTGACCGGGCTGTCTGGCGGTGTTTTTATGCTGCTGCGGGCCGGGCTGGAGCTGCTGTGTGCGGCTTGGATGGGCGCACTGGCTGCCGCATGGCTGCGCCGGGGACACTGGCATGCCCCGGCGGGGGGGCTGGTGCTGGCGGTGTTTGGCAGTGCGGTGTTCTATATGCAGGTGCTGGGCCGCTTTATGGAGAACAGTTCCAGCTGGCACCGGGTGGCCCCCACTGCGCAGGTGTGGCAGATGCTGGCCGTGCTGGTGCTGACCTCCACTTTGATCCGCAGTGTCTACCTGCCCGGCACCTCCGACGGCTGGAGCCTGTGCGCCGCAGCGCTGGCGGCATACTGCCTGGGGTTGTGCTGGCAGCTGCCGGAGCTGGGGTCGCTTTTGACCGGAACAGGAGATCTGCTGGACCTGCTGGGGGCGGCAGAGCTGTGCTGCACCGGTCTGCTGGGCGGTGCAGTGGCGCTTACAGGCCTGAGACGCCGCAGCTGAGCCGGGACTCCCTTGGCTGAAATGCCCAAAAGCCGTCCAGCCTTTACTGCAAAATCGTACAAAACAAAAAAAGTATGAGAACAAGTCGTTAATTTTTTGGCAGATACTTGAAACTTTTTGGGATTTGGTCTAAAATAGAAGTACCGTGATTATCCGATTAAAGGGTAAGAATCATTAGGAGGTATATTAACATGGCTGTTAGAGTTGCTATCAATGGTTTTGGTCGTATTGGCCGTCTGGCTTTCCGTCAGATGTTTGATGCTGAGGGTTACGAGGTCGTCGCAATCAACGACCTGACCAGCCCCAAGATGCTGGCTCACCTGCTGAAGTACGACACCGCTCAGGGTTCCTTCTGCGGCAAGATCGGCGAGGGCAAGCACACTGTCGAGTCCACCGAGGATTCCATCATCGTCGACGGCAAGGAGATCAAGATCTACGCCGTGAAGGACGCAAAGGACGCTCCCTGGGGCGAGCTGAACGTTGACGTCGTTCTGGAGTGCACCGGCTTCTACACCAGCAAGGAGAAGAGCATGGCTCACATCGCTGCTGGCGCTAAGAAGGTCGTCATCTCTGCTCCTGCAGGCAACGACCTGAAGACCATCGTCTACTCTGTCAACGAGAACACCCTGACCGCTGAGGATCAGGTCATCTCTGCTGCTTCCTGCACCACCAACTGCCTGGCTCCGATGGCTGATACCCTGAACAAGACCTACCCCATCGTTTCCGGCATCATGACCACCGTCCACGCTTACACCGGCGACCAGATGATCCTGGACGGCCCCCAGCGCAAGGGCGACCTGCGCCGTGCTCGTGCTGGCGCTCAGAACATCGTTCCCAACAGCACCGGCGCTGCTAAGGCCATCGGCCTGGTCATCCCCGAGCTGAACGGCAAGCTGATCGGCTCTGCTCAGCGTGTGCCCGTGCCCACCGGTTCCACCACCATCCTGGTTGCTGTGGTCAAGGGCAAGGACGTCACCAAGGAGTCCATCAACGCTGCTATGAAGGCTGCTGCTTCTGAGTCCTTCGGCTACAACGAGGATCAGATCGTTTCTTCTGACGTCATCGGCATGCGCTACGGCTCTCTGTTCGATGCTACCCAGACCATGGTCGCTAAGATCGACGAGGATACCTACCAGGTCCAGGTCGTGTCTTGGTACGACAACGAGAACTCCTACACCTCTCAGATGGTCCGCACCATTAAGTACTTCGCTGAGAACTGCTAATTGCGTCTCTGCCTGGTAACTTGAGAGGCTCGCGCTCTTAAAACCAAGCGGCGGGGCCGCAGATGGGTCATGTGCCTGTCTGCGGCCCCGCTTTTTTGGCAAAGAAAGCCTGGCTGCGTGCTTTGCAGCGGGCAGCTGCGCTGCCGGGGCAGAGCATCCGGCAAAATAGACACATTTGCGCGCAATGGAACGGAATGTTTGTTAATAAAATATCTATCCACTGTCCTTGCAATAGACACGGAATTTGTTTATAATAGAAGTATCGGCAAAGTAACAACTCTAACCAGAGAAATACATGATTTGAGAGGAGTTTATCACTATGGGTTTAGGTAAGAAGACGATCGACGATGCGAACTACTGCGGCAAGAAGGTGCTGGTCCGCTGCGATTTCAACGTCCCGATGAAGGACGGCGTCATCACCAACGAGAACCGCATCAATGCTGCTCTGCCCACCATCCAGAAGCTGATCAACGATGGCGCAAAGGTCATCCTGTGCAGCCACCTGGGCAAGCCGAAGAACGGCCCCGAGGCAAAGTTCAGCATCGAGCCGGTGGCTGCTGCTCTGAGCGCAAAGCTGGGCAAGCAGGTCGTGTTCGCCAACGATGATACCGTTGTGGGCGAGAACGCCAAGGCTGCTGTGGCTGCCATGAACAACGGCGATGTGGTGCTGCTGCAGAACACCCGCTTCCGCAAGGAAGAGACCAAGAACCTGCCTGAGTTCTCTCAGGAGCTGGCTTCCCTGGCAGATGCATATGTGGATGACGCTTTCGGCAGCTGCCATCGCGCTCACTGCTCCACTGCTGGTGTCACCGACTACATCAAGGATACCGCTGTTGGTTACCTGATGGAGAAGGAGATCAAGTACCTGGGCAACGCTGTCAACGACCCCGTCCGTCCCTTCACTGCCATCCTGGGCGGTGCAAAGGTTGCGGATAAGCTGAACGTCATCTCCAACCTGCTGGAGAAGGTGGATACCCTGATCATCGGCGGCGGCATGGCCTACACCTTTGTCAAGGCGCAGGGCTATGAGGTCGGCAAGAGCCTGTGCGATGACTCCAAGCTGGACTACTGCAAGGAGATGATGGCAAAGGCAGAGGCAAAGGGCGTCAAGCTGCTGCTGCCGGTGGATACCGCTTGCGTGGCAAACTTCCCCGATCCCATCGATGCACCGGTGGAGACCAAGATCCTGCCCGTGACCCAGATCCCCGCAGACATGGAGGGCTGCGACATCGGCCCCGAGACCATGAAGCTGTTTGCAGATGCTGTTAAGGCATCCAAGACCGTTGTGTGGAACGGCCCCATGGGCGTGTTCGAGAACCCCACCCTGGCAGCCGGCACCCTGGCTGTGGCAAAGGCTATGGCTGAGAGCGAGGCTACCACTGTGATCGGCGGCGGCGACAGCGCAGCAGCTGTCCAGCAGATGGGTCTGGGCGACAAGATGACCCACATCTCCACTGGCGGCGGCGCTTCTCTGGAGTATCTGGAGGGCAAGGAGCTGCCTGGTATCGCTGTGATCCAGAACGCATAAGTTAACCCCCAGCATCCACGGGTGCGGCGGCTGTTGCGCCGCCGCACCTTTTTTGATAAGAATGGAAAAAAGGAGAAAGTATCATGGATAAGGCAAAGCGCAAGGCAATTATTGCAGGCAACTGGAAGATGAACAAGACCGCTACCGAGGCCGCCCAGCTGGTAGACGAGCTGATCCCCGCCGTGCAGGATGCATCCTGCGAGGTGGTCATCTGCACCCCCTATACCGACCTGGTGACCGCTGTGGCCAAGACCAAGGGTACCAATATCCATGTGGGCGCAGAGAACGTCCACTTTGAGGCTTCCGGCGCCTTTACCGGTGAGATCAGCGCTGCTATGCTGGTGGATCTGGGCGTGGAGTACGTCATTGTTGGCCACTCTGAGCGCCGCCAGTACTTTGCAGAGACCGACCAGACCGTGAACAAGCGCACGCTGGCCGCCCTGAACGCCGGCCTCAAGGCCATCGTCTGCGTGGGCGAGAGCCTGCAGCAGCGGGAAGAGGGCGTGACCGAGGAGCTGGTGCGTATGCAGACCAAGATCGCCCTGCGGGATGTGACCGCTGAGCAGATGGCCAACGTGGTCATCGCCTATGAGCCTGTGTGGGCCATTGGCACCGGCAAGACCGCTACCGCTGACCAGGCACAGGAAGTCTGCGCCCAGATCCGCAAGGTGATCGGCGAGCTGTACGGCGACGCTGTGGCGCAGGCCACCACCGTCCAGTATGGCGGCAGCATGAACGCAAAGAACTGCGAGGAGCTGCTGAGCAAGCAGGATGTGGATGGCGGCCTGATCGGCGGCGCATCCCTGAAGGCAGCGGATTTTGCTGTCATCGTTAACGCAGCCTCTAAGGGCTGATTCGTTTTTTACAAAAAGGAGCAAACTTTTATGTCTAAGAGACCCGTTCTTCTCTGCATTATGGACGGCTTTGGCTGGACCCCCAGCCAGACTGCGGGCAACGCAGTGACCGCCGCCCGCAAGCCCTACCTGGATCACCTGATGCAGGATTACCCCATGACCACCATCGACGCCTCCGGCATGGCCGTGGGCCTGCCGGATGGGCAGATGGGAAACTCCGAGGTGGGCCACACCAATATGGGCGCGGGCCGCATCGTTTACCAGCAGCTGACCCTGATCACCAAGTCCATCCAGGATGGTGAGATGCTGAAAAACCCGGTGCTGGTGCGCAATATGCAGGCTGCTATCGATGCAGGCAAGGCCATCCACCTGATGGGCCTGGTGGGCACCGGCGGTGTCCACAGCCATGCCGAGCATTGGTTTGGCGTGCTGGAGATGGCAAAGCACATGGGCGCAAAGCAGGTCTACCTGCACTGCATCATGGATGGCCGTGATACCGACCCCCACTCCGGCAAGGGCTTTTTGGCAGATCTGCAGGCAAAGCTGGACGAGCTGGGCCTGGGCCAGATCGCCAGCGTCAGCGGCCGCTACTACGCCATGGACCGTGACAACAACTGGGACCGCGAGGAGAAAGCCTACGCTGCCTTTGTCTACGGCGAAGGCCCCCGCTATGCCGATGCACAGCAGGCCATTGAGGCTTCCTACGCAGCGGATGTGACCGATGAGTTCGTAGTGCCCTGCGTCACCTGCGAGGGCGGCCGTGTGGAGGATGGCGATACCGTCATCTTCATGAACTTCCGCCCTGACCGTGCCCGTCAGATGACCCGCATCTTCTGCGACGATGCCTTTACCGGCTTTGAGCGCCGGAGCGGCCGCAAGCAGGTGCATTACGTCTGCATGGCAGAGTACGACGCCACCATGCCCAACTGCGAAGTTGCTTACCCGCCGGTGGAGCTGACCAACGTGCTGGGCGAGTACCTGTCCAAGAACGGCAAGACCCAGCTGCGCATTGCAGAGACCGAGAAGTATGCACACGTCACCTTCTTCTTCAATGGCGGCGTGGAGGCACCCTATCCCGGCGAGGACCGCGTGGTGATCCCCAGCCCGAAGGACGTGCCCACCTACGACCTGAAGCCTCAGATGAGCGCCCCCGAGGTGGCCGATGAGTGCAAGCGCCGGATCGAGAGCGGCAAGTATGATGTGATCATCCTGAACTTTGCCAACTGCGATATGGTGGGCCACACCGGTGTGTACGATGCCGCCGTCAAGGCTGTGGAGGCTGTGGATGCCGCCGTCAAGGAAGTGGTAGAGGCAGTTCTGGCCGCAGGCGGCTGCGCTTTCCTCACGGCTGACCATGGCAATGCGGAGAAGATGGCAAACCCGGACGGCACCCCCTTCACCGCCCACACCACCAACGTGGTGCCCTTTGTGGCCATTGGCTGCGGGGATGTCAAGCTGCGTGAGGGCGGCTGCCTGGCGGATATCGCCCCCACCATGCTGCCCTATGTGGGCCTGCCTGTCCCCGCTGAGATGACCGGCAAGAGCCTGATCGAGGGCTGAGCCTTTTCTGGCATCGCCCCAGGCTTCGCTGTATAAAACATTTGGCAGAGACGGTCTTGCACCGTCTCTGCTTTGTTGTATAAAGAAAACCACCCGTTTTGCGGGTGGTTTTCTTCATATAACAAACAGCTGTAACCTTGGCAGTGGTGTGGCTGCTGTGTGGGGAGATCTTTATAAAGGCAAGGAGACCTTTCCGTACTGCCAAAGCCTCGCCCTTCGGGAGAGGTGGCATTTCGCTTGCGAAATGACGAAGAGGGTCCGGCACAGGCGGTGTCGCGGATTTTTGGTGGGTACGGGTGTCTCGGCGAGCCGCGCTGCTAAAAAAGCCCCACCGGGGCTTTTTTGCCCGGCGGAACGCAAGCGCCGGGCCGCAGCTGTTCGAATCCCCCCGCGAGGGTGTGAACTTGGGTTTTTGTAAAAGAAAAAGACCAGCGTATTTTCTACGCTGGTCTTTTTGGTGGAGCGAAGCAACCCAAATCCGAACCATTGCCCCCTGGGGCATTCTTGGCGGCAATTTCATCGAAAGTGATGGTTTTTGTGCCGTCTTTGTAGTTGAATGCAATCAAAACTTTTTCATCATAGAGATAAACAGCATTCACGAATGTGTTGATAAGCGTTTCCCGGTGGCTTTTCACGTTCGGGTCGAGCTTGCGAAACCGGGTCAGCCAGAAACGAACCTGATTTTCGCTTAACCGTGGCCGAGCGATTTTTTCTTCGGCAATCCGAACTTCAAGCTCTTTCTGCTGGGCTTCCAGCTTTTCCAAACGTAATTTGGTGGAGTTGGTCAGCACACCTGCTTGAATGGCGTTCAGCATATTTTCAATGCCGTTCTCTACCTCGCGCATCTGCTTTTCCAGCAAAGGGAGAGTGGTGTTTTCCTGATCCTGCAACTCCATCACTTCTGCAACGATGGCATCAATCACGGCATCGTCCTGAATCAGCTTCATGGTTTCAGCCACGACCAAATCTTCCAGCCATTCCTTACGAACGGTCTTTTTCTTACAGGTCTTGAAACGCTTCGCGGTGGCGCACTTATAATAATGGTGAACGACCTTGTTTCTACCCGTACCGCACTCGCCGAACATCATCGCGCCGCACATTCCGCAGAACAGCTTGGTGGTGAGCAAGTAATCGTCCTCGGCCTTGTGACGGGCAGGAGCGCGGCTGTTCTTCTTGATTTTTTGCTGCACTTCTTCAAACAAGTCCTTGTCCACGATGGCCGGGATGCTGTCGGGCATTACGATGTCCTTGAAGTGGTTTTCTCCGATGTAACGTTTGTTCGTCAGCAACTTCTGAACACTGTTATAGGTGAACTTCTGGTTGCGGTTGGTGGTCACGCCACTGTCGTTCAGCCAGTTCATCAGTTCCTTCATGGTCGTACCATCGTTATACCGCTGAAAGGCTTCTACCACAAAGGGAGCTTTCAAAGGGCGATTTGAAAGAACTTCTCCTCGTCCACTGTATAGCCGATGGGAATCGTTCCACCATTATATTTGCCCTTCAGAACATTCTCGGTCATGCCGCGCACAACTTTTTCAGAAAGTTCTGCCGAGTAGTATTCAGCCATGCCGGTGAGCATACTCTTGACCATGATACCCGCAGGGCTGTCAGAGATGGGCTCCGTGGCAGACACCAGCTTGACATGATTTCGTTCCAACTGGTACTCATAGTGCGCTGAATCATAGCGGTTCCGGGCAAAACGGTCGAGTTTCCAGACCAGCACGATGTCAAACAGCCGTTTTTCGCTGTCCTTGATCATCTGTTGGAAGTCCGGGCGGTTATCGGTTTTGGCGGAAAGGGCACGGTCAATGTAGTGTTTGACCACAGTGATGCCGTTCTTTTCGGCGTAGGCCGTACACTCGCGAATCTGACCTTCGATGGATTCTTCGCGCTGGTTGTCGCTGGAATAGCGGGCGTAGATTACGGCGGTCATGGCGGGCATCTCCCATTTATACATCATTGAACGGTGGAGCGTTCTTTCAAAGCAATGTTTCGTATAATGGATATACCACATTTTGCGAGAAAAAGCAAGATGTTATTTTCACTTCTGTGCACACTAAAAATATCCCGGTCATTCTCTCTGCTGAGCGCAGGGGAATGACCGGGATATTTTATCTATGGCATCGTTTGTTACACCGCCTTGGGCGGGTCTGTCGGTTTCTTCTGTGGCTTCATACCCCAAAACACAGCGTTCATGGCCACCACGATGAGGGCCACCACCGCCAAGGACACCCAGAAGCCCAGATCAAGACCCAGCCAGTGGGTGGTGCTGAATACGGTCATCCAAAGTTCATTCCAGTTCATGGTTTTCCTCCTTTACAGCAACTCGCCATAGTGGCGGACGTAGGCTTTTTTCAGGCTGGTGGCAAGCACCATATACAGCAGGATGCAGGGGATCAGATAGGCAAAGTAGGCCGCAGGCAGTGCCACAAAGCCCAGCACTGCACCAAAGGGGGTAAAGGGGATGATGGTCAGCACCGCAATGCCGGTCATGGTCAGCATGGTCACCGGAGCGGACGCCCGGCTCTGGATGAATGGCAGCTTTGGGGTGCGGATCATGTGGATGACCAGCGTCTGGCTCCACATGGACTCTACGAACCATCCGGCTTGGAACATCCCGATGTACTGTGCCTGCATCAGGGCAAGCTGGGCTCCACTGTAATGAGCCGCCAGATCATTGAACAGCACGCCGCCGGACACGAACAGCGGGCAGAACACAAAGTACATGAAAATATACGTTGTGAAGTCGAAGATACAGCTGGTGGGTCCGATCCAGATCATAAAGCTGCCCACGCTGGAAGCATCCCATTTCCGGGGTTTGGCAATGAATTCCTCGTCCACGTTATCCCATGGGATGGCGGTGCAGGAGAGGTCGTAGATGAGATTCAGGAAAATGAGGTGGACGCTCATCATGGGCAGGAAGGGCAGCAGCGCCGAGGCTGCCAGCACCGAGAACATATTGCCGAAATTGGAGCTGGCCGTCATCTTGATGTATTTGATCATATTGGCGTAGGTCTTGCGGCCCTCGATGATGCCCTGCTCCAGCACCATCAGGTCTTTTTCCAGCAGGATGATGTCTGCCGACTCCTTGGCTACGTCCACGGCGGTATCCACCGAGATGCCGATGTCAGCAGCTTTCATGGCGGCAGCGTCGTTGATACCGTCCCCCATAAAACCCACGGTGTGGCCATTTTCCCGCAGGACGGACACCACCCGTGCCTTCTGGTCCGGGGTCAGCTTCGCAAACACATCGGTGCTCTCTGCTGCCCGGGCAAGCTCTGCATCGGACATATGGTCCAGGTCGGAACCCAGCAGCATATTGCGGACCTTCAGCCCCACCTGCTTGCAGATGGTGCGGGTGACCTTGTCGTTGTCGCCGGTAAGGATTTTAGTGGTGACACCGTGGTCTTTCAGTGCTCGGATGGCATCGGCGGTTGACTCCTTGGGCGGGTCGAGGAAGGCAAGATATCCCAGCAGTACCATATCCCGCTCGTCCTTTACGCCAAAGGCATCCACCGGGGAGGGGTTGCTCTTCTGGGCAATGGCCAGCACCCGGAAGCCCTTATCATTGAGTTCATCCACGGTATGCAGAATTTTGCTGCGCAGGGCATCGGTCAGAGGCTCTACCCTACCGTCCTGCTCCGCATAGGCACAGATGGACAACATTTCCTCTACTGCACCCTTCGTCACCATCTGGGTCTTGCCTGCCTTGTCCTGCACCACAGTGGTCAAACGGCGGCGGGTGAAGTCAAAGGGAATCTCATCCACCTTCACATAGTTTTCCGACAGGTCTAACAGCCGGGAATCGGCCGCTTCTTCCTCCTCGGTCTTGTGGATGATGGCAAGGTCCATCAGGTTCTTATAGCCGGTCTGGAAGTAGCTGTTCAGGTAGGCGTGGCGCAGTACCCGGGTGTCGTTTTCGCCGTTGACGTTCAGGTGATATTCCAGCACTACCTTATCCTGTGTCAGGGTGCCGGTTTTGTCAGTGCAGAGGATGTCGATGGCACCAAAGTTCTGGATGGAGTTCAGATTTTTCACGATGGTCTGCTTTTTGCTCATGGAGATTGCGCCCTTGGCAAGGCAAGTGGTCACGATCATGGGCAGCATTTCCGGGGTAAGCCCCACGGCGATGGAGATGCCGAACAAAAACGCTTCCAGCCAGTCGCCCTTGGTGATGCCGTTGATGAAGAACACCAGCGGCACCATGACCATCATAAAGCGGATCAGCACCCACGAAACGGCGTTGACCCCCTTGGTGAAGCTGGTCTCTACCGCCTCCCCAGCCACGGCAGAGGCCATGGAACCGAAGAGAGTCTGGTCGCCCACGCAGACTGCCACGGCGGTGGCGCTGCCGGAGATCACATTGCTGCCCATAAAAGCGATGTCGGTGTAGTCGGTGACGCTGTCCTGCGGGACACAGACCAGCGGAGTCTTTTCAATGGGTTCGCTCTCGCCAGTCAGGCTGGCCTGACTGACGAACAGATCCTTGGCTTCCAGAATGCGGACGTCCGCCGGGATCATATCGCCTGCCGAGAGATGCACAATATCTCCCACCACCAGATCGTCCATGGGGATCTCCACCTTCTCCTGCTCCTGCCGGGTGACCATACAGGTGGTGGTGATCATGGCCAGTAGCTTTTCCGCTGCGTTGCCGCTGCGGGATTCCTGCACGAACCGCAGGGTGCCGGAGATGAGCACCATGGTCAGGATGATAACGACCGTCAGGGGATCAAAATCCTCCGGCACACTGCCCAGCAGGGAAAAATACGGAAACACCATATCCGTCATGGTGGACACCAGCGCCAGACAGAACAGAATGGCGGTAAAGGGGTTGGCGAAGGCTCCCGCCAGACGCTGTGCCAGCGATTTCTTTTTCTCGTGGGTCACCTTGTTGCTGCCGTATTTGGCACGGCTGGCGGTCACGGCATCCTCATCCAGACCCCGGAGGGTGGTGCGGAGATTCTTCAGCACCTCGCCCTCCGGATTGGTGGCGGCGAACTGGATGCGGCGGTTCTGCTCGTCCCGGAGCACCGCCTTTGCTGCCGCCTGTCGGACGGCCATGCGGTTTTCTTTTTTCTTATTCATGGATCATACCTCCTTCCAACACCCCTAGCATACAAAAATCGCAAGGAAGATCCCATGGCCAAAGCCTTGCGATTTCCTTGCGATTGAGCAAGATTTGATTTTTTACAACAGGTCGTTGAACTTATACCCGATGCCCCAGATCGTCAGAATGTAATGGGGGGCGTCCGGGTCCGGCTCGATCTTCTTGCGCAGCTTGCGGATAAACGCCATGATGTTGCTGTCGTCCAGCAGGTAATTATCCGACCACACCGCCCGGTAGATCTGCTCTTTGGTGAATACCTCGCCCCGGTTCTGCGCCAGAAACCAGAGGATATCGAACTCCTTGGGGGTCAGGCTCACGTCCCGGCCCTGCATGAGCACCCGGCGGCTTTTGGGAAAGATCTCCAGTTCCCCCAGCTGCAAGCTCTCTGCCGGGGTGGGCGCTTCTCCCTCCCCGGCAGCGCTCAACAGCAAAGAGGTCACTTCCCCTCGCAGTAAGTCTTGAATGCCGGAGCACAGCTCCCCGACGTTTTCGCTTTCCGGCGGGTGCTTTGCCAGCATTTCCAACAGCCATGCACCAAGGACGGGGTCCATGGGCACAAATCCGATCTTCTTTTTCATGGCAGACCCCTCCTTTCAAATCAACGGATAGTGCTTTTTCTGGTAGAAGGTCTTTACCACCGTGGTCAGCAGCATATACGTCAACGCCACCACCAGCAAAAAGCCGAAGTACCAGAGGGGGAGCTGCGTCAGACCGAAAAGCCCGCCGCCTTTGGTAAAAGTAAGTCCGGTAAAGACCATGATACCCGCAAGGGTGGTGACCATCACCGGGGCAGAGGGGCGGCTCTGCACAAAGGGGATGCGGTGGGTGCGTAAAAAGTGCAGGATGAGCACCTGCGTCCACATGGACTCCAAAAACCACCCGGTCTGGAACAGGGCAACATAGTGCAACCGCACAGCCGGGTCGGTCAGGTGGAGGTAGGTCACACCGCCGCAGAGCGCCGGGCACAGCACGTAGTACAAAAACAGGAAGGTGGCAATGTCGAACACCGAGCTGATGGGTCCGAAGGAGAGCATGAACCGCCCCAGCGTCCGGCCGGACCAATCCCGGGGGGAAAGGTTCTCTTCCTCGTCCACATTGTCCCACGGCAGAATGATGCACAGGGCATCGTACAGCAGGTTCAGCAGCAAAAGCTGCAACGAGGTCATGGGCAGAAAGGGCAAAAACGCACTGGCGCAGACGATGGAAAGGATGTTGCCAAAGTTGGAGCTGGCGGTGATCTTAATGTACTTCAGCATATTGGTAAAGGTCTTGCGGCCTTCCAGAATGCTCTCTTCCAGCACCCCAAGGTCTTTTTGCAGCAGCACCACGTCTGCGGCGTCCTTGGCAGCATCCACCGCCGTATCCACCGAGATGCCCACGTTGGCCTCGCACAGGGCGGGGATGTCGTTGATACCATCCCCCAAAAAGCCTACGGTGTGGCCGTTCTGCTCCAAGGCCGCCACCAGCCGCACCTTCTGCCCCGGGGTCAGTTCTGCAAAAACGTGGACTTCCTCCACGGCAGCAGAAAGGGCACTGTCGGCCATTTCGTCCAGCTGCGCCCCCGTCAGAACCCTGCCGCAGGGGATGTCCACCCGGCGGCAGATGGACACGGCAACATCCGCCTGATCTCCCGTGAGAACTTTCGGGGTCACTTTCAGTCGTTTCAGGGCTGCAATGGAGGCTCTTGCGGTCTTTTTGGGGGCATCGAAAAAGGCCAGATACCCCACCAGTGTCAGATTTTGCTCATCGGCAGAGGTGATATGGTCGGCGGTGCCCATTTCTTTTTGTGCCACGGCGATGACCTTCATGCCGTCCTGCAGCATCTCGCTGACCACTGCCGAAACGCTTTGGGCGGTGTCCTCTTCCATGGGCAGCACCTGTCCCCGGTAGGCCACGGTGCCGCACCGGGCCACCACATGGGCAACGTCCCCTTTCAGGATCAGTTTGCTGCTGCCGTCCGCCGCCGTTACAAGGGTGCTGACTACCTTCCGGGCATAGTCAAAGGGAATTTCATCCGTTTTGCGGTATTGCGCCAGCAGTTCTCCGAAATGTGCCTCCCTGCCCGGCATGGTCTGGCAGGCCAGCAGGGCGTTGTCAATGGGGTTGCGCACCCCGGAGTGGTAAAAGCTGTTGAGAAAAGCCAGATCCAGCGCCTCGGCGCTTTCATTGCCCAGCACGTCCATGTAGTATTCCAGCAGGATGCTCTCGTTGGTCAGGGTGCCGGTCTTGTCCATGCACAGCACATCCATGCTGCCAAAGCCCTGCATGGCGTTGATGTCCTTGATGATGGTTTGCTTGCGGCTCATGGCAAGGCTGCCCCGTGCCAGACAAGCGGTGATGACCATGGGCAGCATCTCCGGCATCAGCCCCACCGCCACCGACAGGGCAAAGGCAAAGGATTCCAGCCAGTTGCCCCCGGTGAGACCCAGCAGCAAAAACACCAGCGGGATCAGCACCCCCATAAACCGCAGCATTACCCATGCGATGGAGTTAGCGCCTTTCTGAAAGGCCTGCTTTTCCTCCGGGTCGTCCTTGGAAAAGCTGCCGTAGAGGGTATTTTTGCCCACTGCCACCACAACGCCCTCGCCCTTGCCGCTAATGACGGTGGTTGCCATAAAGGCGAGATTTTCCAGTTGGGTCACGGGGCGAGGGCTGCCGTAGCAGAGGGTGCGGCAGCTTTTTTCCACCACCGCACTTTCCCCGGTGATGGCAGCCTGCGAGAGAAACAGGTCGGTGACAGCAGTGAGCCGCAAATCAGCCGGCACCCGATCCCCTGCCGACAGCAGCACCACGTCTCCCACGACCAGTTCCTCCGCCGGAATGTCCATGCACACACCGCCCCGCCGCACCCGGATGCGCTGATGGATCAGCCGGTCCAGTTGCTGGGCGGCGTTTTTGGCACGCAATTCCTGCACCAGACGGATGCCGCCGCTGATGAGAATCATGGAAAAGATAATGAGGGCTGTGGTGGCGTTCTTGGAAAAATCGGAGGCCAAAAGACCATCCGTCACCAGTGAAATGCTCCCCAGCACAAAGAGAATGACGTTGAAGGGGTTGATGAACGCCCGCCGCAGCCGCCGGAGCATGGTATCGCTACTGCGGCTGCCGAAGCAGTTGGAGCCGTATTTCTCCCGCTGCCGCTCCACCTGCTCCGGGGACAAACCTGCCGGGGAGCTGCCCAGCTCCCCGTAGAGCTGCGCTGCCTCCCGGTATGCGTATTTCTTGATGCGGCTGTCAAACAGGGTGGTCTTGGACACAGTGCGCCCCTCCTCTGGTGTTTGGATACCCTTATTGTAACATGGATGCGCTGAAAATCCACCGGCTGTTTCTTGTTTTTTTCTTGCGATTGCAGGGAGGGTCAGGCAAAAATCGACGATGCCGCCGTATCCGTGAGATTTCGGAGCATTCTTCAAGGATAAGTCCTACTCTCTCCACTTTATTGCAATAAATTTCCCAAAACCCTCTTGACGATTTTCACATGCAGTGGTATTTTTCTTGTAAATCCCACTGATTTTGTGGAGTAGCCTGAATCTCTCCACAAGATGTGGTCGTGTTCATTTTGAACATAGCCACAGAAAGTGGTTGGTTATCACCGTGAGACCCACCACTTCAGTGAGGGAAAGTCCGCAAAAGAATTTACCGCCCCGCAACACACCCGATCTATTTTGCCGCCGTTTCACCCGACAAAATCATCGCTGCGCTGCGTGGGCGGTATTTTTCTTTTAGGGAGCTGCACCTTGAAAATTTCATGAGCCGACCGAACGTGATACCGACTTTTCGTCAACGCCGCTGCACAAACAGGGGCAGGAACTTCGTTCGGAGCAAACGGTGACCCACATACACGAGCAGCGGAACTCTCTACTTATTTTTGTGTCTTAACAATTCGGAAACATTTGTTAAAAATACGTTTTGAGCGCAGCGGTAGAGGGCAAGAACCGTCCCGTGGCCACAAATTTTCAATTCTTGAAAATTTCCTGTCCATCCGGGACTTCACTTCTACAATGCGTCTGCATTTCCGAAGTGATCTTGTTGGGGCGTGCCTGCCCCAAACCCTGCTCATATTCGCACCTTGCGGTGCGAAAGAACGGCGTGTCGTGCTTACATAGCTTCACCGAGAAGCTAGCAAGACGACAGGAGGTTCAATGAACAAAAGCACGACCCACCGCCACGACACGCCGAACAACAAAACGCACATCATCAAGTTCCGTGTGACGGAAACTGAAAAGTTGGAACTTGAAAATACCGCAAAACTCCTTCATCTCTCCCTGTCCACTCTCATCCGCCGTGCGCTGCACAGTGCAAAGATCGAGCGCACGGTTGTCGTTGCCGGCGGCGGAGAAGAAACCCTGAACGCCGTTTCCACTCTGCTTGCCCAGTGCGGCAAGGTGGGCGGAAACCTGAACCAACTCGCACGACACTTCAACTCCGGTGGAGCAGATACCGAACAACTCCGGGCGAAACTTCTTGACGAACTTACAGACCTGACTGCCTTCCGGCTCAACGCCGAGAAAAATCTTGGTGAACTGTATGGCAACGCTCAAGCATATCGCCTCTAAGAATTCGGACTACTCCGCCATCGAAGCGTACCTGATTTACCAGCACGATGAGTTCACCGGGAAGCAGCTTCTTGATCAACAAGGCAGGCCCATGCTGCGGGATTCGTACATTCTGGATACGCTTGAATGCGGCGATTTCTCGTTTGCAACGGCCTGCCTGCTGGCAAACCGAAAGTACAACAAGAACAACCACCCCGATGATATTAAGAGCCACCAGTATATCATCAGCTTTGACCCCAGAGATGCAGCCGACAACGGCTTGACCATGGAAAAAGCACAGGCTCTCGGCCTGAACTTCTGTAAAGCAAACTTTCCCGGTCATCCTGCCATCGTCTGCACCCACCCGGATGGGCATAACCATTCGGGAAATATCCATGTCCACATCGTGATCGGCAGCATCCGCACACGAGAAGTGGAACGCAAGCCCTATATGCAGAAGCCTCGTGACTGGCGTGAGGGCATGAAGCACTCCAGCACAGCCCAGACCATGCGGCACCTGCGTGTCGCAGTCATGGAAATGTGCGAATGCGCTGACCTGCACCAGATCAACCTACTGGAAGCACAAGGCAACCGTGTTTCTGAACGGGAATACTGGGCGCGGCGGCGTGGACAGAAACGGCTTGACCAAGCCAACGCACGACTGATCGTAGCGGGGCAGAAGCCTAAACAGACTGTCTACCAGACGGAACTGGAAACGCTGCGAAAGCAAATCGACTCTGTTCTGAAGAAGGCTACCACCTTCGAGGAATTTTCTGCATTGCTCATGCAGGAACACGGCGTTGCCGTGAAAGAGAGCCGAGGGCGATTGAGCTACTGCCCGCCCAATCGGGTAAAGTTCATCACCGCCCGGAAGCTGAGCAAGAAGTTTGAGAAAAAGCAGGTGCTCGCCGCACTCGCTCAGAACATCCGGCTTGCTCCGAC
>UQGD01000017.1 GCA_900540455.1 uncultured Faecalibacterium sp.
CGAAGTAGTTGTCGATATCACGATCGTTGATGGTGATCTTGCCGGTGCCGGTGTACACGCGAACGCGGGCAACGGAATTCTTACGACGACCAGTGCCGTAGAAATAAGGTTTGGTTTCGTACATAATTCAATTGCCTCCTTCTTAGAACTCGATCTTCTCGGGCTTCTGTGCTGCGTGGGCATGCTCAGCACCCTGGTAGCAGTGCAGGCGGGTCATAGCCTTTGCGCCAATGGTGTTGGACGGGACCATGCCCTTGACGGCATAGGTCATAGCCAGGTCGCTGTGCTCAGCCATCAGCTTGCTGTACTGAATCTTCTTCAGGCCGCCGATGTACTTGCTGTGGGTGATGTGGAACTTCTGCTCAGCCTTGTTGCCGGTCAGCACAGCCTTGTCGCAGTTCACGACAACGACGAAATCGCCGCAGTCCACGTTGGGGGTATAATTGACCTTCTGCTTGCCGCGCAGCAGAACAGCAGCCTCAGCAGCGACGTGGCCCAGCGACTTGCCGGTAGCGTCGAGCAGATACCACTTGCGCTCGACTTCAGCGGGCTTTACGAGAGTAGTGCTCATATCTATTTCCTCCTGATAAGCTTTTTGACGTTTCAGGCGTCCTTCTCAGGGCGCGTGTGTCAGTATACATCACAAAAAGAGACCTGTCAACAGGAATTTTCGATTTTTTCGGCACAAATTTTTATTGCTCTTAAAATCTCTTGAAATCTCTTGAAATCATTCGATTTCTCTTTTTGGATTTTTTCATTTCTTTTTGCCTCCTGCGCAGATTTTCTCTGCGGCGGCGCTACAATTTTAAGGGCAGTTGTGCTATACTAAGGTGTATCTGAAAAAATACAACTCTATCTTGATAAGGATAAAGGAGCTTTTGCTTATGCCCAGAGAGATCGACCGGCGGGATGCCGCCCAGCGCCGCAGTTCCAAGCTGCTGCTTGCCATGGGTGTCGTAGTGCTTTTGGGAGCCGCCGCCTACATGGGGCTGACCCTGCTGGTAAACCGCCGTGTCCCTGCCCATCCGGACACCCATTACACCGCGGAAAACGGCCTGACCGTCTATTATGAGGGGGAGACCTGGCCCCTGTGCGGCATGACCGAGGACCCCACCCTGGGGCACGCCCTGCGGCTGGCCTCGGCAGAGGATGCCTCTGACCCCAACTATCAGATCGTGCTGATGCAGCGGGGCGACAAGACCACCTACCCGGACTACCTGGCACAGTCTGAGAAGGATCTGAAACAAGCCTACGGCGTGATCAGCCCCCGCAAGGTCAACCTGACGGTGGAGGGGGCCGCCGTTACCGCACGCCGGTATGACCTGCAGGCCTACTATGGCATCCTGGCTACGGTGGAATACCCCAGCGGGGATACTGTATATGTATCGGCCCTGACCAAGCTGGCTTCTATCAACGATGTCGTGAATCTGATCGAAGGAGTGAGTCTGTCATGAGCGAGCAGAAAGCAGCCCAGCGACTGTGCGGACTGATGCGCAAAGCCGTGCAGGACTACGAGATGCTCGCCCCGGGGGATCGGGTATTGGTAGGCGTTTCCGGCGGCAAGGACAGTGTAGCCCTGACCATGGGCCTGGCCCTGCTGCGGCAATACATCGGTTTCGACTTTGAGATCCAGGCCGTGACCCTGGACCCCCAGTTTGGCGGCACACCCAGCGATTACTCTGCTTTAGAGCAGCTGTTTGCGTCGGTGGGGGTCCCTTATGAGATCCGCCGCACCGAGATCGGCCCGGTGGTGTTCGACTACCGGAAGGAGAAGAACCCCTGCGCCTTGTGCGCCAAACTCCGCCGGGGCGCGCTGCACACCGCAGCCCAGCAGCTGGGCTGCAACAAGGTGGCTTTGGGCCATCACCTGGACGACGCCATCGAGACCTTTTATATGAACCTCTGGCGGGAAGGGCGCATCGGCTGTTTTTCCCCGGTCACCTATCTGTCCCGCCGGGACCTGACCATGATCCGGCCCATGCTGCTGGCCACCGAGCAGGAGGTGCGGGCCGCTGTCCGGGAGGAAGGCTGGCCCATCGTCAAGAGCCGCTGCCCCGCCGACGGCATCACCGTGCGGGAGGAGACCAAGATGTTCGTACACCAGCGCTGCCGCACCGACCACGCATTCCGGCAAAAGACCCTGCATGCTCTGCAGGAAAGCGGCATTGACGGCTGGCGGCCCCTGCACACCGGCCGCGGCACCGCCGCCACAGACCAACAGAAAGAAGATTCCTGAACATGGAGAGCTTTTCCTTTGAAAAACACGTCTGGGCCGAGATCGACCTGGACGCTTTGCGTGCCAATTTTGCCGCTGTGCAGCGCCACGCTCCGGGACGCCCCCTGTGCGCCGTGGTCAAAGCCGATGCCTACGGCCATGGCGCTGTACAGTGCGCCCGCGCACTGGCCCAGGCCGGGGCTGCCTGGCTGGCGGTAAGCTGTCTGGCCGAAGCGGTGCAGCTGCGCCGGGCTGGGCTGACCCTGCCGATCCTGATCCTGGGGCACGTCCAGCCCAGCTATGCCTCCGCTCTGATCCAGCATCAGCTCACAGCAGCCTGCTACTCCTCAGAGCAGGCCGCCGCCCTGAGCCAGGCCGCCCAGGCCGCCGGGGGCCGGGTGCAGGTACACCTGAAAGCGGACACCGGCATGGGGCGCATCGGTTTTGCCCTGCGCACGGACTTTGATGCCGCCATTGCCGCAATGGTCAACGTGTGCCGCCTGCCGGGGCTGCAAGTCACCGGCTTATTCCAGCATTTTGCAGTTGCGGACGAGACCAGCGCCGACCCCACTGCCTACACGCAGGAGCAGTACGGATTGTTCCTGCGCACCTACCAGGCACTGAAAGCTGCCGGGTTTGAACCGCCGCTGCTGCACTGCGATAACTCCGCCGGCGTGATGCTGCACCCCGACTGGCCCGACGGCCTGCCGGCGGAGCGCTGCATGGCCCGGCCTGGCATCATCCTATATGGATACGACCCCAGCGACGAGGTCCGCAGCAACTGCTTTGCGCCGGTGATGAAGCTCAAGACCGTGGTGAGCCAGGTCAAGACCCTGCAGCCCGGCCAGTGTGTCAGCTACGGGCGGCGCTTTACCGCCCAATCCCCCACCCGGGCCGCCACCCTGTGTGCCGGATATGCGGACGGGTATTCCCGCTTTTTGAGCTGCGGCCAAGGCATCGTGGAGATCAGCGGAACGCCCTGCCCGGTGCTGGGCCGGGTCTGCATGGACCAGATGCTGGTGGATGTCTCCGCTCTGCCCCAGGTGCAGGAGGGAGACGAGGCCATCCTCTGGGGCGGATCGTGCAGCGACAGCGCCGAGACCATTGCCCGCAAGATCGGCACCATCCCCTATGAGCTGCTGTGCGGCGTTTCCCGCCGGGTGCCTCGGGTCTACCTCTCCGGCGGTCAGACCATTGCAGTGGAGGACTGGATCCTGAACAACTGACCACGGCTTTTGATCTGTATCGGGCATTGCGCCCGGTCTATTTTTCCTGGTTGTATATACACTGATTTTTTCCTGTTGGGAGGAACACATGGCAAGAGACAATATCCGCAATTTCTGCATCATCGCCCATATCGACCACGGCAAGTCCACCCTGTCGGACCGCATCCTGGAGCTGACCCAGAGCGTAGACGAGCGCACCATGGAAAACCAGATCCTGGACAACATGGACATCGAGCGGGAGCGGGGCATCACCATCAAGGCCCGCGCCGTGACCATGCAGTACACCGCCAAGGACGGCAAGAGCTACGATTTCAACCTGATCGACACCCCGGGCCATGTGGACTTTGCCTATGAGGTCTCCCGCAGCCTGGCCGCCTGTGAGGGCGCTATCCTGGTAGTGGACGCCACCCAGGGCGTGGAAGCCCAGACCCTGGCCAACACCTACATGGCTCTGGAGCATGACCTGGAGCTGGTGCCCATCCTGAACAAGATCGACCTGCCCAGCGCCCACCCGGAGGAGGTCGCCCAGGAGGTAGAAGATGTGATCGGTCTGCCCTGCCTGGATGCGCCCCGGGTCTCGGCCAAGACCGGCCTGAACATCGACCAGGTGCTGGAGCGGGTGGTCACCGACATCCCCGCCCCCACCGGCGACCCGGATGCCCCCCTGAAAGCGCTGATCTTTGACAGCATCTACGACAGCTACAAGGGCGTCATCGTCTACATTCGTGTGTTTGAAGGCACGGTCAAGCCGGGCGACACCATCCGCCTGATGGCCACCGGCGCTCAGTTCACCCTGGTAGAAGTAGGCCACATGGGCGCCACCAGCCTGACCCCCTGCGACCAGCTCACTGCCGGCGAAGTCGGTTACCTGACCGCCAGTATCAAGACCGTGCAGGACACCCGGGTGGGCGACACCGTCACCCTGGCTTCCCGCCCCACGGCCGAGGCGCTGCCCGGCTACCGTCAGGTCAAGCCCATGGTGTTCTGCGGCATCTACCCCGCCGACGGCGCCCGCTACCCGGACCTGAAGGACGCGCTGGAAAAGCTGCAGCTGAACGATGCCTCCCTGACCTTTGAGATGGAGACCAGTGCGGCCCTGGGCTTTGGCTTCCGGTGCGGATTTTTGGGCCTGCTGCACATGGAGATCATCACCGAGCGGCTGGAGCGGGAGTTTGACCTGGACCTGATCACCACCACCCCCAGCGTGCGCTACCGCCTGACCATGACCGACGGCACCGTGGAGATGATCGACAACCCCTCCAGCTACCCGGACCCCTCCAACATCGTCAAGCAGGAGGAGCCGTTTGTGGACGTGCACCTGTACACCCCCAACGATTATGTGGGCAGCCTGATGGACCTGTGCCAGCAGAAGCGGGGCGTACTGATCGATATGAAGTACCTGGATGACGTGCGGGTGGACCTGCACTACGCCCTGCCCCTGGGCGAGATCGTCTACGACTTCTTTGATGCCATCAAGAGCCGCAGCCGGGGCTACGCCAGCTACGACTATGAGTTCAAGGAGTACCGGGAGAGCGACCTGGTCAAGCTGGATTTCCTGCTGAACGGCGAGGTAGTGGACGCCCTGTCCATGATCGTATTCCGGGACAACGCTTATGCCAAGGGCCGCCGCATCTGCGAAAAGCTGCGGGACAACATCCCCCGCACCCTGTTCGAGATCCCGGTGCAGGCAGCCATCGGCGGCAAGATCATTGCCCGTGAGACCGTGAAGGCCATGCGCAAGGACGTGCTGGCCAAGTGCTACGGCGGCGATATCACCCGTAAAAAGAAGCTGCTGGAAAAGCAGAAGGAAGGCAAAAAGAAGATGCGTCAGCTGGGCTCGGTCTCCCTGCCCAGCGAGGCCTTTACTGCCGTGCTGAAACTGGACAACGACGACAACTAAAAAACACGCTTTGCCCCCTGCCCCGGCAGGGGGCTTTTTGCTGCCCGCAGGCCGCAGCATTGCCAAATATCCGTCTGGACTTTTGGGCAATGCGCTGTATAATAAATTTGAATGTTTTTGTGCGGGCTGTACCGTCCGCCACGGATAGACGGGATATGGAAAGGAACTTGAAGCATGAATTCTGCTGTTGCTGCCCATGGGGCACACCGGCCCTATGCGTTCAGCCGCAAAGCGCTCTGCGACGGGATGCGGGATGGTGTGCCCATTGCGCTGGGCTACTTTGCGGTGTCCTTCTCGCTGGGCATTGCGGCCAAAAGAGCCGGTCTTACCCCCCTGGAGGGCTTTTTCGCCAGCCTGCTGAACAACGCCTCGGCCGGGGAGTATGCGGCCTTTGCGCTGATCGGCGCAGGGGCCACCTACCTGGAAGTAGCGGTCATCACCCTGATCGCCAACGCTCGGTATCTGCTGATGAGCTGCGCCCTGGCCCAGCGTTTTGCACCGGGCACACCCTTTATCCACCGGCTGCTCATCGGCTATGATGTGACCGACGAGCTGTTCGGCATCACCATTGCAAGGCCGGGGTACCTGAACCCTTATTATACCTATGGCGCCATCCTGCTGGCTGCGCCGGCCTGGGCCTGCGGCACGGCTCTGGGTATCCTGGCGGGCAGCGCCCTGCCGCTGCGGGCTGTCAGCGCCCTGAGTGTGGCGCTGTACGGGATGTTTTTGGCCATCATCATCCCCCCAGCCAAAAAGAGCCGGGTGGTGGCCGGGCTGGTGGCAGTGAGCTTTGGACTGAGTTTTCTGTGCCGGTATCTGCCGGGGGTGCGCAGCCTTTCGGACGGGAGCCGCACCATCCTGCTCACGGTGCTGATCTCCAGCGCAGGGGCGGTGCTGTTCCCAGTACAGCCCCCGCAGGAAGGAGGGTGTCCCCATGCACAGTAATGCAGTCTATATCGCCGTAATGGCCGCCGTCTCCTACGCCATCCGTGTACTGCCCCTGACCTTGATCCGGAAGCCCATCAAAAACCGGTTTATCCAGTCCTTTTTGTATTATGTGCCCTATGTTACACTTGCAGTTATGACGTTTCCGGCCATTATGGAGGCCACCCAGTCGCCCCTTGCAGGGGCCGCTGCTTTGGCTGCCGGCATCCTGGCTGCCTGGATGGGGGCCGGACTGTTCCCGGTGGCCGTCATCTGCTGCAGCCTGGTCTTTCTGCTGGAGCTGCTCCTGCTGTGACATCTTAAAAAATAAAGGGTCTGCACTTGGCTGCCTCCGAATAAGAAACCATTGCCCGCCGACTGACGATTTTGTGCAATTGCTGTGTCAAAGCAGCTTGCCAGCCAGCAAGGATGCCTGCGCTGCTTTTCCTTGCACTAGCCCAAAATCGCCGGGCGGCGGGTGCGTAGCAGTTCTGGCCCGGAGATTTGTGCCCAGAGTGCCCTGGAAAGGGCGCGTGGAATACTGGATGTATTTCCAAGCCCTTTACAGGGTGCTATGGGGCAAATCTCTCAGCCGGAACCAATGTTTTCTTATTTGGAGGCAGCCTTTTGTGCAGGCCCTTTATTTTTTTCAGGCTTATCCTTTGCGCTCCGGCGGCGCATCCTCTCCGAACCGCTCCCGCAGATATTGCAGCAGCGTGCGGGAGACCACCGAGCTGGCTGTGCGGGAAAATGCCAGCCCAATGGTCCGGTTGACCCGGGGGAAAAGCGGCCGGGCCTCCAGCCCTTGTGCACCAAACGCCCGGAGCACCAGCTCCTGGGAGATGGTCACTCCCAAGCCGCTGCGCACGAATGCCATGATGGGCGCATCGTCCCGGAAGCTGTACAGCACATCCGGCTGCACCGGGCTTCGGGCCAGCAGGTGCTGGATATCGTTGTCGCAGCCGGGGGCTTCCATCACCATAGGGCAGCGGCACAGCTCCGGCAGGGTGACCTGCGGACGCCGGGCCAGGGGATGCCCTTCCGGCAGCACTGCACACAGGGGGTCATCGTACAGCGGATAAAATTGCAGCTCATCCTCCACGATGGAGGACAAAAAGCCGCAGTCCACCTGACCATGGATGATCCAGTCCCGGATCTCGTCGTAGTTGCCGTCCAGGATCTGGATCTCTACCCGGGGATAATGGGTGCGGAAAAAATGCAGCACATCCGGCATCCACAGCACCGTCACGCTGGAAAAGCTGCCGATGCGCAGCCGCCCCTCGATCTTGTGATTGATGTTGAACGCCGCCTGCCGCAGTTGGGCCTTCTGGTTTACCATCTCCTGGATATAGGGCGTCAGCTTCTGGCCATTATCGGTCAGCAGCACGCCCCGCTTGACCCGGGCAAACAGCTGCACCCCCAATTCCTCCTCCAGACCGGCCATCATCTGGCTGATGCCGGACTGGGTATAGTTCAGCGCCTGGGCTGCTTTGGAGAAACTGCCGGTCTCGCAAACCTTCAAAAATATCTCATAGCGGTCTTTTTGTTCTCTCATTCTGCTTACCCATTAGATTTTGTTATATAGCACAGTAAAAACATTTTGTTTACTAATATTATAACCTGTGTTATCCTACCTTTGCAAGCCCTTTGCGGGCACCTGCACAATATTGCGGTAAGAGGAGTTTGTGTGGATATGGAAAAGAAGACGAATCATTTTTCCGGCCAGGTCGGCTTTGTGCTGGCGGCCGCAGGCAGTGCGGTAGGCGTGGGCAATCTGTGGCGTTTCCCCTACCTGGCAGCCAAGGACGGCGGCGGATTGTTTTTGCTGGTGTACCTGGCATTGGTGCTGACCTTCGGCTTCACCCTGCTGACCTCGGACATCGCCATTGGCCGCCGCACAAAAAAGAGCGCCATCGGCGCCTATACGGAGATGCACCCCCGGTGGCGTTTTCTGGGCATCCTGACCTTTTTGGTGCCGGTGCTCATCATGACCTACTATGCGGTCATTGGCGGATGGATCACGAAATATGCAGTGTCCTACCTGACTGGTCAGGCCGCTGCCGCCGCCCAGGACAACTATTTTACCAGCTTTATCTCCTCGCCGGTATCGCCTGTGGTGTTTGCCCTGCTGTTCATGGGGGTCACCGCCTTCATCGTTTACAATGGCGTGCAGGATGGCATTGAGCGGGTGTCCCGGTACATGATGCCGGTGCTGCTGGTGCTGGTGGTCGTGATCGCCGGTTACTCCCTGACCCTGCGCCACACCGATGCCTCCGGCCAGATGCGCACCGGTATGGAAGGCTTTGTCTACTACCTGACCCCCCATCTCGAGGGGCTTACGGTCTCCCGCTTTTTGCAGATCCTGCTGGACGCCATGAGCCAGCTGTTCTTCTCGCTCAGCGTTTCCATGGGCATCATGATCACCTATGGTTCCTACGTCAAACCGGATGTCAACCTGAACCGAGCTGTCAACCAGATCGAGTTCTTTGACACCGGCGTGGCCCTGCTGGCCGGCGCCATGATCATCCCAGCTGTATATGTCTTTTCCGGCGTGGAGGGCATGGGCGCAGGCCCCAGCCTGATGTTCGTCTCGCTGCCCAAGGTCTTTAACGCCATGGGTGCCGCCGGTGTGGTGGTGGGCGTGCTGTTCTTTGTAGCCGCCATCTTTGCCACCCTTACCAGCTGCATCTCGGTGCTGGAGTCCATTGTAGCCAACTGCATGGAGATCCTGCACACCAACCGCAAAAAGACCGTGCTGGTGCTCTCGGGCGTATATCTGGCTGCCTCCGCAGTGATCGCCCTGGGTTACAGCATCTTCTACTTTGAGGTGCAGCTGCCCAACGGCTCCACCGGCCAGCTGCTGGACATCATGGACTATGTCAGCAACAGCGTGATGATGCCCCTGATCGCCCTGCTGTCCACCATCCTGATCGGATGGGTGGTCGGCCCGGACTATGTGGTGGAGGAGATGGAGAAGGGCGGCGCCCGCTTCACCCGCAAAAAGATCTACCGGGTCATGATCCGCTACGTTGCCCCTGTTATGATGCTGGTGCTGTTCCTGCAGTCCACAGGCATCCTTTCCTGACCAAACGTATATGAACTGTCTGCCCCGCTGCTGGGACCCTCGGCAGCGGGGCAGACTTTTTGCTGTCAAAGCACCACATCCCCGGCTTTTTGTATAAAACCGCTCATTTTATCTCCTCTCCCCTCGTTTTCATGAAATACACGATCGAAGAGATGAGCCAGCTGCTGGGCGTGACCCCCCATATGCTGCGCTACTATGAAAAAGTGGGCATCATCCGCCCGGAGACCAACAAGGCCATGGATACCGTAGACTGGCTGGCAGACGGGCGTGCAGTGGAAAGACACTGTGACCCAGCCGGTGGACGCCATGTGACGCCGCGGACACAACCCCGGTATGCCCAAGGTCACCGAGTATGTGGACGTGCTGGGCAGCTCCATCCGCAACCAGGGCGGCAAGATCTACTATGAGACCACCGCCCACACCCTGCTGACCGATGACAACGGCGCTGTGAATGGCGTCGTGTGCCAGCAGGCCGACGGCACCAACGCAGCTGCCGAGTAAGGCCGCTGCCTGACCAAGTCATCTTTTCTGTCTTTTCTCATCCCAACCCCTCGCCAGCGCCGCCCTTCCCCTTCTTTGAGGGGGGAGGGCGGCGCTGCATTCTGCTGCTGTACATTCCCGGCGGGATACAGTATAATGGACCCAAACGGCCGGCAAAACCATACCGGCCGCCACCAAAAAAAGAGAGGGTAACGCCATGACCATTCTGGTAAGCGCCTGCCTGCTGGGGCAGAACTGCAAGTATAGCGGCGGCAGCAACTACTGCCCTGCTGTTCTGGACTTTGTACAGGGACACCGGGTGATCCCGGTCTGCCCGGAGGTGCTGGGCGGCCTGCCCACGCCCCGCAGCCCGGCCGAGATCGTGGCCGGGCAGGTGATCAACCGGAACGGAGTCAGCGTAGACCGGGAGTTCCGGACCGGAGCGGCCAAGGCCCTGGAGATCGCACAGGAACAAAAAGCAGACCTTGCCATCCTACAGTCCCGCAGCCCCAGCTGCGGCGTAAAGGAGATCTACGACGGCAGCTTTACCGGCCGCAAGATCCCCGGTCAGGGGGTATTTGCTGCGCTGCTGCAAGAGGCCGGCATCCCCGTGCTGGATGCCGGAGATCTGCCCCAGAAAGGACAGGAATGATGGTACTGTATTTTTCCGGCACCGGCAACAGCCGGTATATCGCCGCCCAGATCGCACAGGCCCTCTGCGTGCCAACGCTGGACCTGAATGTCCGCATCCAGGCTGCGGACACCTCCCCGGTGCAGACCGGGCCGGATATCGTGCTGGTGACCCCCACCTACGCCTGGCGCATCCCCCGGATCGTAGAGCAATGGCTGGAGGCCACGCCGCTGCCCCAGGCACAGCGCATCTGGTTTGTGATGGACTGCGGCAGCGAGATCGGCAGCGCCGACCACTATAACCGCCAGCTGGCACAGCGCAAGCAGCTGCACCCCATGGGTACCGCCCCCATCCAGATGCCGGAGAACTACATTGCCATGTTCGCCGCCCCGGACCCGGCCCAGGCCAGGCGCATCGTGGACAGCGCCGCCCCTGCTATCCAGCAGACCATTGACTGCATCCAGGCCGGACAGCCTTTTGCCCCCACCCGCCAAAATCTGTACGACCGTTTTATGAGCGGGCCGGTCAACCCTATCTTTTACCGGTTCTTCGTCAAGGCCGGGCCTTTCCGGGCGGATGACCGCTGCATCGGATGCGGACAATGCGTCCAGCGCTGCCCACTGAACAACATCCGCCTGACAGCAGGCCGGCCTGTATGGGGCAGCCAGTGTACCCACTGCATGGCCTGCATCAGCTACTGCCCCACCCAGGCCATCGAATACGGCAAAAAAAGCCAGGGCCAGCCCCGTTACCACTTCGAGGCACTGGAGCAAAAGTAAGCTGCCGCCCGTTTTGCACCCCTGTCCTCCCCCATACACAACAAAGCGCCCCTGGCTTCCTGTCATGGAAACCGGGGGCGCTGCGGTTTTATGGGAAACGCCTCAGGCGCTGCAAAGCATCAGTGCAGCAGAGAGCTGACCCATGCCCGGGCGGCCGTCTTGGCCTGGAGCTTATTGTACATCTTCAGGGTGGTGTTGTACACCTTCTGGCTCATGGCATTGCTGGCGTTGGTGGCGGCAGCCTGCTTGGCCTCAAGCGTGTCGGCGGCGGCAACGGCGGCCTTCATATCGGCGTAGTCGGCCATGATCTCCTGCTGGAGCGCAGCATAGCTGGCCTTGGCTGCTGCCCGATCCTTTGCGGTGACCTGATTGCCATTGCTGCCGTAGGTCAGCAGGTTGGAGAGGGCGTCACGCACGCCGTAGAAGGAGTCGGTCCAGTCGTCCGGGTAGGTATAGTAGCGGCCCTTGGCATCCTGATACCAGACGCCCTCGGTGGGCTGCTCTTTGGAGCGGGTGACCGTGTGGACCGAGACCTTGTAGACATCTGCGGTGTCGGTGGTCAGCATCGGATAGTAAGGGACGAAGGCGTTGTACACGTTGTCGTCAAAAGCGGTCCACTCGGTAATGGCGGTGTTCAGATCGCCGGTGTCGCTCACCTGGAACAGATGAGTCTCCACATTGCCCGTCTTGGCGATGGGCTCGGTCTGAAAGAAGTGGATGGAATCCTCCACCGAGAACTTCTTGGTCAGCTGGATGTTGGAGTAGACCGGGACGATGGCACCGTTCTCGCCGACGTTGCTGATAGCAAAGTCGGTCTCGCTGTAGTTGTCCTTCGTAAAGGTGTCGGTACCGTACAGGTAGTTCAGGCCGGCTGCCATGCGGTCCGATGCGCTGTCGCCGTTGTAGGAGGCATTCAGATCGATGACATTGGCAGCAGCGTCGCCCACAAAGGTACCGGCCTTCTGGGCCACGGAGATCAGGTTGGCAGAGGCCACCACATGGTCGGTGTCATCCAGATCGATCTTGCCTATAGCGGCGATGTTGGGCTGCATGAAGGCCACGCTGGAGGAGAGCTTCAGGGCAAGGTAGGTGTGGCCCGTCAGGTTCTCCACGAACCAGGTCTCGTTCTGGTCGGCAATGAACACGCCGGAGCCGCCGGCTGCACCGACGTTGTCGTAGATGGAGGTCAGCAGGGCAACACCCTCGCGGGCCGTGGAAGCTTCGCTCAGCAGCACCGTGGTGATCTCAGCTTCCTCAATGCCGTTGTCCACATAGGGGTCTACGCTCAGCACGGCGTCGGTGCCGTAGAGAGACTCGGTGGCAGAGACCATGACGCCCTTCTCGTTGGTGCCAGCCTCCTCATAGGGGGTGTGCTCGTGGGTGCTGTCGCAGTCCGGGCAGACACCCAGACCGTTGTCGTCCCGGCGGGCGGTGTAGCGGTAGCTGTCGTGGGTGAAGGTGTAGGTAAAGCCGTAGCAGCCCTCGTACACCTCGCCCGCGGTGTGCTTCCCGGCGGGGCTGATGTTGAACAGCTTATTGTAATCGTTGGTGCCCAGATCCTCGATCCGGCCAAACATGGTGGTGCCATCCTCGGTAAGATCGCTGCCGACATAGAGTGCCGTGCAGGCGAAGGCGGAAGGAACCATGGCAAGCGTCATCGCACAGGCGATGAAAGCCGCAGCAATTTTCTTCTTCAAAGACATAATAGTAGCTCTCCCTCTCTTGTTGATTGTCGGCATTTCGTCGGCAGGTGTTATCATACACCCATTTTCATGAAAATGCAAGTATTTTCCCGAAATTTTAGCATATATTCACTTTTACATAGTATATATTCATACCGTGTTTTTCATCCGCCCCTCCGTGAGCGCAAAAAACCGCCCCGGCTTCCCCTTTCGGAAACCGAGGCGGTTCATTATGCTTTATTCGTGCTTTCTCAAGCCCTCACGCAATTACTTGCGGGGGTTCTTGATCGCAGCCTGTGCAGCAGCCAGACGTGCGATGGGCACACGGAAGGGAGAGCAGCTGACGTAGTCCAGGCCGACCTTGTGGCAGAACTCCACGCTGGTGGGGTCGCCGCCGTGCTCGCCGCAGATGCCCAGGCCCAGCTCGGGACGGGTAGCACGGCCATCGGCAGCAGCCATCTGCACCAGACGGCCCACGCCGTTCTGATCCAGGTGCTGGAACGGATCGCTCTCGTAGATCTTGGTCTCGTAGTAAGCAGTCAGGAACTTGGCTGCGTCGTCACGGCTGAAGCCGAAGGTCATCTGGGTCAGGTCGTTGGTGCCGAAGCTGAAGAAGTCTGCTTCCTTGGCGATCTCGCCGGCAGTCAGAGCTGCACGGGGGATCTCGATCATGGTGCCGACCTCGTACTTCATATCCACGCCAGCCTCAGCGATCAGCTTGTCAGCCACGCCGACGACCACATCCTTGACGTACTTCAGCTCCTTGACCTCGCCCACCAGGGGGATCATGATGTGGGGGGTGATCATCTTGCCGGTCTCAGCGCTGACGTTCAGGGCAGCCTTGATGACGGCACGGGTCTGCATGGCAGCGATCTCCGGATAGGTGACAGCCAGACGGCAGCCGCGGTGGCCCATCATGGGGTTGAACTCATGCAGGCTGGAAACGACGTTCTTCAGATCGTCGTAGGTCATGCCCATATCGGCGGCCAGCTCCTTGATGTCCTCCTCCTTGGTGGGCAGGAACTCGTGCAGGGGCGGGTCCAGATAACGGATGGTCATGGGACGCTCGCCCATGATGCGGTACATGGCCTCGAAGTCGTTCTGCTGGAACGGCTCGACCTTAGCCAGAGCAGTCTCACGCTCCTCCACGGTACGAGCGCAGATCATCTCACGCACGGCCTTGATGCGGTCCTCTGCAAAGAACATATGCTCGGTACGGCACAGGCCGATGCCCTCAGCACCCAGGTCCACAGCCTGCTGTGCGTCACGGGGGTTATCTGCGTTTGCCATCACCAGCAGCTGGCGGGCAGCGTCGGCCCAGCCCATGAAGCGGCTGAAGTTCTTGTTGCCGGTGGCAGCCACGGTAGCGACCTGCTCGCCGTAGATGTTGCCGGTGGAGCCGTCCAGGGAGATCCAGTCGCCCTCGACGAACTTGTGGCCGTTGATCTCGAAGGTCTTGGCCTCCTCATCGATCTTGACCTGGTTGTCGTTGCCGCAGCCGGAGACACAGCAGGTGCCCATGCCGCGAGCCACAACGGCTGCGTGGCTGGTCATGCCGCCGCGCACGGTCAGGATGCCCTGAGACACCTGCATGCCAACGATATCCTCGGGGCTGGTCTCCAGACGGACCAGGACGACCTTGGGCATCTTGCCGGACTTGACCATCTCCTCAGCCTCTTCTGCGGTGAAGACGATCTGGCCGCAGGCAGAACCGGGAGAAGCTGCCAGGCCCTTGCCCACGACCTCAGCGGCCTTCAGGGCAGCGGCGTCGAACTGGGGATGCAGCAGGGTATCCAGCTGCTTGGGCTCCACGCGCAGGACAGCCTCCCGCTCGGTGATCATGCCCTCGTCCACCAGGTCGCAGGCGATCTGCAGAGCAGCCTGTGCGGTACGCTTGCCGTTACGGGTCTGCAGCATATACAGGTGGCCGTCCTCAATGGTGAACTCCATATCCTGCATATCGCGGAAGTAGTTCTCCAGGCGGTTTGCGATCTCAATGAACTGATCGTACACCTCAGGCATCTGCTCATGCAGGTGGCTGATGGGAGAAGGAGTGCGCACGCCGGCAACCACGTCCTCGCCCTGGGCGTTGATCAGGTACTCGCCCATCAGCTTCTTAGCGCCGGTGGCCGGGTCACGGGTAAAGGCCACGCCGGTGCCGGAACGGTCGCCGGAGTTGCCGAATGCCATCTGCTGCACGTTGACAGCGGTGCCCCACTCGTAGGGGATCTCGTTCATCTTGCGGTACACGTTGGCACGGGGGTTATCCCAGCTGCGGAACACAGCCTTGACAGCCTCGATCAGCTGCTCGCGGGGATCCTGGGGGAACGGCTTGCCCTCGTTGTCCTCGTAGATCTTCTTGAAGATGGCGACCAGTTCCTTCAGGTCGTCAGCGGTCAAATCCACGTCGTTGGAGATGCCCTTGGCCTCCTTCATCTTGTCGATCTCGACCTCGAACAGGCTCTTCGGCACCATCATGACAACGTCTGCAAACATCTGCACAAAGCGGCGGTAGCAGTCGTAGGCAAAACGGGCATTGCCGGTCTTCTTGGCCAGGCCCTCAACAGCCTCGTCGTTCAGGCCCAGGTTCAGGATGGTGTCCATCATGCCGGGCATGGACTGACGAGCGCCGGAACGGACGGAGACCAGCAGGGGGTTTGCGTTATCGCCAAACTTCTTGCCGGTGATCTCCTCCAGGCCCTTGACGTGCTCAAAGATGTCAGCCGTGATCTCGTCATTGATCTGACGGCCGTCTGCATAGTACTGAGTGCAGGCCTCGGTAGTAATGGTGAAGCCCTGGGGCACCGGCATGCCGGCTGCGGTCATCTCTGCCAGACCGGCGCCCTTGCCGCCCAGGACATTCTTCATGGTGACTTTGTCGCCGCCAAAGGCGTCGTTGCCTTCGCTGAAGTAGTAAAGGTACTTTTTGCTCATGAGTGATTTACCTCCCAAATCGCGGCCCCCCTGCACACCAAACACGGCGGTAACGGCGGCCTCATCGCTTTGCTCTGTTTTTCTTTCGATGAACATTGCTCTCATTGCTAAATCATTATACCAAAAAAGCCACCTGATTCCATCGGTCAAAATACCGAATTTGAACCATAAATTTTGTGCATTTCCCTTGCTTTTTCCTTGTTTTTCCGGTAATATAGAATGGGAGAAAGTTCGAGAGTATTTTCATTTGAAGGCGTAATTTCTTCCCCTACTTGGATACAACTTTCTATCCATTTCATTTGTGCTGTTGTTTGTCCCATCCCGCCCTTCTGTCCATTCCCCATAGAGGGACAAAAACACACCCTTCAAAACTTCTATTTATGGCATGCCCCTTCCGGGCAGGTTCTACCCGCACCGGGGGCATACCGTTTCAAAAGGAGGTCCTTTGTTATGCAAAAACCCTCTGCCGCTGCTATGGACGCCGCCCGGGCTGCGCTGCATCAGGCTGCCGAGCAGGCACAAGAGATCCTGGTGATGCACATGGCCAACGGGGTGGAGATCCGCAGCCTGAATGTGGAGATCGAGCCCACTGTACGCATCGCCCCCGGTGCGGTGATCCTGTCCGGGTGCATCCTGCGGGGCAGCACCGTGATCGGCCCCGGCTGTGTCGTAGGCCCCAACACCCTGATCGAGGACAGCATCCTGGAGGAGAACACCACCGTAAACGCCAGCCAGGTCTATGCATCCCATCTGGGGGCAGGCAACAAGATCGGCCCCTTTACCCATGTGCGGGCAGGCACCGTGACCGAGTACGGCGTCCACCTGGGCGCTTATGTGGAGACCAAGAACTCCAACTTTGCCCGGGGCAATACGGTGAGCCACCTGACCTATATTGGCGACAGCGACGTGGGCAAGTACTGCAACTTTGGCTGCGGCACCGTCACCTGCAACTACGATGGCCAGACGAAATCCCGCACCAAGATCGGTGATTACTGCTTTATCGGCTGCAACACCAACCTGGTGGCCCCTGTAACGGTGGGCGACGGCGCTTACACCGCTGCCGGCAGCACCATCACCCAGGATGTCCCCCCCAGCGCCCTGGGCATCGCCCGGGCACGGCAGACCAACCTGGAAAGCTGGGCGGAAGATAAGATGGCCCCTTACATTGAAAAGAAGAAACGGCTGGAGCAGCAGGAAGGCTGAGCGCCCCCTCTGTTCAAGCCGACGCCCGGACCGCTGCGCATGGAAATGACGCAGCGGTTTTTCACGCCCTTTCCCTATCTTTTCACACGCCTGTATGTTATAATAAAACACTGCGGAACTGCCCCGGCCCAGCCGGAGAGGACCCACCAAAACAGCGCCCCGCTCCCGGGGCAGACCTATCGACCAGTAAAGGAAGCGCAATGACAACGAATGAAACATGGCTGATCGCCGGGCTTGGCAACCCGGAGACCAAATACGACGGCTCGCGGCACAATGCGGGCTTTGCTGCACTGGACTACCTGTCCGACAAGTGGAACATCCCCCTGAACAAGACCAAATTTCAAGGGCTGTGGGGGCAGGGAGACGTGGACGGCCGCCGGGTCGTGCTGCTGAAACCGCTGACCTACATGAACCTTTCCGGAGAATCCATCGGCCCTCTGGCAGACTTTTTCAAGATCCCGCCCCAGCAGGTGCTGGTGCTGTGCGATGATGTGACCCAGGCGCCGGGCAAGCTGCGCATCCGGCCCTCCGGCTCTGCAGGCGGCCACAATGGCCTGAAAAACATCATTGCCCGCCTGGGCGGGCAGGAGTTCCCCCGCATCCGCATTGGCGTAGGCGCCAAGCCCCACCCGGACTATGATCTGGCGGACTGGGTGCTGGGCAAGTTCCCCCCCGAAGATGCCAAGGCCCTGGCCGACCGCTGGCCGGATGTGGATGCTGCCGCCCGGCTCATCATGGAGGGCAAGCTGGCCCTGGCACAGAGCAAGTATAACAGGTGATCTGCCCGCCGGGCGCTTTGCCCAAACGGAGCGGGCTGCCGCTCCTGGATCTTTAGAATGAAAAGGAGGCCGTCATGTACGAAGCGCTGCTGAAAGCGACGCCGGAATATCAAAAGATCGCCGCCAGCCTGGCCAGCCCCGGCCCGGCAGCGCTGTTCGGCCTGCCGCCGGCGGGCCGGGCGCTGCTGTATGCGGCCTTATCCAAGGACCTGGGCCGTGTGCTGTGCATCGTGACCCCAGGCGAAGCTGAGGCCACCCGCCTGGCTGAGGACCTGCACGCCCTTGGGCTGAACACGGCGGTGTTCCCCCCACGGGACCTGATGCTGCGCCCGGTGGAGGGCGCCGGACGGGAGTACGAATACCGCCGCCTGTCGGTCCTGGGGCAGCTGGCGGGGGGGCGGCTGCAAGCCGTCTGCGCCCCGGCAGAAGCCCTTTTGCAGTACACCGTCCCCCGGCAGGACTTTTTGACCAACACCCTGACCCTGAAACCCGGCACCGTCTATAACCGGGAGCAGCTGATTGCCCGGCTGTTTGCCGCCGGGTATGTGCGCCGCAGCCAGGTGGACGGGCCGGGGCAGTTCAGTGTCCGGGGCGATATCCTGGACGTATACCCGCCGGATATGCGCCAGCCCGCCCGTATTGAGTATTGGGACGACGAGATCGACTCCATCTCCACCTTTGACCTGCTGACCCAGCGGCGGGATTCGCCGCTGGAAAAGATCCACCTCTCCCCTGCGCGGGAGGTGCTGTTCGGGGACACAGCCCAGACGGCCGAGGCCCTGCGGGAGGCCCAAAAGAACGCCCGGGGCAAACGCCGCACTGCGCTGGAACAGGCCATGGCCGCAGACCTGGCCCAGCTGGATGCGGGACAGATGCCGGAGGCCATGGACAAATACTACGGCCTGCGCTATCCCGCCCCCGCCACCTTGCTGGAGCATCTGGATTCCCCTGTGCTGGTACTGGACGAGGTGGGCGGCATCCGGGATGCACAAAAGGCCACCGAATACCGCCGGGGCGAGGAGATCACCGGTCTGCTGGAAGAAGGCGTGCTCTGCCCGGGTCTGGATGTGTTTTACCAGACCATGACCGACCTCTCTCTGGCAGCCCAGCAGCACTCCACCCTGCTGTGCGAAAACTTCCTGCGCGGCATGAACGAGTTCCGCCTGAAGGATCTGATCAACGCCGACGCCCACAGCGCCCCCAACTGGGCCGGAGATCTGGCCTCCCTGCAGGAGGACCTGGACCCGCTGCTGGCCCAGGGCTACGCTGTGGCCCTGTTTGCCGGCACCCCCAAGGGCGCTGCCGCCCTGACGCGGGATCTGGCCGATAAGGGCTACGCTGTAAGCATGAGCCGGGACGTGCGCCCCACCAAAGGTCTGGTGCAGGTGCTGCCGGGTCATCTGCACGGGGGCTGCACCTTCCCCTTTGCCCATGCAGCGGTACTGTCCTCCCGCCGTCACGGAACGGAGGAAGGAGCCGCCGAAGCCAAAAAGCGCAAAAAGAACAAAAACGCCCTGTCCAGCCTGTCGGACATCCGGCCCGGCGACTACGTCGTCCACCAGAACAACGGCATTGGTATGTATGCAGGCATCCAGCGTCTGGAAGTGCAGGGCGCTACCAAAGACTATTTGAAGATCCAGTATGCCGGGGCAGACGTGCTGTATGTGCCGGTGACCCAGCTGGATCTGCTGAGCCGCTACACCGCCCCCGGCGACGAGAGCAAGGTCAAGCTGGCCAAGCTGGGCGGCGCAGAGTGGAAGCGCACCCGGGCCAAGGTCAAAAAAGCCACCGAGGACATGGCCCAGGAGCTGATCGAGCTGTACGCCCGCCGCCGCCAGGCCACTGGCTACGCCTTCCCCCCTGACGGAGACTGGCAGAGCGATTTTGAGGCCCGGTTTGAATACGACGAGACCGACGACCAGCTGAACGCCACCGCCGAGATCAAACAGGATATGGAGAAGCCCTGGCCCATGGACCGGCTGCTGTGCGGGGACGTGGGCGTGGGCAAGACCGAGGTGGCGCTGCGGGCCGCGTTCAAATGCGTGATGGGGGGCAAGCAGTGTGCGCTGCTGGCCCCTACCACCCTGCTGGCCTGGCAGCACTACAACTCCATCCTTTCCCGGATGGAGGCGTTCCCGGTCAAGGTGGGGCTTTTGTCCCGTTTCCGCACCCCCAAGCAGCAAAAGGAGACGATGCGGGGCCTGCAGGCCGGCAGCGTGGATATCGTGGTGGGCACCCACCGGCTGCTGTCCAAGGATGTACGGTTCCACGACCTGGGTCTTGTGATCATTGACGAGGAGCAGCGCTTCGGGGTCAAGCACAAGGAAAAACTCAAGGAAAGCTTTATCGGGGTGGATATGCTGACCCTCTCTGCCACCCCCATCCCCCGCACCCTGAATATGGCCATGAGCGGCATCCGGGATATGTCCACCATCGAGCAGCCCCCCTTTGAGCGGCAGCCGGTGGAGACCTTTGTGCTGGAGTACAACGATGTGATCCTGGCGGAAGCCATCAAAAAGGAGCTTGCCCGGGGCGGGCAGGTCTATTACCTGCACAACCGGGTGGACAACATCGAGGCCACCGCCGCCCATGTGAGCCAGATGGCCCCCGGCGCACGGGTGGGCATCGCCCATGGCAAGATGACCGAGGAAGAGCTGAACCCCGTCTGGCAGCACCTGCTCAACGGAGAGATCGATATCCTGGTCTGCACCACCCTGATCGAGACCGGCATCGACGTGCGCAACTGCAACACCCTGATCATCGAGGATGCCGACCGGATGGGTCTGGCCCAGCTGTACCAGATCCGGGGCCGGGTGGGACGCAGCGGCCGCAAAGCCTACGCCTACTTCACCTTCCGCCGGGACAAGACCCTGACCGATATTGCCCAAAAGCGGCTGTCCGCTATCCGGGAGTTCACGGCCTTTGGCTCCGGTTTCCGCATCGCCATGCGGGATCTGCAGATCCGGGGCGCCGGCAGCCTGCTGGGGCACAGCCAGCACGGCCACATGGAGGCCGTCGGCTACGATCTGTATGTAAAGATGCTGGGCCAGGCCATTGCCCGGGCCAAGGGCGAACCCATCCGCCGGGACAAGAGCGAATGTCTGGTGGATCTGCGGGTGGATGCCTACATCCCGGAAAAATACATCTCGGATGGGTCCGGCCGCATCGAAGCCTACAAGCGCATTGCCGCCATCCAGACCCCGGAGGACGCCGCCGACGTGCTGGACGAGCTGATCGACCGCTACGGCGACCCGCCCCCCTCGGTCAGCGACCTGGTCAATGTCTCGCTGGCCCGTGTGCAGGCCACCGCTGTGGGTGTCTATGAGGTGGCCCAGCGCAAGGATGTGCTGACCTTGCAGCTGGAGCAGCTGGACGTCCCCATGATCCGCGGGCTGCTGATCGCCTTTGATGGCCGGGTCACCGCCGGAGCCGGGGCCAAGCCCTACCTCTCGGTGACGCTGCGCCCGGAAGAAAAACCTTTGGATCTGCTGCAGTCTGTGCTGGCAGGCATTGCCCAGGTGCAGGCACAGCAGGCATCCGACCCCAATAAGAAATAGGAGCGATACACACATGACGAAGCACAAACTCTTTGCACGGGCACTGGCTCTGGTGCTGTGCCTGACCCTGGTATGCGGCCTGACCGGCTGCGTATTCTCCACCCCGGAGAGCGTGGGCCGCATCGGTGAGGTGGATATCACCTCCGGCAACTATCTGCTGGCCCAGTACGATGCCTACCAGCAGGCTGCCGACCTGGCCCAGGAAGACCAGGACCCCACCAAGGTATCGGCTTTTCTGCGCCAGCAGATCACCCCGGAAGGGGGCGAGCCGGTGACCGTGGCGGACTTTGTAGCGGAAAAGACCCAGCAGAACCTGGACCGTTACGCCGCCATCGAGACCCGGTTTGCCCAGCTGGGCGGTGAGCTGACCGAACTGGAGCAGACCCAGGCCAAGGCCTACGCCCAGCAGCTGATGGACCAGTACGGCCCTGTGTACGAGGCCAACGGCATCGGCCTTGCCACCCTGGAGCAGTTTGAAAAACTGCTGCTGAAGGAGCAGGTCCTGCTGGATCTGGTCTATGGCCCGGAGGGCGAGACCCCCATCTCGGACGAGGAGCTGGGCGACTACCTGTCCCAGGAGATGGTCCAGCTGGCCTATGTGGTGATCCCGCTGTACAACAGCCAGAACTTCGCCCCTGCCTCCGATGACGAAAAGGCAGAAATGAAGAAAAAGGCCCAGGCCATCGTGGATCAGTATACGGCCCAGACCGCCGCACTGACCCAGGCACAGGCTTCCCCCTCCATCACCGAAGCCGAGATGAAGCAGATCCCCCGCCAGCAGCTGGAAGCCTTCCGCGCCGCTGCGGCGGCTGGCCTGGGCGAGGTGTATCAGGTGCTGGGAAGCCCTGCCCCCGAGGGAGACCCCGTTTCCACTGCGCTGCTGGGTCATGCCTCTGTGGATGCCACCTTTACCGAAGGCGACTCGGCCAAGCAGCTGTATGACCTGGCTTTTGGCCAGGCTGCCGTGTTGGAGCACTCCGGCTTTGCCATGATGATCGCCCTGCGTCTGAACCCCCTGACCTACCAGGGCATGGACGCTGTACGCCCCCAGGCGCTGACCGATTATAAGGCCCCCGAGCTGCGCCAGGAGCTGGCAGACTACGGTGCCGCCCTGCCCCACGATTTGGACAGCAGCGCCATGAAGAAGCTGCCTGCCAAAAAGATCGTGACCGGGTAAGGCAGACCCCACGGAGTTTTCCACTTTTTCAAACGGATCGGTGCAAAACTTTTCACACGGCCCATGCCTTTGCATGGGCCGATTTTTTTAGCCGCAGGCCCCGCTGCACCTTTGAGGACTGCGCTCCGCCCTGCCACGGCCCAAATAAAAAGCACCCCCGCCGCCTCTTCCTTTTCCGGGAAGAAGCGGCGGGGGTGCTGCTATTTTGTGTTGTTTTTTGTGTACTAGGCTTAGTTGAACATATCCTTCAGACGTTTGAAGAAGCCCTTGCGTTTTTCGTAGTTGTCCTCTTTCAGGGTGCCCTCAAACTTCTTCAGGGCATCACGCTGGATCTTGGAGAGCTTTTTGGGGATCTCCACCTCGCACTTGACGTACATATCGCCCCGGCCGCGGCCGTTCAGGTACTGGATGCCCTTGCCCCGCAGACGGAAGGTGGTGCCGCTCTGGGTGCCCTCCGGCACTTCATACTCCACCTTGCCGTCAATGGAAGGCACCGTGATCCGGTCGCCCAGCACAGCCTGGCTGTAGGTGATGGGCACCGTGACCCACACATCGTAGCCGTCCCGCTCAAACAGCGGGTCCGGACGGACGGTGACCATCACGATCACATCCCCAGCGGGGCCGCCGTTGGCACCGGCATCGCCCATACCCCGCAGTGCAAAGCTCTGGTCATCATCAATGCCCATGGGAATAGTGACTTCCAGGGTCTTTTTGGTGGCCACCCGGCCGCTGCCGTGGCAGCTCTTGCAGGGGTCCTTTACCAGCTTGCCCTTACCGCCGCACCGGGCGCAGGGCTGCTGGGTCTGCATCACGCCAAAGGGGGTGCGCTGCTGGCGCAGCACAAAGCCCCGGCCGCCGCAGTCCGGGCAGGCCTCCGGGCTGGTGCCTGCTGCACAGCCGCTGCCATGGCACTCGGCGCACTCCTGCTGGCGGGTGATGGTGATGTTCTTTTTGCAGCCGTGCACCGCCTCGTCAAAGCTCAGGGTAATGCGCACCCGCAGATCCTGGCCTTTGCGGGGGCCGTTGGGGTTAGCCGAACGGCTGCCGCCAAAGCCGCCGAAACCGCCGCCAAAGATATCCCCAAACAGGTCTCCCAGGTCCACGCCGTCGGCGCCAAACCCGCCAAAGCCGCCGGGGCCGCCGCCGTTCTGGGCTGCATAGGTGGGGTCCACCCCGGCAAAGCCGTACTGGTCATACAGCTGGCGCTTCTTTGGGTCGGACAAAACCTCGTTGGCCTCGTTGATCTCCTTGAACATCTCCTCGGCTTTTTTATCGCCGGGGTTATAGTCCGGGTGGTACTTCATGGCCAGCTTGCGGTACGCCTTTTTGATCTCAGCGTCCGTAGCGGTCTTGGATACCCCCAGCACCTCGTAATAATCGCGTTTTTCCTGTGCCATATCCACTCACCTCTCGGGAAAGTCCTTCTCCGTGAAAAGCCCCTTCCCCGTGTGCGAGAGGGGCGCATCTGTAAAGCCAGCAAAGGCCGCCCCGGCATTGGCCAAGGCCAAACCGGAGCGGCTTCGCTTGCTTTTGTCAGCCGAGGCCCGCCGGTTTGGGCCGGGCGCAGGGCTGTTTGATTTTTAAGTTATCAGACTTCCTTGAAGTCTGCATCCACCACGCCGTCATCCGGCTTCTGCTGAGCGGATGCGTCGGGGCCGGGCTGTGCGCCGGCAGCAGCCTGCTGGGCAGCAGCGGCAGCCTGGTACATCTTCTCGAACACCTGGCTCAGAGCCTCCTGCTTTGCCTTGATGTCGTCGGTGGAGCCGGACTGCACGGCGGTCTTCAGGTCGGCCAGCTTTGCCTCAGCCTCGCTCTTGACGTCGGCGGGCAGCTTGTCGCCGTTCTCCTTCAGCATCTTCTCGGTCTGGAACACCATCTGGTCTGCACCGTTGCGGATGTCCACTTCCTCACGCTTCTTCTTGTCATCGGCAGCAAACTGCTCGGCCTCCTTGACGGCCTTGTCGATGTCGTCCTTGGACATATTGGTAGAAGCGGTGATGGTGATGTTCTGCTCCTTGCCGGTGCCCAGGTCCTTGGCGCTGACCTTCACGATGCCGTTGGCGTCGATATCAAAGGTGACCTCGATCTGGGGCACGCCACGGGGAGCCGGAGCAATGCCGTCCAGGTGGAACACACCCAGGCTCTTGTTATCGCGGGCAAACTCACGCTCGCCCTGCAGCACGTTGATCTCGACCGAGGGCTGGTTGTCCGCAGCGGTGGAGAACACCTGGCTCTTGTGGGTGGGGATGGTGGTGTTGCGCTCGATGATCTTGGTGCACACGCCGCCCAGGGTCTCGATGCCCAGGCTCAGCGGGGTAACGTCCAGCAGCAGCAGGCCCTTGACGTCGCCCTGCAGCACGCCGCCCTGGATGGCAGCGCCCACAGCCACGCACTCGTCGGGGTTGATGCCCTTGAAGGGCTCGCAATTCAGCTCCTTCTTGACGGCGTCGTAAACAGCGGGGATACGGGTGGAGCCGCCCACCATCAGAACCTTCTTCAGGTCAGAGGGACGCAGGCCGGCATCAGCCAGAGCCTTGCGCACGGGGGTCATGGTGCGGTCCACCAGATCGGCGGTCAGCTCGTTGAACTTTGCACGGGTCAGGGTCATATCCAGGTGCTTGGGGCCGGTAGCGTCAGCGGTGATGAAGGGCAGGTTGATCTGGCTGCTCATAGCGCTGGACAGCTCGATCTTTGCCTTCTCAGCAGCCTCCTTCAGGCGCTGGGCAGCCATCTTGTCCTTGCGCAGGTCAATGCCGTTCTCGGTCTGGAAAGCGTTGGCCATCCAGTCGATAATGCGCTGGTCAAAGTCGTCGCCGCCCAGGCGGGTATCGCCGTTGGTCGCCAGGACCTCGGTCACGCCGTCGCCCATCTCGATGATGGACACGTCGAAGGTGCCGCCGCCCAGGTCGTAGACCATGATCTTCTGGTCATCCTCTTTGTCGATGCCGTAAGCCAGAGCTGCGGCAGTGGGCTCGTTGATGATACGCTTGACGGTCAGGCCTGCAATGGTGCCTGCGTCCTTGGTGGCCTGGCGCTGGCTGTCGTTGAAGTAAGCCGGCACGGTGATGACAGCCTCGGTGACGGTCTCGCCCAGGTAAGCCTCGGCATCCGCCTTCAGCTTCTGCAGGATCATAGCGCTGACCTGCTGGGGGGTGTAGGCCTTGCCGTTCAGGGTGACCTTGTTATCGGTGCCCATCTCACGCTTGATGGAGGAGATGGTGTTCTCCGGGTTCGTAATGGCCTGGCGCTTTGCCACCTGGCCAACCAGACGGTCGCCGGTCTTGGTGAAGCCCACCACAGACGGGGTGGTGCGGGCGCCTTCCGAGTTTGCAATAACGACAGGCTCGCCGCCTTCCATCACGGCGACGCAGCTATTGGTGGTGCCAAGGTCGATACCAATGATCTTGCTCATAATAAAATCTCCTCTCGCTGATAAAACGATGAATCTTTATATACTTAAACGGTTGTATTTATCAAGACCCCGGAAAAGGGGGGTACGGCTTGCTCAGCCAGCCACCACGACAGTGGCATGGCGGACGATCTTATCGCCCATCTGGTAGCCCTTCTGGTAAACGGTCACCACAGTGCCGCTCTCCTGGCCATCCTCTGCGGGCACCTGCTGCACCGCATTCATGAAGTTGGGGTCAAAGGGCTGGCCCAGGGTGGGGATCTCCTGGATGTTCAGCGCGGCCAGTGCTTTGGCTGCTTTGTCCAGGGTCATGGTCACGCCCTTCTTGTAGCTCTCGTCGGTGGTGGGGGCGTTGGCCGCCATCTCCAGCGTGTCCAGAATGGGCAGGATCTGATTGACAGCAAAGGAAACGCCGTCGTTGAATTTCTGGTCTGCCTCACGGGTGGAGCGCTTGCGGTAGTTGTCGTACTCCGCTGCCATGCGCAGCAGCTGGTCCTTTGCCTTTGCAGCGGTCTGCTCGGCTGTTTCCAGCTGGGCTTTGATGGCGTCCAGCTCCCGGGCCTTTTTGTTGAACCAGCCGTCCTTCTTCTTCCCGTCGTCCTTTGCCTGCTCGGCAGGTTCGGTCTCAGGGGCAGCGGACTGGGTCTCCGGCTCGGACACCGGCTCGGCAGCCGGCTCCACAGTGGGCTCCTGCTGGGCCTTGTTCAAATCTTCGCTCATACCAGATCCTCCTTGTTATAGGGTGCAGCCCGCCGGGGTACGGCAGCCTGCGGGGTGTCTTTTCGTTTGCCGCTCATGCCCTCGCCCAGCTCGTCGGCAAAGGCGTGCAGCAGGGGCACCAGCTTTTGGAAGGGCATCCGGGTGGGGCCGATCAATGCAATGGAGCCCCACAGTCCGCCGCCCACCAGGTAACGGTCGCTTACGATGCATAATCCGGGGATCTGCGGCTCGATGTCCTCTCCCAGAAGGATGCATCCCTCCTGCCCGGCAGGGGGTGCGATCAGCTGGGCGGCCTGGGTGTCGTCGTTCAGCAGTGTGAGGATATCCCCCACCTTGCCCTCCAGCTGCGGCCAGTCCAGCAGGTACTGCTCGCCCCCCAGAAATACATGGGGCTGTGCGCAATCCTGCAAGATCGCCGCTGCCGCCGAGACCACCGGCACCAGCTCCGGACGGATCTGGCTGCAAAGCTCACTGAGCATCCGCCGGTTCAGATCCACCGGGGCCACAAAGGTCAGGTGCTGATTCAGCACCGCCGCCAGCGCAGCGGCATTGTCCCGGGAAAGTCCGGTGCGGACCCGGGCCACCCGGGTGCGGACGTATCCGGCGGTAGTCACCGCCAGCACAGCCGCCGCACTGCGGCCCACCTGCACCACCTCAAAATGAGAGATGCACAGGTCCTCGGCACAGGGGGTGCTTACCGCAGCCGTGCAGCCGCTGATGGCGGCCAGCGCCTTGGCAGCGCCCTGGGCCAGTTTTTCCGGCTCATGATCCAAACTGGCAAACACCGCATCCACCCGGGCACGGGTGACACGGTCCAGCGGCTCATTGGCCGAAAGCAGATTGTCCAGATAATAGCGGTAGCCCTTTGCGCTGGGCACCCGGCCCGCGCTGGTGTGGGGCTGCTCCAAAAGGCCAAGCTTAGTAAGTGCGGCCATCTCATTGCGCAGCGTTGCGCTGGATACCGCCATGTCGAAGTAGTTGGCCAGGACGCTGCTGCCCACAGGCTCCCCTTCGAGGCTGTACAGAGCTACGATCGCCTGCAGCACACGCTGCTTCCGTGCATCCATCGTCACTCGGTCCGCCTCCCTTGCGTTGTTTTGAAGTGTTTAGCACTCGTTGTTCCTGAGTGCTAAGACCATTATAGCCAAATTTCCCGGCCTGTCAAGAGGCTGGGAAAAAAGTTTTAAAAGATTCATAAATCTGTCATAAAGGGGTCGCCGCAAGGGGGTGGAGCAGGTGTAAAGCGGAAGGAACCCTCTCCGTCATTTCGCTTTGCGAAATGCCACCTCTCCCGAAGGTGGAGGCTTTGGCAAAGGCGTAAAGTTTACAACTTAACAGCAGGCTTCTTCCTGCCGTTGACGAATGAGGACGAGACCTGCCGGTTCTGCCAAGGGCTCTCCCTTCGAAAGACTTCCCCCGGCCGGGGGAAGATGTCGCCGATAGGCGACAAAAAGGGGAACTAGCTGTCGAGCGCAGCGAGACTGAGAGGGTCACTTCCGGAATCTACCCTCTCCGTCACGGCTTCGCCGTGCCACCTCTCCCGAAAGGGAGAGGCTTTGGCAAGGGCGTAAAGTTTACCGCTTATCGGCTGACTTCTTCCTGCCGTTAACGAATGAGGACGAAACTTGCTGGTTCTGCCAAGGGCTCTCCCACTCGGGAGAGCTGTCGCCGTAGGCGACTGAGAGGGTTCGTCCCGAAAGCATCCCTCTCCCCGCAGGCGACTGAGAGGGTTCTTCCCGGAATCCACCCTCTCCGCAAAGTTCACTCTTTCCGAGGCTTTCTCCGTCCGGGGAACACAAAGGGATCACGCAGATAGACAAAGAGCAGCTCTGCGGTCATAAAGCACCAGATGATCGGCTCACAGAGAATCACGGCATCATAGCCAAAGCGGGGGATGAAGAACAGCACGAACAAGATCTTGCCCACCAGCTCGATGACGCTGGACAGCAGCGGCAGCACCTTTTGTCCCAGGCTCTGCAGCGCGTACCGGGTGGACAGCAGCACGCCCAGCACTGCGTAGAAAGGTGCATTCCACATCAGATACTTTGCACCGTTCTGCACCACCACCGCCTCGGCAGAGCCGGACACAGCCTGCACCATCCACTCTGCGCTGCAAGACATCAGCAGCACCGCGCCGATGGCCACCACCACCGAGTAGATATACACATCCCGCATCCCCTTGCGCACCCGGTCCGGGCTGCCTGCACCAAAATTCTGGGACACAAAGGTAGACGCTGCTGAGGCCATGGCGGTCAGCGGCATATCCGTCACCGCAAACAGCTTGCGGGCTGCCGTATGCCCCGCAATGACCAGGGTGCCCAGGCCATTGATGCCATATTGCAGCACCACCGACCCCGCCGACACGATGCTGCTCATCAGTCCCATGGACAGGCCCTGGGTCAGCAGCTCCTGATAGCGCTGTGCGCCCACCTCAAAATGCTTTTGCGCAGGCAGCAGTACCGGCGTGCGCCGCAGGATATACACCACGCACAGCGCCGCCGACACGCCCTGTGCCAGCACCGTAGCCGCAGCTGCACCCGGAACGCCCAAGCCCAGCCCGGCGATGAACCAAATATCCAGTCCCACATTCAGCACCGAGGACAACAGCAAAAATACCAGGGGCATCATGCTGTTGCCAATGGCCCGCAGCAGACCGGAACAAAGGTTATAGGCAAACATCACTGGCACACCCAGGGCAATGATGCGGATATAGGCATAGGCGTCCCCGATGATCTCCGCCGGGGTATCCAGCAGCTCCAGCAGCGGGCGCAGGCCCAGCAGCCCCGCCAGCATGATGGTCAGCGAGGCGCCGACTCCAATGACCATCGACCCCGCCACGGTGCGCTTGAGGCCGTCCTCATCCTGGGCGCCATAGCACCGGGCCGCCACGATGGCCAGCCCATTGCCGATGCCCAGGCCAAACCCCACCAGCAGCTCATAGATCGCACCGCAGGCGCCAATAGCAGCCAGGGCCTGATCCCCCAGCACATTGCCCACGATCATGATATCTACGGTATTGTACAGCTGCTGGAACAAGCTGGAGAAAAAGATGGGCAGCATAAACAAGAACAAGCTTTTAAAAATTGGCCCGCTGGTAAGCTTTGTATTCAGTTTGGGCAGGGGCCGGGACTCAGATCGGGTCATAGTATCCTCCAATGGGTCATACGCTGCATCCATTACAGAGCAGCCAAAAAAGCTGCCGTGCATTGCACAGCAGCCTGTCGAAACGATTTACAGTGCCTGGGTCTCAAAGCCGTGGCCGGTCAGTACCTGCACGCTGTCAAACCCTGCATCCCGGGCAGCCTGTGCTGCCTCGTCAAAGGCAAAGGTCAGCCCGTCGTGGGCATGGGCGTCCGCTGTGATGATGACTTTGCCGCCCATCTTGTGCCACTGTGACAGCAGCCACGGGCCGGGGTAGAAGTCCTTGCGGTAGCCACGGTTCACTGCGCCGGTGTTGATCTCCAGCAGGCAGTCCGCCTTGTGGGCGGCCTCCAGTGCCGAGAGGGCTGCCGCCTGATACCGGGGAGAGTTTTCGTCAAAGAACTCGCCATTGCCGTTCAGCTTTTTGATCAGGTCCACATGGGCAAGGATGTCCGGGTGCAAAGCGGCCAGCTGCGCCACCTGTGCAAAGTACGCCTCCACCGCAGCCAGTGCATCCCCGCCAAAGTCTGCATCGATGCACTCCCGCAGATCCTGGGGGCGGAAGTCGATCTCATAATAACGGCCGGTCTTTTCCCCGTGGAGATAGTGCACGCCGCCGATCCAGTAATCGTAGCCGGTACGCTTGTCGTCCGAGAACAGATCCCACTCCAGCCCACAGAGGATATCCACCTTGCCCTTGTACTCTGCCTTCAGCGTAGCGATGGTGGCCTTATACTGGGCGGTGCGGCTGGGGGTCATGCAGTACTCCCGGTCGCATGGGGTATGGCTGTGGCCGGTAAAGCCCAGCGTCTCCAAGCCCTGTGCGCAGGCAGCCGAGGTCATCTCCTGCAGGGTGTTTTTGCCGTCACACATTGTCGAGTGGCAATGCACGCTGGACTTTTTGAAATCTGCCATGATCTGATCACTGCATCCTTTCCTGCTTGACCATGCGGTCGAGCCTATGTCGTGTTTTAAGCTGCTGCCGGGAAAAACGCCCCCGCCGGCGTCCAAAAAAGCAGGCCGCTGCCCCGCTGAAAGCGAATATAGATATAGTGTAGCTTATTCAATGCACAAACGCAAGAGGTGCCGGGGATTTTCCCTCAGCGGGAACGCAAAAGCCCCCTTGCAGGCCGATCACGCAGCCAGAAAGGGGGCATCTGTCGGAAATCTGCTCACTGCCGGGCGCAGCTTACAGGCCAAACATTTTATACAGTTCCATCATGTTTTGATACTGGAGCTTATCCCCCAGCAGCTGACGGTATGTGGCGGTCTTTTCCTTACCTTCTGCCCGCAGGCGGTCCATCCGAGCGGTCGTATCCGCCAGGCGGCGGTCCACAAAATCCTGCATTTTCCGGTAAGCGGTCAGTCGTTCAGCATCGTTCATAGGGCAGCTCCTTTCCTGCACGGGCGTCCTGGATGCGCCCGGATAAGCTGCCCCCATTTTATTACATTTTTCATTTTTTGTGAATCGCAAATTTCGCTGTGTTTCTGGTTTTTGGGGGGCATTTTTTCGGATACTTTCACAAACCGCTGCTGCCTGCATCCTCCTCCAGCAAAAATCCGGGCATCAGCTGGGGGATACGGCTGCCCCACCCCTCCAGATACTCCGAGGTATCCGGATAGCTCCAGGCTACATACCACACCCCGCTCTCTCCTGCTATGACATACTGGCACTGCACCTGGCCTTCCATCGTGCGGGCAAAGAAATGGTCGTTGTCGTCCGATTGGTTATACCCCTCTGCCCACAGCGCATCGTAGGCCCGTTCCAGGTCCTGGCCGCTGCGGTCCGGCCGGACCGACAGGGTGACCTGCGAGTTTGCAGCTGCCGCAAAGAGGTCGGCCTCCTCCGGCTGCTCCCCGCTCATAGAGCCGGTCTGCACCCACTCCCCATCCGGCAGATAGAGGGAGTACCCCTCCCCCTGGAACAGGGTGGCGGGGACCTTCTCCGGCTCCCCTTCCACCCAGATTTCCAGCTCTGTATGCAGCTCCCGCCCGGGAGCGGTCGGCTGGGAGGACACCGCAGAGGACGGCGCAGCGGAAGATGCAGGCGGCGGGTTGCTGCTTTGGGACGAGGACGGGCCTGCACAGCCCGCCAGAGCAGCCGCCAGCAGCGCAGCGGCCAGGCAGATGATCCGGTTTTTCATAACATAGTTCCTCCTTTTGTCCGGCCCTGGCGTCTGCCGCCAAGGCCCTGTCCCCCAGTATACGCACCAGCGTGCAAAATGATTGCGTACCCAACAGCAAAAGGGGCGCACCCGTTGACCGAGTGCGCCCCAGGATGAGCCTGCTTTATTGTGTGGTCTTTGTCTCTCAGCCCAGCAGTGCCAGCACGCCGCTCTTGGGGCGGGCACCCACGGTCTGGTTGACCAGCTTGCCATTCTTGAACACCAGCAGGGTGGGGATGCTCATGACCCCGAACTGACCCGCCAGCTCCGGCTGCTCGTCCACGTTGACCTTGCCAACCTTCACGTCGGGGCGCTCCTCGGCCACCTCGTCCACCACCGGGGACAGCATACGGCAGGGGCCGCACCAGCTGGCCCAGAAATCCAGCAGCACAGTCTTGTCGCTGTGCAGGACCTCAGCATCAAAATTCTCTTTCGTGATCGTGATAACAGCCATTTTTATTTCCTCCAAAACATATATTTGGGTGCTTTGCATCTTGTGCGCTTAGTATACCCAAAACCGGAGGTGTTTTTCCGTGACGGGGTCACACAATGGCACCCCGAACAAAAGAGCCGCTGCCCGGCAGGGCAGCGGCTCTTTTTTCTATGCGTTTATGCGGGGCTTTGCTCAGCGGCCCAGCATCTCATGGGTGGTCTTTACGATGGTGGCAGCATCCAGACCGTAGGCATGCAGCAGGTCCCAGGCAGGGCCGGAGCAGCCAAACTCATCCTGCACGCCGATGCGGCGCACGGGGGTGGGCAGCTTCTCGCTCAGCAGAGCGCAGACAGCCTCGCCCAGGCCGCCGATGACGTTGTGCTCCTCGGCGGTGATGACCTTGCCGCACTCCGCAGCAGCCTTCAGCACCAGCTCCTCGTCCAGGGGCTTAATGGTGTGCAGGTTGATGACCCGGGCGTGGATGCCCTCGGCAGCCAGCTGCTCGGCGGCAATGCGGGCCTCGTTGACCATCAGGCCGGTGGCCAGGATGGCGATGTCATTGCCCTCGGTGAGCTGCTCGCCCTTGCCGATCTCAAAATGATAGTTGTCCGGATCGTGGAACACAGGCACAGCCAGGCGGCCGAAGCGCAGGTACACCGGACCATGCATAGCAAAGGCGGCACGGACAGCGGCACGGGCCTCCACATCGTCTGCGGGGCAGATGATGGTCATGCCGGGCAGGCTGCGCATCAGGGCAAAGTCCTCACAGCACTGGTGCGAAGCGCCGTCCTCGCCCACCGAGATGCCGCCGTGGGTGGCGCCGATCTTCACGTTCAGGCCAGGGTAAGCGATGCTGTTGCGGATCTGCTCAAACGCACGGCCCGCAGCAAACATGGCAAAGCTGGACACAAAGGGCACATAGCCCATGGTGGACAGGCCGGCAGCCACGCCCACCATATTGGCCTCGGCAATGCCGCAGTCAAAGTGACGGTCCGGGTTGGTCTTGCGGAACATACCGGTCTTGGTGGCGGCAGCAAGGTCTGCGTCCAGCACCACCAGCTCGTCGTGGCCCTCTGCCGCCAGGGCTTTCAGGGTCTCGCCGTAGCTATCACGGGTCGCGATCTTTTTTACATCTGCCATTTACTTGTCCTCCTTATCCAGCGCGGCATAGGCGGCGTTCAGCTCGTCCATGGCGATGCGGTATTCCTCGTCGTTGGGGCCCTTGCCGTGCCACTCCACCGCACCGGTCATATAGGACACGCCCTTGCCCTTGATGGTGTCCAGAATGATGCAGGTGGGCTTATCGGTCCGGGCGCGGAAACCCTGGATCGCAGCCTCGATCTGGTCAAAGTCGTGGCCGTTGATGGTCTCCACATGGAAATTGAACGCACGGAGCTTATCCTCCAGCGGAGCGCTGTTCATCACGGTCTCGGTGGTGCCGTCGATCTGCAGATGGTTGCGGTCGATCATCACGCACAGGTTGGACAGGCCGTAGTGGGCGGCAAACATAAATGCCTCCCAGCACTCGCCTTCCTCGATCTCACCGTCGCCCAGGATGGCGTACACCTTGGAGGGCAGACCGGCCTTCTGGGCGCCCAGCGCCATGCCGCAGGCCGCAGACACGCCCTGGCCCAGGCTGCCGGTGGACATATCCACACCGGGGGTGGTGTTCATGTTGGGGTGGCCCTGGAGATAGCTGCCGATCTTGCGCAGGGTCAGCAGATCCTCCCAGGGGAAGAAGCCCCGCTCTGCCAAAGCAGCGTACAGTCCCGGGGCAGCGTGGCCCTTGGACAGCACCAGACGATCCCGGTCAGGCTTAGCCGGGGCGGCGGGGTCGATGTTCATATCCGCAAAATAGAGGTAGGACAGCACCTCTGCAATGTCCAGGCTGCCGCCCGGATGTCCGCACTTGGCGCTGTGGGTCCCTTCGATGACACCCATGCGGATGCGGCAGGCGTGCTTAGCCAGGGTGAGCTTTTCTGCATTTGTCATAATGGTCCTCCCGTATGAACCAGTTGAATGTCCTCCGGGGCGGGCGCGTCCCGCGCTGGAGCAGCGCACCGGCCAGCTGGCCGCGGCGCACTTTGTATCAGGTTTATATTATCTATTCTGTGCAAAAAGGTCAAGCATCTTCCGGAAAAATGTACACCACTGGGCAATTTGCAGGGGAATCCGCCCGCTTTTTGTGGAAAATGCGCCTGTATTGACATCTCCCCGGCGAGACTGTTATACTTTTGACAAAAAAACGGACCTTGCGTCCCCCAAAAAAGAAGGTGCTATGATGAACCACACCCCCTTATCCCCCGCCCGCCGGCTGGTGCTGGCCGGGCTGATGCTGGCCCTTGCCCTGGTGCTGCCCTTCCTGACCGGGCAGCTGCCCCAGATCGGAAATATGCTCTGCCCCATGCACCTGCCGGTGCTATTGTGCGGTTTTTTGCTGGGCTGGCCCTGGGGCCTGGCCGTGGGTGTGACCGCACCGCTGCTGCGCTCGGCCCTGTTTGGGATGCCGCCGCTGTACCCGGTGGCTCTGGCCATGTGTCTGGAGCTGGGATGCTACGGCCTGGTGACCGGCCTGCTCTACCCCCGGGTGCGCCACACTCCTGCCGGTGACTACGCTGTGCTGGCGGCCGCCATGGTCTCCGGGCGGCTGGTATGGGGTGCCGCCCGCTTTGTGATGGCGGGCCTGTCGGGGACTGCTTTTCCCCTGCAGGCTTTCTTGTCCGGCGCCATCTTTACGGCTTTGCCCGGCATCCTGCTGCAGCTGGTGCTGATCCCGCTGATCCTGGCCGGGCTGCGCCGCGCCAAACTGCCCCGCTGAACAAAACAAAAAATGCGCCTCCCGCCCGGTCTGGGCAGGGGGCGCATTTTTGTACATCAAAGCGGGTGGGCAGGGGTCAGTTTCTGATAGGCGATCCGGGGGGTACCGTCCGCCACATGGATGATGCCGCAGCGGGCAAACCCATTCTTCTCCAGGATATGCTGCATGATCTTGTTGTCCGCATGGGTATCTGCCCGCAGACTGTCGCAGCGCTCGGCGCACCAGGCGATCACCTCATCCGCCACCCCTTTGCGGGTACCTGCGGAAGCCAGCCGGTGCAGCGTGCCATAGGGCAGGGCATCGTTCAGCCACCCGCCGTCCTCAATGGCGGCATAGGTGGGGTCTGCCCCCAGCACAAAGGCGAACACCGCCTCCAGCTGCCCATTGACCACATATACAAACAGGCGGTTGGAGGTGATATCCTCCTCCAGCAGCTCGCGGGGCGGGTAACCGCCGCCCCATTGGGTGGGGTTGCCCGTTTCAGCCATCAGGCTGCGGGCATGATCGTAAATTTGCAGGATCCGATCCAGATCCGCACGGGTCGCTCCACGAAACATCCTTCAACACCTTCTCTTCCCTGCAGGGGGGCCGCATGCCTGCCCTGCGGTAGATTTGTATAACAGCAGTTTATAACAGCGAATATTATACTACATTATTTTCCAAAAGGCTAGGGTATCGCAGAAAAAAGCACCGCACCCAGCGTGTGCAGCCCGGAGTATGAACATTTTCTTAAATCTGGCGAGGACGCAATTTTTCCCGCCGCTGCGCCGTATCATAGGCAGACGGGGACAAAAAACAGTCCCCTTGCGGCGGCGGATGGCCATGAAAGGGCGCCTTCCCTCCCGCCGCAAAAGAACAGGCGCAGGGGCCCGGCGTTCGTCCCCCCCTCCGGCACAAACACTGCCGGTTCGATCCCCCGCCCCGCTGCGCCCTGAATCCACTGCCTGCCGCCGGGAGACGGCTTATGCTTGCGGCGGCGGCAGTGACGGAGGTACTTACGCTATGGCACAAACACAGTTATTCCCGCTGGGCGGGCGCAGCGCGACGGTGAGCCGCGAGGCCCTGGTACAGGCGGCCCTGGACGAGATCACCACCAATTACCGGGAGGCCAGCCTCTCCAATGTAGCCCGGGCCTACGGTGTCTCCCTGGCTTATGTCAGCGAGTGCGTGCGCACCCAGACCGGCCGCACCTACAAGGAGCTGCTGCAAAAGCACCGCATGGAGACCGCTGCCCGGCTGCTGCGCCGCAGTGACTGGAGCATCCAGCAGGTCATTGCCTATGTCGGCTATGAAAACACCAGTTATTTCTACCGCCTGTTCCACGAGCGGTACGGTCTGAGCCCCCGGGAATATCGCCTCAAGCGCACCGCCCGGCCCATCCGCACCGCCTGACGCACACTTGCTAAACCCCAGAAAGAGACGGCACAGCCTTGAACTGTGCCGTCTCTTATTTTTTGCCCGCAAAAAACGGCTGGTGGGGTACCACCAGCCGTTTAGCGTATTGGATTCAGCTGAACATCGTTTCGTCCTTGTAGCGTCCAGAACAGACAAACTGGACCCACTCGGCCAGGTTGACAGCATGATCCCCGATGCGTTCCAGGTACTTGATGACCATCAGCAGATCCAATGCGGCATCCACATTGGCCGGGCAGGCTGCGATCTCCTGCGCCAGCATCTGCTTGATCTGGTCAAAGTCTGCGTCCACTGCGTCATCTGCCGCAATGACCTGCTGCGCGGCGGCCTGGTCCTCAGCGGACAGCGCTGCCAGAGCGTCCAGGATCATCTTGTGAGCCTTGCGGCCCATTTCCAGCGCACGGCTCACCGCCGGGTCCCCCGCCTGACGCACACCGAACAGGTGGGGCAAGATCTCAGCGATATCCGCTGCGTGGTCTGCCATGCGCTCCAGATCGGTGACCGCTTTCAGCGCAGCAGAGATGCGGCGCAGGTCACCGGCCACCGGCTGCTGACGCAGCAGAAGGCTCATGCAGCGGTGCTGGATGTCCTGCTCCATCTGGTTGATCTTCTGGTCCCCTTTGATCACGGCGGCGGCCATGTCCGGGTCTGCGGTGCAAAGCGCCTCCATAGCGGACTCCACCGCATCGGCAGCGGCAGTGCCCATCTGGGTCATCTGGGTCTGTAACTGGCGCAGATCCGCGTCGTATTGGGTGCGGCTGCTCATAATCTGCAAAGCCCCTTTCCTGTAAAATGCCGGTCAGCCGAAGCGGCCGGAGATGTAGTCCTCGGTACGCTTGTCCTCCGGGGTGCTGAAGATCTTGGCCGTGGGGCCCTGCTCCACCATTTCACCCAGCAGGAAAAAGGCGGTGCGGTCGCTGATGCGGGCAGCCTGCTGCATATTATGGGTCACGATGACTACGGTATACTTTTCTTTCAGCTGGCTCATCAGCTCTTCGATCTTCATGGTGGAGCCGGGGTCCAGTGCGCTGGTGGGCTCATCCATCAGCAGCACTTCCGGCTGCACTGCCAGTGCCCGGGCGATGCACAGACGCTGCTGCTGACCGCCGGACAGACCCAGGGCGCTTTTTTTCAAGCGGTCCTTGACCTCATCCCACAGGGCCGCTCCCCGCAGAGAGGTCTCCACGATCTCATCCAGGGCTGCTTTGCCCCGCACCCCGTGGAGCTTGGGGCCGTAGGTGATGTTGTCATAGATGCTCATGGGGAAGGGGTTGGCTTTCTGGAACACCATGCCCACCCGGCGGCGCAGGGCGGTAAGCTCCATGTCCCGGGCAAAGATATCCTGCCCTTGCAGCAGGACCTTGCCCTCGATGCGCACCCCAGGCACCAGGTCGTTCATCCGGTTCAGGGTCTTGAGAAAGGTGGATTTGCCGCAGCCAGAAGGGCCGATCAATGCCGTGATGCTGCGCTGGGGCACATCCAGGGAGATCTTTTTCAGCGCCTGAAAGTCGCCGTACCACAGATCCAGCTCCTGGGCGGAGATCACCGGGAGGTTTTGCGTTTCCATTCTATCAGTACACCTCATTGCTTTTTCTTCAGGCTGGTCTTGGCCAGACGGGCGGCCAGATTGATGACCAGCACCAGCACCAGCAGCACCGCTGCAATGCCCCATGCCGAGGCAAAGTCGCCATCCTCAAAGGCCCGCAGGTACAACAGCACCGACAGGGTAGCGCCATTGGAGGTATACGCAGCAGCAATGCTCTTGGCGATGACCTCCGCAGCGCCAGCGGTGAACAGCAGCGCAGCGCTCTCGCCCACGATGCGGCCCACGGCCAGGATGCAGCCGGTAACGACGCCGTCGATGCTGCAAGGCAGCACGATGGTGCGGATGATATGCCACTTGCCTGCACCCAGACCCAGCGCACCCTCCCGATAGCCCTGCGGCACGGTCTTGAGCGACTCCTGGGTAGTACGGATGATGGTGGGCAGGGTCATGATGACCAGCGTCAGGCTGCCGGACAGCAGACTGGTGCGCAGGCCCAATGCCTGGCTGAACACCAGCATACCCACCAAGCCATACAGGATGCTGGGGATGCCTGCCAGGGTCTCGTTGGTAAACTCGATCAGGGCGATCAGCCGCCGGTTGGTGGCGTACTCGGTCAAATAGACCGCTGCACCCACGCCCAAAGGCAGCACGATCAGCAGTGTGAGCAGGATCACATACAGGGTGTTCAGGATGGCCGGCAGGATGCCGTCGGTGCCTTTCAGCACGCTGGCGGTGCCGGACAAAAACTCCCAGCTGAGCTTGGGCACGCCCCGCCACAGCACGATGCCGATGACACCTGCCACCAGCAGGATGACCAGCACCGCCGCCACCCATACCGCAGCCAGCATCAGCCGGTTCTGCATCCGGCGGGCCGGGGTCAGATCACTTTTCACGGCGGGAGCCTCCCTTCAGCATCGCATTCAGCACCAGGTTGATGATCATGATAAAGACAAACAGCACCAGTGCAATGCTGAACAGCGCCTGTTTCTGCAGGCCGCTGGCGTAGCTCATCTCCTTGGCGATGGCCGTGGTCAGGAAGGTGACGCTCCGGAACAAGCTGCCGGGCATATTGGGGCTGTTGCCGGCCACCATCATAACAGCCATGGCTTCGCCAATGGCGCGGCCGATGCCCAGCACGATGCCGGCGGCAATGCCGCTTTTGGCGGCCGGGACACTGATCTTGAACCAGGTCTCCTGCTCGGTAGCGCCCAACGCCAGGCTGCCCTGCTCGTACTCCGGGGGGACGGCGTTCAGCGCAGTGACCGACACAGACACGATGCTGGGCAGGATCATAACTGCCAGCACCAGGATGGCGCTCAGCAGGCAGGCGCCGGAGGCCCGGCCAAAGGTCCTGGCCACAGCCGGCACCAGGATCTGCATACCCAGCAGGCCAAACACCACGCTGGGGATGCCGGACAGCAGCTCAATGGCGGTGACCACCACGCCCCGCACACGGGGGCCTGCTGCTTTGGAGAGGAACACAGCGGTCAGCAGACCCACCGGCACGCCCAGCAGGGTGGCACCCAAAGTGCCCCAGATGCTGGACAGGATGAAAGGCAGGATGCCGTATTTCGGTTCCGCTGCGGTGGAAGCCCACTCCTGCCCAAACAGGAAGTCGCCCAGGCCGATCTGACCAATGGCCGGCACACCTGCTGCGATCAAATAGACCGTGATCAGCACCACGCTGCCCACTGCCAGCATCCCGCAGGCAAAGAAGATGAAGTTCATGACGGCTTCCAGCCATTCGGCAGCGGTGCGGGGCAGAGAACGTTTACTCCCCATCTTACTCGCTCACCGGCACAGCACCTGCAGCACGGATCAGGTCTGCAGCGTCAGGGCTGACGGCAAAGTCCAGGAAAGCCTGTGCCTGTGCGCTGAGCTCAGCAGCCTTGTTGGTGACGAACACAAAGGGACGCTGGATCTTATAAGTACCGTCCTGAACGGTGGCCTCGCTGCAGCCCACACCCTCGACGGTGACCATGTTCACGCTGTCGCCCACAGCAGACAGAGAAGCGTAGCCGATGGCCAGGGGGTTGGACTCCACAGCGCTGATGACAGCGCCGGTAGCGGTCAGCTCCTGGGCGTACTTGCAGCTGTCCTTCACATCCACGATGCTCTCAAAGCCATCACGGGTGCCGGAGCCAGCCTCGCGGCCGATGAGGACGATCTCGCCGTCGGTGCCGCCCACCTCAGACCAGTTGGTGATCTCGCCGGTGAACATCTTGGACAGCTGCTCCACGCTCAGGTCCGCCACCGGGTTGTCCTTGTTGACGATCAGAGCGATGCCGTCCAGAGCCACGATGGTGCCCTCAACGTTCTCCTGCTCCTCGGTCTTCAGAGCGCGGGAGGACAGGCCGATGTCCAGGGTCTTATCGGTAGCGCCGGTAATGCCTGCGCCGGAACCGGTGGGGTCATAGCTGACGGTCACATCCGGCTCTACCTCAGCAAATCCCTCGCTCAGAGCGGCGACCACGTTCTTCATCGAGGTGGAACCGCCGGTAGCCACGTTGCCGGACAGCGCTGCCACAGAGGAAACGCTGGAGCTTGCTGCTGCCGAAGAAGCGGGGGTGGAAGCAGAAGCGGAAGATGCGGAGCCGCCGCAGGCGGTCAGGGCAATGGCAGCAGCAGCCACGCTGCAAACAGCAATAAAGGAACGGCGAGTGATCTTTTTCATGACGAATTTTCCTCCAAAATACGGCGCAGGACCTGCATCGTCCGGCCGTTCTGCCAAGACGCCGGTGCGTTTGACCGGCGCTTTTTGTTTTTTCGACTTTTGCGCAGTTCGTTGTGTCCCACATTTCCTTGGGACGTCTCCATTGTACCGCAGCCCCCGCCCTGCTGCGACCATGGGCGAGAAAAATCCAGGTAAAGCTTTGGCTGTGCTTTGCCTGCCAATGAAAAGAAACCGTAAAGCCCGGGGCAGCCTCATCGCCGGGATTTTACATTTCCCGGGAAAATCGCCTTTCTCCCCCGAAAAAAGACAAAAAAGCCCCCGGCACTGCGGGCGGAATGCCCAAAACAGCACCGGGGGTATTGTACATAATTACAGAAAAACGGTTATTGAGACGGCCCGCTGACACTAGGCGGCAGAATGGTAAGCGCAGGGCAGTCCACCAGATACTCCACCCGATAGCCGAAGGCTGTCAGGGTAAAGTGGAGCGTGCCCTTCTGCCGGAGTTTTTCTGCCTGGCCATCGGTGAGGGAAAACCGCACCGTCACCTCCTGTGCGGCGGTGCTGGGGGCCAGGCTCTGTTTGCTGGCTGAGAGCAGCATCAGCCGGGTATGATCCGCTTTGGCGGAGCAAGCCGCAGCCGGACGCAGCTCTGCCGGGAGACCCTGGACCCGGAACCGGGCCGCCGCCTCCCTGTCTGTCAGCGTGACTTCCATCAGCTGTACGGTGCAGCTGCCCAGGTGGGCTTTGGTGTCCAGCCCTGTGCCGCCGCCCTGTCCCAGCAGGTGGTCCAAAAAGTCCTTCAGCTCAAACTCGCAGCCCGTAAGCAGAGCCGCTGCCGGTACCAAGACCGCTGCAGCGGCGCTGCGCTTCAAAAAACTGCGCCGGTCCATTTTGCTTTTCATGCTGGACACCTCGCTTTTCCGCAGCCGCAAAACGGAGGGGTCAATCCTCCGTAGCATCCACCCCGTTGGGGGCATAAAAGCGGATGAAGCGCTTCCACTGGTCCTTGCCCATCGTAGCGCGGTAACATCCGCCCAGAGCGTGGATGGCCTCCCCTGCCTCCATGGCAGCCTCGCCGCAGTCCAGCACCAGGATGCGGAACCAGGAGTCGAACAGCTTCTCGACCCATCCGGTATCCACCGCCCCGCTCCGGGCGTAAAAACCCAGCCGGCGGCGGGCCATGGCCTCATCCTCTGCCTTTTCTGGACATTCGGACTCGATCATGATGGCGCGGACGCCTTTTTCCTGCACACGCAGCTGCTCCAGCAGCTGTGCGCCCAGCCCTGCGGCCCGGTAGTCCGGCACAACGGCAAAGTAGTCCAGCTGACTGACGGCGCTGCCCGGGGGACAGACCATGACCAGGTAGGCCGCCAGCTTTTCCCCATGGAACACGCCCCAGGTGTGGCCAAAGCCTGCGGCTTCGCCATTCAGGATGGTGCTCAGGGGTTTCAGTTCTCCGGCGGGGAAGTCCCGGCGCATCTCGTTCAAGTAGACATGGGTCAGTTCCTCGGCGGTCAGCTGCCGCCAGGTCAGCTCATAGGGGGGCATTTTCAGGGGTCATCCTTTCCGCCTGCTTTTACAGCAGCAGGCTGAGTGCTTCTTCGTCGGCCACCACAGTGCAATCCGGGTGCAGCTGCAGGATAGAGCCGGGGCAGGCGGGGGTAACAGGGCCGGTGATCATGGCCTTGACAGCCTCTGCCTTACCCTTGCCGTTGACCACCACCAGCACCTTGCGGGCCTGCATGATGGTCTTGATGCCCATGGTGTATGCCTGCTTGGGCACCAGGTCCTCGTTGCCGTCAAAGAAGCGCTTGTTGGCCTCGATGGTGGCAGCGGTCAGGTCCACGCAGTGGGTCTCCAGCTCAAAGGCGTCGCCCGGCTCGTTGAAGCCGATGTGGCCGTTGGGGCCCAGGCCCAGCAGCTGCAGGTCGATGCCGCCCACGCTGTGGATGATCTCGTTGTACTTTTTGCAGGCATCCACAGCATCGGGGTTGGTTCCGTCGGGCAGGTGGATGGCCTCGGGGCGGATGTTGACCTTGTCAAACAGGTTCTTGTGCATAAAGCTCCAATAGCTTTCGGGATGCTCCTTGGGCAGGCCGCGGTACTCGTCCAGATTGACGGTGGTGACCTCAGAGAAATCCAGGTCGCCCTTGTTGTACCAGTCCACCAGCTGAGCGTATGCGCCAACAGGGGTGCCGCCGGTCGCCAGACCCAGCACGCAGTTGGGCTTCATAATGACCTGTGCGGAGATGATGTTGGCAGCCTTGCGGGACATGTCCTTGTAATCTTTTGCACGAATGATCTTCATAATGGGGAACCTCCTGTTATTTTGCTTTGTTGTTTTCAGTATAGCATATTTTCCGGCCAAAAGGGTAGCCGGTTTGTGAACAAAACAAAATGCCGCCGAAAGCAGGGCGTAAACGCCCGCCCTCAGCGGCATTTTTACAGTTTGGGAATGGATGCGGAAGCAACCAGCCTTCCGCACGGAAACGTGCTCAGAAGGATGCTTACAGCATCTTCTTCAGCTCATCATACACGAACTGCACCTTGGTGCCGATGATGACCTGGCAAGTGGTCTTGTCGGGGCGGATGACACCGGCAGCACCGGCAGCCTTCACAGCCTTCTCGTCCACAGCGGTG
>UQGD01000018.1 GCA_900540455.1 uncultured Faecalibacterium sp.
ATTGCACAAAATCGTCAGTCGGCGGGCAATGGTTTCTTATTCGGAGGCAGCCAAGGCAGAAGCTTTTTGTTTGGTCTGTTCCGGTGTTCAGTTCTGGCTCTCCGGCCCCGGCAGCTCCGGGTCTGCAAACAAGCCTGGAATGGCGCAGATCGCCCCTGCGCCCACCAGCACAAAGACCGCCCTGGCCCAGATGGACCCGCTGCCCCCCAGCAGCCAGCCCACAAAATCGAACTGGAACAGGCCCACCAGCCCCCAGTTCAGCCCCCCGACGATCAGCAGGACCAGACAGCACTTATAAAAGGTTTGCACAACAAAACCCTCCTTTCTTACCGGCTATTCTGTCCAGAAGAAAGGAGGGTTATTCTATTGGAGTTATTCCCAGCTGCAGACCCGGGCGCCGCCCCGGTCCGGCCGGACCACATAGGCCTGCGGCCAGCGGGTGCGGGCCGCTGCTGCGGCTGCCCGTGCGGCCTGCTCCTGTGTAAACACGCCAAACACCGCTGCACCGCTGCCAGTCATCAGGGCTGCCTGTGCCCCCTGCTGGCGCAGCAAGGCTTTGATGGCCTCGTTGTCCGGCGCACCGCTACATTCCTCCAGCGCATTGCCGGCAGCTGCGCACAATGCCTCCAGGCTGCCAGCGCGGACGGCGGTTTCCTGGGCGGCGCAGTTCGGCCGATGGGATGCACCGATGCGGTCGTAGGCTGCAAAAGCCTCCGGGGTGGAAACACCATATCCCGGCATCACTACGGTGAACCAGCAGTCCGGGCAGGGAGGCAGCGCACGGATCAGATCCCCCACACCCTGGACCCGGCAGGTGCCGCCCATCAGGGCAAAGGGCACATCCGCCCCGATCCCCGCCCCCAGAGCGCAGAGTTCGCTGAAGGAAAGCTTTGCATCGTACAGCACATTCAGACCCACCAGCACAGCGGCGGCATCGGCGCTGCCCCCGGCCATACCGGCACGCACCGGCACACTTTTGTAGACCAGGATATCGGCCCCGCCTTCCAGCCCTGTATAGCCAAAGAAGGCCCGCGCCGCTTTAAGCGCTGTGTTGTCCGCCCCAGCGGACACAGTGCTGCCCGGCAATGTCAGGGTCAGCTGAGCAGAGCGGTGCAGCTCCACCCGTTCATACAAAGTGACCGCCTGCATGATCATATCCAGGCTATGATACCCGCCAGGCAAAAGCCCCACCACGTCCAAAGACAGGTTCAGTTTTGCAGGGGCCTGCACGGTGACGCTGTACAGCTGAGACATAGGCTTCCCCTCCTTACAACTGCTGTAAAAACTCTCGGATGCGCTTGAGCGCCTCGGTAAGATGCTCTACGGAGTAGGCGTAGGACACCCGGGCGTACCCCTCGCCGGAAGCGCCGAACGCCCCGCCGGGGATAATGGCCACATGCTTTTTCTCCAGCAGACGGGTGCAGAACTCCTCACTGGTCATCCCCGTGGACTGGATGCAGGGGAAGGCGTAGAACGCCCCCCGCGGCTCAAAGCAGTGCAGCCCCATCTCGTTAAAGCTGCGCACCACCAGGCGGCGGCGCATATTGTACTCGTCCCGCATCCGGTCGATCTCCAGATCGCAGTCCCGCAGTGCGGTGATGGCTGCATACTGGCTGGTGGTAGGGGCGCTCATGATCGCACTCTGGTGGATCTTGGTCATCACCTGCAGGATCGGCGCAGGGCCGCAGGCGTAGCCCAGCCGCCAGCCGGTCATGGCATAGGTCTTGGAAAAGCCATTGACCACCACAGTGCGCTCTGCCATGCCGGGCAGGCTGGCAATGGACACATGGGGCTGCAGGCCATAGGTCAGCTCTGCGTAGATCTCGTCGGACAGCACCATGATATTGGTGCCCCGCAGCACCTGGGCAATGGCCTCCAGGTCCTCTTTCTCCATCACTGCGCCGGTGGGGTTATTGGGGAAGGGCATGATCAGGAGCTTGGTGCGGGGGGTGATCGCCGCAGCCAAAGCGTCCGCCCGCAGACGGAACGCATCCTCTGCACGGCAGGGCACCGGCACCGGCACGCCGCCGGACAGGGTGGTGATCGGCTCGTAGCAGACAAAGCAAGGCTCCGGGATGATCACCTCGTCCCCCGGCTGCACCAGGGTGCGGATGCACATATCGATGGCTTCGCTGCCGCCCACCGTGATCAGCACCTGGCTCATGGGGTCGTACCGCAGCCCAAAGCGCCGCTCCAGATAGCGGGAGATCTCAATGCGCAGCTCCTTCAAGCCCGCATTGGAGGTATAGCGGGTGTGGCCCAGCTCCAGGCTTTCGATGCCGGCTTCCCGCACGGCCCAGGGGGTCTTGAAATCCGGCTCACCCACGCCAAGGCTGATGCATTCCGGCATCTCAGCCGCCAGGTCAAAAAAGCGGCGGATGCCAGAAGGCCGCATGGCCTGTGCAGCCGGAGCGATCAGTTTTGCATAATCCATCACAGCACGGTGCACTCTCTTTCATCGATTTCTTCGCCCAGGTAGAGCTTGCCCTCTTTTTTATAGGTGCGCAGCACAAAATGGGTAGCGGTGGACAGCACGTCGTCCAAAGGAGCCAGACGCTTTGCCACAAACAGTGCGATCTCCTGGAAGGTCTGCCCCTTGATGATGAGCTGCAGGTCAAATCCCCCGCTCATCAGCATCACGCTCTCCACCTCCTCAAAGGAGGCGATGGTAGCAGCGATCTCCTCAAAGCCGCGGCTTTTTTTGGGGCTGACATTCATCTCGATAACAGCCTCCACCCGGTTGACACCGGCCTTTTCCCAATCCACCAGGGTCTTGAACCCCTTGATCAGCCCCTGCGCCCGGGCAAGGTCGATCATAGCGGCCACCTCCGCAGCGGATTTATCCATCATGGCGGCGATATCTTCCACCGACAGGCGGGCGTTATTTTCCAGGATCTTCAAAAGCTGTTCCATCTGTAATACCTCTCCTTCCCTCGCCAGGCAAAACGCGGGCCTGGCGGCCCCGGCGCTGCGGCGTTATAGCTCAGTATAGCACACTTAAGGGGCGTTTGCACTTGGTTTTTCAGCATAGAATGTCTTTTCTTGGGGTGTATCGGCCTTTTTTCTAAAAAGAGTGTTCAAAAATCGTCAAATCTGCTATACTGGGGGTGCACGCATCCCGTTTTGTATCAGAATTGAGAGGATGGAATTTATGAAAGCATTCATTACTGTGGTCGGCCGCGACACCGTGGGTGTAGTGGCCAAGGTATCCGGCCTGTGCTGTGAGCTGGGCATCAACATCGAGGACGTAAGCCAGAGCATCCTGCAAGGGATGTTTGCTATGATCATGCTGGTGGACCTGTCCAACTGCACGGTCAGCCATGAGGTGCTGCACCAGCGCACCGATGCCCTGGCCGCAGAGATGGGTATGCAGGTCAACCTGACCCGTCAGGAAGTTTTTGACGCCATGCATACCATCTGATCAACACAAAAAGGAGCAGCTGCCACTATGAGTATGTTTAATACCGGGGATATCCTGGAGACTATCGAGATGTTCACCCAGGACAACCTGGATGTGCGCACCGTCACCATGGGCATCAGCCTGTTGGACTGCATCGACCCGGACCCCCGCAAAGCCTGCGAGAAGATCTACCGCAAGATCACCACCCGGGCGGCCAATCTGGTGTCCACCGTGGAGCACATCAGCTCGGAATATGGTATCCCCATCATCAATAAGCGCATCAGCGTTACCCCCATTGCCATGCTGCTGGGCGCCTGCCCGGATGCAGACCCGGTGGACTTTGCCAAGACCCTGGACGCTGCCGGCAAAAAGGTAGGGGTCAACTTTGTGGGCGGCTACACCGCCCTGGTCCACAAGGGCTTCTCCGGCGGAGACCGCCGCCTGATCGAGTCCATCCCCCGTGCCCTGGCCCAGACCGACATCGTGTGCAGCTCGGTCAACATCGGCGCCACTAAGGCGGGCCTGAACATGGACGCCATCAAGCTGATGGGCCAGGCCGTAAAGAAATCCGCCGAGCTGACCGCCGACCGCCAGTGCATCGGCGCAGCAAAGCTGGTGGTCTTCTGCAATGCACCGGAGGATAACCCCTTTATGGCCGGCGCTTTCCACGGCCCCGGCGAGCCGGATTGTGAGATCCATGTGGGTGTCTCCGGCCCGGGCGCAGTGCGCGCTGCCCTGGCCCGGCTGCCCAAAGATGCCTCCATCGACCAGGTAGCAGAGCTTGTCAAACGCACCGCCTTCAAGATCACCCGGGTCGGTCAGCTGGTGGCCAACCTTGTCTCCGCTCAGCTGGGCGTGCCCGCAGGCATCATCGACCTGTCCCTGGCCCCCACCCCGGCAGTGGGCGACAGCGTGGCCAACATCCTGGAGGAGATGGGCCTGGAGACCTGCGGCTGCTGCGGCACCACCGCCTGCCTGGCTCTGCTGAATGACGCCGTGAAGAAGGGCGGCGTCATGGCCTCCAACCATGTGGGCGGCCTGTCCGGCGCTTTCATCCCCGTAAGCGAGGACGACGGCATGATCCATGCTGCCGAGTCCGGCTGTCTGACCATTGAAAAGCTGGAAGCCATGACCGCTGTCTGCTCTGTGGGCATCGACATGGTCATCATCCCCGGCGACACCAGTGCAGCCGTCATCAGCGCTTTGATCGCAGACGAAGCTGCCATCGGCATGGTGAACAGCAAGACCACTGCCGTGCGTGTGATCCCCGCCGTGGGACGCAAGGCTGGCGAGGTGCTGGACTTTGGCGGCCTGCTGGGTTACGGCCCCATCATGCCCATCAACCAGCGGGACCCCTCGGTATTTATCAACCGCGGCGGCCGTCTGCCTGCCCCCATGCAGTCCCTGAAGAACTGATCCCCGCTGTATAATCCTCTCAAAAACAGGCCATCCTTTGGATAACATTTCCAAAGGGGGCCTGTTTTTATGCAGATGCACACTTTACTTACCCGGCAGCAGGCCGGGCTTTGGGCCGCAAGCCTTGCCATAGGGCTTTGTTTATCCCTGCTATGCAGCTGGAGCTGCACCCAGCTGCATACGGGTGCCGCCCTGTGTGCCGATACGCTGCGGCTCCATGTGCGGGCAGATGCAGATACTCTGCTGGCCCAGACCCTGAAGCTGAAGGTCCGGGACGCTGTTTTGGAGAGCTTTCAGGCTTGTCCGGAGCAAAGCCAGGACGCAGCCCGCCGGTGGGCTGCTCAAAATCTGGGACGCATCCAGCTCCAAGCCCAGTCTGTGCTGGCTCAAGCCGGGGCCCCCGGCCCGGTGCAGGTGCAGCTGGTGAATATGTACTTTGACACCACCCGCTACGCCGCCGGTTCCCTGCCTGCGGGCCGCTACGACGCTGTTCGGGTGCAGCTGGGGACCGGACATTCCGGCAAAAACTGGTGGTGCGTGCTCTACCCCGGTTTGTGCCGCGCCGCCTGCACCACCTATGCCGCCCCGGAAGAAAACGACCTGGTCTGCGGCGAATATATCGTCCGCTTCAAGCTGGTAGAGTGGTGGCACTCCCACACCCAAAGCCGGGAGGATATCCCCCTGACACCCGCTGTGCTGCCGGGATGATGGAAAAACCCATGGCCTTGCACCTCCCCCCGCCGGGGCGCATAGAATAGCGGGAAGGAAGGTGTTTTTATTATGAATCCGATCCCCGCTTACTATGGACTGCTGCACAAGGGCACCAATGGACCGGACGTAGCGCTGGTACAGACCTGGCTTAACAGCATCCGGGATACCTGCAGCTGGTTTGAGCCGCTGAAGGTAGATGGTCATTTCGGCCCCCACATGGAAAAAGCCGTCATGGAGTTCCAGCTGCGTCATCGCCTGAACGCCGACGGCAAGGTGGGCAAAGCCACCTGGGAAGCTCTGCACACCAAATATTCCCTGAAATACGGCACACGCACCCCGTATCCCGGAATTCTCCTGCGCCAAGGCTCTGCCGGTTCCTGTGTGCGGATGGTGCAGCAAAGCCTGAACGCCCAGGGCGAGCGCCTGAACGCCGACGGACGGTTTGGAGCAAAGACCGCCGAAGCGGTGCGCCGCTTCCAGTCGCGGGCAAAGCTCTCCGCTGACGGCATCGTCGGCAAAGCCACCTGGGATGCCCTTTACCCGGAAACCTAGTTCTCCCCCTTTTTCTCCGGCCAAGCCGCCGCGCGCTGCGCGGCGGCTTTTCTGTTTGCCGGGCACCCTCGACAAACCCAGCCCAAAGCCCTATAATAAGATCACTACGATAAAAAGGTGGTGTTCTGCCATGATCTTTGCACATCTGTCCGACCTGCACCTGGGCAAGCGCCTGTGCGAGGCCCCGCTGCTGGCGGACCAGCACTATATCTTGCAGCAGATCCTGGATCTTTTGGATGCATCCCCTGTGGACGGCGTGCTGTTGGCCGGGGATCTGTACGACAAACCCGTGCCCCCAGCCGAGGCCGTGACCCTGTTGGATTGGTTTTTGACCCAGCTGGCAAGCCGCGGACTGCCGGTCTTTGCTGTCAGCGGAAACCACGACTCTGCCCAGCGGGTCGGGTTTGGGGCGCAGCTGCTGGCCAATAGCCGGATCTACCTCAGCCCGGTCTTTTCCGGCCCGCTGACACCCATTACGCTGGCGGATGCCTATGGGCCTGTGGAAGTATACCTGCTGCCCTTTTTAAAGCCTGCCACTGTGCGCCATGTTTGGCCGGAAGATGAGATCACCAGCTATACCGATGCGTTGGCCTCTGTTTTGCGGCGCATCCCCGCCGGGGACGGATGCCGCCGGGTGCTGGTGGCACACCAGTTCGTAGCCGGAGCCGCCGCCTGTGACAGCGAGGAGCCATCGGTGGGCGGGGTGGATGCCGTAGACCCTGCGTTGTTCGATGGCTTTGATTATGTAGCCCTGGGGCATCTGCACAGTCCACAGCCTGTGGGGCGGCAGGGGGTGCGGTACTGCGGCTCGCCGCTGAAATACTCTTTTTCCGAGGCAAACCAGCAAAAAAGCCTGACCTTTGTGGAGCTGGGCGCCAAAGGGGAACTGACCCTGACCCAGGCTCCCCTGCACCCGCTGCACGATGTGCGCCAGCTGCGGGGCGATTACATGACCCTGACCGACCGCCGCCAGTACGAGGGAACACCGGTGGAGGACTATCTGCGCATCACCCTTACCGATGAACAGGACATCCCCGACGGGATGGCCCGCCTGCGCACTATCTACCCTAACCTTCTGCGGCTGGACTACGATAACCGCCGCACCCAGGCGCAGGCAGCGGCCGCACCGGCACAAGCGGCGGCCGCCACCCCGCTGGAAGCATTTGCCGCTTTTTACGAGAGCCAGAACGGCCAGCCCATGAGCAGCCAGCAGGCCGAATTCTGCCAGCAGATGATCCAAGAGATCTGGGAGGAGGAGCTATGAGACCGCTGCGTCTGACCCTGTCCGCTTTTGGCCCCTATGCAGATAAGACCACCCTGGAGCTGGACCAACTGGGCCGGGGCGGGCTGTACCTTGTTACCGGCGACACCGGTGCAGGCAAGACCACCCTGTTCGATGCCATCACCTATGCCCTGTATGACCGCTCCAGCGGCGGTGTGCGGGACGGCGCCATGCTGCGCAGCAAGTATGCCGCCCTGGGCACCCCGACCTTTGTAGAGCTGGAATTTGAGGTGCGGGGCCAGGTATACACTGTGCGCCGCAACCCGGAGTACCAGCGGCCCAAAAGCCGCGGCCAGGGGTACACGACGGAAAAAGCGGACGCAGAGCTTCGTTACCCGGACAGCCGCCCTCCGGTGACCCGTGCCAGCGAAGTAAATGCCGCCATCACTGCCCTGCTGGGGCTGGATTACCAGCAGTTCAGCCAGATCGCCATGATCGCCCAAGGCCAGTTTGCCCGGCTGCTGAACACCGATACCGCCCAGCGCACCGAGATCTTCCGCAAGCTGTTCCGCACACAGCCCTATCAAAAATTGCAGGACCGTCTGCAGCAGGAGAGCCGCCGGATGGACGAGGAATTGCGCCTGAAAAACCAGGAGATCGGGCGCATCCTGGCCCCTGTCACCTGCCCGGAGACCGACCCGGAATACGAAGCCATCACTCAGCTTTCCGACCTGACCGCTCCGGACACAGCCCAGACTCTGCTGGACGGTCTCGCCCAGCGTCTGACTGTGCAGCTGGCACAGCTCTGCGACCGCCGCACCCAGCTGGAAACTCAGCTGAGCGAGGCACAGCAGACCCTGGGTGCCGCCCGGCAGGCCCGTGACCTGCAAGAACAGCTGGCGCAAAAACAAGCGGACTGCGACCGTCTTGCCCCTTTGTGGCAAAGCGCCCAGGCTGAGGCGGCCCGCCACGCTGGTGACCAGGCCCTTTTGGAGCAGCTGGCCCAGCAGATCCAGACGGCACAGACTGCACTGGACACTTTGCTGCTGGTACAAACCCTGCACACCCAGCAGGCAGCCGCTCTGGCTCTGTCCAGCCAACAGATCCAGGCCGCACAAAAAGCCCGTGCCCAGCAGCAGACACAGGAGCAGCTGCTGGCGCAGACCGATGTTCGTCTGTCTGCGCTTGCTGAAGCGCCCGCTCTCCAGGCACAGCTGCAGGCCCGTCAAACCGAATTGGACCGCCGCCAACAGGCGCTTTTTCAGCTGCAGGACTCCCTTGCTGCCTGCCAGAACAAAGCCCGCACCGCCAAAACCGCCCAGGAGCATTACCTGGCGGCTGCCCAACAGAGCGAGCAGGCTGTCCAGCGGTACGAGCAGCTGGAACGAGCTTTTCTGGATGCCCAGGCGGGACTGCTGGCCAGCACCCTGCTGCCGGAAATGCCCTGCCCGGTGTGCGGCAGCCTGCATCATCCCGCACCGGCTGTTTTGAACGCATCTGCCCCCACCGAAGCCCAGGTAGAGCAGGCAAAGCAGGCTGCAGAAACGGCCCGCAGCGCTTCTGCCGATGCCAGCCGACGTGCAGGCGAAGCCAAGGGCGACCTGCAAAGCGCCCGCACCGCCCTGCGGCAGGAAGCAGAAAAGCTGATGCCCCAGCGGTTTGCCCCCCAAAGCGAAATGACGTTCAGCATCCTTCAGGCCGCTTTGGAGGAAGAAAAACAAGATCTGCTCCGCAGCCAGGCCCTGCAAGACCAAGCCAGCCGCCAAAACCAGGCTGCTCTTGCAGAAAAACAGAAGCTGGAGGACAGCCGCCCTCAGATCCTCCGCCAGCGGGATCATCTGGTCCAGCTGGCCGCCGAAGCAGAGAAGGCGGCCGCCGCCGCCAAAGCCGATGCTGAGGCCAAAGCCCAGGAGATCCAGCGCCATACCCAGGCTCTGCCCTGGACCGAGCCGGACAAGGCCCAGCAGGAATGTGCGCGCCTGCAGCAGCAGCAGAAAGCGCTGCGCAAAGCCGGAGCCGAAGCCGCCCAAGCGCTGGAAAGCGTGCAGCGGGACTACACCGCTGCTCAGGCCGCACTTTCGGCACTGGAACAGCAGCAGACCAAGACCCCTGCTCCTACGGCGGAAGCTATGGAACAGCTGGTGCAGCGTGTCCAGTCTTTGGAGCAGCATCGCGAGGCCCTGCGCACGCAGGAGCAGACCCTGGAGGGGCATCTGCAGCCCTGCCGCATCGCTGCCCAGCGCTACCGCACCGCCGCTGCCCAGCGGGCAGAGCTGGTGGAACGGTGGCAGTGGGTCGGTGCTTTGGCTGCCACCGCCGGAGGCACCCTCAGCAGCCGGCAGAAGATCCGGCTGGAAGCCTATATCCAGATGACCTATCTGGACCGCATCCTGGTCCATGCCAACACCCGGCTCATGCAGATGACCGGCGGCCAGTACGAGCTGGAGCGCACCGCCGGGCAGGATCAGCGCAGCCAGTCCGGACTGGATCTGGGCGTTATCGACCATTACAACGGCACCCGGCGCAGCGTCAAGACCCTTTCCGGCGGCGAGAGCTTCAAGGCATCTCTGGCCCTGGCACTGGGCCTTTCGGACGAGGTGCAATCCACCTCCGGCGGTGTCCAGCTGGATACCCTGTTTCTGGACGAGGGGTTCGGCTCTTTGGACGACGAGTCCCTGGAGCAGGCGCTGCGGGTGCTGACCGGACTGACCGAAGGCAACCGTCTGGTGGGCATCATCTCCCATGTAGGTGCTCTCAAGGAGCGCATCGACCGCCAGATCGTCGTGCGCAAAAAACGCACCGGAGGCAGCACAGCCGAGCTGGTGATGTAAGCGCAGGCGTTTTGCATCTTCCATAAAACGGGCGAAAAGGCCGGCGGACACCAGATGTCTGCCGGCCTTTTCGCATAGGGCGGGGCCAACAGGGCACACTAGGGGGGAGGTGATGCAATATGAAGAACTTCTCCCCCACTGCCCCCTGCACCGTTCCGGGGGCCGCCAGCAGTCTGCACAGCCCAGCGTTGGGCACGCCCCCAGACCCGCAGCCGGGGCAGACCCCGCACCCCGGCCCTTCCAGTGCCCCAAAAGCCGGTGTTCCCATCACCGACGGCACTCCCGCCCCCTGTCGGCAGAAGAACGCAGAGGAATTTTTGGCCGGACACAGCCCCGGTGTCATGGATTTCTATGCTCCGGAAATTTTTGCACAGCTCCAGCCGGACACCCGCTGCCCTGCGCCGGATGCACCGGAGGCTGTGCGCCGCCTGGAACACTGGCGGGAGCAGGCCCCTTACGGGTAAAGTCCACCCGCTTTTTGTTCCGGTTTTGTCCAAAAACCCGCCGTCCCCTTGCCCTGGCCAAAAGAAATTTGAAAAATTTCCGCTCAACCGGTTGCAATCTTGCGCAGCTTCCCTTATTATGGTAGGTAGCAAATAAACAAAAAAGGCAGGTATGCAACTATGGCAGAGATCAAATATGAGGTCGTGCAGCGCATCGCAGTGCTTTCTCAGCGTCCCCGTGGGTGGGAGCGGCAGCTGAACCTGGTCAGCTGGAACGACGGCGAGCCCAAATATGACATCCGGGACTGGTCCCCGGACGGCAGCCGTATGGGCAAGGGCATCTCCCTGAGCCATGACGAGCTGGCCATCCTCAAGGGCATCCTGGAGGATCTGGAGCTGTAATATGACCGACCGGGAAGAATTCATGCAGCTGTTTGCCCAGCACGTCACCCGCCCCGGCAGCGAAAAACTGCTGGAATGGATGGATAAAAAGACGGATTTCTTCTCCGCTCCGGCATCCACCCGGTTCCATGGTGCCTGCGAGGGCGGGCTATGTATGCACAGCCTGAATGTCTACCATGCTCTCCGCGACCGTTTTTTTACCCCGGAGGACAGCGAGGAAAGCTTTGTGATCTGTGCGCTGCTGCACGATCTGTGCAAAGCCAATTACTACAAGCTGGGCACCCGCAATGTGAAGAACGAGTCCACCGGACAATGGGAAAAAGCCCCCTATTACAGTGTAGAGGACCTGTTCCCCTATGGACACGGAGAAAAAAGCGTCTTTCTGATCGAGCGGTTCATGAAACTGCACGTAGAAGAAGCAGTAGCCATTCGCTGGCACATGGGCGGTTTTGATGATGCAGCCCGGGGCGGTTCTTTTGCCATTTCGGAGGCATACGACAAATATCCCCTGGCCATCAAGCTGCACATTGCAGATCTGACAGCCACCTATCTGATGGAGCATCGCACCAGCGCCGTGCGCTGACAACAAGAAAAGACCCGCCCTGCTGGCACAGCCAGCGGGACGGGTCTTTTTTGTGTACAGATTGGTTCAGCCGGTCATCAGACGGGTCATCTGATCTATCAGCTCTACGGACAAGCGCTCCAGCTCGGTGCGGGGCACCCACGGCTCTGCCTTAGGCACCGCCTTTACCACCGGCTTTGGGGGCGTTTTCTGCACCGGTTTGGGCTTTGGCTTTGCAGGAGCCTGCGCTGCGGTCTCCTGGGGCGGAGGCGTGCTCTGCTGCACCTGCTGCTGACAAAGCTGCTGTGCCTGGTTATACTTTGCCTCCAGCTCGGCATTTTCCTTTCGCAGTGCGATCATGGAGCGCTCATAGGCAAACAGGCGGGTCTGGTACCGGCGGATCTGTGCCTTTGCCGCCGCCAAGCGGCGAGCCAGCTTTTCCATCTGCTGCCGCATACTATCTGCCTGCGCAGCGGTCACAGTCTGGGCCGCTGCCTTCCGCGCAAGCTCCTGCCTCAGGGCACGGTTTTCTTGCTGCGTCTGCGCCATGTCTGCCTCCAATCCTTGCTGGGTTTCCCTGGCAAGGCGCTCTTCGGCGTCGCTGAGGGCACACAGGTGCTCGATGCAGTTTATCACATCGAGTTTCCGGTAGCCGAACCAACTGGTCCGGAGCCTTACGTCCCTTCGCGTCATTGCGCCGCCTCCTCCCGCCGCGCTGCCAGAGGAAAAAGTATGCTGTACGGCCTATCCTGGCCGGTAAGGGTCTTACTTGCGCTTATTCAGGATAGCCAGCAGATCATCGTAGTAACGGTTATCGCTGTTATCCTCTTCCACTGCCTTTGCTGCGGCAGGCTTTGCCGAGCCAGGTGCGGTGCCGTCGGAGCTGAACACAGCCGACGGAGTGGATGCCGGAGCCGCTGCAGAGGTGTTCAGGCTGTTGCGCAGCCCCTCTGCGGTCTTGTTGTCAAAGCCAGTGGCCACCACCGTGACCCGCATCTCATCCGAGAGGTTCTCGTCAAACGCAGTACCCCAGATGATGTTGGCATCCGGATGTGCGCTCTGGGTAATGAGGCCGGCTGCGGTCTCCACATCCTCCAGGCCGATATCGGGGCTGGAAGTGATGTTGATGATCACGCCATGTGCACCGGCGATGCTGGTCTCCAGCAGGGGGCTGGAGATCGCCGCCTTGGCGGCATTCTCTGCCTTGCCTGCCCCCTTGGCGCTGCCCACGCCCATATGAGCGTAGCCTGCGTCCTTCATGATGGAGCGCACGTCGGCAAAGTCCAGGTTGATGAAGGCAGGCACATTGATCAGTGCGGAGATGGACTCCACGCCCTGACGCAGCACATCGTCCGCTGCCTGGAAAGCGTTCATCAGGGTGATCTTCTCCTGGCTGATCATCTTCAGCCGCTCATTGGGGATCACGATCAGGCTGTCCACATGCATCAGCAGGTTTGCAATGCCCTGCTCTGCCAGGCCCATCTTGCGCTTGCCCTCAAAAGCAAAGGGCTTGGTGACGATGCCCACGGTCAGGATGCCCAGATCGTGGGCCACCTCTGCCACCACCGGAGCTGCGCCGGTGCCGGTGCCGCCGCCCATACCGGCGGTGATGAATACCATCTGAGAGCCCTTGAGCGCATTTGCGATCTCGTCCTTGCTCTCTTCCGCAGCACGCTGGCCGATCTCCGGGTCCGCACCTGCACCGCGGCCCTTGGTCAGCTTGGAGCCCAGCTGCACCTTGACGGAGGCATGGTTCTTGACCAGGGCCTGCTGGTCGGTATTCATTGCGATAAATTCAACGCCCTGCAGGCCGTTGCTGACCATGCGGTTCACGGCGTTGCCGCCGCCGCCGCCGACACCGATCACCTTGATCGTAGTAACGTTTTCGTCCATTTCTTCGTCGAGCATGAGTGCCATAACTTTTGTCCTCCATCGGGTTTTATCATAAAAGTGCACAAAGCGCACAGAATAAGATCATAGTACAACTATATAACTGTATCGTATCATCTTTTGGCCCTGATTGCAAGCCCAATTTACTTTTTCGAGCTTCTTTTTTTCACTGGAGCAAATCCGTGCCGGATCTTCTGTGTACTTGTGCTCCCAGACCTGTCAATGCGTCGGACAAGTCCGCATATCCACGGTCCAGATATTCCATGCCCCGGATACAGCTGGGCCCCTGGGCTGCCAGTGCTGCCAGCACCAGAGCTGCGCCTCCACGCAGGTCCGGTGCGTCCAGCTGTGCCCCCTGCAGCCTGCCGCCGGGGCGGATCTGCAGCTCCCTGCCCTGACGGGACACCTGTGCCCCCATGCGGGCAAACCCCTCTGCGCAGGCAAACCGGTCCTCAAAAATCCGGTCCTGGATGCAGCTTGGCCCTGTAGCCGTCAGCAGCGGTGCGGCCAGCAGCGGCGCAGCATCGGTGGCAAGGCCAGGGTACACCCCTGTACACACCCTGCCCACCCCGCGCAGCTTGCCAAAGCGGGATACCGCAGCCCCCTGGGCCGTGCGTTCCACCCGGCAGCCCATCTGCTCCAAAACCTCCAGCACCGGGGCGTAAAAACCTGCCGGACAGCCCTGCACCTCGACCTGTCCCCCGGCGGCAGCGGCTGCACAGGCCAGCGTGGAGGCATAGATCCGATCCGGCATGGGGGCAAAGCTGCACGCCCCCAGCATCCGGCGGCCCTTCACCCGGATCACCGGCCCGCCCGCTCCCTGGATGCAGGCGCCGCACCGGTTCAAAAATGCCGCCAGATCCACAATTTCTGGTTCCTGCGCGGGGTTTTGCAGCACCGTATCGCCCCGGGCACAAACTGCGGCCAGCAGCAAGGTCTCAGTCGCGCCCACGCTGGGAAAACGCAGCCTGATACTGGCGCCATGCAGCCCCGCCGGGGCCGCCAGCACCAGCTGCTCCGGCGGGGAGGTCTGCCGTATCGCCCCCATCTGTGCCAGTCCCTCCAAGTGCAGGTCGATGGGCCGCGCCCCGATCCGGCATCCGCCAGGCAGCACGGTCTCAGCCCGTCCCATCCGGGCCAGCAGCGGCGCACAGAACAGGATGGATGCACGCATCTGCGCCGCCGGGCCTTTGGGCAATGCACAGCGACATGGCCTGCCCCGGATCACCAGATCTTCCCCCTGCCAGGCCGCAGCGCAGCCCACCCCCTGCAAAAGGGCCAGGCAGGCTTCCACATCGGACAGGCGCGGAACACCCCGCAGGCAGACCGGCCCTTCACACAGCAGCGCTGCCGCCAGCAGGGGCAGCACACTGTTTTTGGCAGCAGGCACCCTGGCCCTGCCGCATAAAGGCCGTCCCCCTGTGACGATCAAACTCCCACCCATAGAAAAACCCCCGTTCCTCCAGCAGCCGCTGCGCCCCGGGGACGATGCTCTGCCCCCCGGTGATGCAAAGCGGCTGCATCATTTGCAAAACATACCCCACGGTATGCAAAACAGGGGATGAATGTGAGCCAGCCTGGCAGAAATGACCCTGCCCGAAAAGGTGCAGAAGTTTGTCTGCTTATTTGTCGAAAAAACGGACGGCTGCCCCCCTCCTGCCGCAGCCAGGACCGCCTCTGTCTGCCCCACGCTACTCCCCCCGTGAGACAGACAGCACAATGCCCATCTCCCCCAGCAGCATCATCAGACTGGTGCCCCCGGAGGAGAAAAACGGCAGGCTGATGCCGGTGTTCGGGATGGTGTTGGTGACCACCGCAATATTCAGCACCGCCTGCAGCGCCACCTGTACCACAAAGCCCACCACCAGCAATGCGCCAAAGCGATCCGGCGCATGGGCTGCCAAGGTGATGCCCCGGCACAGCAGCAGTACAAACAACAGGATCACCCCGCAGGCTCCCACAAAACCCAGCTCCTCGCAGACGATGGAAAAAATGAAATCGTTCTGCGGTTCCGGCACGAACAGATGCTTTTGCCGGCTGTTGCCCAGCCCCAGCCCGGCTGCACCGCCGGAACCGATCGCATACAAGCTCTGGATCGTCTGGTGTCCGTCTCCCAGGGGGTCTGCAAACGGGTCTATCCAGGAACTGAGACGGCTGGCAGCATAGGGCACCAGATCCGGCATTGCCACCACCGCCGCACCGATCGCCCCTGCGCCGCCTGCCCCCGCAAGCAAAAACCACTTCAGCCCCGTCCCCCCTACAAACATCAGCACAGCCCCGATCCCCAGTATCAGCACCGTACCGGAAAGGTGAGGCTCCAGCAGCATCAGCGCCGCCACCGTACCCAGTACCAAAACAAAGGGCAGCACCCCTACGGCAAACCCCTGCATCCGGTTCTGGTTCAGGGATATGATATGGGCAAACACAAGCACCACCGCGCATTTTGCGATCTCGCTGGGCTGCAACGTCCCCAGCCCCGGCAGCACCAGCCACCGCTTGCAGCCGTTATACTCCGGCATGAACAGCACCGCCACCAACAGGAGCAGCGATATCCCCAGCAGCGGCCAGGCCAATTTATGGTAGAGATGATAATCCACCCGGCTGGCGGCCCACATAGCCCCCAGCCCCAAGGCTGCGTACAGCAGCTGCGGCCGGATATAGGCATAGGCATCGCCCCGCCGGTACATCGCCACCGCACTGCTGGCGCTGTACAGCATCACCAGCCCAAAGGCCACCAGCGTGAGCACCAGCACCAAAAACGGCAGATCCACTGCCGGCAGCCTCCGCAGAACCCTCCCCTGCTTTGCAGGCCGCCCATGTGTCATGGGGCCAGCCTCCCCCGGTATCTTCTGCAACAAAGCACCTTCTTCCCCCCAAAGGCAGCAGAGCTCCATCCTTGTTCCGGCTCTGCCCCGATCCAGTTTTGCAAAAAGAGTCATCCTCTCGTCTTGTATTGTACGCAGGAAGCAATGGGGTTAGTCATAGCAGCCAACGCATACCGGCCGCTTTTGCCGCATATACCAACCCAAAAGGAGGTTTGCCGGATGAGTGAACCGATGCGTACCCTGCCCGACCAGACGCTGCGCCGCCGGGCCTGGGCAGCGGCAGCGCTCTTATGTACTGTTTGTGTGGGGCTGGCTGTGCGGCTGTGCCAGCTGCAGCTGCTCAGCGGGGATTTTTATACCGCCCGCGCCCAGAATCAGCAGCTGCGGCATACCGTAGTCCCCGCAGACCGCGGACGGATCTTCAGCGCAGACGGCGCACTGCTGGCCGCCAACAGCAGCTGCTGGACCCTGCGGGCTGCCCCCCGGGAAATGCCGGAAGAAAAACTGGAGCTGGCCGCCAACGGTCTTGCCCAGATCCTGGAAGCCGACCCCGCCAGCCTGCTCAAAAAATTTCAGGACCGCAAATCCAACGACTGCCTGCTGCGCTACCGGGTGGACCGCAAGACCGCCGATGCCGTCCGGGATTTCTGTGAGCAGAACCAGATCACCGGGGTGCGGATCAACCAGGACTCCAAGCGCTGGTACCCGCAGGGGGAGTTTTTGGCTTCGGTCCTGGGTTTTACCAATGTGGACAACGATGGCGTGGCCGGGCTGGAACTTGCTTACAACGACACCCTGTCCGGCTCAAACGGCGTAGTCCTGACCGCAGTCAATGCTTGGGGCTACACTCTGGAGCAGAGCTACGAAACAGAGCTCAGACCCATCGAGGGCAGCGGTCTGCGGCTGACCATCGATTCCAACATCCAGCATTATCTGGAAAATGCCCTGGGCTACGCCGTCAAGGAACATCACGTTGCCGCCCGGGGGGTGGGCATCGTACTGGACGTAAACACCGGGGCTGTTCTGGCCATGGCCACCACACCGGCCTACGACCCCAACCAGCCCCGTGTGGTGTACGACGATGCCGCCCGGCAGGCTGTGGACGCCCTGAGCGGAGAGCAGCGTTCGGCTGCATTGCAGCTGGCACAGCAGACCCAATGGCGCAACAAAGCGGTAAGCGACCTGTACGAGCCGGGAAGCGTTTTCAAGCTGATCACCTGTGCTGCCGCACTGGACGCAGGCGTCATCCAGAAAAACTCCACCTTTTACTGCGGCGAGTCCATTTCCGTAGCGGGCACCCGGTTCCACTGCGCCAACCACAAACGCCATGGCAGCCAGACCGTGACCCAAGCGCTGGAAAACTCCTGCAACCAGAGCTTTATCCAGATCGGCGCAAGGTTGGGCAAAGAGGCTTTCTGCCGCTATTTCGGGGATTTTGGTCTGGAAGTCTCCACCGGAATCGACCTGCCGGCAGAGCCTAAAAAAAGCCTGTTTTATACTGCGCAGCGCATGGGGCCGGTGGAGCTGGCCTCCTGCGCCTTTGGTCAGAGCAGCAAGGTCTCCTACCTGGAAATGGCCGCTGCCATTGCGGCGGTGGCCAACGGCGGCAGGCTGATGCGGCCTTATGTCGTATCCGATATCCTGGACCCGGAGGGAGAGGTCCTTTCCCACATCGAACCCGTCTGTACCCGGCAGGTGATCCGCCCGGAGACCAGCCAGACCATGCGGCAGATGATGGAGTCGGTGGTGGAAAAAGGCGGCGGGCGCTATGCTCAGATCGCCGGATATCGCGTGGGCGGAAAAAGCGGTACCAGCCAAAAGCTGGACAGCGATGACGCAAATGCCCGCATTGCCAGCTTTGTGGCGGTGGCCCCCATCGAGGACCCCCAGTTTTTGTGCCTTGTCTGCCTGGACGAACCCCATAGCTGGACTGCGGCAGGCGGCAGTCTCTCCGCCCCTGTCTGTGCCGAAGTGCTGGAGCAGACCCTGGTCTACCGGGGCGTGCCCCGGGCTGCCATCCCGGAGGGCGAACCGGCACAGACCGTGCTGGAAGTGCCTGAGGACGGCGACAGCTTTGACGGACTTTGAGGATGTGCACCCGCTTTTATGCGAAAAACCCCCGCCAGGAGGCGGGGGTTTTCTTGCTATGCTATACAGTTACTGCTGCTGGGCGTTCTTTTTCGCCTCCAGCGCCAGGATCGCATCCCGGCGGCTGAGGTTGATGCGGCCCTGCTGGTCGATGTCGGTGACCTTGACCACAATGGCGTCACCCACAGCTACCACATCCTCCACACGCTCAACACGCTTCGTGTCCAGCTTGGAGATGTGGACCAGGCCCTCCTTGCCGGGGGCGATCTCCACAAAGGCACCAAAGTTCATCAAACGGGTGACCTTGCCCTTGTAGATCGCACCGATCTCCGGGTCCTCTACGATGGTCTTGATGGTAAAGATCGCGCGCTTTGCGTCCTCTTGGTCGATGGCGGAGACAAAGACATGACCATCCTCCTGCACATCGATCTTGCAGTTGCAGGTAGCGCAGATGTCCTGGATGACCTTGCCGCCCTTACCGATCACGTCCTTGATCTTATCGGTGGGGATCATCATGCTGAACATCTTGGGTGCCCAGCGGCTCAGATCTTCACGGGGCTGGGCGATCACGGGCTTGATGATCTCGTCCAGGATATACAGACGGCCCTTGCGGCACTTTTCAAAAGCATCGGCAATGATCTCGTAGGTCAGGCCGTCGATCTTGATATCCATCTGGATCGCCGTAATGCCCTTGCGGGTGCCGCCCACCTTAAAGTCCATATCGCCGTGGAAGTCCTCCACGCCCTGGATGTCCAGCATGGTCATCCAGCGGTCGCCCTCGGTGATCAGACCGCAGGAGATGCCGGCTACCGGCGCCTTGATGGGCACGCCTGCATCCATCAGTGCCAGCGTGGAGCCGCAGATGGAAGCCTGAGAGGTAGAGCCATTGGAGGACAGCACCTCAGACACGCAGCGGATGGTGTAGGGGAACTCCTCCAGAGAGGGCAGCACCGGCACCAGAGCACGCTCTGCCAGAGCGCCATGGCCGATCTCGCGGCGGCCGGGGCTGCGGGGTGCGCGGGCCTCGCCCACAGAGTAGGGCGGGAAGTTGTAGTGATGGATATACCGCTTGGTCTGCTCATCGGTCAGGTCGTCCATCAGCTGGTTGTCCTTGGTGCCGCCCAGGGTGCAGGTAGTCAGCACCTGGGTCTGGCCGCGGGTGAACATACCGGAGCCATGGACGCGGGGCAGGATGCCCACCTCTGCAGCCAGGGGACGGATCTCGTTGATGCCGCGGCCGTCCACACGCTTGCCCTCGTCCAGCAGCCAGCGGCGCACCACGAACTTCTGCATCTTATAGCTCACCAGATCCAGGTCCGCAGCGGACAGATCCGGGTACTGTGCAGCGATCTTATCCAGGATGGGCAGCAGAGCTGCATCCCGGACATTTTTGTCGTCAGTATCCATGGCGGCCTTGAAGTCGTCCAGATACTCTGCCTTGATGGCGTGGAACAGGTCCATATCCAGACCCACCACCTGGAAATCGATCTTCGGCTTGCCGCGCTCTGCTACGATGGTGTTAATGAAGCCGATGATCTTTTTGATCTCCTCATGGGCGGCCTTGATGGCGTTCAGCATGGTGTCCTCGTCCACCTCGTTGGCGCCGGCCTCGATCATCACGATCTTATCCATAGTGGCAGCCACAGTCAGGGCCAGGTCACTGCGGCGGCGCTGCTCCTGGGTGGGGTTCAGCACGATCTCGCCGTCCACCAGGCCCACCTGCACACCGCCGATGGGGCCGTTCCAGGGGATCTCCGACACAGCGGTGACCAGGGATGCACCGATCATGCCGGCGATCTCCGGGCTGCAGTCCGGGTCCAGGCTCATGACCGTCATGGTGATGCAGACATCGTTGCGCATCTCCTTGGGGAACAGCGGACGCATGGGGCGGTCCACCACACGGCTGGTCAGCACAGCACGCTCACCAGGGCGGCCCTCCCGGCGCATAAAGCTGCCGGGGATGCGGCCTGCGGCGTAGAGCTTCTCCTCATATTCCACGTTCAGGGGGAAGAAATCCACCCCTTCCCGGGGTTTCGGGCTCATGACCACGTTGCACATCACCACGGTCTCGCCGTAGCGGATCATGGCGCTGGCGTTGGACAGGCCGCACATCTTGCCCATCTCGACCTTAAAGGGACGGCCGGCCAGCATGGTTTCGTAGACCTTGAAATTCTCAAAGGTCTCCTTGCGGGAGCCAAATTCGATTGCCATTTTGTTTGCCTCCTTTGTTATCCTGCTTTATTTTTCTATACTTCTTCCAGGGGATCGTCCTGCGAGTCATAGCAATAAATCCAAGGTCCGTGCTGCAAACACAGGCCCTCGATTTACTGCTGCAACACGCAGCAGCAAAGCCCTGGTTCAGTCCTTAAAAACGGGGATCGCACACACAAAAAGCAAAGGGCAGGCACCTTTGTGCGGTACCTGCCCTCTGTTTATTCTTACTTACGCAGACCCAGAGTCGCGATCAGAGCACGGTAACGCTCGATATCCTTCTTCTGGAGATAGGCCAGCAGATTGCGGCGGCGGCCGACCATCTTCAGCAGGCCGCGGCGGCTGTGGTGATCGTTGGGGTTAGCCTTCAGGTGCTCGTTCAGCTCGTTGATGTGAGCGGTCAGCAGTGCGACCTGCACCTCGGGAGAACCAGTATCCTTCTCGGTCAGAGCGACCTTGGCCATAACTTCCTGCTTGTTCATGTTGCAATACCTCTTTTTATAAATATTTGATAAGCCGATGGCACAGCAGCGGGAAACGGCATTTCCTTTTCAGAAGGCATACTCCCGGCCCCGTGCCACGGTAACAGGAACAGTATATCAGAACTGCGCACAAAAAGCAAGATAAAACTTTTGGCACAGAGCTTTTCCTTTTTCAGCCACGGCCCGGCAAAAAGGCGCTTTCCGACTGGTCACAGTTCCAGCCCTTCCAGCGGCTGGCTGAAAAAGCGCCCGGCCAGGATCTGCTCCAGGATATATTTTTTGCTGTCCCGGTCCAGCGGATCCTGCTGCATCTGGCGGCGCAGCTGGTCTGTATCCCCGGAAACATCCTGTACCTGGGCAAAGCTCTCGGTGTCCGAGGCATCCAGCACCAGGCTCAACGGCTGCTGCGGGGTCCAGCCGGGCCACGCCGGCTGGTCCAGCCGGCCGCCCCGGGCAGGGTCTCCCCCGCGCATAAAGCGGGACAGATACCCGCAGAACCGATCCGCCATCTGCTGATACCCCTGTGCGGAGAAATCATGCAGCAGATTGTAGCTGTGATCGTCGGTCAGCATGGGGATCGCCACCCCCAGGAAGGACCCCACCGAGGGGATGGGGCGGCGGCTGTCCGGCGCACCGTAGTTCACCTGACACAGATAGACCGGAGCGGTGCAGCCGGTATCCGCCAGCACCTGCGCTGTGTGCTGGGTGTGGAAGATCCGCTCCAGCTCGGAGCCGTACCGCACAGCAAATTGGATGGCCTGTTTCCCAGCGGGGGCAACGGCAGGCTGTGCAGGCAGCGCAGCCGGGGCTGCCGCCCACAGCGCCGTCAGGCTGAATTCCGTACAGCCAGTGATCAGCATCAACGGCACGGGGTTCGCCAGCCGGGCGGCAAAGCCCTGCTCCGGCAAAGACACCCCGTCGGCGTACAGATGCGGGAAGGCCCCCATGCGGTCGTTGGCATTGGACATTACCGGAGCCAGCCGGGCCACATCCAGCCCGCAGAGCCAGCGGCGCACCTCCGGTTCCGGGGTCAGCAGCCAGGCCGCAGCCTCCGCCTCGGAAGCAAACAGCCCGTCCTGCACCGCCAGCGGCGCAAAAGCGGCTGCGATCTTTTGGGCGCTGGGCTGGGGCTGTGCGGTGGTCATGCCGCCGGAGAGGCAGACCGCCCGCTGGAACCGCCCCTGTCCCAGGGGACTGGCCAGCATAGCCAGCACGTCCCGCCCACCGGCCTCAAACCCGGCCAGGGTCAGGTCATCCGGGTCGCCGCCAAAAGCTGCAATGTTCTCCCGTACCCAATCCAGCGCCTTAGCAATATCCAGCAGCGCAAAATTCCCGGTAGCATCCGCACCGGCGCAAAGGGCGGGGAGACAGTTGAACCCCAGTAGTCCCAGGCGGTAGTCTACCGACACCACCACACATTCCGCCCGCTCCACCAGGCGGTGACCACGCAGCTCCTGGGCAGAGCCGGTCTGGTTGCCGCCGCTGTGGAGAAAGACCAGTACCGGCAAGCGCCGGGCGCGGGCTGTGGTATAGACGTCCAGCCGCAGGCAGTCCTCCACACCGGACAGACCGCAGCGGTATTGACTGGCTTCCGGCCCGGGGCAGGTGCAGTCCCGCACTGCCGCCCAGGGCACCGGGTCCAGCGGAGCCTGCCAGCGGCCCTCGCCGCCCGGCGCTTCGCCATAAGGGATGCTGTAAAATGCAAGGCAGTCCTGCTCCTGCTGGCCCAGGACCGGGCCATACTGGGTCTGGACCTGGGGGGTGACCCGTGAAAACAGGCCGTTCTCCTGCTCCGGAGCAGCAGCGGCAGCGGGCAGCCCCGCAGCGGCCAGGGTGGCAGCTGCGGCACCGGCTTTCAAAAAGCTGCGGCGGGTAAATTTGGGCACATCCTGCATAATAACACCTCGTTTTGCTATGGGGCAAGCGCAGCACCCATAAAAGATCGGTCTGCTGCGCATACTTTTCTGGTTTTCATTATAACAGCCCCTGAAAATTTTTCAATGACCTGTATAAACTTCCCCTTTTGCAGCATAACACACAGCCCCCGCCGCATCCTGGGACGCAGCGGGGGCTGTGCAGTTCAGTTCTGAAAATATGCCTGGGCACGGGCAGCTGCATCGTTGATGCAGGCCCGAAGCTCTTCCAATGTATCAAACTTTTTGCTGGGGCACAGATATGCATGGAACTCCACGACCGGCTCTGTACCGTAGAGGTCCCCGCTGAAACCAGGAATAAAGGTCTCGCAGGTCACCTTTGTTTCGTCGCTGTTCACGGTAGGCCGCGTCCCCAGACCCGTAGCCGAAGGATACCACACCCCGTTCACAAGCGTGCGGGTGATGTAAATGCCGTACCGCGGCAGCTGGAAGCCCTCCGGGTAGATCTGGTTGATGGTGGGCACCCCCAGGGTGTGGCCCAAGCCTGCCCCGTGCCCCACCGGAAAGCGGATGGCATAGGGCATCCCCAGCATCGCATTGGCGGCCGGGATATCTCCGCCCTCCAGCGCAGTGCGGATGCGGGTGGAGGAGATGGGCTTATCCTCATACTGTGCCATAGGCACCACCACCACCTCTACCCCCAAAGGCCGGCACAGCGCCTGCAGCAGCTCCGGGTCTCCAGCTGCTTTGGCCCCAAAGGTAAAGTTCTCACCACAGAACAGCGCCCGGGCCTGGCAGTCCTCTACGATGCCCTGTACGAATTTTTCCGGCGGCAGCGACTGGATCGCGGCAAATTCCGGGCAAAGATAGTGCTGCACCCCCAGGCTCTGCACCAGTGCGTGCTTGTCCTGGGTAGAAAGCAGGCGCTTGCCCTTCATCCGGCTGCCGGATGGCAGCTTAAAGGTAAACAGCGCCGGGCAGGCACCATGGGCCTGCGCCCACTGCACCGCCCCCTGGATGACAGCCCGGTGTCCCCGGTGGATGCCGTCAAAATACCCCATAGCCACCGCTGAACCGGCGGCTCCGTTCAGGGCAAGGGGGGTCAGCTGAGAATAGATCTGCATAGTCCTCGTTTCCTTTGGCGGGGAAAGATGCGTTTTTCAGCTTCTTTCCACAAACAATTTTTCCACTTTCAGCACACCGCCATTGATCTGGGCCAGGCCCAGAAATCCGCCGTCTGTGCTGCGCACCCGGTAGCGGCCGTCCGCCGCCGGGTAATGGCTGGTAGGGCAGCCGTTGTACAGATGCTGTTCTACCCAAGGCTCCACCACCAGCAAAGGCAGCGGCTCAAAAGCGCTCTCCACCGGCAGGGCCAGTGCCTGCAATGCCTGGGGGCCTTCTGCTTTGGCCGCCAGGATCTGCTCCAGGGTATGGGCATCGGCCTCGGTATACAGCCCGGCCGAAGTGCGGCGCAGTGCGCTCATCGTGCCCAGCTGGCCCATCGCCTCTGCGATCTGCTCCAGCAGTGTGCGGATGTAGGTGCCCTTGGAGCAGCGCACCGTCAGTTGGTATTCATCCTGTGCGGGACTGCCGCCGTACGCAATGGAAAAGATCTCGATGGGGCGGGGCTTACGCTCCACCTCCACCCCCTGACGAGCCAGCTTATAAAGCGGCTGTCCGTCGATCTTGACCGCCGAGTACATGGGCGGCACCTGCATCTGCGGGCCGATGAACCGGGGCAGGACCTCCAGCAGCTGCTGCTCCCCTGCGGTGACAGGGCGGCTTTCCAGCACTGTGCCGGTGATGTCCCCGGTATCGGTGCGGCTGCCCAGCCGCAGCACAGCCTGGTATGTCTTGGTGTGATCCAGCTGCAGATCCACTGCCTTGCTGGCCCCGCCAAAAAACACCGGCAGCACGCCTGTTGCCATCGGGTCCAGCGTGCCGCTGTGCCCCAATTTGCGGGTGCCCAGCACCCCCCGCAGCTTTGCGATCACATCAAAACTGGTCCAGCCCGCCGGCTTATCCACGATCATAATGCCCTGCATTCAGTGTTCCTCCTGGGATTTGGGTGCGCCCAGCTCGGTCTCCACCTCTGCCAGGATCGCCCGCTTGGTATTTTCCAGTGTGCCCAGCAGCTCGCAGCCTGCTGCACGGGTATGGCCGCCGCCGCCCAGCCGACGGGCAATGGCGCAGGCATCCACCCCTTTGGCGGTACGCACACTGATGCGGTAACTGCCCGAGGGCTGCTGACGCAGGGTCACGCCCACCTGCACCCCTTCGATGCTGATGGGCAGGCTGGTCAGGTCCTCCAGGTCCGCAGGATCTACCCCACTGGCCTGGATCTCGTCCCGCGTCAGGTAGATCAACGCACAGCGGCCATCCAGATGGTACTCCAGATGATCCCGGGCGATGCGCTCCGCTGCCATCCGCTCCCGGGCGTTGGAGGCAAAGAGCCGGGTGTTCAGCTCCTCCACCTGGGCACCGGCCTCGATCAGCTCTGCGGCTACCTGGTGGGTCCTGGCTGTGGTGGATGCAAACTGGAAACAGCCCGTGTCGGTAGCAATGCCGGTATACAGACAATCGGCGATCTGAGGCGTGATGGTCACCCCCATCTCCTGCAGCACCTGGTACAGCAGCTCTGCTGTGGCCGCCGCATGGGGGTCCAGCAGGGTAAAATCCGCATAGCCGCCATTGCCGGCATGGTGGTCGATGCACAGGTTCACATGGCGGCTGTAACGGGGCATATCCCGCTTTTCTCCAAACAGCTGCACGCTGGCCACATCCACAGCCACCACCAGCTGCGGCTCAAACTCCCCCTGGAAGATCTTGGCCGCCGTATAGCGATACCGGGCGGGCAGCTCGTCCGAGCAGAGCACTGCCGTCCGTTTGCCCAGCTGGAGCAGGCTATGGTACAGCGCACTGGCACTGCCCACGGTATCTCCATCCGGGTTTTTGTGGCAGAGGATCAAAATTTCATCCGCAGCCAATAAACGCTGGGCCGCTTGTTGCACAGTCAATGGTTCGGTCATCCCATGATCCGTCCTTTCCGCAAAGGCAGCGCCGCTTTTTCCCCGCTGTTTTGCCGGGAAAAGGCGTCGAAGCCTAAAATATGGCCCCTGGCAGGCCGGGCCGGCGCACCGGCGTGCGGACCTAACCAGGGGTCACGAAGATTGGCTCAGCTTAATTTTCCGGTGCAGACTCCTCTTCCGAGTCTGCGCTTACGTTCAGCTCCCGCAGCAGCTCATTGATGTGGGCTGCATAGGCAGCGCCGTCGTCCTCTACAAAGACAAAGCGGGGTGCCTTGCGGATATGCATCTTTTTGCTCACCTCGGTACGCACATGACCCGCTGCCCGGTTCAGTGCTTCAATGGCGGGCGCCGGGCCGTCCGGACGGCCCATCACGCTGACGTAGACCCGTGCCTGGTCCAGGTCCGGGGTTACGTCCAGACGGGTAACGGTCAGCAGACCGCCCTCCAGCCGGGGGTCCTTGAGGCGGGAAATGATCGCGATGATCTCCCGCTTCATATCCTGGGCCAAACGGCCCATATTCTTCTGCGACATATAGATTTTATCCTCCTATCGGTATTTAAGGGGGCGATCAGTCGCGGTATTCCTCCATCTTGAAGGCCTCGTACACGTCGCCCTCCTTGACGTCGGCAAACTTTGCCAGGGTAACGCCGCACTCGTAGCCCTCGGCCACCTCTTTGGCGTCATCCTTGAAGCGCTTCAGCGAGGCGATCTCGTCCTCAGCCAGCACGATGCCGTCACGCACCACACGCACCTTGCTGTCACGGGTGATCTTGCCGTCGGTCACGCGGCAGCCTGCAACGGTGCCCACGTTGCTGATCTTGTACACCTGACGGACCTGCAGCTCGCCCAGAGCCACCTCGCGGTACTTGGGTGCCAGCATGCCCTTCATAGCGTCGGTCACATCGTTGATGGCATCGTAAATAACGCGGTACATCCGCATTTCCACCTTGGTAGCAGCAGCCTCTTCCTTGGCCACATTGTCCGGACGGACATTGAAACCGATGATGATGGCGTTAGAAGCATCGGCCAGGTCCACGTCCGACTTGCTGATGGCGCCGACACCGGCATGGATGACCCGCACCCGCACCTCTTCGTTGGAGATCTTCTCCAGGCTCTGCTTCACAGCCTCGGCAGAACCCTGCACGTCGGCCTTGACCACGATGGCCAGTTCCTTCATATCGTTCTGTGCCATCTGGGTGAACAGGTTATCCAGGGTGACCTTCTGGAAGGCGGAGAACTGCTTCTCCTTTGCGGCAGCGGTGCGCTGCTCGGCCAGCTCACGGGCCAGGCGCTCATCCGCCACAGCCTCAAACAGGTCGCCGGCTTCCGGCACAGCGGTCAGACCGGTGATCTCCACAGGGGTGGAGGGGCCGGCCTCGTTGATCAGCACGCCCTTGTCGCTGCGCATGGTACGCACACGGCCCACGGCGGTGCCGGCAATGATCACGTCGCCGATGCGCAGGGTGCCGTTCTGCACCAGGATGGTAGCAATGGGGCCCTGGCCCTTGTCCAGACGAGCCTCCACCACAGCGCCCTTGGCACGGCGGTTGGGGTTAGCCTTCAGCTCCATGACCTCGGCCTCCAGAGCCACACGCTCCAGCAGGTCGTTGATGCCCATACCGGTCAGTGCAGACACCGGGATGCAGGCCACATCTCCGCCCCAGTCCTCGGGGATCAGGCCGTACTTGGTCAGGCCCTCCTTGACGCGCTCGGGGTTGGCGGTGGGCTTATCCATCTTATTGATGGCCACGATCACCTTGACCTCGGCTGCCTTGGCGTGGTTGATGGACTCAATGGTCTGGGGCATGATGCCGTCGTCCGATGCCACCACCAGAATGGCGATATCGGTCATGTTGGCGCCGCGGGCACGCATGGAGGTGAATGCCTCATGGCCCGGGGTATCCAGGAAGGTGATCTTGCTGTCGTTGATCTTGACCTGGTATGCACCGATGGCCTGGGTGATGCCGCCAGCCTCGCCAGCGGTGACGTTGGTCTTACGGATGGCGTCCAGGATACTGGTCTTGCCGTGGTCAACGTGACCCATGACACAGACTACCGGGGGACGCTCCACCAGATCCTCCTGGGCATCCTCCTCCTGCGCAAACAGACGCTCCTCGATGGTGACATGGACCTCGTGCTCGACCTTGGCGTTGAACTCCTCGGCCAGCAGAGCAGCGGTGTCAAAATCGATCACATCGTTGATGGCGTGTATCTCGCCCATCTGCATAAACTTTGCGATGACCTTGCCAGCCTGCTGCTTCAGACGGGCAGCCAGCTCGCCCACGGTGATCTCGTCCGGGATCAGGACCTTCAGCTGCGCATTGCGGGCCTTCTCCAGCTGGATGCGCTGCAGACGCTCGAACTCGGTCTCCCGCTTGCCCTTCTGGAACTGCTGACGCTGACGCTGACCGCGCTGGGTGAACTTCTGCTTGTTGCCCTGGGGGGTCGGCTTGCGGCGGTTCTCGGTGTTTTTGGTAGAAGCCAGGTCGTCGTAACGGGCATCAAAGCGATCCACGTTCATGTCCACCGTACGGGTGTCCACGGTGACCTGATCCCGGCGCACCGACACAGACTGAGCCGGCTCTGCAGAAGCCTTTGCGCCGGTCTGGCGTGCCAGCTCGCTGAGCGAAACGGTCTTTTCCTCCCGCTTCTTATGGGGCTCGGCCTTTTTATCCTGGCGCTTGGGCTGATTTTTATCCTCAGCAGGCTTATCTGCCTTGGCCTGGGGTGCAGCCTGCTTCTTGGCGGCAGGCTTCTGCTCAGCCTTGGGGGCCTTGCCGCTGGACAGGTAATCGTCCAGGCTCAGCTCTGCATTGTCCCGGCTGAACTTCTCCATCAGGTAATTCAGCTCGTTCTCTTCCAGGTTGGAGCTGCTCTTCTTGCCCTGGGCGCCCATGGCAGCCAGCTCATCCAGCACCTTCTTGGTGGGCATCTTCAGGTCCTTTGCAAAATCACTCACTCTATATTTTACGGTCATTCGCTCATATCCTCCTCTTGTTCCGTTGCTCCGCAGGCCGCCAGGCGGTCAAAGCAGAGCTTTGCGAGGTTGCGGTCGGTCACGGCGTACACCGCCACGGCCCGGTGGGTGATATCCGCCAGCTGCTGCTGTGTCAGCGGCATCTGGAACACGTCCACCAGTTCTTCCACGGCATAACGCAGCCGCTGTTCGGTCTTGGGGCTGATATCGGACGCCGTCATCACGATCCAGGCCTTGCCCTTGACAACGGCCTCCTCTACGGCATCAAAGCCCATGGTCAATGCACCGGCCTTGCGGCACAGGCTGACCGCCTGGTACAATGCCCGCTCCGGGGACAATGCGGGTTTCTGCGGCTGCTGTTTAGCCATGCTGGGCCCCCTCTCCTGCGCTGGCCAGCTCTGCTGCCAGCGCATCGTATACTTCGGCGGGCACCGGCTGCTCAAAGCAGCGCTCCAGCGCCTTTTTCTTTTTTGCCTTTGTCAGGCAGTCCGGGCTTGGGCAGAGGTATGCCCCGCGGCCGGGCTTTTTGCCCACCAGGTCGATGCTGATCTCCCCCGTAGGGGCACGCACCACCCGCACCAGCTCCTTTTTGGGGCGGCTGGTCATGCATCCAATGCACTGCCGGGCCGGGATCTTCTTTTGTGCCATCCGGTTTCCCTCCTTCAGCGATGGTCCTCTGGGCGGATTTACTGCTCAGCGGCAGGCTGTGCGGCGGGCTCTTCCTCACCGTAGTAGCCGCTCTCGGGACGGATGTCGATGTTGTAACCGGTCAGGCGGGCGCACAGGCGGGCGTTCTGACCCTTATTGCCAATGGCCAGGCTCAGCTGCTGATCCGGCACAGTGACACGGCAGGAGCGGGTCTCGCCAGGCAGCAGCTCCACCTTGACCACCTTGGCCGGGCTGAGGGCTGCGGAGATGAACTCTGCCACATCCTCGCTCCACTTGACGATATCGATCTTCTCGCCGCCCAGCTTTTCCACCACAGCAGCCACACGGTCGCCGTGGGGGCCGATGCAGGCAGAAACAGGGTTGACGTTGGGGTCCTTGGACCAAACGGCCATCTTGGTACGGGCGCCGGCTTCGCGGCTGATGGCCTTGACTTCCACCGTGCCGTCAAAGATCTCCGGCACTTCCAGCTCAAACAGGCGCTTGACCAGGCCCGGGTGGGTGCGGCTGATCATGACACGGGCGCCCCGCTCGCCGCTGACCACGTCCACGATGTAGACCTGCAGCAGCTGGCCCTCGGTGTACACCTCGCCGGGCACCTGCTCGTTCCGGGGCAGGATGGCCTCGCCGCCCTTGCCCAGGTCCACAGCCACGATGCCGCGCTCCGGGTCCACACGGGTAACGGTGGCCTGGACGATATCATGTGCCTTGGACTGGATCTCGCTGAGCTGCTGGCTGCGCTCGGCCTCGCGGATGCCCTGGCGGATCACATGCTTTGCGGTCTGGGCAGCAATGCGGCCAAAATCTCTGGTCTTGAGGGGGGTCACCATACGCATACCAGCCTGGTAGGTCTTGCGGATGTTCTGGGCCTCGCTCTCCGGCACCTGGGTGTGCTCATCCACCCACTCGTCGTCCGGGACGATATCCTGCACCAGGGAGACGTTGAACTTGCCGCTGGTGGGATCGATCTCCACCAGAACATTGTCGTCCTCCACCTCGTAGTTCTTCTTCACTGCAATGACGATTGCGGCCTGGATCTTATCGATCAGGTACTCAGCGGTGATGCCGCGCTCGTGCTCCAGCAACGAAAGCGCCTCAAAAAATTCGGTATTGGCTGCCATTTCGGTTTCCTCCTGATTTATAGGTCTTGTCTATACTTGTATGTGGGAGATCAATCAAACAGGTCTTCATCATCACACAGGCGCACCACGCTGGCGGCAGAAGCCTCGAACTGGACCGGCCCAGCCGGTGTGTCCAGGGTGACCAGGTTCCCTTCCCGGCTTTGCAGGATGCCCGCAAACTCCCGCACTCCATCGGCATTGGGGCGGATCAGTTTAACGCTGATCTTTTGCCCCACCAGCTGTGCATAGTGCTCCGGCCGGGTGAGCTTGCGGCCCAGCCCCGGGCTGCCCACTTCCAGATAGTAGCTCTGGCTGATGGGGTCAGCCTCATCCAGGATGGGGTCCAGGGCGTGGGACACCTCAGCGCAGGTATCCGTATCCATCATGCCATCCCGGTCGATCAGCACCCGGAGAAACCAGTCCGGCCCTTCCTTTTCAAACACCACGTCCCACAGACGCAGGCCCATGCCCTCCACGACCGGGCGGACCAGCGCCTCCACTCTCTGGGCGGTATTGCCGCCAGACGGTTTCGCCATAGATAAAAACCTCCAAACAAACAAGAAAAGCGGACCTTGCGGCCCACTTTCCAATGAAACTATCACGTACAAATAGAATATACCACAACTGCGCGAAATATGCAAGCTTTTCCGCAAAAGAGATGGTGGTCAGCCGCTTTTCTCCGGCTTTTTGCAGCGTCCTCCCCCTCTGTCCGGCAAAAGAGCGCACCGCCGCAAAAAAGCACAGGCGTACTGTGCGTACGCCTGTGCTTCCGATCCAAAGGTGTTTTTACAGAACCCAAACGCCGTCCTTGAACAGCTGGACGGTGCGTCCATCCCGGCACAGACCGGTGATCTGGGTATCCTCTGCGCCCACCATCACATCCTCATGGAGGGCAGACTGGTTCATGCCGCGGGCCAGCAGCTCTTCCTTGGTCAGCTGGGTGCCGCCCACGGTGGTGCCGGGATAGCTGGCGCCAAACGCAATGTGGCAGGCAGCATTCTCGTCAAACAGCGTGTTATAGAACAGTGCGCCGGAGCGGTTGATGGGGCTGGAGGCAGGCACCAGAGCCACCTCGCCGATGTGGCGTGCGCCCTCGTCGGTGTCCAGCAGCTGGCCCAGCAGCTCGGCGTTCTTCTCTGCGCCGTGCTCGATGACCTTGCCATCCTTGAAGGTGACGTGGAAACCCTCGATCAGCTGGCCATTGAACACATACGGCTTGGTGCCGTAAACGATGCCGTCCACCTTATCTTTATGGGGTGCGGTGAACACTTCCTCGGTGGGGATGTTGGGCAGGAAGATGGTCCCCTTCTCGTTCTTGCTGCCAGCGCTCTCCCATACGGCGCCTTCGGCCAGACCCACCGTGAGGTCGGTGCCGTTGGAGCTGGTGAAGTGGACGCTGACCAGATCAAACTCGTTCATCTTACGGCTGATCTCCTCCAAGCGGTCCAGATGTGCCTGCCAGGCAGTGACCGGCTCGCCGCCGGTGACACGACACACATCAAAGATCAGCTTCCACAGCTTCTCGATGGCCTCGTCCTCTGGCAGGTCGGGGAAGATCTTTTTGGCCCAAGCCGGAGAGGGCATGGCTGCAATGGACCACTGCACCCGGTCGTTCATGGTGTACTCCCGCCAGGGGGCCATGTAGCGGCGGCTGGCCGCACCCACACGGCTGACCTTGCCTGCATCCAGCCCGGCGTAGACCTCCGGGTCATCTGCCAGCAGGTGCAGCACACAAATGCCGCCCTCGCTCTCGGCATAGTCCAGGTAGCGGCGCAGCTGCCAGGGCTGGAAGTCGGTCAGGGCTTCCTCCGTGCCCAGCTCCATCCGGGCGCGGGAAACGGCGTGGTCGCTCCAGTTGACCTGCACGTCCTTTGCGCCGGCAGCGTAGGCGCTGCGGACGCACAGCCGTGCCAGAGGCGCTGCCTCCAGCGGGCAGTTGATGATCAGGGTCTGACCCGGCTGGACATTGACGCCCACCCGGACCACAAAATCCGCGTACTTCTCCAAGAGAACAGCAAAATTTTCCATGTTTATTCCTTTCTGCCGCAGCAGGTCTGCGGCGAAGCCGTATTTCTACCTTATAAGTATACCCGCAAACACAGCTTCTGTCTATGGGCGGCGACAGTCTCTGCCCGGTAAAAACAAAAAACCAGGTGCGCGGTTTTCCCAAACGCACCTGGAAGCGAACTCTTCTGCTGCGCCCTGCGCCAAAAACTTTTCTCAGCTCTGGTGCGGCTGCGGACGGAAGGTGATCTCGCCCGTTGCGCTGTCCATGCCGTCCACGATGGCCAGACTCTCCAGCTGGATGCCCTTGCTGCGGATCAGCTCACCGCCCTGCTGGAAGCCCTTTTCAATGGCGATGCCGATGCCCTCCACCGTAGCGCCTGCCTCCGAAGCCAGCTCCAGCAGACCCATCAGGGCACAGCCGTTGGCCAAAAAGTCGTCTATGATCAGGACATGATCCTCCGGCGTGAGGAACTTTTTGGACACGATGACGTTGTACACCTTTTTATGGGTGAAGGACTCGATCTTGGTCTCGTAGTTATTGTAGTCCAGGTTGATGCTCATGGATTTTTTTGCAAACACCACCGGAACATCCAGTTCGCTGGCCACAACAGCCGCAATGCCGATGCCGCTGGCCTCGATGGTCAGCACCTTGTTGATGGGTTTGCCGGCAAACAGCCGCTTCCACTCCCGTGCCATCTCCCGGAACAGGGGGATATCCATCTGATGATTGATAAAGCTGTCCACCTTCAGCACATTGCCCTCGCGGACGATCCCGTCTTTACGGATACGCTCTTCCAGCAGTTTCATGGACTCTCTATTCCTCCAAACCTGTGTTTTTTGGGTGCGATCTATATTTCGACAAGTATAACGGATTCGCCCCCGGTTTTGCAATGTCTTTTTGTGCTGAATTTTGGATGGATTCTGCACACATTTTCAGCCTGCCAACACAAAAAGAGCCAAGTATAGCCCCCGCAGAAAGAAACAGCCGTGTTTTTTTGCAGGCACCGTGTGGCGCTCCGTCTTTTTTTCTTGTTAGAAAGAAGGCACCTCCCATTTTTTTTCGCAGAGACGGACTTTCCGGCGGTTTTCTCTTGTACTTTCCATATTTTCGTGTATACTTGGAGGCAAGCACCCTTGGCACAGCGCCTGCTTTGGAGCAGGGCAGCTATCGGGCTTTTGGAGGACAAGAAGGAGATCAGTATGAAGACAGGCTTGATTTTGGAAGGCGGCGCCATGCGGGGGATGTTTACCGCAGGCGTGCTGGACGTACTGATGGAGCACGGCATCACAGTAGACGGTGCCATTGGCGTGTCGGCTGGGGCGGTGTTTGGCTGCAATTACAAATCCCAGCAGGCAGGCCGCACGATCCGCTATAACACCGCCTATTGCGCTGACAAGCGGTATGCCAGCTTTCGCAACTGGGTCCACACCGGCAATCTGTACAGCGAGCAGTTCTGCTACCATGACATCCCGGAAAAATTGGACCCCTTTGACCAGAAAACATTCCAGCAAAATCCCATGGACTTTTTTGTAGTGTGCACCGACCTGCGCACCGGCGACCCCATTTATCACAAATGCCGCACCGGCGACGCCGAAGATGTGCGCTGGATGGAGGCTTCCGCCTCTATGCCGCTGGCTGCCAAGCCTGTGCGCATCGGACACTATGCCCTGCTGGACGGCGGCGTTGCGGACTCGATCCCTGTGCGCTTTTTTGAGTCCATCGGCTACCGGCGCAACCTGGTGGTGCTGACCCAGCCTAAGGGCTATGTAAAAAAGAAGAACAAGTTCCTGCCCGCCATCCGGGCACGGTATTTCCGCTATCCTGCTTTTCTGGATGCCGTGGCCGACCGGCACGAACGGTACAACGAGACCCTTTCTTACCTGTCCATGCTGGAACAGGCCGGGCAGGATTATGTGATCCGACCCCCGATCCCGCTGGAGATCGGCGCAATGGAGCGGGACCCCGTCCAGCTGCGCCGTGTCTACGACACCGGCCGCGCCGTTGCGGAAAATCAGATCCAGAAGATCCAGACATTCCTGTCCGGGGTCAAGGCGGCGCCCGAAGTCTGATGTCGTCTGTCTGAAAAGCAGTCCGGCGGTTTTCCCCCAGCAAAACATAAAACACAGCGGGCAGGTGCAGTCCTTCAAAACTGCACCGGCCCGCTGTTCTTTTTTATTTCGGACGCAGGATGCGCCCCATTAAAAGGCTCAGTCCTTTTTGCCAGTGATCTTTCCCAGCAGCATCACAGCCAGGATGATCATGCCAATGACCAGGAAGATGCCCACCATGCCAATGGCCATAATGGGGAGGGTGGTGGCCCAAGACGAAAGATTCAGCATTGCAATATCCCTCCTATCAAGCGCCCATCAGGGTCAGGATCAAGCCGCCGGCAATGACCGAGGCGATCTGGCCGGAAACATTGACGCTGATCGAATACATGAGCAGGAAGTTCTGGTTGTCCTCTTCCAGGCCCATCTTGTTGACCACACGGCCGCTCATGGGGAAAGCAGAGATGCCCGCTGCACCGATCATGGGGTTCAGCTTCTTTTCTGCCGGCAGGAACAGGTTCAGCAGCTTTGCAAACAGCACGCCGCCCACCGTATCGAACACGAACGCCACCAGGCCCAGCGCCAGGATCAGCAGGGTGTCCGGCCGGACGAACTTGTCTGCCGTCATCTGCCCGGCCACAGTCAGGCCCAGCACGATGGTGATCAGGTTTGCCAGCACGTTCTGCGCCGTCTCGCTCAGAGAGTTCAGCACGCCGCACTCCCGCAGCAGGTTGCCGAACATCAAAAAGCCTACCAGCGCCACGCTGGCCGGTGCCACCAGACCAGCGATCACAGTGACCACGATGGGGAACAGGATCTTGGTGGTCTGGGTGACGCTGCTCTTCTGGTAAGGCATACGGATCATGCGCTCTTTTTTGGTGGTGACCATCCGGATGACCGGGGGCTGAACGATGGGCACCAGCGCCATGTAGCTGTATGCCGCCACCATGATCGCACCCAGATACTTGGAACCCAGGGTGTTGGCCACAAAAATAGCGGTGGGGCCGTCCGCTGCGCCGATGATGGCGATGGAGGCTGCATCCTTCAGATCAAAAATGAAGCCTGCCAGGAAGAAGGTGAAGAAGATGCCGAACTGTGCCGCAGCGCCGAACAGCATCAGCCAAGGTTTTTCCAGCAGGGGGCCAAAGTCGATCATCGCGCCGATGCCGATGAACAGCAGCAGCGGGAACAGCTCGTTTGCCATGCCCGCCTCAAACAGCGCCGTGATGGGGCCTTCTGTCTCGCCCTGGGTGATAGCGCCCGACATAGGCAGGTTGACCAGGATCGCACCAAAGCCCATGGGCAGCAGCAGGCTGGGCTCCATCTTTTTAACGATGGCCAGGTAGATCAGCAATGCGCCGACCGCCCACATGACCACCATCTGCCAGGTCAGGTTCCCAAAGTTGGAGAACAAGCTGGCGAAGGTCTCGAGAAAATTCATAGTGTTTTGACTACCTCCTGACGTTCCATTTCAAATAATAGGCGGAGAGAAAGCCCTGTTTCCTCTCACAAAAAAAGACTTCTACCACAGCGCCAACGGCCGTGATAAAAGTCTCAAGCGAGGGCATGGCGTCGGGCTTTTTGCCGGGATGACGCCGCCATGCAGCGCACCGCCCGCAGCGGCGCACCCTTTACTCCCCTTTATCCACGGATGCTATTTTAGCAAAAGGGTGCGCGCCCTGTCAACCCCGCCCGGAAAAGAAAATCAAAAAAAGAGTTGACAAACTCCATCTTTGATGGTAATATATACAGGCGGTCAGCGATGACTGCACAACAGAACATGGGCGTGTTCCCGAGTGGCCAATGGGGACAGACTGTAAATCTGCTGCTTTCAGCTTCGGTGGTTCGAATCCACCCGCGCCCACCAAACAAGAAAAATCCGAACCTATTTCCGATTGGAGAAGGGTTCGGATTTTTCGTTTTCTTCGGGTTTGAGAATGAAGGCTCCCGTGGACGGCGCAAAACTCCGATACCTTGTCATAGACCGTAAGCCAATAACAAGATTTGGAGGGTATGATTATGAAGTACGATGAAAGAGTCTGCAAATTCAACATGGACACCGGCTGCGTGGAACTGCTGCTCCGGGATGGGAGAAAAAGTTCCATCGACTGCACCGGGGCCGAGGATACGTTGAATGTGACCATGGTACAGAGGTCGGAGTTGGATTACCTTATTTACAATGACCCACTGGGCTATGCGGATTTGATTCTGAACGGCAATCTAGAAGAATACTTGAAAAACGTAACCGGGAGCCATGGGCTAGAAGATTAAGAGAAAAGCGCAGAGCATCTTATTCAGAGTGCTCTGCGCTTTTCTGCATCTTACGCCATTGTTGCGGGGTCATGCCGTACTTTTGCCGGAACAGTTCGTAGAAGTGGGTGCGGTTGGTGAATTTGAGCTGCAGGGCGATCTCGCTGACGGAAAGGGTCGTTTCTCGCAGCAGCCGTTCAGCCTTCTGGAAACAGAAGGTCATGCCGTAATCGAAAAGACACAGACCGGTGCGGCGCTGGACGATGGAATTGAGGTAGCTACCGTTGTAATTCAAAAGCCGTGCCAGTTCGCTGCGAGGCAACCGACCATCTGTATCTTCCAGCAAACGGCTGATACGCAGAAAGAGCAGGCTTTCGGGGCTGCTGCTCAGGTGCACCGGGGTGACATAGAACCCGGACGACAGAAAATCGAACAGTTCGCAAAGTGCGCCCTTCAAATAATAGGTGGCGGCGGCACTGGGTTCGTGCAGGATGTGGGTCATGCGGGCGATGAGCGTTGCCAGGGTTTGAACACTATCGGTGTTTTCCGGTGTGGGGAAAAGGTCCTGATATTCCTTTCGGAGGTCTTGTCCCAGATTTGCCAGCATGAACTGCAAAATGGGATTTTCCGGCAGATGGCGCTCGGCTTCAAATAATTGCAGGGATGCAGATTCCGTCAGGCTGCGGACAAAATCTACGGACAGACCAAGAAAACAGAGCTTGGCGGGGCCGATGAAGCGTTCGTTATGGAGGATGCTGCGGTTCACCAGACAGCAGGTCCCGGCACGGTAGGGGTATTCTTTTTCCTCGATCTGTTGGACGACCTCCCCTTCCAACACCAGCATCAGTTCAAAATAATCGTGGCGGTGCAGCGGACGGGAGCTGAGGGCACGGAATAAAGCATCCATAGAGTTTTCATGCAGCCAGCAGCCATTCGGTGAGAACATCTGAATGCTGTATTGGTCGGCTTCTCCCAGACCGGTACAGGACTCCAGCGTGATCTGCACCGGGGACATGATCTTGTAGAAGGTAGAGAGCTGACTGCCCCAGTTTTCAACCTCCAAAATATTCTCATAGCTGGTGGAATCCGGTTTCATGAAAGAGTCTCCTTTTCCGCAATGTGCGAATATGATACAATCTGATGGATGCGGCGCACGATGCTGTCATTGTGGAATGTGAACGGAATTGCTAAAATATAGGCATAATACAAAAACATTCTGTAAAAGCTGTGCGGCCGATGGCTTTATTATAGAGTGCTTTTGAAAAAATGTAAAGAGACAGACGCATTCTGTCGCCGTGAATGATACAGCACATCTTGAAAGGAGAATCCCCATGTCTGCTACTGCAACGACAGAGAAAAAATATCTGAAATGGTATCAGAAGCTGGCCTACGGTTCCGGCGATCTGGCCTCTAACTGCTCCTATGGTCTGGTTTCCAGCTTTGTACTGCTTTATCTGACCGGAACACTGGGTCTGGACAGCGCCATCATTGGCTCTTTGATGCTGGCTTCCAAGATTCTGGACGGCATCAGCGATGTGATCTTTGGTACCCTGATCGACCGCACCCACTCCAAGTTGGGCAAGGCACGTCCGTGGATGCTGTTTGGTCAGGTAGGTGTTTCCCTCTGCCTGTTTTTGCTGTTTGCCATCCCGGCTGGCAGCACTACCATGCAGTATATCTACTTCTTCATCGTGTACACGGCACTGAACGCAGTGTTCTATACTGCCAACGGCATTGCATATTCCTCTCTGGTGGCACTGATCACCAAGAACAACAATGAGCGTGTGCAGCTGGGATCCTTCCGTTTTATGTTTGCGGTCGTCACCAACATCTTTATGGGCTTTGCCGTTACCGGCATGGTGGAGAAGTTCGGCAGCGGTGCCGCAGGCTGGCGTACCACGGCTCTGATTTTCGCGATCGTTGGTCTGGTGGTCAACACCATCAGCTGCCTTGCAGTTAAAGAGCTGCCGGAGGAAGAACTGAGCGGCAACACCAGCAAAGCCGCAGAGGAAGGCAAAGCAGTTGCCGATGAGAAAAAGCATGGCTTTGCCGAGACCGCTAAGATCCTCGTCCACAACAAGTATTACCTGATGATCCTCGCCATCTACATCGTGTACTATATCATGAGCAACCTGACCACCGGTGCCGGTGTGTTCTGCGCCACCTATTACTGGGGCGATGGCAGTCTGCTGGGGCAGTTCTCCATGATGAAGATGTTCCCTGTTATCATCGCACTGGCCTTTGCGCCTGTCCTCATCAAAAAGACCGGCAGTATGCAGAAGGTTAACTTCTGGGGCTACGCCATCAGCAGCGTGCTGGGCATTCCCATGATCTACTTTGCCATGCAGAAGAATCTCTCCATGTTCCTGCTGTTCATGTTCATCAAGGGCGTCTTTGCAGGTACCCTCAGCGGCTCTTTGAACGCTCTTATTGCTGAGGCCAGCGGCTACACCACACGCACCACCGGCGTCCACATGGACGGTATGATGTACAGCTGCTCCTCTCTGGGCGTGAAGGTCGGCGGCGGCATCGGTACTGCGGCTGTGGGTTGGCTGTTGAAGCTGGGCGGCTTTGTGGGCACCGCAACGGTCCAGAGCGAAAGTGCCATTCGGATGATCTTCAACCTGTACATCACCTTCCCCTTTGTGATTGGCATCATTATTACAGTGCTGCTGGCTTTCCTTGATGTGGAAAAGGCCAATAAGAAGTGGGATGCTGAACACCAGAAAGAGGCACAGGCATGATTCGACAGAATTTCAACGCAGATTGGACGGTAGAAAAGGGCGATGGCAATTCCCGGATGAATTCCTTTCTGGGAAATACCCAGACCAAAACCGTGCATCTGCCCTACGATGCCATGATCCATGAAGCCCGCACTCCGGACACAAAAAACGGTGCACAGACCGGCTTCTACCCCGGCGGCGAGTACATTTTTCAGAAGCATTTCACCGCACCACAGGCGTGGCAAGGCAAGCCGGTGTCCCTCGTATTTGAGGGCGTGTACCAGACGGCGCTGGTCTACCTGAACGGCTGGCTGCTGACCCGGAACGTGAACGGCTATGCGGAGTTTACCGTGGAGGCTGGTCCCTACCTGAAATATGGTGCCGACAACCTGCTGAAGGTCATTGCAGATAACAGTCTGGAACCCAACAGCCGCTGGTATACCGGCAGCGGCATCTACCGCCCGGTGCGGCTGCTGGTGGGCAACAAGGTCTATCTGCCGCAGGATACCGTGCGTATCACCACCCGGGAGGCGGACGCGGGCTTTGCCTTGCTGGATGTGACGGCACAGGTGCAGTCTGCCAGCACTGTTACAGAACGGGTGACCCTGCAGCAGACCATCTGCTGGGAGGGCACGGCAGTGCTCACCGACCGTCAAAACCTCCTACTCCAACCCGGCGAAAGCAGAACCGTCTCCTTCCGGTATTGCGTGGACAGCCCGGCTCTGTGGAGCCCGGAGGATCCCAACCTCTACACCAGCACCATGCAGGTGCTGGAGGGCCAGGAAGAACTGGACCGGGAAGAGACCAGCTTCGGCATCCGTACTCTGAGCATTGATGCAGCCCATGGGGTACGCATCAACGGGCAGACCGTCAAGCTACGGGGTGCCTGTATCCACCACGACAACGGCATTCTTGGTGCAGCTACCCTGCCCGATGCCGAGGAGCGCCGCATTCGTCAACTAAAGGAAGCGGGCTTCAACGCCATCCGCTCCTCCCATCACCCGGCAGGGCGGGCGCTGCTGGATGCCTGCGACCGGTACGGTGTGCTGGTAATGGACGAACTGAGCGACGTATGGAACGTGCGGAAAAATCCCTACGACTATGCTCTGTACTTTGAGCAGGACTGGAAACCCACCATTCAAAAGATAGTGGCCAAGGATTACAACCATCCCAGTGTCATTTTGTACTGTGTGGGTAACGAGATCTCCGAGGCGGGTTCGGAAAGCGGAGCGGAGACCAACCGTCGGCTCTGCAACACCTTCCGGGAGCTGGACCCCACCCGTTACACCACCAACGCCCTCAACGGCCTTATGGCAGCTGGTTACCGCCTGCGGGAGATCATGGGGGATGTGATGCGAAAGTTCCCGGCACAGCCCGGTCCTTCCGGTGGCGATGGCGGCGGCAGCAATGCGCTGAACAGTTTTATGAGCCTGATGTCCGGGGAAAAGGGTGATTACTTTGCCACCCATCCGCTGCTGACTGAGGCGCTGTCCGGCTGCGAGGATTCCTGCGATGTGATCGGTCTGAACTACCTTACCGGACGCCATGTGCTGGAGCATGAACTGCACCCCCACAAGGCAGTGCTAGGCACCGAGACTTACCCAGCAGACATCGTGCGGCTGTGGCGTATCGTGGAGGAGAATCCTCACATGATTGGCGACTTCACATGGGCTGGCTACGATTATCTGGGGGAGGCAGGCTGCGGCATCTTCCATTACGATGGTGGTGCCAACTTCAGCAGCATTTACCCGGAACGCACCGCCTACATTGGAGATCTGGATCTGCTGGGCAACCGACGCCCCATCAGCTATCTGCGGGAGATCGTTTACGGTCTGCGGAAGGCACCCTATCTGGCAGTGCTGCGAATGGAACATAACGGTCAGACCTCCAGCAAAACGCCTTGGATGTTCAAGGATAACCTTTCCAGTTGGACATGGCCCGGTTTTGAGGGACAGACGGCTTCGGTGGATGTGTACTCCGCCTCGGAGGAGGTGGAGCTATTCCTGAACGGAGCTTCTCTGGGCCGCCGTGCCATGGTGGATTTTACCGCCACCTACAGTGTGCCCTACACTCCCGGCGAGCTGAAGGCTGTGGGCTATACCGGCGGTGTGTGTGACGGCGAGTTCACGCTGCGCACCGCACAGGATGCACAGATGACCCTTACAGCAGATCGTAAGACTCTGCAAGCTAACGGCGAGGATGCCGCCTTTGTGATGATCCAATTCGTGGATGCAAATGGCACCGCAGATCTGCACACCAAGCACACCCTGAAGGTGGAGTTGGAGGGTGCAGGTATTCTGGAAGCCGTAGGCAGCGCAAATCCCTGCTCCGAGGAGCGTTACGACACCCCGGAAAGCGAGACCTTTGACGGCTGCTGTATGGCGGTGATCCGTGCAGGAGAAGCTGCGGGCGAAATTCATCTGACCGTCACAGCAGATGACAGCGTTCAGAAGCAGCTGACGATCCTGATTCAGGAAGCAGAGTGCTGAAGCTCAAAAAGCCGGTGAAGGCTCAAAACAAAAACAGGGTGCGCCCCTGAATAGGACGCACCCTGCCATCGCAATTCACGATTTGATTCGTTGAGAATTGCGCTGCTTGTAAAACTTGCGATTAAAGCCACAGACAATAGCAATATGTACAACAGGGCGTTCCCCGTCGGGAACGCTCTGTTTTTCTTTGCTTGGAATATGATGAGCCTGTTCCGCCTGCCACGCAGCAAATTCTCTTTGGCCTTCCTCGCTGTTCCAGTAGGCAAGGATGGCCGGGTAGAATGCCCGTGCCAGACGGTCGATGACTTCATCGGGATAGGGGGAAGTGTTTGTGGACTTTTTCTTTTTGTTCAAACGCACGCTCCTTTGGACATCTGTGAACAGCATACCATGTGCCTGATGTTATGCTGTCTGGTCTTTAACATCTGCGAGTGCGGCTTCCAGAGAAGCAAGGTAGTCCTTGTGCTTGTGAATGATCTCCAGAATCACATCACGCTGTGCATTATCGGGCATTTGCTCCAACTGATAGTTGAACGCAATGCGGAAACGAGTGGTCACATCTTCCAATGCTACATACCTGTACCGCAGATCTTCCGGGTAAGCATCGCTGTCGTAAATCGATTCAAACTTTCGGAATGGCATGACAGGAGCTTTGCCCGGAACACGAATCACACCGTCAGCGTCAGGCTTCGGTTCCACCTTCAGCTCCGGGTGCAGAATATCCTGCAAGGTCTGTGCACGGTCATTGTAGGCCGCCCTGGCAAGGCGGTGCATATCCGCTTTGGACACTTTCATCTGTCCGGACAGGATGCTCTGCTTTAAGCCCGGCATCAGTTCTTCCGCAATCTCCACGCCTTTCATATACTTCGAGGCGCGGATAACGGTGTCCTTGCTCACACCGTTTTCTTCTGCGATTCGGTCGCAGGTTTTCTTCCCGGAGTGGTGGTTA
>UQGD01000019.1 GCA_900540455.1 uncultured Faecalibacterium sp.
TCCAACCAGCCGTTCCGTGCTGACAGGCTCATGCGATCGAGCAGGATGCCGTACAGCGTTTTGGCATCTGTGGAAAGCGGTTGAAAGCAGCTATCCTGAAACAACAGCTTGGGAATTCGGTAGAAGGAGAACAGCTCGCTGGACTGCCCATAGAAGTAATCAAGGTCTGCGGTTCTTGTCGGCTTTCTTTCGGGCATAGAGAATATCCCATTTTTCAGGTGTGGAACGGAATACATTGACCTGCTTCTTATAAGGGCAGTGGGCATACAGGCAGGTGCGGAACTTGAAATCGGGTCGATAGTACGGACACAGCTTGCAACTGTCCGGGGCACGGTCAGAACCTTCGCCAGCGGCGATCACATGGTGCATGGAGTGCTGAACATGGCGCAGGGCTTCGTTTCGCTTGTGGCTCACTTGGCATCACCTCGTTTCTCCAGCGGTGCCATCAGGTCTTTGTAGCAGGGAACCAGCACACAGGGCTTTGCCCGCTTGTAGGGGCACCCTTCGCACTTGCTGGGGCCTTTGGGCGGCTCAATCAGATAGTAGCAGTTCTCTTTGCCGAGAACGCAGCCCTTCTTTCGGTTCTTCCAGAAGAAGCAGTGCCGGCAATCTGCCGGGCGGGAAGCATGGTAGCGGATACCGTCCATCGTGACGGTCAGAACTTTTTTCATCGGTAAACCCTCCTTTGGTGGATTCGGGAAGTTCAGCCCGAAAATAAAAAAGCGCGTTCCTCTTTCTGTTCCGAGAGAACAGCGAGCGAACGCGCTATGTATGGAGAAAAGTGTTTTTCACGGTTTCTGGTAGGAATGTGAAAAATAGATTTACACAGTTTATCTTGTATTTACATGGATTTACAGAGAAGCGGTTACCAATTTTAGCAGAGAGCCGGAAACAGAGTCCCAAAGGTGCTTTATGGGGCTTCATTAGCTGGAAACCCGATTTTATTAGCTGAAACCGAAAATTCTGCTAATGGCATTAGCTGGCTAATTTTGGTGATAGGTTCAAAATGAAAAATGCGAAGATCGTCTTTCACATGGAAAAATGACCTTCGCATTTTCATAAAGGGATACCCCAGACAGGATTCGAACCTGCGGTCTCCTCCTTAGGAGGGAGGCGCTTTATCCAGCTAAGCTACTGAGGCATATTATGTATTACCGTTGATTTTTTTGAAATCCAACGCGCTTGGAAACGAATATGCAGAATGATTTTCACACCGAAGTGACCGACTGCGTTGCAACCGAAACGGTGTTAAACTTGTTGCATCAAAACTTGTTGAGAAAACCGTGATTCTCGGTTTTGCTTTTGAATAGAGCAATCACTTCTGCCCCCAAGGTATCAGGTTGACCGAATTCTTAGGAGGCGAACGCTCTATCCAGCTGAGCTATATGGACTTATAAAAAGGGGCTTTTCCGGCATTTCTGCCCCGGATATCCGGCTGCAAAAACTCTGCCCTGCGCCGCCGGGTGTATACAGCGGCAGCGCAATAATTATAACAGAGTCTGCTGTTTTTTTCAAGCAAAGCCCCGGTGTACAGCGGATGATTCAGTTCCGATAGCAGCGGTCTTGGGTGACCAGCCAATCCTCGCAGCGGCGCTGGGCTTCTTCCAACGTGCCGCTGACGCAGTGGAACATCCGTCCCCGCAGCGAGCAGTAGGAATAGCGCAGTTTGCGGCTTCCGCTGGCGTCCTGAAAATAAACGTACCGGTCCTGTCCAGGCATCAAGTGGATCTGTTCCATGATCGTTCGCTCCTTTTCTCCCATCCGGGTCCCAAACACACAACGCTCCTATTGTATCATGTTTGTTCGATGGGGGCTATTGCTGCTTTGCCCAAAAAGACCCTCGGCTTTTTGGTGCTTCCACCCCTTGACAGACCTCTTATGACCATTGGCGGCGGCTGCTGCCATTTCATCCATCTCCCGAAAGATACGATTGAACCCCAGGGAAAAAAGGTGTATCATAGAGAATATGAAAAAGGTATAAAGACCGCCGGGCTGCAAAGCAGCTCTGAGCGGATGGAGAGGAGCCGTCATGGCGAAAAGAACGCAAAAAAAGCCCCGCAGCAAAGGCGGATGGCTGGCGGGACGCAGTGCGACCCAAATCATCTGTGTAAGTTTTTTGGTGGTGATCGCAGCTGGCACGCTGCTGCTGACCCTGCCGATTTCCAGCCGCAGCGGGCGTCTGGGTGTACTGGATGCCATGTTCACCGCCACCAGTGCCACCTGCGTCACCGGACTGGTGGTGCGGGACACCTGGACCCAGTTTTCCGCTTTTGGACAGTTTGTACTGCTGGTGCTGATCCAGATCGGCGGTCTGGGGCTGGTTACGCTGACCAGCTTCTTTGCGCTGGCCATGCGGCGCAGGATGGGCTTCCGGGGGCTGCGCCTGCTGGGAGAGAGCGTTTCTGCAGACAGCTTCTCCCAGGCCACCCAGGTGCTAAAGGTCGTGGTAGGGCTGGCCATTGGGTTTGAGAGCCTGGGCGCCGTACTGCTGATGTTTGCTTTTGTGCCGCAGTTTGGTCTGGAGGGGATCTGGATCAGCATATTCACCTCCATATCCGCATTCTGCAACGCCGGTTTCGATTTGTTTGGCCGCTTTGGGGAATATGCCTCTCTGACCCCCTATGTAAACAACTTCTATGTACAGGCTGTGGTCATCTTTATGATCGCCGCCGGTGGTCTCGGCTTCATGGTTTGGGTGGAACTGGGCGAATACCGCAAAAAGCGTCGTCTGTCCCTGCACGCCAAGGTCGTGCTGTTGTTCTCGGTCCTGCTCTGGCTGGGGGGTGCCGCCGCCATCGTTCTGATGGAGTGGTCCAACCCTGCCACACTGGGTCCCTTGTCTGTGCCCGGCAAATTGATGGCCGGCCTGTTCCAATCGGTCTCCACCCGTACTGCAGGCATGAACACGGTGGATCTGGCGGCCTGCGGTCCCATTACCAAGCTGGTGATGAGCGTACTGCAATTTATTGGCGCAGCGCCTGGTTCCACCGGCGGCGGCGTAAAGGTGACCACCTTTGCCGTGCTGTTTCTGACCATCCGCAGTGTAGCCCAGGGCCGGGACGATTGTGTCATTGCCAACCACCGGATCGACCAAAAGACCGTCTACCGCTCCCTGACCATCATCACGCTGGGTGCGCTGGCCGCACTGGGCTCGGCTGTATTCGTCTACTATAACACCGCCGGGGTGGTATCGGTCATCGACTCCATTTTTGAGTCCTGCTCTGCGTTTGGCACAGTAGGTCTTTCGGTGGGTGTCACCTCTCAGCTAAATAGTGCAGCCAAGGTGCTGTATATGCTGGTCATGTTTACAGGCCGTGTCGGGCCGGTATCGCTGGCCATCAGCCTGACCTCAAAACCGGGCGACAATAAGCGGAAGATCCTGCCGGAAGGCCATATCAACGTGGGTTAAGGCAGCAAAAGGGCGCACTGCGGAGACCGCAGCGCGCCCTTTTTACTCTGCAAAGACAGCGTATTTACTGTGCGTACAGGCTTACGATATTCAGCAGCACCTGGGTAGCCTTGTCCATCCGCTCGACGGTGATGCACTCAAACACACCATGGTAATTGAATCCGCCGGTGCCCAGGTTGGGGCAGGGCAAGCCATTCCAGCTCAGGGTAGCGCCGTCGGTACCGCCGCGCACCGGCTCCTCCACCGGCTCCAGTCCGGCCATCTGCACCGCTTTGCGGGCAGTCTCCACCAGGTGGAAATAGGGGCGCACTGCTTCCAGCATATTGCGGTAGCTGTCCTGGATCTCCACCGCAACACTGCCAGCGCCATACTTTCCGTTCAGATAGGAAGCGATCTGGCGGAGATTATCCTTTTTGGCTTCCAGCTTGGCTGCATCGTGGTCCCGCAGGATATAATTCAGGGTCGCTGTGTTGATATCCCCCTGCATATCGCACAGGTGATAGAACCCCTGGCGGCCGTCGGTCGTCTCCGGCCGTGCCATCACAGGCAGCGCTGCATGGAATTCCATCGCCAGGTTGCAGGCATTGACCATCTTGCCCTTGGCGCTGCCAGGGTGGACCGACAGACCCCGGAGGGTGACGGCCGCATCCGCGGCATTGAAGTTCTCGTATTCGATGCCGCCCACATCGCCGCCGTCCACGGTATAGGCAAAATCGGCGCCAAAACCGGGGATATCAAACAGCAGTGCGCCCTCCCCGATCTCCTCATCCGGCGTAAAGCCGATGCACAGCTTGCCATGGGGGAGGTTTTCCGTCAGCAGGGTCTCTACTGCGGTCAGGATCTCTGCCACACCCGCCTTATCATCTGCACCCAGCAGCGTGGTGCCATCGGTCGTGATCAGGGTCTCCCCTTTCATGCTGGCCAAAAACGGGAAGGTGGATACCTTCATCACGGCACCAGTGCCCGGCAGTGTAACGTCCTTGCCGTTGTAATGCTCGTGCAGCACCGGACGCACCCCCTTACCGCTGGCATCGGGAGCGGTATCCATATGGGCGATCAGGCCCAGAGCGGGCTTGTCCTCGCAGCCAGGGGTAGCAGGCAGGCTGGCATACACATAGCCGTGCTCGTCTGCATAAGCGTTCTCCACGCCTAAGCCTTTCAGCTCCTCCACCAAAAGATATGCCAGATCCAGCTCCCGTGCCGCAGAGGGGTGGTCGCCGGAATGAGGGTCGGAGGTCGTGTGGACGGTCACATAGTGCAAAAGTCGTTCATAAGCGCGCATAAGTCCATACTCCTTTATCACAGATGTTGATTGATTTTATTGTATCATTCTCAAGGGAGAAACACAATCCAGGGGAGAGGGCGCATCACCCTGTTGTCAGCACCCAATCAGCCCGTTCCGGGATGCTGTACCGGGCAAAATAGCCTTCTTCCAGGGGGATCCAGCGCTGGACGAACAGGGGGTATCTCTCCCCTTCCCGGGCTTGCAGCCGCCGGGCCTGTTCCGCCGGGCTGCACCGCAAAAAGATGCGCAGGTCGTAACAGTCCGCCAGGGCCGGATGATGGGAGTAACTGCCCTCTACCAATACCACCGCCCCAGGGATACGCTCCTCCGGGGGCAGATACCGCCCCTGACGGCAGCTGTAAGCCCGGACTGTAAAGGGCTGCCCTGCCCGGGCAGGGTCCAGCACTTCTGTCCGCAGCCGGGCCAGATCCATATTTGCAGCCGGGGTGTGCATCCAATCCGGGGCGCGGCGGTCCAAAGGCAGATAATAGTCATCGGTGTGCAGCACGGTGCACCCCGGCAGACGCTGGGCCAGCTGCCCGGCCAGGGTGGTCTTTCCGCTGCCGCAGCAGCCATCCAGCCCCACCAGCACCGGCCTGTCCGAGGCCGCTGCCAGCAGGGGGGCCAGCTTCTCCATAAGGGCATCACAATAGGTAGAAACCATAGGCAGTCACAACTCTTTCTTATCATTCGATCGCATCCTAGAACAGTATAGCACGCCTGACGGAACGGGGCAACGGGTGTGCAGGCGTACATTCTGCCCAAGGGAGAGCGAACCGGAGAAAACGTCGTTGTTAGTTTGCACAAACTTCCTCTTCCTCCCCAAAAAGCATTGACAAGACCGGTTAGTTGCAGTAAACTTCTTTTTGTAAAACGAGTTAAACAGTGCTAACCCGCAAGGAGGGACACAGTATGATGCCGCTGACAATGGCAAGACCCGGCGAGAGCTTTGCGATCCGCCGGATCACAGGCAAGGATGAGGTGCGCCAGCACCTGGCAGAGCTCGGCTTTGTAATGGACAGCGAGGTAACGGTGGTCAGTGAAGTGGCCGGTAATCTGATCTTACAGGTCAAAGACAGCCGCATTGCGCTGGATCACACGATGGCAAGCCGGATCATGGTTTGATGTCCCGCCTGTGGGCAGGAGAAGGAGGATTCGTTATGAAAACACTAAAGGATGTCCCTGTGGGGCAGTGCGCTACGGTAGCCCGCCTGCACGGCGAAGGCCCTGTAAAGCGCCGGATCATGGATATGGGTGTCACCAAAGGGGTGGAGATCTATGTCCGCAAAGTCGCTCCCCTGGGGGACCCTATGGAGCTGACCGTCCGGGATTATGAGCTGACCCTGCGCCGTGCAGACGCAGAGCTGATCGAAGTGGTGTAAAGGGAGGCGGCATATGAGCATCAAAATCGCACTGGCTGGCAACCCCAACTGCGGCAAGACCACGTTATTCAATGCCCTGACCGGCTCCAACCAATATGTGGGCAACTGGCCCGGCGTTACGGTGGAAAAAAAAGAGGGCAAGCTAAAAGGGGCAGAGGATGTTTTGATCCAGGATCTGCCCGGCATCTATTCTCTCTCGCCCTACACGCTGGAAGAAGTCGTCTCCCGCAATTATCTGGTCAATGAAAAACCGGACGCCATCCTGAACATCCTGGACGGCACCAACATCGAGCGCAACCTCTACCTGACCACCCAGCTGCTGGAGCTGGGCATCCCGGTGGTGCTGGCTGTGAACATGATGGACCTGGTACGCCGCAGCGGTGACCAGATCGACCTGGAAAAGCTGGGCCGGGCTTTGGGCTGCAAAGCGGTGGCCGTCAGCGCCCTGAAAGGGGAGGGCGGCATGGAGGCTGCACAGCTGGCCGCGAAAGCCGCGCGGGAAGAACAGCCCGGCCAGCATCCCCATGTATTCACCGGCAGTGTAGAGCACGCTTTGGCTCATATCGAAGAGTCCATCCAGGACCAGGTAGAACCTCGCTTTCTGCGCTGGTATGCGGTCAAGCTGTTTGAACGGGATGAGAAGGTGCAGCAAGAGCTGTCCCTGCCCTCAGACCAAATGGCCCATATCGACCAGCATATCCAGGACTGTGAGCAAGAGATGGAGGACGATGCCGAAAGCATCATTACCAACCAGCGGTATGCCTATATCCAATCCGTCGTATCCCGCTCGGTGTGCAAAAAGCCCCGGGCGCAGCATATGACCATCTCGGATAAGGTGGATCGTATCGTGACCCACCGGGTGCTGGCACTGCCCATCTTTGCCCTGGTCATGTGGCTGATCTATGCACTTTCCATGGGCACCTCCCTTGCAGATGGAGGCATTGGTATCGGCACCTTTGTCACCGACTGGACCAACGATGTTCTGTTTGGAGAGTGGGTCCCCGGGATTGTGGGCGGCTGGCTGGAAAGCCTGGGTGTGGCTGGCTGGCTCAGCAGCCTGATCCTGGACGGCATCGTAGCTGGTGTAGGCGCTGTGCTGGGTTTTGTACCCCAGATGCTGGTACTGTTCTTGCTGCTCTCCATTCTGGAGGATGTGGGTTATATGGCCCGCGTTGCCTTTATCATGGACCGTATCTTCCGCCGATTCGGCCTGTCCGGCAAGAGCTTTATCCCTATGCTGGTGGGCACCGGCTGCGGCGTGCCGGGTGTGATGGCCTCCCGCACCATTGAAAATGAGCGTGACCGCCGCATGACCATTATGACCACCTGCTTTATCCCCTGCGGCGCTAAGATGCCCATTATCGGCTTGTTTGCCGGTGCACTGTTTGGCGGCTCCAGCTTGGTAGCCGTATCCGCCTATTTTATCGGCATGGCTGCCATTGTAGTGTCCGGTATTATCCTGAAAAAGACCCGGCTGTTTGCAGGCGAGCCGGCACCTTTTGTCATGGAGCTGCCTGCCTACCATCTGCCCGCCTGGGGCAACGTACTGCGTGCTGCCGGTGAGCGGGGCGGTTCCTTTATCCGCCGCGCTGGCAGCGTGATCCTGCTGTCCACCATTTTGCTGTGGTTCCTCCAGAGCTTTGGCTTTGAGGGCGGACAGTTCGGCATGGTGGAAAACAGCGATGCCTCCCTGCTGGCAGCTGTAGCCGGTGTCATTGCACCGGTATTCGCCCCCCTGGGCTTTGGCGATTGGGAACCCACCGTGGCCACCTTTACCGGTTTGATCGCCAAAGAAAACGTCGTTGGCACCCTGGGTGTGTTGTATGGCTTTGCTGAAGTAGCCGAGGAAGGCGAAGAGATCTGGGCGAACATTGCCGCCGACTTTACTCCGCTGGCTGCCTACAGCTTTATGATCTTCAACCTGTTGTGCGCCCCCTGCTTTGCCGCTATGGGTGCGATCAAGCGGGAGATGAACAGCCCCCGCTGGACGGTTTTGGCCATTGGTTATATGTGCCTGCTGGCTTACTGTTCTTCCTTGGTGGTGTATCAGCTGGGCGGCCTGATCACGGGTGAGATCGGCTTCAGCTTCTTCACCGCAGCAGCCATCGCTGTGCTGGCTTTTGGCCTGTGGATGCTGCTGCGTCCCGCCCCCAAACATGACCTGAAACAAAATCACCGCACCGCTGTGGAGGCTTCGTCCCGCAGCTGATAGTGCAGACAAAAAACAAGAAAGGAGCGTGTCCGCTCTATGATGGATTTTATCGCCGCAAATTTTAACCTGCCCACCGTATTGATCGCCTTGTTGGTGATAGCCGGTATCCTGCTGGCTGTGCGCAGCGTCCGGCGTTCCGGTGGCTGCAAGTGTTCTGGCAACTGCGGCAGTTGTTCCGGATGTTCGGGCAGCTGCTCCTGTCACAACTCCTCCTCTGCACCGAAAAAGTGATCCGCAACTAAAAAAACAGGCAGTTCCTAGAACTGCCTGTTTTTTGCGTCACAAAACTTTCTCCAAGCCGCTCAATCAAAAAGGAAGATCTCCTCGATCGTCGCCCCGACTGCCCGTGAGATATCCACAGCCAGACGCAGCGAAGGGTTATACTGGGCTTTTTCCAGCCGCATGATCGTCTCCCGCCGAACCCCTACCATCTGCGCCAGCTGCTCCTGGGTCAGACCTTTTGCCTGTCGAAACAGCTTCAGTCTACATTCAAACTCTGCCATAGTTCACTCTCCACTCTCCTGATCATCATGATCGTAACGGTACAGCAGATAACATCACCAAGGATGTTTTGTGTCAACCATTTGCAAAAATAAAAAGCCGCAAAGAGAAAACCCCTCTGCGGCTTTTTCGAATATAAGGACAGCGCTACCTGGCCATGAGCGCCTATGGCAACCTAACAGACAACAACTTCCTGCAAGGCTTCAAAAGAACGCTATGCATCGTGTCGTCCTTTTAGATTATACCATATTTTAGCCTATTATTCCATTCTATTTCCTGTATTTTTCAAATATTATACTCTATTTTTTCCTAAAGTTTGCAGTGTAAGTTACAAAATAAAAAGAGCCTTTCTGAAACAGAAAAGCTCTTTTTATGGTGCACCTCCAGGGACTCGAACACTGGGCCCACTGATTAAGAGAAACCAATGTGCAACAATCGTCAATTTGTTATTTTTATCGTAAATTAGTGTTTTACATCTGCTGCATTCTTTGCACCTGTTGTCCCCTCTCGCATCCGTTATCCGGCCGTTCCGGTGTGCAAAAAGTGTGCAGAGCCAAAATCAGCCCCTTAAAGCAGGCATCGGTTTTTATGCAAAGCCGGGAAAATGGCCGGGTTCGAACCCAAAACGGCAGCTGCAATCTTGCCTGTTTAGCCCAAACATCAAATGTACATCAACAACTACGATTCCTGGCAGGGATTTGGACAACTGCGATCTCTTATAAATCCAAAGCAGCTCTTTCTATGTGGACTTTTCTGGGTGGAAATACCCAGAGGGTTCACTTTTTTATTTTATCGACAGCGCCTCCATCCGGGCTATACAGCTGTTTTGAAATTTATTTGGCAGCAAAACCCTGAAGGATCACGACTTGTTATAAAGCGTGACGGATTTCAGACAAAAGCGCACAAGGCTTGAACAAAGCCGTAAGATCACTTCCTGGAGCGACAAAGACTTATACAGTCTTAGTTTCGATTGCAGGATCCTTTTCCCCACTTAATACTTTAAGCGGTATTATTGCCTTGCAAGAAAGAAATGAGGTGTACAATCATGAGCATTACAAATGCGGCGAGAAGATTTGAACAGAGATTTGACGCAAAAGCGGAGCGCTTTATTTGGCATCATCCGCTACTTGGCTCCATCTCCATCTTTGTTGGAATGCCATTACTGGTTTTGGCGTGTGTCTGTATCAGTACGATCGTTATCTCCTTTCCTATGGCATGGCTTTTGGGTTGATTGTAATCTTTATTTCATCTTTAAACGCACAAAAGATGACTAATGCCATTTTTAGAGGAAAGGTTTTATGATATTGAGGACAGCAAAAAAGGAGGATGAATCTTATGCAAATGCTAATTGCACTCATAGGTGTATGTGCGGCAGCAATGCTGCTGTGGTATGTCTATATTTTAATGAAGGGAGATGATCAGGCATGAGCACCATGATTCAATATGTTTTATACCTTGCCATCCTGGTTATTTTGGCAATTCCGCTGGGCGCATACATAAAAAACGTCATGAACGGCGAGAAAACTTTTTTGTCCAAAGTTCTGACACCATGCGAAAACCTGATTTACAAGGTTATGCGTGTGGACAGAGAAGAACAGATGACATGGAAAAAATATGCGGTAAGTGTAATTGTTTTTTCCGGTATCGGGCTTGTTTTTTTGTTCCTTCTTCAACTTCTGCAGGGAGTTCTTCCCGGAAACCCGCAGAATCTTTCCGGTGTGAAATGGGATTTGGCATTTAACACTTCTGCAAGTTTCATTACCAATACAAACTGGCAGGCATATTCCGGTGAATCCACATTGAGTTATCTCACTCAGGCTTTAGGTCTGACTGTTCAGAACTTTGTTTCCGCAGCTACAGGTATCGCCGTTCTATTTGCATTGATCCGTGGCTTTATCAAGGTGAAATCCTCCGGGCTGGGAAGCTTTTGGGTGGACTTGACCCGCATTGTGGTTCACATCCTACTCCCGCTGAATCTGGTTATTTCTCTGTTGCTGGTAGGCGGCGGCGTGATTCAGAACCTGAAAAGTGCAGAAACAGTATCCCTTGTAGAACCGATTGCCGTCAGTGCAGAAGGCGAAATCCTTGAGGATGCGGTAATTGACTTAGACACCGAAACCGTCACTGTAGATGGCGAAATCGTTTCGGATGCACAGATCGTCACCGAGCAGTTCGTACCGATGGGTCCTGTGGCCAGCCAGGTCGCAATCAAACAGACCGGCACCAACGGCGGCGGTTATATGGGCGTCAACTCCGCACATCCTTTGGAAAATCCCAATGCCTTTACCAATCTGATCGAAATGATTTCCATTCTACTGATTCCGGCGGCGCTGTGTTTTACATTCGGTTCTGCGGTAAAGAACAAGAGGCAGGGTATTGCAATCTTTATGGCAATGTTTGTCTGTCTGGTTGTTGCCTTGAGCTGCATCGCCGTTACTGAACAGGTTGGAACACCCCAGCTTGCACAAAACGGCGCAGTCAATATGTCAATGGCAGAACAGGCAGGCGGCAATATGGAGGGCAAGGAGACTCGCTTCGGCATTGCAGCGTCCTCTACCTGGGCAGCCTTCACCACAGCAGCTTCTAACGGCTCTGTAAATTCCATGCATGACAGCTACACGCCGCTTGCCGGTATGGTGACTATGCTGCTGATGCAGCTCGGCGAGGTTATTTTCGGCGGCGTGGGCTGCGGTCTTTACGGTATGCTTGCTTTTGCCATTCTGACGGTGTTTATTGCTGGCCTGATGGTAGGCCGCACCCCGGAATTCCTTGGAAAGAAAATTGAGCCTTATGAGATGAAATGGTCGGTACTGGTTTGCCTTGCAACACCCATTGCAATTCTGGTCGGCAGCGGTCTTGCCGCTGTAGTACCCTCTGTCATGGATAGCCTGCATAACGGCGGTGCCCACGGTTTCTCTGAAATGCTGTATGCCTACTCATCCTGTGGCGGCAATAACGGCTCTGCCTTTGCCGGTTTCAATGCGAATACCGTATTTCTGAATGTAAGCCTGGGACTGGTGATGCTCTTTGCCCGGTTCCTGCCCATCATCGGCACACTTGCAATCGCAGGCAGCCTGGCTGGGAAAAAGAAAATTGCCACGACTGCGGGCACCTTGTCTACCACAAATGGAATGTTTGTGTTCCTGCTGATTGTTGTGGTATTGCTGATCGGTGCGCTGAGCTTCTTCCCGGCGCTTGCCCTTGGTCCGCTTGCTGAGTTCTTTGGCAGTATTGCGTAAAGGAGTTTTACAGATATGCGTACAAAACAGGAAAGTGCTTTTGCCGACCGGAAAATGCTCGGCAGGGCAATTAAAGATTCTTTTGCGAAATTAAGTCCGAAAACACAGGCAAAAAACCCGGTCATGTTTCTGGTTTTTGTGTCTGCGATCTTGACCAGTATCCTTTGGGTGGCATCCCTGTTCGGGTTAAAAGACGCTCCAAGCGGATATACACTGGCGATTGCCATTATCCTTTGGTTTACCGTGCTATTTGCCAACTTTGCCGAGGCCATTGCAGAAGGTCGTGGTAAAGCACAGGCAGATTCTCTCCGGGCATCCCGAAAGGATGTGGACGCACATAAAATTCCCTCTGTATCGCAGAAGGACAGCGTGACTGTGGTTCCATCCGCCCTGCTGAAAAAAGGTGAACTGGTGATCGTCAAAGCAGGAGAGCAGATTCCGGCAGACGGCGAAGTCATAGAAGGTGCGGCATCTGTGGATGAAAGCGCCATCACCGGCGAATCCGCTCCTGTAATTCGTGAGGCAGGCGGCGACCGCAGCGCTGTAACCGGCGGCACCACTGTACTGTCGGACTGGATTGTTGTCAGAGTGACCAACGAAGCCGGAGAAAGCTTTCTGGACAAGATGATTGCGATGGTAGAAGGTGCTGCCCGGAAGAAGACGCCCAACGAAATTGCTTTGCAGATTTTTCTGGTAGCCTTGTCCATTATCTTTATCTTGGTAACAGTCTCTCTCTACACTTATTCCATTTTTTCTGCAAAGCTGGCGGGAATTGAGAATCCCACCTCTGTAACAACTCTGGTAGCGCTGTTGGTGTGCCTTGCGCCTACTACCATTGGTGCCTTGCTTTCCGCCATCGGTATTGCCGGTATGTCCCGACTGAACCAGGCAAATGTTCTGGCCATGAGTGGTCGTGCCATTGAAGCCGCCGGTGATGTAGACACTCTGATGCTTGACAAAACCGGAACAATCACCCTGGGCAATCGACAGGCATCGGAGTTCATTCCGGTAGATGGTGTTGATATTCAGGAACTGGCGGACGCCGCTCAGCTTTCTTCTCTGGCCGATGAAACCCCCGAGGGCAGAAGCGTTGTTGTGCTGGCAAAGGAGCAGTTTGGAATTCGTGGCAGAAGCCTTCAGGACAAGAATATGCACTTTGTCCCCTTTACTGCCGTGACTCGTATGAGCGGCGTTGACTTTGACGGCAACGAAATCCGAAAAGGCGCAGCAGATGCCATGCAGAGTTATGTGACCCATGCAGGCGGAATGTATTCTCAAGACTGTGATCGGGTCGTCAAGTCTATTGCGTCCAAGGGCGGCACACCTCTGGTTGTGGCTAAGAACCACAAGATTCTCGGCGTTATCTATTTGAAGGATATTATCAAGCAGGGTGTGAAGGAGAAATTCGCAGATCTGCGGAAAATGGGCATCAAGACCATTATGATCACCGGCGACAATCCGATTACTGCTGCGGCCATTGCTGCCGAGGCCGGTGTGGATGACTTCCTTGCGGAAGCAACGCCGGAAGGAAAGCTGGCAATGATCCGTGATTTTCAGGCCAAGGGTCATTTGGTCGCCATGACAGGCGACGGCACCAACGACGCTCCGGCTTTGGCACAAGCAGATGTTGCAGTTGCCATGAACAGCGGCACACAAGCAGCAAAAGAAGCAGGCAACATGGTGGATTTGGACTCTTCCCCCACAAAACTGATCGACATTGTGCGCATCGGCAAACAGCTTTTGATGACACGAGGCAGCCTGACTACCTTCTCCATTGCCAACGATGTGGCAAAATACTTTGCCATTATTCCGGCGCTGTTTATGGGACTTTATCCGGGACTGTCTGCTCTGAATATTATGGGGCTGCATTCCCCGCAAAGCGCTGTCCTCTCTGCGATTATTTATAATGCACTCATCATTATTGCACTTATTCCGTTGGCGCTAAAAGGTGTGAAATATCGTGAAGTTGCTGCTGGAAAGCTGCTGTCACGGAACCTGCTGGTTTATGGTCTGGGCGGTCTGGCGGCTCCCTTTATCTTTGTGAAACTGATTGATGTTCTGCTGGTGTTTACCGGCCTGGTATAAGGAGGAGGCAAAATATGAGTGCGATAACAAAGAAAACAATCTCGTATTTTGAAGGAATTCTTGGAATGACCTTAGCCGTCCTATGTGCGATCACACTGCGTTTCGCCATATGGGAACCGGAATTGCTTCAGAACATTTTTCTCACCATCTTCGGATAAGGGGGTATATATTATGAAAACAATAAAAAGTGTACTGCCAAAGGCAGGTATGATCTTTTTAATCTTTACGCTGCTGTGCGGCGTGATCTATACGGGTGTTGTCACAGGAATTGCTCAGCTGATTTTCCCGGACAATGCAGGCGGAAGCATCATTGAAGTAGACGGAAAAAAATACGGCTGTGAATTACTTGGGCAGCAATATACAGATGAAGCCCATATGTGGGGGCGCATTATGAATATTGATGTTTCAACCTATACGGATGAAAACGGAAAGGCACTGATGTACGCCGCTCCCTCCAACCTCTCTCCGGCAAGTGAGGAGTATGCACAGCTTGTGGCAGAACGTGTAGAAAAGCTCCGCAATGCAAATCCTGAAATGGACGAAACAGCTGTTCCGGTGGACCTTGTCACCTGTTCCGGCAGTGGGCTTGATCCCCATATTTCCCCGGCAGCAGCGGAATATCAGGTAGCACGCATTGCAAAGGCAAATGATATGACCGAAGATGAAGTGCGTGAGATCATCCAAAACTGCACCGACGGACGATTCCTTGGCATCTTTGGTGAAGAGACCGTCAATGTGCTGGAAGTCAATCTGATGCTGGACGGTATTCTGGAGCGGTGAAATGAACATAGCTAAAATCATGATTCCCAAAATCTCCACTGTATTTCTTTATGAAAAGGATACGATTCGTCAGGGATTGGAACGGTTTATGGTACATGGCTATACCGCTGTCCCGGTACTGAATGATCAGGAACAGTATATTGGAAGCGTGACGGAGGGAGATTTCCTCCGCCACCTTCTTGTTTGCCAGACAACAGACTTGAAAGTACAGGAGGGATACCGACTTGGCAGCATTGTTCGCAGAGATTTTTGCCCTGCGTTGCAAATAGATGCAGATTCCGAGCAGGTTGTAACTTCAATGTTGAATCAGAATTTTGTCCCCATCGTTGATGGCCGGAATGCTCTATGCGGGATTCTGACAAGGAAACGGCTGATTGAATTTCTGGCACAAGCTCGTGATAAAAAAGAATAAGTCCTGCATCTTTAGACGGCCTTAATACAGATACGCATCCTCTTTTACTTTCTTTACTCCCTTTGATTTATAATTAAGGGCACATAAAGGGGTATAAAGGAGGATTGCAGTTATGGGAGTAGTGTTGTCAAAAAGTTGGCAACGCCTTTCTCGGATGCATTGTTTACTTCTACCTCAGCAGTTTGTGTAACCGGACTCATTATACATGATACGTCAACATACTGGTCGGCCTTCGGCCAGTTTGTCATTTTACTGCTGATTCAGATTGTAGGCATGGGGGTATTACCATAGCCGCATCCTTTGCAATGATTTCCGGTCGGAAGATTTCTTTGATAGGAGGGTTAAAATGGAACTGCCAAGACAAGATCCGGATCAGCTTCTTCGTGCGATCCGTAACGATGCATCCACTAAGAAAAGCGGAAAACTCAAAATCTTTTTCGGTTATGCCGCAGGTGTCGGAAAGACCTATGCCATGCTTCAGGCGGCTCATCAGGCTAAGGAGCGCGGCATCGATGTGGTTGCTGGATACATAGAACCCCATGCCCGACCCCAGACGATGGCACTTCTGGACGGCTTGGAGCAGCTTCCTGTGAAACAAGTTGCTTACGAAGGAATGACCCTTCGTGAATTTGATATTGATGCTGCGCTCAAGCGAAAGCCCCAGCTCATACTGGTGGATGAGTTGGCCCATACCAATGCCGAAAGCAGTCGGCACACGAAGCGGTATCAGGATGTTCAGGAACTGCTAAATACTGGAATTGATGTCTATACGACTGTAAATGTCCAACATATCGAGAGTCTCAACGATACCGTAGCCTCTATCACCGGAATTCTTGTGCGGGAGCGTATTCCGGATTCCATCTTTGATCAAGCAGATCAGGTAGAACTGGTGGATGTTGAGCCTGCGGAGTTGCTGGAACGACTGGCAAGTGGAAATGTGTACCGGGAAGATCAGGCGCAGCGGGCAACAGTTAATTTTTTCACGCTGGAAAATCTCACCGCATTGCGGGAAATCGCCCTCCGTCGGTGCGCTGACCGGGTGAACTTGCTGACGGAAAGCGCCAGAGTACAGAGCCGAGGCGATTACCATACAGACGAGCGCATTCTGGCATGTCTTTCCTCGTCGCCGTCCAACGCAAAAATCATTCGGACTGCTGCAAGGATGGCAAGAGCCTTTCGGGGAACGTTTACCGCTCTTTATGTGGAAACGCCAAATACAGCGGCGATGAGTGACGATGATAAAAAGCGTTTGCAGGATAATAAGCGTCTGGCCCAGCAACTTGGCGCTGCGATTGAGACAAGTTATGGCGATGACGTGCCTTATCAGATTGCGGAATTTGCCCGTCTTTCCGGCATCTCAAAAATCGTAATTGGACGAAGTACCATTGCACGAAAGAATATTTTCAGCAAGCCCACCTTGACGGAACGCCTGATTTCCAGCGTACCTAATCTGGATATTCATGTGATACCGGATGCCAGCACAGGAACCAGCTATCAGGAAAAAAAGAGTAAGGCGCAGGTAGATGCGATGCCCCTGCGTGATGTTCTGAAGAGTATAGTCGTATTGCTGGTAGCTACACTGATTGGCTGTGGCTTTGACGCTCTTGGGTTCACGGAGAGTAATATTATCGCAGTTTACATATTAGGCGTACTTGTGACCGCTGTAATCACAACCAACCGACTGTGCGGAATTCTGACCTCGGTTGTCAGTGTGCTGGTTTTCAATTTCTTTTTTACCACTCCGAGACTGACATTCCATTTTGACGATCCGAACTATATTGTTACCTTTACTATTATGTTTATCGTAACATTGCTTTCCGGATCTCTTGCTACCCGGCTGAAAGAAAATGCGAAACAATCTGCCCATACAGCTTACCGTACAAAGATTCTTTTTGAAACCAACCAGCTTCTGCAAAAAGAGCAGGATGAGAATGCGGTAATCACCGCTACGGCAGGGCAGCTCATGAAGCTGCTGAAAAAAGATATTGTCGTCTACCTGTCTGATGGTAAAGAACTTGCCACCCCTAACGTTTTTCGTGCTGTTAATAGCACTCAGGAAGATTTAATTTCTGAGAACGAGAAAGCAGTCGCCGATTGGGCCTTCCGAAACAATAAACACGCCGGTGCCACAACAGATACATTATCCAGTGCAAAGTGTTTATACCTCGCGATTCGGGTCAACCAGCATGTATATGGAGTGGCTGGTATTGCGGTGAACGGTATTCCGCTGGACTCTTTCGAAAACAGCGTACTCCTCTCTATTCTGGGCGAGTGCGCTTTGGCACTTGAAAACATCAAAAATGCCAAAGAAAAAGAGGAAGCGGCTGTTCTGGCGCAAAATGAACAGCTTCGTGCTAACCTGCTGCGGGCAATCTCTCATGATCTTCGAACCCCTTTGACAGCGATTTCTGGCAGCGCAGGCAATTTGCTTGCAAATTACAAAAAGATGGATGATGCATTGCGGGAGCAGACCTTCACCGATATTTATGACGATTCCATGTGGCTGATCAATCTCGTTGAAAACCTGTTGGCAGTCACACGAATTGAGGGCAAACAGGTCAATCTAACTCGGAGTATCGAACTCATGGATGAGGTCGTTTCTGAAGCACTGAAGCACATCAACAGAAAGAGTAAAGAACACACCATTCGTGTAACCAGCGGTAAAGACTTTATCCTTGCCCACATTGATGCGAAGCTGATCGTTCAGGTGATTATCAATTTGGTTGACAACGCCATCAAATATACCCCTGTCGGTTCAGTAATTGAAATACATACCGATCAAAAAGAGCAATGGGTCACGGTTTCCGTTTCCGACAACGGCCCTGGGATTCCCGATGAGCAGAAACCCCGTATTTTCGATATGTTTTATAGTGGGGCCAATAAAGTGGTCGACAGCCGCAGAAGCCTTGGATTGGGGCTGTCCCTCTGTAAGTCCATTGTGACCGCCCACGGCGGCACGATTTCCGTATCAGACAATCAGCCAAATGGCACTGTGTTCACATTTACATTACCCGCCGGGAAGGTAGAACTTCATGAATAAACCTTTGATATTAGTGGTTGAGGATGACCCATCTATACGAAATCTCATTACAACCACATTGAAAACAAATGATTATCGTTATGTGGTAGCGCCCAGTGGCTCGACAGCCATTATGGAGGCCACATCGCACAATCCTGAAATCATCTTGCTGGATTTGGGCTTGCCGGATATGGATGGCGTTCAAGTCATTCAAACGGTACGCTCCTGGTCCAATGCCCCCATCATTGTAATTAGCGCCAGAAGTGAAGATAATGACAAGATTCATGCATTGGATGCCGGAGCTGACGATTATCTGACAAAACCTTTTTCTGTTGAAGAATTATTGGCTCGACTTCGGGTGACGCAGCGAAGACTCTCTCTGATGACGGCAGAAATGGTAACCGCCAGTTCTGTATTTGTGAATGGTAAACTGAAAGTGGATTATGCTGGGGGATGCGCTTATCTGGATGAAAACGAACTTCACCTGACACCCATTGAGTATAAGCTGTTGTGTCTGCTGTCCAAGAATGTTGGCAAGGTACTGACCCATACCTTTATCACACAAAATATCTGGGGCCGCAGTTGGGATAACGATGTGGCTTCCCTGCGGGTATTTATGGCAACACTGCGGAAAAAACTGGAGCCAACAGAGGAGTCCCCGCAATACATCCAAACACATATTGGTGTGGGCTACCGTATGGTAAAAGTAGAATAATACTATGCGGTCGGCCAGTGTTCACAGATGCATCAGATGTTCAACCTACCGAATTGAAGCTCATGCCGAATCACCGTTTGAATTTGTGGTCGATGCAAACCTTTCTGACCGTGGATGACGAAACGTTTGAGCGCTTGCAGAAACGGTTTGAGAACATGGTACGATAACCTGTTTCTGATTTAAAAACTTGTCAAGAGGACTGGCACCGTCCAGTCCTCTCTCTTTTTGCTAAAGTTCCCCTTTCTTTTTCTTGCAAGCTGCCGAAAGTGACGTATTCTCAAAAGTTTGCGTTTGCGAAGCGAAGCGGAGCAATGAAAGCCCCAGTGGGGCTTTTAAGCGACAGAACGGTCTTGCGTAGCAAGATGGAGGGGCCTCGCCCCGACAAGTTCACGTTAGCACGGCTCGATTTTTGTGGTAATCCATCCCAACAATTTAATATAACACATTTTTATATATTCGTTCAGACCCTGCGGGGATGAACATTTTGGCTTTCAGCCGTTACATAACCGACTAGCATGACCTTCCAGAAAAAGCGAAGGCAGAGCTGTTCTGTTTTGTGACGGCTTTTTTGTTGCCGTTTTGCTCGTTGAACCTTGAAAACCGCTGGACCGTCTGCACGGGATACCCGGCGATGCCCCCCAGTGGGAGAGCCGGAAAACGCCGCCGGAAGGGGGCAGGAAATCCATGCAGGGAGAACGGCGCGCTCAGCCTCATGTGTTCAAAATGAGCACATGAGGTTATTCTCTCTAGTTTGTACCCATGTGGACAAATTGTCTGCATGAATTCTGTCCGTGTTACGCTTAACCTCGACTTGATATTTTGTCAAGCCACGGTGAAATCTGGTAAGTGCCGATTTCCGGCACTTACCAGATTACTGTAACGCGATCGTTCTGTGGTGGGTTACGAAAACCGTAACTCACCACTTGGAAGTGGTAAATGGACAAAATGTCCACTTGCCACCCTGTTTATCTTTCTTCTGCACTTTTCAGCGCACTTTTGCGGTATTGCAGAGGGCTTTGCCCGGTGGCTTTTGCAAAGCGGGTGGAGAAGTTGCTGGCATCCCCAAAGCCTACCTTCTGTGCAATTTCACTGACGCTGTGGTCGGTGAGGACAAGCAGTTCCTTTGCCTGTGTAATGCGGAAGTTGACCAGATAATTATACGGTGTCGTGCCCATATACCGCCGAAACAGCCGCAGAAAATAGCTTTTGCTCATGTGCGCCTCTGCCAGCAGGTCGGCAAGGCAAAGTTCCTGCTGGTAATTTTTGCGCAGGGTCTCCGCCGCCTGCAAAATCACCTGCCGCGCGCTGGTGGTTTCGGCCTGTGCAAGGATGCTCCGGGCGCACAGCGCCAGCATCTCGTGGAGCGCCAGCCCGGTGGTTACCATGCTGTCCACGGTGCTGCGCTCCATCTGCCCCAAAAGCATTTCAAAATATTCCTGCATCTTGACCCCGGCGAGCTGCACCGGGGTCAGTTTTTTGCCCGGCAGCAGCAGCGGCTCCATGGCGGCGACCCCTGCGCCGTCCAGATGCACCCAATAATGATGCCAGCAGCTTTGCCCCGGAGCGGTGCAGTAGCTTTGCGGGGTGCGGCAGTTCAGCAGCAGCGCCTGCCCGGTGCTGAGCACCACATGGCTTTCCCCCTGCTCAATCAGCCCTGCACCCCGGAGGGTATAAAACAGGATGTAACTTTCCTTATCTGTCCGGGCGGTGGAAAAATGCTGCTGGGCGTAAAACACTCCCGCCTCGGTGCAGTAGTAGGGCTGTGCCAACTCTGCTTCGCTGGGGGTAGTGCGTTTCCATACACTCTCCGGGGTCACATCCATGTTGTAGGTCAGCACTTTCTTTTTCCTCTCTTTCTGAGGTGTATCTGAAAACAAAGAAAATGACGAATATTTCGCAAGCACAAGCGGGATTTAAGGCAAATAGCCGCAGGAATCCTTTGTGGATTTCAAGGCTGTTTAACGCAAAATCCAGCTGTGCTTGTAGAAATAGACTAAATTTTCGACTTTTCAGATACACCCTAGGTTCAGTATAGCGCACCAGCCTTCGCAGTGCAAGAGTAGACTTTTCACAAAGAATGTGTCACCTTTGCGGATGGAATTGCGAGCATCATGCCGCTATACTGGTAGCAGACAAGGCCACACAGGAGGCGCATTATGCAAAAAAATTATCTTGCCATCGACATTGGTGCGTCCAGCGGGCGGCACATTGTGGGATGGATGGAGAACGGTGTTCTCCGCACCGAGGAAGTGTACCGTTTTCCCAATAGCGTCCAGCGGGTGGACGGTCATCTGGAATGGGACATCGACAGCCTGTTTACCAACGTGAAGCAGGGCATCCGGGAAGCCTTTGCAAAATATCCGAATATCGAGAGCCTTTCCATTGACACATGGGCGGTGGACTATGTGCTGCTGAAAGACGGTCAGCCCCTCTACCCGGTCTACGCCTACCGGGACGACCGGACACAGACCGTGATCCCCGAAGTCCACAGCATTCTCCCATTTGCGCAGCTTTACCAGCGCACCGGCATCCAGTTCCAGCCCTTCAACAGCATTTATCAGCTGTATGCCGACAAAAAAAACGGGCGGTTGACCGAAGCCGAGGACTTTTTGATGATCCCGGAATATCTGCTGTGGAAGCTCTGCGGCGTAAAGGCACGGGAGTACACCAACGCCACCTCCACCGGACTCGTGAACGCTCAGACCAAAGAGTACGACCCGGAGATTCTCAAAGCTTTGGGCTTGCCGGAGGCGATGTTCCCCAAGCTGACGGCTCCCGGTACGGTGCTGGGCCCGTTGAAGGCGGACATTGCCACCGAGGTGGGCGGGCAAACCAAGGTAGTGCTGTGCGCCACCCACGACACCGCCAGCGCCGTGGAGGGCATCCCCATGGAGCAGGGGGATGCGCCGTTTCTCTCCTCCGGCACATGGAGTTTGCTGGGGGTCAAGCTGGCAACGCCCATCACCAGCCCGGAGAGCCGCCGCGCCAACTTTACCAACGAGGGCGGCGTGGGCTACATCCGCTACCTGAAAAACATCATGGGTCTGTGGATCATCCAGTGTGTGCAAAAGCAGCTGGGCATCTCCTTTGCCGAGATGGTGGAGCTGGCCAAGACCAGCACCTACACCCGCATTTTTGATGTAAACGAAGCCCGGTTCTCTGCCCCGCAGGATATGCGCGCAGAGATTCGCACGGCTCTCGCCGAGACCGGCGAAGCCCCGGCCACGGATGCCGACCTCATCAACAGCATCTACCACTCGCTGGCGTACTGCTACGGGGAAGCCTTCCGGGAGCTGGAAGCTCTCACCGGGCAGCACTGGGATAAACTGTACATCGCAGGCGGCGGCGCAAAGAACGCTACCCTGAACGAGCTGACCGCTCACTATACCGGAAAACAGGTGGTGGCGCTGCCCATCGAGGCCACCGCCATCGGCAATTTGAAAATTCAGATGCAGATTTAAGAAGGAGGAACCCTATGAGTTACGCAGAAGCAAAAGCCCGCTACGCCGCCATTGGCGTGGACACCGAAGCTGCCATCGCCCGGTTAAAGACCGTGCCTATTTCTCTGCACTGCTGGCAGGGAGATGACGTCCGTGGCTTTGATACCGACCCCACCAAGCCCCTGACCGGCGGTATCCAAACCACCGGCAACTACCCCGGCCGTGCCCGCACCCCGGAGGAACTGATGGCAGATATGGACAAGGTGCTGTCCTTCTGCCCCGGCACCAAAAAGATCAACCTCCATGCTTCCTACGCCATTTTTGACGAGGAAAACCCGTGGGTGGACCGGGATAGGCTGGAGCCGAAGCACTTCAAAAAATGGGTGGATTTCTGCAAGGCAAGAGGGCTGGGCGCAGACTTTAACCCCACCTTTTTCTCCCACCCCAAGTGCGACCCGCTGACCCTTGCCAGCCCTAACGAGGAGACCCGGAAATTCTGGGTAGAGCATGGCAAGGCCTGCATCCGCATCAGTCAGTATCTGGCCGAGGAACTGGGACAGCCCTGCACCATGAACATCTGGACGGGCGACGGCTTCAAGGACGTACCGGCGGACCGCAAAGGTCCCCGCGACCGCTACAAGGCCAGCATCGACGAGATTTTGAGCGAGCCTTACGACTTCAAGCTGGTGAAGCCCTGCATCGAGAGCAAGGTTTTCGGCATCGGTGTGGAGGCGTACACCGTGGGCAGTGCCGAGTTTGCCCTGAGCTACGCCGCCTTCAACCGGGAAAAGTGCATTCCGCTGATGGATAACGGCCACTACCATCCCACCGAGGTGGTCAGCGATAAGATTCCCGCCCTGCTGGCCTTCTTCCCGGAGATCGCGCTCCACATCACCCGCCCCATCCGCTGGGACTCCGACCATGTGGTGCTGTTTGACGATGAAACAAAGGAGATCTGCAAGGAGATCGTGCGCTGCGGCGGTCTGGACGGCCGGGTGAACATTGCACTGGATTACTTTGATGCCTCCATCAACCGCATCTCCGCATGGACGGTTGGCTTCCGCAACGTGGAAAAGGCTCTGCTGTCTGCCCTGTGCACCCCCCACACGGCGCTGAAAGAGCTGCAGGACACCAATCAGTTCACCGAGCTGATGGTGCGGCAGGAGGAGCTGAAGACCCTGCCCTTTGGCGAGGTCTGGGACGAATACTGCCGCCGGAACGGTGTGCCGGTGGACGGTGCATGGTTTGAGGAAGTCAAAAAATACGAGCAGAACGTGCTGAGCAAACGCATTTGAATGAGAGAGGTTTTTGAAGATGGGTATTCTGGATATTGAGATCGTAAAAGGCTTTATGCGGATGTGCAATGATGGCTGGCTGCAGGGCTGGCACGAGCGCAACGGCGGCAACCTGACCTACCGCATGAAGGAAGAAGAAGTGGCACAGTGCCGCCCCTTCTTTGACGAGCAGCCCCGGGAGTGGGTGAACATGGGCGTGCAGGCGGATAATCTGGCGGGCGAGTATTTCATCACCACCGGTTCCGGCAAGTTTTTCCGCAACGTGGAGCCGGACCCTGTTCACAGCATCGGTATTGTGGAAATCAACGGCAAGGGCGACAGCTGGCGCATCGTCTGGGGCTTGGAGGGCGGCGCAAAGCCCACCAGTGAGTTCCCCAGCCACTTTATGAACCACAGCGTCCGCAAGGCTGCCACCAATGGCGCAAACCGTGTCATCTACCACTGCCACGCCACCAATGTGATTGCCCTGACCTACATTCTGCCCCTGACCGACCGGGACTTCACCCGTGCGCTGTGGCAGAGCGCTACCGAGTGCCCGGTGGTGTTCCCGGAGGGCGTGGGCGTCTGCCCGTGGATGGTGCCCGGCGGTGCAGACATTGCCATGGCCACCAGTGAGCTGATGAAAACCTATCAGGCTGCTATCTGGGCACAGCACGGTCTGTTTGCTTCCGGCCCGGACTTTGACATTACCTTTGGTCTGGCGCACACCATTGAGAAGAGTGCCGAAATTTACGTCAAGGTGCTCTCCATGGGCGGCGGCATCATCCGGCAGACCATCACCGATGACGACCTGCGCGCCATCGCTCGCGACTTTGGCGTGACCCTGAACGAGAAGTTCCTCAACTAAGGAGCAGAGCATGGAACACATGGCATGGAAAGGCCGCATCAAGCCCGGCTGCAAGGCCGAATACCAGAAACGTCACACAGAGATCTGGCCGGAAATGGTGCAAGTATTGAAAGATGCTGGCATCTGCAATTACAGCATCTTTTACTGCAACGATGAACTATTTGGCTACTATGAGTGCGAAAAGGGCGTGGCCTACGCCGAGAAAGTGCAGGCAGAAAGCCCGGTGGTAGACCGTTGGAACGAGTACATGAAGGACATCCTGGAACTGGAAATGGACCCTGTGACCGGCGCACAGCCTAAGCTGGAACAGGTGTTCCAACTGGATTGAGCAATCATAATTCCATACAACAACAGCCCGTCTGCTTTTGATTCAGACGGGCTGTTGTATTTTTAGCGTTCCCGGAACTCCATGGGCGTTTTTCCGGTGACCTGCTGAAAGACTGCGCTGAAATAATTGCGGGTGGCAAAGCCAAGCTGCTCGGAAATTTCCCGGACGCTGAGCGGTGTGCTTTTCAGCAGAACTTTTGCACGTTCGACCTTTGCAAACTTTACATAGTTCGTGACACTCAGACCCGTTTCTTCCTTGAATTTGTGGGTGAGGTAATATTCCGTGTAGCCCACCAGGGCGGCAAGATCTTCCGCTACGATCTTTTTGTCCAGATTCATCTCGATGTAATCCACACACTTCTGGATCTGCATACTGAGGTTTGGGTTCGTCCGGTGCTTGTGGACCCGCCGGATGAAGTCGTCGTACATCATCATTGCAAGGGGGGCCAGCTCATCCAGCGATTTTGCCGTTTCTGCCGTCTGAATGTAGCTGTCCCCCAGCGAGTACGCCTCCTCTGGGGAAAGACCACCCTCAATGGCGGCACGGCACACCAGCGAGGTGAACACGATGATGGATGTTTTACTCTGGCGCAGGACATCGCTGCTCTGTACCGGCACACCCGCACTCATGCTCATGCTGTTGGAAAGTGCCTGCTTGTAATTCATATCTCCGGTGCGAACCATTTGCAGCATTCCCTGCTCCGCCATCCAGATCTTATGCCGGTCGTGGGGGATGGCAGAGCTTTTCAGCCGCTCCTCCTGTGCTGCACTGCTGTTCACACTGCTCAGTTCCAACCGCTGCCCGGTGAGGCAGTAGTGCATCATCAGCAGATAGCGGTTCATAATGGTGTTTTGCAGGGTAGGGACTTTTTCAAGAGATTTGTATAGCTGGATCGTCCATGCCACACTGATCTCCAGCTTGCTGTAATATTTCAGTCCGTCTTCGATCCCGCGCAGCGTCACATCCTGATAGAACACCGGCCCGATGACCCAGACACGTTTCAGTTTTCCCTCTTCCTTTTCAAAGGCTGCGCCCCACAAAAGACCCAAAGCTGTCCCCAAGGTAACGGGGACATCATCCCGGTTCCCATGCTCCAGCATCCGCTGTTTGCAGCCGAACAGCTCAAATGCGCTGGCAAGGAATGCCTCGTCCGGGCAGTTGCTCCGCAAGAGCACACCTTGTGCATCATAGCACCATGTATAAACATTGCCGCCGCACTGGACAAGTTCGGAAAGCAGCATCATATTCTGGAGAACATCCATGTGTAACCCCTCCGGCTCATTGATAAAAGCAGTATATCATACTTCCGCCGTTTTTTCTACCAATGCCCGGAGCCAGTGCAGCAGGATGCCCGCAGAGATAGCCGCAGCACCAACGTCTGCTATCAGGTGCGCCGCCGCAATGCCCTGCACGCCGCAAAGCGCATTCATCAGGTACAGTAGCGGGATCAGCAGCAGGCCCTGCCGCAAAAGAGAGAGCACCACCGCACCGCTTGCCCTGCCCACGGATTGCAGCAGGTTGGTTGCCAGATAGGTCAGGCCGATCACCGGGCTGCCCAGAACGAGATAAGTCACCAGCTGCGTTCCCAGACGGAAAGCGCCTTCTTCCTTGATGAACATCCTGATCAGCGCATTGCGTCCGGCAAAGCTGGCAGCTCCGGCAAGGACGCCAAAAACAACGGTCAGCAGGATCAGGTCCTTTAAAAGCTGTTTCAGACGTTTTGAGTCGCCTGCGCCGTAGCTGTACGCCAGAAGCGGCTGGCAGCCCATGCAGATCGCCATGGCGATCATGCTGATGACCATGGTCGTCTTGCCTGCCGCTGCCATAGCTGCGACCGCCGCCGTGCCGTGGGTCACCAACAGCCGGTTGCTGAAGGAGGACGCAAACCCGGCCAGCAGGCTGCTGATGCCGTTGGGCAGACCAATGGCCAGCAGCTCGCCCAACATCTGCGGCTTTTTCAGGGCAGGGCGAAAATCAACCGTCAGTACCGTGCCGTTCTTGACGATGTAGCGCAGATAGCAGGCAGTCGCCACAAGGTTGCCCAGCACACTGGCGGCAGCCGCACCGCTGACACCGAAGTTCAGCACCAGAATAAACAGCGGGTCAAAAATGCAGTTGACCAGCGTGCCCAGAAGATTACCGATCATGCCCTCTTTTACTGCACCCTCTGCACGCACCAGCATCGCCATGCTGTTGGACAGGATAAAAAACGGCGCACCCAGTGCCAGGACCTGAAGATACCGCTCCGCGTAGGGGAAGATCTCTGCATTGGAACCCAGCATTCCCAAAAGCGACACTCTGCCCACCAGCAGACCGATGCTGACCAGAACGCCCAGAAAAAAGCTGGTCCAGAAGCAGAGCGAGGAGCAGATCTTGCCCTGCTCGATCTCACCCGCGCCAAAGCAGCGTGCAATGACGGCACTGCTGCCTGCGCCAAGCATCGTTGCCACCGCCGCAAGGATCGAAAACACCGGTCCCACAACGGAGACCGCCGCCACCTGTGCAGTATCGCCCAGACAGCCCACAAAAAACATATCCGCCATGTTGTACAGCACCATGACAAGGATAATGATGATGGAGGGTACTGCCATGGAAAAAATGGACTTCCAGACAGAGCCGGTACGGAAAAGTGCTTCGTTTTTCATGATCTCCTCCCAAAAATCAACCGCACGCAGGCAGAACGGAAGCCCCTGTCAAGGGGCTTTCAGAGCGGTTTCGGTCACAGGTTATCCAGCGCATCCAGCAGTGCTTTCAGCGCCGTTTCCGGCAGACCCAGCATGGAGCCGATCTTGCCAAAGGTCATTCCGTAGGCGGCTTTTGCCTGCTGATTGTCAGCAAAGCCGGGCAGGTACTGCTCCACAACGGCTTTTGCGGACTCGTTTTCCATCAGGGCTGCAATGGTGCTCTGGCTGTTCAGCTTGCCGTCGGTCAAAATTTCCGGGTGCTTCCAGCTGCTGACGCTCTGGTGCCCGGCAGACAGTGCACCGTCCACAGGGATGGCTGCACCGGTGATGTACCGTGCCATACCGCTGGCAAGGAAAAGTGCCAGTGCGGCGCACTCCTCCGGGTCGCCCATCCGCTTTGCCGGGCAGTCGGATGCGAAAAAGTCCATGGCCGCAGCCGGTGCATCTCCGAAAATACTGGTCTTGGTGTAACCGGGGCAGATGGCGTTGACGGTGATGCCGTATTCCGCATAATCCAGTGCCGCTGCGCGGGTCATGCCCACCACGCCGAACTTGGTAGCGCTGTACAATGCCTGTCCGCGCTGGGGCACAAGCCCCGCCACCGATGCCACATTGATGAGGAATCCGCCCTCGCTGTGGCTTTTCAGGATAGCCTCTGCACCGTACTTCATCCCGGCAAAGACGCCCTCGCTGTTCAGGGAGAAGATCTTCTCGTAATCCTCTACCTCATACTCATGCAGCGGTGTGCCGCCCATGCCGATGCCTGCGTTGCTGACAACGCCATCCAGCTTACCGTAGTGTGCCACCGTCTTGTCCACCAGCTCTTTGATGGCGGAAGCCTTGCTGCAATCGGTCTGGATAAAGATGGCGTCGCCGCCCTTGGCGCAGATGCCGTCTGCCACAGCCTGCCCCTGCTGGGCACTGCGGGCTGCACAGACTACCTTCATGCCGTTTTCGCCGAAGCACTCGGCAATGGCGCGGCCGATGCCGCGGCTTGCGCCGGTGACGATAGCAACTTTATCTCTGACACTGTTGAAATTCATCATTTTCATAAAGCATCCTCCATTTTTTATTTTTCGTATTCACGAACTAGATTTACAACTCTTAGTTGCTTATCCATCTCTATGGTGTTATAATAGCACTATGCCGCAGGGGCTGCAATCAGCAGTTTCCGGCGTGTCCGGTGTTTAAGCAACGGATCACGTTCCAAGCGTTGGTTAAGCATCCTTTACGAAATACATTGACGGAGGAATTGTATGGATATCCGGGTCAAAAAAACGAAGCGTGCCATTCAGAAAACGTTTATCGACTTGCTGCGGGAGAAGCCCATTGAAAAGATCACGGTCAAGGAAATTGCCGAACGCGCCGAGATCAACAAAACGACCTTTTATTCCCACTATGAAACGCTGGATGCACTCACCGCCGAAATGGAGCGGCAGACAGTCCAGCTCGTCTGCGACAATATGCGCGGCGCACAGCAGCTGCTGGATGAACCGGAGGCCTTTATGCAGGAAATGTTTGCTGCTCTCCAGCAGGCAACGGATTACCTCGGTGTGGTTCCGGTATCCGCGATGAACCGCTTTACGCAGCATTTGCGGGATGCCATTCTGGAAAAAATCAAAGGTGACAATATCGAGCCGTCCCAATATGAAAATGTCGGTGCCATCCTGATTTTTGTAATGAACGGTCTTTCCGGGCTTTTGAACACCGACGCCAAACTGGCGCAAAAGCACATCAACGTAATTGCCGCCGTGGTTGCAAATGGTGTCCATGGTCTGCATCTTTCCCACTGAACCAAAACAGGCTGCGAGAAGCATCTTCCACAGCCTGTTTTTTGCTATTGCAGCTTATTTTTCTGCGTAACTGCCCAGCACCCCAAGGCTAGGCTTTGCGGTCCGCTCCATGGTTTCACGGTTCACGGCGATCAGGCCGAACTGCATGGCGTAGCCCTTCTGCCACTCAAAGTTGTCCATCAGGCTCCAATGGAAGTATCCCTTCACCGGGATTCCGTCGGCGATGCAGTGCTGCACACCATCCAGTGCCTGCTGGATAAATGCCACACGGCGGGTATCATCGGCGGTGGCAATGCCGTTTTCGGTCACGATCAGTTCGCCCTTGAATTCCTCTGCCACCTTGCGAATGACGTGCTCCAGTGCCTGCGGATAGAACTCGTAATCCATCTGGGTCAGTTCTGCGCCCTCCGGTGACGGCAGCTGCCCCTGCGGGCCATAAAGGGTGCGGGTATAGTTCTGCACACCCAGAAAATCATCGTCTTTGATGTAGGGCAGATAATGGGTGAACTCCTCCTGCCATGCGGCCTCGGCAAAGGTTTCACCACCGGGCTGTGCCTGCAAGTCGTGCAGCGAAAGGGTCAGGCCCACCTTGACCTGCGGGCAGAGGGCTTTGATGGCATCCCGTGCGGCTGCATGGGCACGCAGCACCAGCAGATCGCCTTCTGGAGTGCGCTCGCTGACAAAGATATGCGGCTGGGGTGTGCCGAACGCCTGTGCATTCTCCATGGCGGCATACTTCATGTTTTCCATCATCTTCTGGAAATTCATGCCCACCTGCACCGTGCCCTCGGCAGACTTCCCGGCCGCTGCGGCATTTTTGGCGGCCTGTTCTGCCATCAGGCGGAACCGCTTGGAGATGGCAGCCAACTGCAAGCCCATATTGGCCTCGTTGATGGTGCAGACATAGCGCAGCTCGCTGCCCAGCTGTTCCATCACATAGGTCACATAACGTTTAAAATCCTCTACGGTGCTTTCGGTTTCCCAGCCGCCCTTGCAGATGAGCCATTTCGGGCTGGTGAAGTGCAGCAGCGTCACGATGGGTTCTACGCCATGCGCTTTGCAGCAGGCAATCACCTTGCGGTAATGCTCGACGGCTTCCGAGTCGAACTTTCCTTCCTCCGGCTCTACCCGTGCCCACTCGATAGAAAAGCGGTAGGCGTTCAGCCCGGCATCGGCCAAGAGCTTGATATCTTCTTCGTACCGTTGATAATGGTCGCAGGCAATGCCGCTGGGCTCCGTAAAGCTAGAATGGGGCAGCTGCTCCTGTGCCCAGTAGTCACTATTTGTATTGTTGCCCTCCACCTGATGGGCTGCTGTTGCAGCACCGATGAAAAAGCCTTTTTCAAATTTCTGCATGATGGTTCTCCCTTCCTGCGTGTTGCTTGTTGAGGCTATTGTAGCAGACCTGTTTTGCCCCTATGGGACAATAAATCGTGAAGGTGGGCGCAAATTCACGCACCACAAATTATTGCACGAATTTTTATCCCTAACTACCGTTTTTTATCCGGCAGTGGCTGTTGCATTCTGTTATTCTTGTGTCAAGAAATGCGGAACCCAGTTCACTTAAAAAGGAGGAAAATCATCATGTTCCAAAAGAAACCCAGTGCCAGTGAAGTAGACGGTGTCCAGTACCGCCGTGCAAAGCTCTGGCAGATCATCTGCTACGCCTGCAACGCCTTTGTGGGCATGAGCGTCTATTCCCTGATCGGTATGGCCAGTTACTCGGCCAGCATCGGCTACGGCATCACCACCGCAACCGTGGGCATCATCCTGATGCTGGCCCGCATTCTGGACGGCTTCACCGACCCGATGCTGGCATTCGTCTACGACCGCATCAACACCCGTTTCGGCAAGCTGCGCATTCTGCTGATCAGCGGCTATCTGATCGAGGCTGTCGGCCTGCTGTGTATGTTCAACCTGTGCTCCAGCAAGGGCTTCGGTCTGCCGGTGTTTGCCCTGACCTACATTATTTACATCATCGGCTATACCGTTACTAACATGACCGCCCAGACCCTGCCGGCTATCATGACCAACGATCCCCGCCAGCGTCCCACCATCGGTGTCTGGACCACTGCGCTGAACTACTTGGTGCCCATAAGCATGAGTATGCTGACCTACACCGTCATCCTGCCCAAGTGTGGCGGCACCTTTAATCAGGACTTTCTCAGCACGGTCTGCACCATCGTGCTGATCATTGCCGGCATCGGCACCCTGATCGTCTGCGCCGGCATCTCCGCCTTCGATAAGCCCGAAAACTTCGAGGGCACCAACAAAAAGCACGAGCCGCTGAAAACTGCGGATATTCTTGAGGTACTCAAGCACAACAAGCCCCTGCAGTGCTACATCGCCTCCAACTCTTCCGATAAGCTGGCACAGCAGGTAGGCAGCCAGGCCATCATCAACACGATGATGAACGGCATCCTCATCGGCAACATGGGTCTTGCTACCACCCTTGGCGTGATCAGCATGGTGCCTTCCATCTTCTTTGCGGCCTTGGGTGCAAAGTATGTGGGCAAAAAAGGCAGCAAGAATGGCATCGTGACCTGGACCTGCGTCAGCATGGCCATCACCTCTGTGCTGTGTCTGTTCTTCATCTTTACCGACACTCGTCAGATCGGTGTGATCGGCAGCTGGAACATGATCGTTTACGTCCTGCTGACTCTGCTGCTGAATGGTTCCAATATGTGCATTACCACCTCCAACACCTCTTTCATGGCTGATACCATCGACTACGAGCTGGACCGCAGCGGCCGTTACATCCCGGCTGTCGTCTCCGGCACTTACAGTCTGGTGGACAAGCTCATCACCTCGGTGGCTGCTGTCATCGCCACCGGTGCGGTCGCCCTTCTGGGTTACACCACCACCATGCCCCAGCCCACGGATCCCTACACCAGCGGCATCTTCTGGATGACCCTTGCCATCAAGTTCGGTCTGCCCATGCTGGGCTGGATCATCACCCTGATTGCCATGCTGGGCTGCCCGCTGACCAAGGAGGAAATGGTCAACGTCCAGAAGCGCATCGCAGATAAGAAAGACGCCCTTCGTCGTGAAGTAATTGCAGAAAATATGCAGTAACACCCTGCAAAAACCGAAAGGGCTCATACGCTCTTTCGGTTTTTGCTGATTCTATCCATCTTTTATGAATATAAAGGAGTTTTTACCATGAGCAAGACCATCCTGTTGAATCAGAGCGACTGGCATTTTACCAAGGAGAGCGCCGGTGTCCCCACCGCCGTTATGGGCGAGGCCATTGCCCTGCCCCACACCTGGAACGCAGTGGACGGTCAGGACGGCGGCAACGATTACTACCGCGGCACCTGCTGGTATACGCTGGCCCTGGCAAAGCCTACCATCCCGGCAGGCGGCAAGGCTGTTTTGCAGCTGGATGGCGCAGCCATGACCGCCGCCGTCTACCTGAACGGTGAAAAGCTGGCCGAGCACAAGGGCGGCTACTCCACCTTCCGGGTAGACCTGACCGACCACCTGAAAGACGAGAACCTGCTGGCCATCAGCGTGGACAACCGCGACAACGACACCGTGTATCCCCAGAAGGCAGACTTTACCTTCTACGGCGGCATCTACCGGGATGTGACCCTGCACATCGTCCCGGCAGAGCACTTCGCCCTGCCCGCTAATGGCGCACCGGCGCTGAAGGTGACCCCCATCGTCACCGACCTTGCCGCCAAGACCGTTGAAGTTACTTTGGAAGCCGCCGTGGTGGGCGCACAGAGCGTAACCTTTGCACTGGAGGGGCAGACCCTTACCGCCCCGGTGGAAAATGGCACCGCAAAGGTTGTTTTCATGCTGGACAACGCCCACCTGTGGGATGGCGTAGACGACCCCTTCCTCTACACCGTATCTGCCAAGCTGGACAATGGCGAGGAGACCTTCGCCCGGTTCGGCTGCCGCAAGTTTGAGATCGACCCCCAGAAGGGATTTATCCTGAATGGCAGGGAATATCCGCTGCGCGGCGTTTCCCGCCATCAGGACCGTAAGGGTGCGGGCATTGCCCTGACCAACGAAATGATGGAGGAGGACATTGCCCTCATTCTGGAAATCGGGGCCAACACCATCCGGCTGGCACACTATCAGCACACACAGTATTTCTACGACCTGTGTGATGAAAAGGGTCTTGTCATCTGGGCAGAGATCCCCTACATCACCATGCACATGACCAACGGCCGTGCCAACACCCTGACCCAGATGGAAGAGCTGATCGTCCAGAACTACAACCACCCCTGCATTGCCGTGTGGGGCCTGTCCAACGAGATCACCGCCGCCTCCGCTGTCAACGAGGATCTGCTGGAAAACCACCGTCTGCTGAACGAGCTGGCGCACAAGCTGGACCCCACCCGCAAGACCACCATGGCAAACGTGTTTATGCTGGAGACCACCAGTCCCATTCTGGAAATTCCCGATGTGAACAGCTACAACCTCTACTTCGGCTGGTATCTGGGCGAATTGGAGCAGAACGACGAGTTCTTTGACAAGTACCACGCCGATTACCCTGACCGCTGTATCGGCTTTTCGGAGTACGGCGCAGACGCCAACCCCCAGTACCAGAGCAGCCACCCGGAAAAGGGCGACTACACCGAGAGCTACCAGTGCATTTACCATGAGCATATCGCAAAGATGATTGCCGATCGTCCGTGGCTGTGGGCGACCCATGTGTGGAATATGTTTGATTTTGCCGCCGATGGCCGTGATGAGGGCGGCAAGCACGGCGAGAACCAGAAGGGACTTGTCACCTTTGACCGCAAGCTCAAAAAAGACCCCTTCTATCTCTACAAAGCCTATTGGAGCAAGGAGCCCTTTGTACACCTGTGCGGCAGCCGCTATGTGGACCGCGCCGAGGATGTGACCGAGATCAAGGTCTACTCCAATCTGCCGGAGGTCTCGCTGTACAAGGACGGTCAGCTGGTGGAGACCAAGCAGGGCGACAAGGTGTTTACCTTCCAGCTGCCCATTACCGGCAAGCACAGCATTGAGGCACGCTCCGGCGAGCACAGCAGCGTGATCCTGGTGAACAAGGTGGACACACCCAACCCGGATTACGCCATGGACAACCGCAAGAACGTGACCAACTGGTTTGACGGGGAGCTGGATGCCAGCTGCTGGTCGGTGAAGGACAACATGGCCAAAGCCATGGCAGACCCCAAGGCTGGCCCCATCCTGAAGCAGATCTCCGATAAGGCCGCCGCTGCCCGCGGCGATGTGGCCGCCGCCGTGAAGGATAACCCGGCTCTGGTGGCCATGATGGAGCGCGCCATGCAGCGGATGACCATTGAATCCATGCTGATGCAGGCAGGCGCTTCCGAGGAGGACATCAAGCAGCTGAACCGTGTATTGCAGGGTATTTCCAAGGAGTGAGTTTCGATGAGACAGACTTATTGCAACCCCCTTGATCTGGGCTACCGCTATCAGCACATGAAGGAAGGCCCGCGCGTGGCGGGTTTCCGGGAGGGTGCAGACCCGACGCTGGTTTATTTCAAGGGCAAATATTATCTCTTTGTTTCCATGTCGGCAGGCTTCTGGTATTCGGAGGATCTGCTGAACTGGGACTTCCATGCAGACCCCGGCCTGCTGATCTACGACTACGCACCGGATGTGCGGCAGGTGGGCAATTACCTCTATTTCTGCGCCAGCCGCAAGGGACGCAACTGCCCCATTTTGCGCACCGCTGACCCCCTGATTGAGCCGTTTACCGAAGTGTCTGCCCCCTTTGCCTTCTGGGACCCGGATCTGTTCTGCGATGACGATGGCCGGGTGTACTTCTACTGGGGCTGTTCCAATACTGCCCCCATCTACGGCGTGGAGCTGAACCCGGACACCATGACCCCCATCGGTGAAAAGCAGGAGCTGATCTTCGGCAATGAAACCGTACTGGGCTACGAGCGCCCCGGCAACAACGGCATCGTGGACCGGGAAGCCAGCGTGCTGTACCAGTCCATGAAGCAGTTCTATGACCCCAAAACCGGCAAGCTGAATCTGCCGCCGCAGATGGCAAATATCCCCGGTCTGAGTGTCGAAAGTCTGACTGCCATGTTCAACGCCATCGGCAAACCCTACATTGAGGGTGCCTTTATGACAAAGCATAACGGCCTCTATTACCTACAATACGCCTGCCCCGGCACCCAATACAACACTTACGCCGATGGTGTATACACCTCCCATTCTCCGCTGGGCCCCTTTGTGCGGCAGGCATCCAACCCGTTCTCTGCAAAGCCCGGCGGATTCATCACTGGCGCAGGCCACGGCAGTACCATTGCCGACCGCTATGGCAACTGGTGGCACGCCTCCACCATGCGTATTTCCGTCAACTATGACTTTGAGCGCCGGGTAGGCCTGTTCCCTGCCGGGTTCGACAAGGACGGGGTTCTCTACTGCAACCAGAACTTTGCCGATTACCCCCACCGCATCCCGGCTGGCAAATTCAATGCCGCCAGCCAGCAACCGGAATGGATGCTGCTGAGCTACAAAAAACCGGTCACGGCTTCCAGCACCGCAGAAAACAGCAGCCCGGAGCTGGCAGTCAACGAGGACTGCCGCAGCTGGTGGAGCGCCGCCGGTGCAGAGCCGGGCGAATGGCTCTGCGTGGACCTTGGCAAAGAGAGTGATATCCGCGCCATTCAGGTAAACATGGCGGATGAAAAGCTGGTGGTGGACTTCCCTGCCGACAGCTACGGCGATGACCGCAAGACCCGCCACATCGAGACCCGGCCCCAGATCTCCCACTACACGGTGGAGACCAGTGTGAACGGAGCGAGCTGGACGCTGCGCGAAAATGTTGCCCGCGAGTGCTCCAACGGCTACTACGAATATGCAGACGGCATCCGTGCCCGGTACGTCCGGGTGACGGGCGGCGAACTGCCCTACGGACAGGCGCTGCGCATCAGCGGCCTGCGGGTGTTCGGTAACGGCGAAGGCGCAAAGCCCGCACAGGCCGAAGCCGCCGGGGCTCGCGTGGATGCACTGGATGCAAAGATCACTTGGAAGCATATCGAAAATGCACAGGGCTGCAACGTCCGCTACGGCGTTGCGCCTGATAAGCTCTATCTGAGCTGGCTGGTGTACGATGCAGACGAAGTGACCCTTTCCACCCTGACCGCCGGGCAGGAATACTACATCTGCGTGGACAGCTTTAACGAAAACGGCATCACGCCGGGTAAGACTTTCAAACTGGAGGGGTAAAATATGCCCATCAAAGCTGTGCAGCAATTTATGCTGGGCACTGTACTAAGCAATGAGCAGCAGGCAAAAGAGACCCTTGCTGCCATGAAAGCCGCCGGGTACGATGGCATTGAATTGTGTGGATTTATGATCCACCCCATCGGCTTTGTGGTAAAGCTGCTGACCAAGGCCGCCGGGATGCCGGTGGGCAAGGGCGGCAATCTGGACTGGCACAAGCTGGTGCAGGAGGCCGGCCTTCGGGTGGTCAGTCTGCACACCGACCTTGGCAGTTTGGAACGGGATGCCCACGCAGTGGCCGAGGAGGCCAAAAGCTTCGGCACACAGTATGTGGTCATCACCGGGATGTACCGCTTTGATTACGGCGATGAAGCCGTTATGCACCAGCTTGCGCAGCGGCTGAACAAAGCCGGCGAGACTCTGACAGCCGAGGGCATCCACCTGCTCTACCACAACCACAACTGCGAGCTGCGGCATGTGAACGCAGAAAAGCGCGCCTACGACATCCTCTTAGAAGAGACCGACCCTGCCTTTGTCAACTTTGAGTTTGACAGCTACTGGTTCACCGAGGGCGGTGCAAATGCGCTGGCATGGATGCAGCGGCTTGGTCCCCGCATGAAGCTGTGGCACATCAACGACCGGGGCACCCGCATCACCGGCAGTGCCATCACGCCTATCCTGAAAACCGACAGCATGGAGCTGGGCACCGGCAACATGGACTTGGACAGCCTGATGGCGCAGGCCCTTGCCGTGGAGGTGGATGCCGTTATTCTGGAAAGCCACCGCAATTGGGTGGACAATTCCCCCATCAAGAGCTTCCAGCTCAGTGCAAAATACCTTGCGCAAAAATTCTGACCTGCCATTCTCTCATTATTTTCTTCTTCATTATCCCCATAAAAGCAATGCCCCGCACCGGTTACTCCTTCCGGTGCGGGGCGTTGTGTTTTGCGGGGAATCTTTTTGCGTTACAGGGTGTGGGTGCCCGGCTGCAAGGTCAGGCTTCTGCCATCCGGGAGGGTGACTTCTGCGGTTCTGTTGCAGGGCACGGTGATGGTGTAGGTCACGGCATCGCCTGCATACTGCCAGCCGCTTTCAATGCGCCCCACCGGGGAATCGTACACTGCTTTTGCCCAGCCCAGAGCCGGGTTCGGGGTGGGGGCGATGGTCAGGGTCTCCCCTGCCAGATGGATGCCGCACACGCCACCGAACAGCCAGCCGCAGATGGCACCGTAGGAGTAATGGTTCAGGGATTCGCTGGGGTGGCCGTTTGCGTCAATGCCCGTCCATGTCTCCCAGACGGTGGTGGCGCCCTGCTTGACCTCATAGAGCCAGCTGGGAGCGGTGTCCTGTAACAGCAGCTTATAGGCGGTGTCGGCATAGCCGTACTTTGCCAGCACCTCGCAGAGGAAGGGTGTAGAAAGGAAGCCGGTGTTCAGGTGATAGCCGTTTTCCGCCACCATCCGGTTCAGGGTATCCGCAGCGGCTTGGCTCTCCTCCTCGCCCAGCAGTGCAAAGGCAATGGCGCGGACGTATTCGCACTGGCGGTCAGAAGTGATTTTCCCATTGTCAGTAAAGGCGGCGCGGTACGCCTTTACCGCCTTTTCTGCCGTGTCGCGGTACTGCGCTGCGTCCTCTGCCTTGCCCAGCGCCTGTGCAATTTCTGCCAGAAGCCGCCCGGAATAAGCCAGATACGCCGTACCCACGCTTTTGCGCGGGTTCATCATCGCCTGCATGGGAGTAATGCCAGGCTCACACCACTCGCCGTAGTCCAGACCGTTCAGCACCGTGTACTTGGCGTATGCCCCGGTCTGCTGTTCCTCGGTGGTCTGCTGTGCACGGCCAAGCAGGAACGCATACCACTTCTGCATCATCTCGTAGTTGTCCGCAAGGATCTTGCGGTCGCCGGTGCGCTTATAAAGGACGTAGGGCACCAGAATGGCGGCATCGCCCCAGCCCGCCGACATACAGAGCATGGGGGTCATGTAGCCGGGGCGGCTGGTGGGCGGCGCAATGTTCGCCATGCGTCCATCCGGGTACTGGTTCAGGCGGCATTCTGCCAGCCATTTTTCCACCACCGGGTAGCAGTCCATCAGGGTCAGGCCGGTTTCAATGAACACCCCCATGTCCCCCGTCCAGCCGGCGCGCTCGCGGGTGGGGCAGTCGGTGGGGATATCACAGAAATTGCTCTTCTGGCTCCACACACTGTTTTTCACCAGCTGATCCACATCGGCGTTGCCGCACGCAAAGCTGCCGATGACCGGCATCTCTGAATAGACGGCGTGGGCAGTAAACTCTGCGCCGGTCAGCTCGATGTCCGTTTCCACCTTTGCGTACCGGAAGCCCATGATGGTAAAGCTGGGCTTGTAGTGGTTCTCGCCCTCTTTGCAGACGAGTTCCAGCATCTGTGCCGTGCCGCCCTCCTTGTGGCGATTCCGGTCCTGAAAGTTCTCCTGCGTAAAGTTGCCGTTCTCGTCCAGTGCTTCGCCGCACAGCAGCTTGATTTTCTGCCCGGCGTGGGCGGTCAGCTTCATCTCCACGTAGCCAGCCATATTCTGCCCAAAGTCCAGCACAGTCTCGCCGTTGGGGGTACGCAGCAGCCTGCCCGCAAAGGCTTCCTGCTCCCGGATGGGCACGGTGTTCATACCGGTGATGGGCAGGGAGTTCGGCTCGGTCTTTACGCCATGCCAGCCGGAAGGCTCCCCTTCCAGCCGGGCATCATACACTTCGCCCTGCTGCATATCATTTTGGCGAATCGGGCCGCACTGGGTGGCCTCCATGTCGTCATCCGAAACGCAGACCGCCTTGCCGTCCACTTCCAGCTGGAACAGGACAGCCACTTCTTTCCCGAACAGGTCACGGTCACCATCCACGCCCGAGGTACTGCGGTACCAGCCGTCGCCCAATGCGATGAGCAGCTCATTTTCACCGTCACGGACAAGCGCAGTCACATCGTAGGTCTGTGCGCCCAAATGCTTGTTTGCGGTAAAGCTGCCGGGAGCAAGCACCATATCGCCGACACGCTTGCCGTTCAGCCATGCCGCATACAGTCCCTTAGCGGTAATGTACAGCCGCTTGCTTTCTCCCGCCGGAGCGGTGAACGTTTTGCGCAGATAACTTGCCGGGCGGTGGGGCTGATAAGGCTGCGCCTGCCCTTTGCCGGAGGCTTCCAGCGCCGCCTGCTTCTGCTCCCAGTTGGGCTTTGCAAAGGCGTTGATGGCATCGGTGCAGTCGATGTCCGGCTCTTCTGTCTCCGGGCAGACCCACACGCCCTGCCAGTCTGCCTGTGCAAGCCCGGTCTCGAAGGAAGCGGTGCTCCATGCACCGGGCTGGTCATTTTCATCCCACAGCCGGATGCGCCACTGTCCCTGCATCTTGGGCGGCACAGGGGTGGGCGTTTCGGTGTGCATCACACTGCCCAAAGCCTTTCCGCTCGCCCACAGCGTTTTGGCTCCGGCGCTCACTTCAATTTCGTAGGCAGTCTGGCGCACGCCTTCGGCGCACTGCCACGATAAAAAAAGCGTCCCGGCATCTATGCCGAGAGGCTGGGTCAGATGATTCGTTTTCAGGTTTGTTGCTTGCATCATCCGCATCTCCTTTTTCCATTTGATTTCTGTTCTTATTATAAAGAGAATCCCACGGAATAAGGGTGCAAAATTTTGTGTTATCAGTCAAAAAGTCGTGTTATTTATGACAATTCAAAAAATTCATCTTGCTTCACGACTTTTCATCCGTACTGTCCGCGGTTCTCCTGTTATACTTTGGGTAAGAAAATCAAAGGGCCGTGGACTGCCCTCAAGCGAAAGGAAGGCATTATAGAATGGATATTGAAAAGATCATCCAGCAGATGACGCTGGCGGAAAAAGCAGACTTCTGCTCTGGTTCGGATTTCTGGCACACGCAGCCGGTGGAGCGGCTCGGTGTGCCCGCCGTGATGATGAGCGACGGCCCCAGCGGTCTGCGCAAACAGGACGAGCAGGGCGACCATCTGGGCATCAACGAAAGCATCCCGGCGGTCTGTTTCCCGTCCAGTGCGGCGGTGGCTTCCAGCTTTGACACCGCTCTGGCAGAAAAGCTGGGCGAAACGCTGGGCAACGAGTGCCGCGCCGAGAATCTGGCCCTGCTGCTTGGCCCCGGTCTGAACATCAAGCGCAGCCCGCTGTGCGGACGTAACTTTGAGTATTTCAGCGAAGACCCCTATCTCAGCGGTGAGATGGGCGCGGCACTGGTCAACGGCATCCAGAGCAATGGTGTGGGCAGCTGCATCAAGCATTTTGCCGCCAACAATCAGGAGACCGACCGCATGGTCAGCGACAGCGTGATGGACGAGCGCACCCTGCACGAGATCTATCTTCCCGCCTTTGAAACGGTGGTCAAAAAGGCAAAGCCGCTGGGCGTGATGGCCGCCTACAACAAGCTCAACGGCACCCACTGCTCGGAGAACAAGGAACTGCTGACCGACATCCTGCGCAAACGCTGGGGCTATGAGGGCATGGTGGTGACCGACTGGGGCGCAGTAAAAGACCGCGCCAAGGGCATCGCCGCCGGACAGGATCTGGAAATGCCCGGCGGAAGCGGCCGCGGCACAAACTCGATCCTTTCTGCCATCAAGGCAGGAACGCTCTCGGAGGAGGAGTTGAACGCTGCCGTCCGCAACCTGCTGCGGTTCGTGGATTCTGTGACCAAAACTGAAGACGCGAGCGCCGTATTTGACCGGGACGCAGACTACCGGATGGCAGTTTCTGTTGCAGAGAACTCTGCGGTTCTGCTGAAGAACGAAAAGGGCACACTTCCTCTGGCAAAGGGCTGCAAGGCGGTGTTCCTTGGCGAGTTCGCGGAGCATCCCCGGTATCAGGGCGGCGGCAGCAGCCATGTCAACAGTGCGAAGGTCAGCTGTGCGCTGGAACACGCCCCCGGTGTGGCCTATGCACAGGGCTACCGCACCGATGAGGATACCGTGGATCCTGCGCTGGAACAGGCCGCGGTGGCCGCTGCCGTAGACGCAGATGTCGCCGTGATCTTTGCCGGACTCCCGGAGCGGTACGAGAGCGAAGGCTACGACCGCACCACCCTTGCCATGCCGGAAAATCAGAATCACCTCATCGCCGCAGTCGCTGCGGTACAGCCGAATACCGTGGTCGTCCTGCACAACGGCTCTGCCATCGAAATGCCGTGGGTCAACGATGTCCCGGCTGTTCTGGAACTGTACCTTGCCGGTGACGGTGCCGGAGAAGCCGCCGTGAATCTGTTGTACGGCGCTGTCAACCCCAGCGGCAAGCTGGCAGAGACCTTCCCCCGGAGGCTGAGCGACACCCCGGCTTATCTTTCCTTCCCCGGCGAGCGGGAGACCAGCGTTTACTCTGAGGGCGTATTTGTCGGCTACCGCTACTACGACACCACGGAAGCAGATGTTCTGTTCCCCTTCGGTCATGGCCTTTCCTACACGACCTTTGAATACAGCGTACTCCGGCTGAGCCGCAGCACCGTCCGTGAGGGTGAAGAAGTGCAGGTCACCGTCACGGTAAAAAATACCGGCGCAGTCGCCGGCAAGGAAACGGTGCAGCTCTATGTAGCACCGCCCAAGGGTGAGCGTCACCGTCCGGTCCGGGAACTGAAAGGTTTTGCCAAGGTGTCCCTGCAGCCCGGTGAGAGCAAGGAGGTGCAGTTTACACTGGACAAGCGCAGCCTTGCCTATTATGAGCCGGAACTGCATGATTTCTATGCAGAAAGCGGCACTTACCAGATCTGCGTTGGTGCATCCAGCCGGGATCTGCGCCTGACCGGCTTGCTGGAATGGCAGGCAGCGCAGCCGCTGCCGGTACACTTTACCGCAGCCTCCACTCTGAAGCAGGTCATGACCCACCCGGTGGGTGCTGCCATCATCGGACCGATCCTGCAGCGTATGGCCGCAGCCGCAGGCAGCGCCACCGGAAAAAAGGACGATGATGATTCTTCTCTGTCCATGATGATGGGAATCCAGCTCAACACGCTGATTGATTTCCACGTCCTGACCGAGGAGCAGCTGAACGGCATCCTGAGCCAGATCAATCAGGCGTAAGGCAGGGATTGCGCGATAAAATAAGTCCTACTCTCTCCACTTTATTGCCATAAATTTTCCAAAACCTCTTGACGCATTCTACATACAGTGGTATTTTTCTTGTAAATCCCACTGCTTTTGTGGATTGGCCCAAAACCATCCACAAGATGTGGTCGTGTTCATTTTGAACACAGCCACAGAAAGTGGTTGGTTATCACCGTGAGACCCACCACTTCCGTGAGGAAAAGTCCACGAAAGAATTTACCGCCCCGCAACACACCCGATTCATTTTGCCGCCGATTCACCCGACAAAATCCATCGCTATGCTGCGTGGGCGGTATTTTTCTTTTAGGGAGCTGCACCTTGAAAATTTCATGGGCCGACCGAACGTGATACCGACTTTCCGTCAACGCCGCTGCGCAAACAGGGGCAGGAACTTCGTTCGGAGCAAACGGCGATCAACATACACGAGCAGCGGAACTCTCTACTTATTTTTGTGTCTTAACAATTCGGAAA
>UQGD01000020.1 GCA_900540455.1 uncultured Faecalibacterium sp.
ACACCCCTCTCACCCTCTGGCCCAGCGGAGCGTCCCGCTTATAGCGTGATTTTTAGAAGATGCAAAAAGTAAGAACGAGGAACGTTTTCTTCTTGCTAAAGCTCCTCACAGCCCAGCCGTGCCCTTTTGTAACTTCATTATACCACCTCCCCCACTCTGGGGGCTATCCATTCCTGGTGGATTTAAGCGGAATTTAAGCTGGACCCCCACCTGGATTTAAGCTCGGGGGTGTATCATGGGCTCAGCAAAACAGTAAAGGAGCGATGATCCCCTATGTGCAGCACAGCGCTTGCCATTGAGACGAGAAAATTGTATAAGACCTACGGCCCCCGCAAAGTGGTGGATGGGCTGAGCCTTCATGTGCCCAAGGGCTGTGTGTATGGCTTTATCGGCCCTAACGGGGCGGGCAAATCCACCACGATGAAAATGCTGCTGGGACTGGTGCGCCCCACCAGCGGCATGGTGCAGCTGCTGGGCCAGACCCTCACCCAGGACAACCGCATCGAGCTGCTGGGGCATACCGGCAGCTTGATCGAGTCCCCCTCCGGCTATGCCCACCTGACAGGCCAGGAGAATCTGGCCATCCTGGCAGACCTCAAAGGAGTGCCCCGAAAGGACATTGGCCGGGTGCTGGAGGTGGTGCAGCTCACCGCCGACCGGGATCGCAAGGTGGGCGGCTACTCCCTGGGCATGAAACAGCGGCTGGGCATCGCAATGGCCCTGCTGGGCAGCCCGGAGCTGCTGATCCTGGACGAGCCCACCAACGGCCTGGACCCGGCTGGCATCCAGGAGATGCGGGCGCTGATCGCCCAGCTGCCGGAGCGCACTGGGGCCACGGTGCTGCTGTCCAGCCACCTGCTGGGAGAGATGGAGCAGATGGCCACCCAGGTGGGCATCCTGGACCATGGACGGCTTTTGTTTGAAGGCCCCCTTGCCCAGCTGCAGCAGCACAGCCGGGGCGGGTGCCGGCTGCGGACCCTCTGGCCGGAAAAAGCCTTCCCAGTCCTGGAGAGCCGGGGCCTGCCCGCCCGCCTGGATGCGGAAGGGCGGATGGAGCTGCCCCCCTTGCCGGAGGAAGCGCTGGCCGATCTGGTGCAGGCGCTGGCCGAGGCGGGGGCCGGGGTGGTGGAGCTGCATACCCGCACCAAGACCCTGGAGGAGATCTTCCTCACCCTGACCCAGTCCGAAAGCTGAACACCTGCATCTGAAAGGAGCGTTTTCCATGCACGATCTTTTTCGGGCCTTGTGGGCCGAGCTGCAAAAAAGCCGCCGCCGCCGGGATGGGCTGGTCTGCCTGTTGGCAGTGGCCCTGATCTGGGTGTGGGCGGGCCAGCGCCCAGAGGACCCCGCCCAGGCCGCCGATGCATACAGCCGCCTGCTGTTTGTGCTGCCCTTGGTCCATGCTGTGGTCATGCCGGTGTCCGCTGCGGTGCTGGCCAGCCGTCTGTGGGACTGTGAGACCCGGGCCGACAGCTTCAAGCTGCTGTACACGCTGCAAAGCCGCCGAAGCTTATTTGCGGCCAAATCCCTGCTGGGGCTGGGGGAGCTTGCCCTGATTACGGGGGTGGAGGTTGCCCTGATCCCGGCAGCGGGCCGGGTCTTAGGCTTTGCCCAAAAGCTGGACGGCGCACAGCTGGTCTGGCTGCTGCTCTGTACCGGGGCGGTCAACTGTTTGTTGTTCTTTGCGGCATCCGTCCTGCTGGTATTATCACACGGGCCGATGCTGACCCTTTGCGCTGGGATGACGGCCTCCCTGACCGGGATCTTCACCGCCTATATGCCGCAGTCGGTGAGCTATCTGGTGCCCTGGGGCTACTTTATGCCCCTGAGCAGCATCCGTATGGAGTGGGACCGGCAGACCCGAATCAGCACCTATTTCAGCCGGGGCTTTGACCTGCCGCTGCTGGCCTGGACCCTGCTGCTGGCTGTGGGGCTGGCGGCAGCCTGCTGGCAGATCGTGCGAGAAAAGGAGGTATGAACCATGTTGCTGCGCTGCATCCGGGCGGAGAGCCGCAAGCTCCACGCCTCGCCCGTTTGGCTGATGTTTCTGCTGCTGCCGACCCTGTCGGCAGGGTATGGGACCTTCAATTATCTGCAAAACCTGGATATCTTGTCCGAGGGCTGGTATAGCTTGTGGACACAGCACACACTTTTTTACTCGCTGTTGTTTTTTCCGGCGCTGGTGGCTGTGTATGCGGCCTACCTCTGGCGGCTGGAACACCTGGGGCACAACTGGAACCTGCTGATGACCGCCCCTGTGCCGCGGTTCGGGGTGTTCTTTGCCAAGTTCGCGGCGGTGGTCCAGCTGGTGCTGCTGACCCAGGGGCTGACCTTTCTGCTCTACCTGCTGTGCGGCAAGGTCTTTGCCCACCTGGAGGGCTGGCCCCCGGTGGAGACCTTCTGGTTTTTGATGCGGGGGGTGCTGGGGGGACTGCCGGTGGCGGCGGCCCAGCTGCTGCTGTCCATGCTGGTGCGGGGCTTTGCCGCACCGGTGCTCTGGGCGCTGATGGGAGGCGTTGCCGGGATGCTGGCGGCCAGCCGGGGGCTGGGGCTGTGGTGGCCCTATGCCCTGATGCAGCTGGGCATGAACTCCAACCGCAGCGAGGATCTGCTCTCTGGCAGTATGGGCAGTTTTGTGCTGGCCAGCCTGGTCTGGCTTCTGGCGTTTTTGACGGCGGCGGCCTGTCTGCTGGAAAAACGGGATGTCAAGGCTTGAAAATCGAAACAGAAGCGTTACGCCCACGTCACGGAATGGACACGAAATCTTGTTATTTTATAAAAAGGAAGGTAGAATATACTTGGAATACACAGTTCATAACAGAGGATATGCAGCACGGACGCTTTGCTCAGAAGCGTGGCCGGTGCAGAGAAGGGAGGCGCAGAGGATGCATAAGGCGGGACGTTGGCTGCGGCGGGCCGTGGCGGTGCTGCTGGCAGCGGTACTGGCTGCAGTGCTGCTGGCAGGGGGCTGGTTTGGCTTGCAAGGCTGGCAGATGTACCGCCGGGCGATCCAGACGACGCCGATCCAGGGGATGTATCAGCAGATCCAGCAGCGGGGCGATTTTGCAGGCTGCGGGCAGCTTCCGCCCTTGTATCTGCAGGCGGTGATCTCGGTGGAGGACCGCCGGTTTGAAAGCCACCCCGGTATCGATCTGGTGGCTATTGGCCGGGCGCTGGTGACCAATCTCCGCACCCGAAGCCTAGCCGAAGGCGGCAGCACCATCACCCAGCAGCTGGCCAAAAATGAGCTGTTTACACAAGAAAAACAACTGACCCGCAAGGCAGCAGAGGTGTTTGCGGCGTTTGCGCTGGAGCGCACCTATACAAAGCAGCAGATCCTGGAGATGTATGTCAACACGATCTATTTTGGCAGCGGCTACTATGGCATCCATGATGCGGCGCAAGGATATTTTGGCTGTGAGCCCAGCCAGCTGGCGGACTGGCAGGCGGTGATGCTGGCGGGGCTGCCTAATGCACCTTCGGCCTATTCGCCGGATAAAAGCCCGCAGCTGGCGCTGGAGCGCACGCGGGCGGTGCTGCGCCGCATGGCAGACCATGGGACCATTACCCTGGACCGGGCTGCAGAGCTGGCACAGCAGGCAGAAAATGAATATGGCAGATAAGGGGCAAGCTCCCCTGAAATGCGTTTTTGACCGGCTGGTGCGGATGCGCCAGCCGGTCTTTGCGTGGTGCAGATCTTACCGTTTCTGGAAAAAGGCCGGAACGGGGCAGCAGGGAGATAAGCCTGTTTTATGCGGCAGAGAACAGCGGACAGCGGGCAAGGCAGGCGGGCGCTGGACTGCGGCGTGTTCCCAGTGTGCAGAGCATGAAGTGAAAAAGATTTTCATTTTGTCGAAAAGCCGGTGCAGGGGTCGAAAAACGAAAGTATACAACAAGCACAAAAGCATGACCATGGTGGGGCGGCAAATTGCATAATCTGCACGATGGTTGCACACTTATGCAGAATTGTCTTGGATTACAAAAAGAGGAAGCATAAGCCTGGGGAATGTTATGAAAAACTGACAAAATACTGCCTTTATTATTGTTGAATTGTTCTATTGCGGACAATTTTTAACATGGTTATAATAAAACCAGACCTTACAGGTGCGGCCTTATGCGCACCTAAGGCGTTTGTTGTGATATGTATGAAGGAGAACACTATTATGAAAATGATTTCGCGTCGTGACTTCCTGAAAGCTTCCGCTGTGGTCGGCGCCGCTGCTGCAATGACTGCCTGTGGTGGTTCTTCCAGCTCCACCGCTGCTTCTTCCGTGGCATCTTCTGCCGCTGCCAGCTCCGCCGCTGCTTCTGGTTCTGCTAACATCGGCGTGTGCATTTACCAGTTCGCTGATAACTTCATGACCCTGTACCGCACCGACCTGGAGGAGTACCTGACCGATATGGGCTACTCCGTTACCATCGTGGACGGCAAGAACGACCAGAACACCCAGACCGAGCAGATCAACACCTTCCTGCAGCAGGGTGTCAACGTCCTGGTCATCAACCCTGTGCAGACCACCTCTGCTCAGACCATTGTGGATACCGTGTCTCCTACCGGCACCCCCATCGTCTTCATCAACCGCGAGCCTGAGAAGGCTGTGCTGGACAGCTACGCTGGCAAGTGCTGCTACGTTGGTGCAGACGCACGTCAGTCCGGTACCTACCAGGGCGAGCTGATCCTGGAGACCGAGACCAAGGGCGATATCAACGGCGACGGCAAGGTTACTTACATTATGTGCAAGGGCGACCCCGAGAACATCGACGCTCAGTACCGCACCGAGTACTCCATCAAGGCTCTGACCGATGCCGGCATGGAAGTGGAGTGCCTGTACGAGTACCTGGATAACTGGGATCAGACTATGGCACAGCAGGACGTTGCAAACGCCCTGGCACAGTACGGCGACAAGATCGAGGTCGTCTTCTGCAACAACGATGCTATGGCTCTGGGCGCTCTGCAGTCCCTGCAGCAGGCTGGCCGCACCGTGGGCAAGGATGTCTACCTGGTGGGCGTCGATGCTCTGTCTGAGGCTGTGCAGAACGTTGTGGACGGCAACATGACCGGTACCGTGCTGAACGACGACGTTGGCCAGGCTACCGCAGCTGCAGATGCTACCAAGCTGTATGTGGATGGCAAGGATGTCGAGCAGTACTACTGGGTCGACTACGTCAAGGTCACCAAGGAGAATGCCGCTGAGTACCTGAAGTAAGGGACAAAGGCGGAACACCCGCTTTTTACCCTTTCGCAAGTGGATTGTGCAGTTGATCCATAGGGCTTCGTAAAAAGCTTTCGGGCGCGTGCGTGCGAGAAAACTGCTTTCTCGGCGCACGCGCTTTATGCTGACTGCACATCTCCACCGCGGCACTATCAATAAAAAGGAGGCTCTGCGGAACAATGTCTGAATACCGTCTGGTAATGAAAGGCGTGGTCAAGACTTTCCCCGGCGTAAAAGCGCTGGACCACGCACAACTGGAGCTTCGTCCCGGCAAGGTCATGGCCCTGATGGGCGAAAACGGCGCCGGCAAGTCCACCTTGATGAAATGCATGTTTGGTATTTACAAGATGGATGAGGGCGAGATCGAATACGAGGGCGAAAAGGTCAACATCCCCACCCCGCTGGACGCGCTGAAGCGCGGCATTGCGATGGTGCACCAGGAGCTGCAGCCTATTCCGGCCCGTACTGTGGCCGAGAATATCTGGCTGGGCCGCTACCCCACCAAAAAGTATGGCCCCGTTACGGTGGTGGACCACGCAAAAATGTACGAGGATACGTCTGCTCTGCTGAAAAAGCTGAAGCTGGATATCAACCCCCGGGCAAAGCTGGGCAGCCTGAGCATCGCACAGATGCAGATGGTGGAGATCGCAAAGGCGGTCTCGGCCAACTGTAAGGTGCTGATCCTGGACGAGCCCACCTCCTCCCTGACGGCGAACGAGGTCGAGTCGTTGTTCCGCATCATGCGAGAGTTGAAGGAACAGGGCGTTGCACTGGTGTACATCAGCCACAAGATGGACGAGATCAAGGTCATTGCGGATGAAGTGACCATCATGCGTGACGGTCAGTACATTGGCAAGTGGGATGTGGCCAATATGTCCAAGGAGGACATCATTTCCAAGATGGTGGGCCGTGAGCTGTCCAACCTGTATCCCCCGCTGGAGAACACCCCCTCCGATGAAGTGATGATGAAGGTGGAGAACTTCACCTCCATCCATCCCCGCTCCTTCCGCCACTGCAGCTTTGAGCTGCACAAGGGCGAGATCCTGGGCGTGGCCGGCCTGGTGGGCGCACAGCGCACCGAGCTGATGGAAGGCATCTTTGGTCTGCGTGCCCACACAGAGGGCAAGGTGTGGATCAAGGGCGAAGAGGTCAAGATCAAGCGCCCCGGCGACGCCATCAAAAAGAGCGTGGCTCTGCTGACCGAGGACCGCCGTGCTACCGGTATCCTGGGCGTGCTGAGCGTTGCGGACAACATCTCCATTGCATCGCTGGATCAGCTGCGCAAGGGCCCCATCATGCTGGACAACAAGCGCATCCTGGATCTGGTGCAGTCCAACAAAGAGAAGATGGCCATTAAGGTGCCCAGCCCCAAGACCCAGATCAAGAGCCTGTCCGGCGGCAACCAGCAGAAGGTGCTGATCGCCCGCTGGCTGGCCAACAACCCGGACGTGCTGATCCTGGACGAGCCCACCCGCGGCATCGACGTTGGTGCAAAGTACGAGATCTACTGCATCATTGCCGACCTGGCCAAGCAGGGCAAGAGCATCATTATGATCTCTTCTGAAATGAGCGAGATCATTGGTATGTCCAACCGGGTCATGGTCATGTGTGACGGCCGGATCACCGGCTTTATCGACGGCAAGGACGCCACCCAGGAGAATATCATGGCCCTGGCCACCCAGTTTGAGACCGCGCCCGAGGCGGCAGCGGCGAATCAGTAAATAAGGAGGCTGTCTAATCGTGGAAGCTACCAAAAAATTGAACGCCAGAGCGGTGAAGAAATGGATGGGGGACAACGCCATCGTTGTGCTGATGCTGATCGTATCCCTGGTCGTGGGCATCATCCACCCCAACTTCTTTGCACCCACTAATATCATCAACCTGCTCAAGAACGTTTCCATCCGTTACATCATCGCCCTGGGTATCTCCGGCTGCTTGATCACCACCGGCAACGACCTGTCTGCTGGCCGTGTGGCAGGCTTCGCTGCCTGTCTGGCCTGTATCTTTGCCCAGACCGAAGGCGCTGCTGGCAAGTTCTACGCCAATCTGCCCACCCTGCCCACCCCGGTGGTCTTCCTGCTGGTCATCGCCATCTGCGCAGTCGTTGGTCTGTGCAACGGCCTGGTGGTCTCTTACCTGAAGGTGCAGCCCTTTATTGCTACGCTGGGTATGCAGCAGGTGGTGTACGGTATCTGCCTGGTGTACACCGGCGGTACCCCCATCGGCTCCCTGAACAAGGGCTTTACCTCTCTGGCCATTGACACCTTCCTGGGCATCCCCGTGCTGATCTGGATCGCCCTGATCGTGGCTCTGTGCTTCTGGTTCCTGTACAACAAGACTCGTCACGGCAAGTACATGTACGCCATCGGCGGCAACGAAGCTGCTGCTGAGGTGGCCGGTGTCAACGTTACCGCTACCAAGATCCGCATCTACATCCTGGCTTCCTGCATGTTTGGTCTGGCAGGCTGCCTGATGGCTGCTAAGTCCGGCGGCGCTTCGGTCAACACCGCTATGGGTTATGAGCTGGACGCTATCGCAGCCTGCACCATCGGCGGCGTTTCCACCACCGGCGGCGTGGGCACTGTGCCCGGCATTCTGGTGGGCGTGGGCGTCTTTGAGCTGATGAAGGTCGCCCTGCAGTTCATGAACGTCAACTCCTCTTACACCTACATCGTCCAGGGCTTGGTCATCATCGTGGCTGTGGCCATTGATATCCGCAAGTATCTGGCAAAGAAGTGATCCTTCGCTGATCAAAACCAAGAGCCGCTCCGTTTGGAGCGGCTCTTTTTATAAGCAAACCAGCTGCATCAGAGCTTCTCCGATGCAGCCGGTTTCTGCTTTTTTAGCCCCCGAACAGGCCAAAGAAACTGATATGGTTGATGCCCAGGAACAAAAACAGCACGATCAAGCCCAGCAGCACCCCGATCAGGATATCCATCTGATGGACACTGAGGGGAAAGCGGTCGTACAGCTTCTCTTTCGGGTTGACAAAATGGGGGTCGCCGTTGTCCAGCAGCTTATGCTGCGGCTCCTGCCCGGCCTGTGCAGCCCGCTGGGCGTCCAGTGCGGCTTGCTGCCGGGCCAGTTCGGCTTCCTTGGCAGCCAGCGCTGCCTCCCGCCGGGCAAGCTCGGCTTCTCGGTTGGTCTGTGGTTCGCTCATAGTCTGTTTTCCTCCCTGCTCATGGGGCTGTTGCTCACCCTTTCAGTGTATCACATAAATAGGAACAGAACAAGGTGGGACTCTGGCCCGCAGGCGGGGGAAAGGGGCGGGCGCCTGCCCGTGCTGGGACCGATGCGATAAAAACAAATGGCCTGTGCTTTCGCACAGGCCATTTTGAAAAGGGGGGCTGCCCCGCTTTTTCTCGCAAAAAGTGGGGAGATGCTGTGGTATCCTTATAGCAGCACGTACTTCAGGATGAACATCACAGTCAGCACATACATCAGGGGGCTGATCTTCTTCTCCTTAGCCTTGCCGCTGATCAGGTTGAGCAGAGTCCAGGAGATGACGCCGATGGCGATGCCCTCAGAGATGCTGTATGCCAGAGGCATTGCGGCAATGGTCAGGAAGGCGGGGATGCCGTCGCAGGGATCGTTGAAGTCGATCTTAGCAGCGGAGCCCATCATGTAGAAGCCCACGATGATCAGAGCCGGTGCAGTGGCAAAGGAGGGGATGGTCAGGAACAGGGGGCTGAACACGATGGCCAGCAGGAACAGAACGCCGGTGGTCATAGCGGTCAGGCCGGTGCGGCCGCCCTCGGTCACGCCGGAGGCGCTCTCCACATAGGTGGTGGTGGTGGAAGTGCCGAACACAGCGCCCACGCTGGTGGCCACAGCATCGGCCATCAGTGCGCCCTTGATGCGGGGCAGCTTGCCGTCCTTGTCCAGCATATCGGCCTTGGAAGCCACGCCGATCAGGGTGCCCAGGGTGTCGAACAGGTCAACAAACAGGAAGGAGAACATCACGGCGAAGAAGTCCAGCGGGTGGATGGAGCTGAAGTCCATCTTGAACACCTGGCCGAAGGTCTTGCCGAAGGAAGAAAAGTCGAAGCTGATAAAGGCGGTGGGAATCACAGAGTACATGCCCAGCTCAGGGTTGGGGATGTACAGGCCCACCAGCTCGCAGACGATGCCCAGGCCCCAGGTGATCAGGATGCCGTACAGGATGCCGCCCTTGACCTTTTTCACCAGCATGACGGCGGTGATCAGCACACCGATCAGGGTGAGGATGGCGCCGATGCCCACGCTGTTGAAGGTCTCGCCCTTAAAGTGCTGGTAGCTCACCAGGGTAGAGCTGTTGTCCACGATGAGCTTGGCGTTCTGCAGGCCAACAAAGGCCACAAACAGGCCGATGCCCACGCTGACAGCGGATTTCAGGGTCATGGGGATGGCGTTGAAGATGCCCTCGCGGACGTTGGTCAGGGACAGTACGATGAACACCAGGCCCTCCACAAAGACGGCCATCAGGGCGACCTGCCAGCTGTAACCCATGGTCAGCACCACGGTGTAGGCAAAGTAAGCGTTCAGGCCCATGCCGGGGGCCAGCGCAAAGGGGTAGTTGGCCATCAGGGCCATCAGGGCGGTGCCCACAAAGGCCGCCAGAGAGGTGGCGATCAGCACAGCGTTGGCATCCATACCGGCAGCAGACAGGATGTTGGGGTTGACCGCAAGGATGTAAGCCATGGTCATGAAGGTGGTGATACCTGCCATGATCTCGGTTTTTGCATCGGTGCGGTTCGCTTTCAGATGAAAGACTTTCTCGAGCATAGATTCCTCCTAATGACTCGCTCAGCGGGCAATGTATACAAGCCGCAGTCCCGCTGGAAAAAAGCTTTCTCGCAGTCATTTGACCGCGAGGAACGAACAAAGCCTATTTTAGCACGGACAACTGTCCTTTGTCCAGCCGAAAAAGTAGGATTATTAACACTTTTGCCATTTTTTGCGGGAGAAGTATGACTAATAACGCAAAGTTGTATACAAAAAAGCCCGCGTCTGCCTTTTAATGGCGGCGCGGGCCTTTGGGGGAGAACGGTTACAGCGTTCCACGCTGGAACTTGGCTAGGTAATGCTTGTTGTGCAGGTGGGCGGTGCGGGTCTCGGTCTCAGTGTGGCGCACACCCTGGCGGCAGTGGTCACAGCGCCATGTATAGAACACGCTGCGCTCTATATGGCTGTCCAGGCAGCGTGGATTTTCTGCGCAGCGTAACGTTCCGGTCACGACCCAGGGAGAGTAGGCTGTCTCCAACTGTTGGAGTGTCCCCTCTCCACATTTGGGGCAGGGGTCTGCGGCAGCGGGCATCTGCGCCAAGGCTGGCAGGGCCAAAGCCGCCAGCAGCAGGGAGCACAGCAACAGGGACAGAGTTTTTTTCATATGGGGCGCCTCCTTTTTTGCAAAAAGATAAAGAGATCCTGTGATTTTAGCATAGCATAGCAGATTTTTTGTGTCAATTCTTATTTGCCATTTTATGTATAAAAATATGCGGCCCGCTTTTGTGCATCTCTGACAAAAAATGGAGAAAAAAGTGCCCTGCACCGGCGGATGGCAGCACGATGCAGGGCGGTTGTGAAAATAGAAGGAAAAACGCTTAGTTTTCATCCGCTGGGGCAAATCCAAAGCGGAAGGTCATGCCCGGCGCAGCGGCATAGCAGGCGTCCGGGTGGGGCGGGGCGCCCCAGCTGTTGTCGCCGCCTACGCCCCGCTGGAAGGCTGCGCAGCGCACCACCGTCTTGCTGTCATCCCGGGGCAGCTGCTCCAGGCGGCGGGCGTTTTCCAGCTCGTGGGGGGTGTAGGGCAGGGCAGAAAATACCATGCCAGTCTCGCTGTCAAAGCGGATGCCCGGCACGCTGCCGGTCAGGCGGGCGGTATAGACCTGGGTGCGGGTGCCGCACTCCTGGGGGTAAAGCGGGGTAAAGTCCGCAAAATCCTGCCGGACATCGTAGCTCCAGCGGCCCATACGGCCCCCGGCGGCTCGGTCGCTGGCGGTCTCGCGGGGGCCAAGGCCCAGGTAATCTGCCTGGCGCAGCTCGGCCCGCAGCGGGAAGAGCAGCCCCAGCTCCGGCAGCTCAGCTTCTGCACCCTGCCAGGTCAGGGTCGCTTCGCAGCGGCCTGCACCGTCGATGCAAAAGTTTACCGGTAAGGTCCGGCCATCCGGCAGGGTATACACGGCCCCCACCGTGACCGTGTGTTCCTGCTGGGTGCAGGTCAACGCATCGCACTGGGCATACAGCCCGGCGGTTTTCCAGAAAGCAAAGCGGAAGGGGGCGGCGCAGCCCTCATCGTTGTTGGTGGGCGCCCGCCAGAAGTTGAGCCGCACGGTATCGTCCAGCAGCTGCACGCCGCCATAGCGGATGGAGACCAGCCCTTTGCCCCGGGCAAACAGATACTCAAAATCCTTGCCCCGGACCCCGATGTTGCAGTCTGCCTCTACACACTGAGGGCAGGGCAGGGTCAGCCGGGCCTGTGGGGTCTGCCGCCATGTCTGGCCAAAGGCGGCCTCGTACCCGGCAGCCAGGCCGGGCTTAGCCTGCCGCAGCCGGGCCGAGAGGGTCAGGCAGGACAGCCCCTCCTCCGGCAGCCCAAAGGGCAGCTCCAGGCTGACCCGGCTGCCGGGGGCGCAGTCTGCCCGCAGCACGGCCTGACGGATGCGCTGGCCGTTCACCTCGGCGGTGAGCACCAGGTCATAGGCGGCAAGGTCGGTAAACAGAGCGCGATTTTCCACCGTGACGGCATTTTTGGTGAAGGAAATCTTCAGCGGTGCATAGGCGGCCTTCACCTCGTCCATTTTGGGGGTGTTGTGCCGATGGGGCAGCACCAGGCCGTCGATGCAGAATTCCCGGTCGGTAGGGCGGTCCCCAAAGTCGCCGCCGTAGGCGTAAGCCGGGCGGTCATCGGTGCCCGGCAGCAGGATGCCATGGTCCATATACTCCCAGATGAAGCCACCCTGATAGAGGGGCTCCTGGTAGGCGTACTCCGTATAGTCGGTCAGGCCGCCGCAGCTGTCGCCCATGGCATGGCTGTACTCACACATGATAAAGGGCTTGTCCCGATGCTGGGCCAAAAATGCCCGCACCCTCTCCACAGGGGTGTACATCTGGCTCTCCATATCCGAAGTGTCCGGATAACTGCGGTCCCAGAAGATGCCCTCGTAATGGACCAGGCGGCTGGGGTCGGCGGTGCGGAAATACTGGCTCATCTCCCACAGGGTCTTACCGCCGTAGCTCTCATTGCCGCAGGACCAGATCAGGATAGCGGGGTGGTTTTTGTCCCGTTCCAGCATGGCTTCGGCCCGTGCCAGCACGCCTTCCCGCCATTCGGGGCGGCTGCCGGGGATCGTCCATAGATCCGAGTCGTCGGTGCCCAGCTTCTGCCAGGTGCCATGGGTCTCCAGGTTGGTCTCCCCGATCACATACAGGCCGTATACATCACACAGATGCAAAAAATAGGGGTCGTTGGGGTAATGGCTGGTGCGCACAGCGTTGACGTTGTGGGCTTTCAGGTTTTGCACATCCCACTCCATCTCGGCCCGGCTCACGGTGCGCCCGGTGCGGCAGCTCCATTCATGGCGGTTTACGCCGCAGAACACGATCCGTTTTCCGTTCAGCAGCATCTGGCTGCCCTGGCGCTCAAATTTGCGCAGACCCACCGGCAGCTCGGTGCGTTCGGCCACGGCGCCGTCGTGTTCCAGGCAGATCTCTGCGGTATACAGCTCCGGCTGTTCGGCGCTCCACAGGGCGGGGCGATCTACGGTAAAGCGGAAGCAGACAGGCTGCACATCCGGTTCCACGTCCGGGTCGGCCTCTCCTTGGCCGAATACCACCCCCTGGCTGTACTGGGCAGGGGTGCCCACCGGGGCGGTCTGGGTCTCACCGTGAAAGACCACGGATACCTGTCCCGTGCCGCTGACCTTGCAGTCAAAGGTGACCACCGCCTGGGAAAGATCCGGGGCAAATGTCTGTCGGACGGCGATATCTTCCAGGTGGACCACCGGTTTTGTGAAGAGCTTGACCGGGCGGAACAGCCCGCTCATCCGCCAGAAGTCCTGGTCTTCCAGCCAGCTGCCGGAGCAGAAGCGGTAGACCTGGATGGTCAGGGTGTTTTCTCCGGGGCGGACAGTGGCAGAAAGGTCGAACTCTGCCGGGGTAAAGCTGTCCTCGCTGTACCCGACGAACTGGTCATTGCACCAGACAGCGGCGGCGCTGTCCGCACCTTCCAGCCGGATAAAGCAGTTCTCCCACCCGGCGGGCAGGGTGAAACTGCGCTGATATTCCCCGATGGGGTTGTACTGCTCCGGGATCTGACCGGGGTGCAGCGCCTCGTGGCCGTCCCAGGGGTACTGGGTATTCACATAGTGGGGGGTGCCATACGGACGCCCGGGCAGATGCAGGCTCTGCATCTGGATAAAGCCCGGAACGGTCAGCTTTCCCCACGCAGAGAAAGGGGCGGACAGGGTTTCGGCATAGCGGAAATCCCACTCGCCGGACAGGTCCAGGTAAAGCGGCGCACCGAGGCGCTCCAGCTCCAAGGCGGCGTGGGGCGGCAGCCGGTGCAGCTGAAAGACCGTAGGGTCTGCCAGCAGCGCCGGGGTCATAGGCTCACGAATCGGCATGGTCCAGTACCTCCGTTTCAAGCAGGATATCTCCGGAGGGGATGGCGTAGCGCACCGCCGGCAGGTGGACATTGGGATGGTACAGGCTGGTGTTGGGGTCGCAGCCGATCACCACGCCCTGACCGCCTGCGCCCTGCACCCGGCAGCGCATCCCAGTGCATTGGGCTTCGGCGGCGGTATCGTCCACCATTTCGGTATAGCCGGGGGCAAAATTCGGGATGGCAAAGCCGCAGTCGTAGGCTTCGCAGGCCCATTGGCTGTGGATCTGGTGGCGGCGGCGGTGGCCGTTGGCGGTGGGGGTGATGGTAGTGGTGACCTCGATGCCGGGGAAGGGAGACCACTGGGACCACACCTGGCCTTTTTCGATCTTCCAGCTCTTGGACACCTTGCGCACAAATACATTGTCGTCGATCACAAAAGCCAGCATGGAGTCCGGCGCAGCCTGGTGCAGGACCTCCCGGCTGCGGGAAGCGCAGAAGCCAAACCGGGTGTCATAGGCAAACTTTGCGTATTTTTCCGGGAACTGTCCGTGGCCGTGGCCTTCGTTGACACCGGCTGCATAGGCCGTCACCCGGCCATGGCGGCGCTGCACCAGCATATTGGCGTAGGGCATGGGCTTGAGCTTGTCCAGTGCGGGCAGGGGTGCGGCCTCTGCGGACCAGAAGGGATGTTCCTCCGGCAGAGCCAGCAGCAAAAAGCTCTTCATTCCCCAATAGGGGCTGCCCGGGGCGTTGTACCGCTCTGCCATATACATCTGCGGGTAGCAGTAGCCGATGGTCAGGATGCCGTCCCGGTCAAAGATCTTTTGGCCTAGCCACCACTGGAAGTTGCGCACGATGAGGCCCTTCATCACCGGCAGGGGCAGCGGCTCCAGCCCGGCCCAGATGCAGGCAGCCCAGAAGCTGTTCTGGGCAAAACGGTAGGACAGGCTGCGGCCAAAAGGCAGAGCAGAGCCGTTCTGGTCAAACCAGTAGACGAACTGCTGGGCGAACAGCTCTGCCCGCTGGCGGTACAGCGCCGCCCGCTGGGGGTCGGTGTCCGCTGCAAATTTGGAGTACAGCAGCCCGTAATACTGGATGGCCCAGGGGATATAATAATCCTTCTGGACGCTGGCGCCGTCGGTGGACCAGCCGTCCCCGCTGTAATAGCTGTCGATCTTGCAAAGGCCGTCCTCCAGCAGCTCCGGGCTGTAGGGCATGGCCACGCTTTTCAGGGCAAGGTTTACGAGGATGCGGAAAAACTGCCAGTTGCAGTCCGGGATGGTGTGGGCGTTGATCTGCCCCAGCCATGCGGCAAGGTTCCGCTTTTCGGTATCAGAAAGCGGTGTCCACAGCTTTTCCGGTGCGGTCAGGATGCCGCAGGCAATGGCGGCCATCTCCACATAGCACTGGTCGTACTCCCCGGTGGTGCCCCAGTATTCCGGGCTGTTCGGGTCGGTGCCGGAGGCAAGGCCCCGGCGGTACAGCTGCTCAAATTCCGGGTCGCTGCCGCCGCCGGCCCAGAAGGGCACCAAGGCCCACAGCGGGCGGCTGAACGCTTCCAGCTCGATGGCATTGCGGTCGTAGGTCACGCCGGTGTCACCCAGATGCAGCCGTGCGCCCCCGGCGGAATACAGGGGTTTGAGCGGGTCCAGAAAACGGTGCATCAGGGCTGCGAAATCCGCTTTGGTCTGTAAGTTCATCACCAGTACATCTCCCAGTCTTTGGTCAGGCGGGTCAGCGCCTCCATGTAGAAGTAATCGCCCCAGCTGGTACATTCGTCCACACCCTCCGGGGTGCAGGTGTTGTAGGGGCTTTTTTTGCTGTAAGTGCCGTGCAGCAGCTGGCCGGAACCGAGGGTGCCGGGCTTTACCGCATAGTTTGCGGTCAGACTAGCCAGCATCTGCCTTGCCAGCGTGCGCCACTGGGCAGCTTCTGTTTCGTCCACATATTTTGCTGCTTCCAGCAGGCCGCAGGCAACGATGGCGGCCGAGGACGAGTCCCGGGGTTCGCCGCTTTCCGGCGCAAAGATCATGTCCCAGCAGGGCACCAGATCCTCCGGCAGGCGGGAGAGGTAGAAGTCCAGCGCCTTGCGGAACACATCCAAAAACTTTTCGTCCTTGGTGTAGGTGTAGCCGATGGCGCTGCCGTACACGCCCCACGCCTGGCCTCTGGCCCAGAAGCTGTCGTCCTTATAGCCCTGGCAGGTGCGGCCGCCCTTGGGGGTGCCGTCCGGGTTCATAAAGAAGGTGTGGTAGGTGCTGCCGTCCGGCCGGAAGGAGTTGGCCAGCGTGGTGGCGGTGTGGGCAGCGGCGATCTCGCGGTAGTGGTCGCTGCCGGTCACCTGCGCTGCCCAGTACAGCAGCGGCACGTTCAGCATACAGTCGATGATATAGCGGTAGTTGTCGGGGTCATCCATGGTGCCCCATGCCTGCAAAAAACGGCCGCTGGGCTGGTAGCGGGTCAGCAGCTGGTCGGCGGCGGCAATGGCGGCGTTTTTGCCGGTTTCGCTGCCCACCAGCTTCCATGCCGCCACACAGGTGGGGCTGTACAAAAAGCCCATGTCGTGGTGATCCACCTCCACCTTGCGGGCAATGCGGTCCGCAAAGCTGTCCACCTGAATGAGGGCGGCGGTCTTGAATTTTTCCTCCCCGGTGGCCTCGTAGGCCAGCCAGATCTCGCCGGGCCAGAAGCCGCAGGTCCACTGGTTATTGGCGCAGCCGGGGTAGATGTTGCCAACGCTGGAATGGTTCTGGCACTGGTAGGTGTACAGGGGCAGATTGGTCTCCACCTGTTTGCAGGCATCGGCCAGTGCCTGCCGCGCCTCGGCATCGGTCATGGGATGGTTTGGATACTGCTGTTTCACAAGTCGTACCTCCAAGATCATACAAAAAAGAAAGCGGGACGCGGGTACAGCCCACATCCCGCTCAGGGTGTCTCTGAGTGTCCAGATACACTCTACGGTCTTATTTTAGCCCTTGATGCCGGTGGATGCAACACCCTGCACAAAGTACTTTTGCAGCGAGAGGAAAACGATCAGCACGGGAATCAAAGCGACCACCGAGGCAGCCATGATCAGGCCGTATTCAGCCGAGTACTGGCTGATGAACATCCGCAGGCCGATCTGGATGGTCTTGAGCTCGGTCTTGGTCAGGTAGATCAGGGGTCCGAGGAAGTCGTTCCAGGTGTTGACAAAGGTAAAGATGGTCAGGGTGGACAGGGCGGGCAGGCTCAGGGGCAGCATGATGTGCCACCAGATGCCGTATTCGCTCAGGCCGTCGATGCGGGCCGCCTCACACAGCTCGCTGGGCACACCCTCGTAGAACTGCTTCATCAGGAACACGCCAAAGGCGCTGAATGCCTGCAGGCACATAATGGCCAGATGGGTGTTGTTCAGCTTCCAGGAGCTCATCATCATGAACTGAGGAACCATGTAAGCCTGCCAGGGCACGGCGATGGTGGCAATGTAGCCCAGGAACAGTACGTTTTTGCCCTTGAACTGCATCTTGGCAAAGGCATACGCAGCAAAGGAGGAGGTGAACAGCTGCAGCAGCGTGACCACAACGGTGATCTTGACTGTGTTTTTTACAAAGGTCAGCAGAGGGATCTGCGTCCAGATGTCCACATAGTTCTGCCAGCGGGGATTTTTGGGGATCCACTGGATCGGGAAGCCGAACACGTCCTTGTTCAGTTTAAAGGAGGAGGACAGCATCCACAAAAAGGGCAGCAGCATACAGGCCGTGATGACGATGAGGAAAAAGTAGATGAAAAATTTGCTGGTGGCGTTGCGCCGCTTCTGGGACGCATGGTCTTTTACAACTGCGGTAGACATAGGGTCGTTCCTCCTTTCTCAGTTTTCGCCCTTGGAGCCGCGGAACTGGATGATCGTGACGATCAGCACCAGAACAAACAGCACCATGGAGATCGCGCTGGCGTAGCCGTACTTGGGGGTGTTGACAAAGGCTACATTATAAATGTAATACACCAGGGTCATGGTGGAAGTGCCGGGGCCGCCCTGGGTGATCATGTACATCTGATCGTACACCTTGAAGCCGGAGATGGTCAGCATGATGATAACAAAGAAGGTGGTGGGCCGCAGCTGGGGCAGGGTGATGTGCCAGAACTGCTGCCAGCGGTTGGCGCCGTCCAGCTCAGCGGCTTCGTTCAGATCCGGGTTGCAGCCCTGCAGGCCGGCCAGGTAGATGACCATATAATAGCCCATGTTTTTCCACACGCTGAACAGGATGACGGTCAGCATGGCGGTGTCCTTGCCTGCCGCCCATCGGGGCAGGTTTTCGACACCCAGCTGGGACAGCAGCATATTGATGGGACCCATGGCCGGGTTGAAGATCATGTTCCACACCGCTGCCACAGCCACCAGAGAGGCTACATAGGGGAAGAAGGCCACCGTGCGGAAGAAGTTGCGCAGACGGACGTTCTGGTTCAGCAGCACAGCCATGGCCAGGCTGCACACCAAGGTCAGCGGCACAGTGCCGATGACATAGACGATGGTGTTTACCAGTGCTGCCTGGAAGGTCTTGTCGGCGGTGAACAGCTTGATAAAGTTCTTCAGACCCACAAACTCAATGGCGTGGCGGCCATCCCAGGAGCAGAAAGCCAGTGCAATGGCAAATACCATGGGCACCAGGGTAAATACGCAGAAGCCCACAAAGTTGGGGGCGATGAAGGAGTATGCGATCAGAGAGTCCCGGGTGGTCTTTTTTAGCACCTTGCGGGGTTTTGCCTGAACAGCGGCGCTGGGCATAGGGGAAATCCTCCTTTCAGGGGTTGCGATGGCATAAAAACAGGGCGGGCGCATCTTCGCCCGCCCTGCGCTTTATGCTTGCCGGCTCTTGCCGGGGTACATTCTTATCAGGGTGAGATCAGACCATAACAGAGGGAACCTGGTCGTTCATGTTCTGGATGCCCTCGTCCACGGTCTCGCTCATGGTCATGATGGCGTCATGCTCTGCATTCAGGATGGTCTCAATGTCCGAAGCATACTGGGTGTAGGGCATCTCCAGGTAGACGGCTGCGGTGCTCAAAGCCTCCACAGAAGCGGCGTCGGTGGGGAAGCCCTCGCTGGACTTGATGATCTCGCTGGTGGCAGCAGAGCCGCATGCGGGGAAGGTGCCGGTCTTGGCAATGGCCTCGGCACCCTCAGCGGAGACACACCAGTTGATAAAGTCCGCAGCGGCCTCTGCCTTGGGAGAATCCACGTTGATGGCCAGGCTGGTCACAGTGCCCAGGGTAGAGCCTGCAGGGGCGCCTGCCGGGTGGGGATACTTGGCGATGCCCCAGTTGAACTTGGTCTCGGCGTCCTTCATGTAGGTCTGCAGGGTGGCGATGAACCAGCTGCCCATGTTCAGCATAGCGCACTGCTGGTTCTCAAAAGCAGCGGAGTAGTGCAGAGAGCTGGTCTTGAGGTAGCCGTAATCCATGCAGATGCCGTCGTTCTGCTGCGCAATGATCATGTCGTAGGTGGGCTTCATGAAGTCGTAATTGCCATCGATGATGGTGTGCTCACCGTCCAGGATGGAGAACAGGGACACGGCAGAACGCCAGGTGTGGTAGTGGCAGCCGTAGACCTTCTGGTCGCCCTCGCCGCTGGTCATCTTGCGGGCCAGTGCATCGTACTCCTCCATGGTCATGTCGTTGGAGGGGTACTCCACACCGGCAGCGTCGAACAGATCCTTGTTGTAGTACAGCACCCAGAAGTCGCTGCGGAAAGGCACGGCGTAGAAGTTGCCGTCGTCGGTGGTCAGCTGCTCGATGGTGCCGTTGAAGTCGGCGGTGTCCCGGGTCAGCACGTCGTTCAGGGGCTTGAGGTAATCCAGGTTGATCAGGTTGGCGTAGCCGGGGATATCTTTGATGGTCAGCACGTCCAGGTCAGCGCTGCCTGCCAGCTGGGTGGCCAGAACGGTCATGTAATCGGTGGAGCCCAGGTCCACCATCTCGATGGTCACATCCTTGTGGGAAGCCATGTAGCCGTCTGCCATTGCCTGCCAGTAAGCGGTGGACTCCTTGTCCCAGATGGCCCACTGCAGGGTCACAGGGCCGGAAGCAGCTTCCGAAGAAGCGGCGGAGCCAGCCGGAGCAGCAGAGGAAGCTGCGGTGGAGCTGGAAGAACCGCCGCAGGCGGTCAGGGCAGCAGCTGCACCGCAGGCAGCGGCAGCAGCCAGGAAGGAACGGCGAGAGATCTTTTTCATCAGGGATATCCTCCTTGCATATTTTCAGCACACCGGCCTCGTGCAGGCGGTGTGTTTTTTCTGAAATTAGGATACACCAAAATGAACAGAATTTGAATGGAAAATCTCCACCTGCTGACTGCAATTTTTTCACGGTTTTTTGTAAAAGATGCAATATCTTATAGCGGGCCTGTACTTTTTATCCCGGATGCACAAAAGTGCTGCTGTATAGGACAAAAAAACAGAGAAGGTGCATAATAAACCGGTTGACAAACCCCACCGGATGTTGGTATTTTATTAGTTACAACGAAATGCGGACTGGAAAAATGAGGAGGGAAAGCTGCTATGCCTGTACAGAACCACCGCTTTCCTCTGCGCAGACAGATCGTGTGGGGGATGCGTCTTTTTACCGCCATCGTATCCCTGGCGGTGGGGCTGGCGCTGTTCTGGCTATCCAACCGATATGTGCGGGACAACACCCTGCAGTCGGCGGAGTTCAATCTGCGGCTGATCACCGAGGCCATCCAGTCCAGTCTGGACAGCGCCGATGATCTTTTGAACTGGGCGGCGGTGGACAGCACCATCCGGCTGTATCTGGACCGTTCGGAGCTTACCGGTGCCCAAACGATGACAGCGTACAAGGCGGCGCAGGAAAAATATCTTTCCAGCCCGCTGCAGACCCGGATCCTCCGGTTTTTTATCACCGATGAGCAGGACCGCTTTTTGCAGTTTGGCAAGCCGCTGCCCAACTCCATGGCGCTGGATCGTGCCAGCGTGCAGCTGTTCCTCAGCCGCGGGTATGGGATGGCCCTGTGGGAGGACCCTCTTTTGCAGGGGCATCCCCAGGGGCTGGTGCTCAGCCGCCCCATCCGTGCCCGCGTGGGGGCCGAGCATCGGGGCACGGTGTATCTGGGGCTTTCTCCCACGGTCATCACAGCCCCGGCCACCGGGTATGCCATGGACCAGGGCAGTGCGCTGTACTGGGAGATGGACGGCCGGTTGTGGAAAATCGAAGAGGGGGAGCTGGTGGGATCGCAGGACCTGTTCTGCGAGGTGGAATTTCACCGGCTGAAGAACAGAGACCAGCCGGACTGGCTCCAGGAGGCCACCCAGACCTCTTTGCAGCTGGAAGGCCGGGAGTATCTGGCGGTGCGGGTCCGGCTGGAAGGCCGGGATGCGGCGGTGATCCAGCTGATACCGGAAAATACCTTTTTGCAGCAGCCGTTCTGGTACTGGGGTCTGCTGAGTTTTGGCCTGGTCCTGATCGTAGGGCTGAGCTACCTGCTGCAGCACTGGCTCAAATGGGCCATCAACCGTCCGGTGGAGGCGCTGCAGGCCCGCATTGCAGCCGTGGGCGCCGGAGATTTTACGGTGGACCGCTCCATCGAGTGGGACAACGAGCTGGGGGACATCGGCCGGGGCATCAACAAGCTGGCCGGGGATATCGATCAGCTGCTGGCCAGCCGCATCGAGGACGAACGCCGCAAGCAGGATCTGGAATACCGGATGCTGCAAAATGAGGTGAACCCCCATTTTATCTATAATACGCTCAACAGCATCCGCTGGATGGCGACCATCCAGAACGCCCCCGGCATTGCGGAGATGGTCACCGCCTTTGCACGGCTGACCAAGAGCATCTCCAAGAGCACTGAAAAACTGGTGCCTTTGCAGCAGGAGCTGGCACTGCTGAACGATTACTTTATCATCCAGCAGTACCGCTACGGCGGGGATATCGAGATCGAGGTGTCCAACATCGAGGATGAGAGCCTCTGTCAGGATTGCATGATCCCCCGGTTTACCTTGCAGCCTTTGGCGGAGAATGCCATCTTCCACGGCATCGAGCCGCAGGGCGGCCATGGCAGCGTGCTTTTATCCATCCGCACCGACCCGGATACGGGGGATGTGCTGCTGACCATGACGGATGACGGTGTGGGTATGCCGGAACAGGTGCGCCTGCATGCGCTGGAGGAACCCACTGGGGCCGAGCGGCAGCAGAAGTTCCGCCATGTAGGGCTGTGGAACGTCCACCGCCGCATCCAGTATTCGTTTGGCGAAGCCTATGGCCTCACCCTGGAAAGTGAGGAGGGGGTGGGCACGGCGGTGACGATCCGCCTGCCTTACCGCAAACAGAAAGGAGCACAGGATGATACGGGTCCTATTGGCGGACGATGAGCCGCTGGTATTGATCGGGCTGCAGGGGATGCTGGAGTGGGAGAAGCTGGGCTATACCATCTGCGGCACCGCCCGCAACGGCCGCCAGGCGTTGGAGACCATCCAGCAGGAAAAACCGGATATCGTGGTGGCGGATGTGAAAATGCCGCTGATGGATGGGCTTACCCTGGCCCGTACCTGCCGGGAAAAAGGCTCGCTGCCGGTGTTCATCATCCTGACCAGTTTTGAGCAGTTCGACTATGTGCGCCAGGCGATGGGCGCCGGAGCGGTGGATTATCTGGTGAAGCTGGAGCTTACGCCGGAAAGCCTTACCGCAGCATTGGCGCGGGCTGCGGAGCGGGTCAAAAAGGAACGGGCGCTGATGGGGGAGCCGCCTGCCCCCTCCGGCATGGCCGAAGGACTGCGCAGCTACCAGGACAGCTTTTTTACGCGGCTGTACGCCGGGATGTTTCAGCAGGAAGAGGAGCTGGAAGCGCCGCTGCGCCGGTTGGGAGCAGACCTTGCGGCGGACCGGTATCTTCTGGTCAGCTGTGAGATCCGCCCGGCGGGTGCGGCACTGACCGACCCGCAGCAGATCAAATTGAGCTTCTCCTGCGCCAAAATGATGGAAAACCTGCTGAAAAACTATCTGCCCTGCTATGTCACCGGGGCCGATGTGCTGCGCTGCAATGTATTGTTCTGCCTGACGCAGACCCAAGCGGAGAACTACCAGCAGCTGGTGCGCCCGCTGCTGGAAAAAGCCAGTCAGATCCTGTACAACTACTTTACCGTGCGGCTGCTGTGGGCGGTGGGGCGGCCTACCTCCTCTCTGCTGGGGCTGGCCCGCCGCTGCCGGGAGAATGGGCATCTGCGGCCCTTGCTCAGTGAGGAGCAGCCCCTGCTGTTTGCCGAGGCGGAGGAGGGGGATGCCACTGCCGCCAAGATGCAGGTGGTGGCCCAGGTGCAGCAGTATATCCAGGACCATCTGTCCGAAAAGCTGGCCCTGGCCGATGTGGCAGCGGTGTTTGGCATCTCGGCCAACTATCTCAGCCAGCTGTTTGGCAAGTATGGGGATGCGGGATTTGTGGAGTATATCACCGAGACCCGCATCGCCGCGGCCAAACGTCTGCTGGAAAAAGGGGATAAGAAGGTATACGAGATCGCACAGGAATTGGGCTTTGAAAGCTCGTTTTACTTTTCCAAGGTGTTCAAAAAGGTCACGGGCCTCAGCCCGCGGGAATATCAGCAGAGCCTGTAAGCTTTGCGCCGATCATGAAAGAAGGTGTGACCCTTGGTCACGGAACGTCTATCGTACCTGCCGGATATTCTGCCGGATTACCGTCCCTGCCCGCCAGCTTCCCAGCGGGAGTTTTGGCAGGCACTGCCTGCCTCGGCACAGGAGCGCTGGTGCAAAGCGGGGGAAGATGCCCTTGCGCAGCCCATTGCCCCCCTGCCGCTGACGGCCTGGCTGGATTTTACACGCACCGGACGGCGCACCGGCTGGGAGGATGCCTATTTTTCCCGCCGGGCCCGGCTGTGCGCTTTGGTGCTGGCAGAGTGTGTCCAGCACAGCGGACGCTGTCTGGAACCGGTGCTGGATACGCTGTGGGCCATCTGTGAAGAGAGCGCCTGGCAGCTGCCCGCCCACAACAGCTATATCCGGGATACCCCGCAGCTGCCTTTGCCGGACACCACCCGCCCGGTGGTGGACCTGTTTGCCGCCGAGACCGGCGGTCTGCTGGCGCTGGTGCATTACCTGCTGGGGGCAGAGCTGGAATCTGCCGCCCCGGGCATCTGTCAGCGGCTGTACCGGGAGGTGGAGGACCGGGTGCTGCTGCCCTGGCGCAGCCAGCACTTCTGGTGGATGGGAGACGGAGCAGAACCCATGTGCAACTGGACCAGCTGGTGTACCCAGAACCTGCTGCTGGCCACCTTTTTGCTGCCCACCACCCAGACGCAGCGCCGGAGCGCCGTGCAGCAGGCGGCGTACAGCCTGGACTGCTTTTTGAAGGATTACGGCCCCGATGGGTGCTGCAATGAAGGCGCCCAATACTACCGCCATGCGGGGCTGACACTATGGGGGGCGCTGGAGGTGCTGGGCACCATAGCCCCGGCGGCGTTCCGGCCGCTGTTCCGGGAAAAGAAGATCCATAATATTGCGGAATATATCTGTGCTGTCCATGTGCAAGGCCCCTACTACCTGAATTTTGGAGATTGCAGCCCCTTAGCTGGGCGCTGCGGAGCACGGGAGTTCCGGTTTGGACAGGCTGTGGACAGCCCGGCTCTGTGCGCACTGGCGGCAGAGGATCTGCGGGCAGACCCCGACCCGGACCGGCTGCAAAACCAGGACCGCAGCAGCCAGATCAACCTGTGGTACCGGCTGCTCACCGCCTTTGCGCAGCAGGAGATGGAGGCGTATACCGCAGATGCGCCGCAAATGCCTACGGTGTGGTACCCCAGTGTGGGGGTCTATGCCGCCCGGCAGGGGGCATGGGTCCTGGGGGCAAAGATGGGCTCCAATGGGGACAGCCATAACCACAACGATACCGGCAGCATCACGGTGTATAAAAATGGCCGGCCTTTCCTGATCGATGTGGGGGTGGAGAGCTATACCCAAAAGACCTTCAGTCCCCAGCGGTACGAGATCTGGACCATGCAGAGCAGCTGGCATAACCTGCCTGTCTTTGATGGGGTGCAGCAGGCTCCGGGGGCAGAGTATGCGGCCAGCGGTATCCGGACGGGGCCTTGCTCCATTTCGGCAGAGCTGGCAGGGGCCTGGCCTCCGGTAGAGGGGCTGGAGAGCTACCGGCGCACCGTGTCGGTCTCCGAACAGGGGGTGACGGTGCAGGATGTCACCGACTGGCCCGGACAGGTGGAACTGACCCTGATGACCCAGGCGCGCCCTGTCCCCGCAAAGGACGGCTTGCACCTGGAAAAGCTGGGCCGCATCTGTTTTGACCCGGACACAGTCGAGGCTGCGGTGCAGCCGGTGCCGATCACAGACCCCCGACTGCGTACCGCCTGGCCGGAAGAGATCTATCGGATCACGCTGCATTTCCGTCATGCGGTGGAACTGCGGCTGGAATAACAAAGGAGAAATAGAGTATGAGCACGATGAAACTAAAAATTCTGAGCAAGACTGGTCAGACTCTGATGACCTGCAATGAGGATACCGAGGTATCTCTGGTATATACAGCACCGTATCAGCCGGGGGATTTTATTGCCCTGACCCTGGATCATCCGGGGCAGTACTGCGTAGTGCAGTTTGAGGACACCATGCAGCCGGTGCTGGCGTATATCGCAAAGCCGGAGGTCTGTTTTACCATCCCTACGGGAGAGCAGGCCATTACCTATTCGCCCAAGAGCTTTACCGGCAGCCGCCATGTCATCCGGGCACGGTTTGCCACCCCGGAGGAGATCGCCCAGCGGCGCAACCTGGCGTTTAACTGCTATGATACCCATCGGGATCTTGGCCTTTACCCCCACGCAAGCGCCAATGTGGAGACCCGCGGCGAGGCGGTGTTTGCCGCCCGCAATGCCATCGACGGTGTGTGGGAGAACGCTTCCCACGGAGAGTGGCCGTACCAGAGCTGGGGCATCAACCGGGACCCCAACGCGGCCCTGACGGTGGATTTTGGCCGGGAGGTGCTGCTGGATGAATTGCGCATCACCGAGCGGGCAGATTTCCCCCACGATAATTACTGGGTGCGGGCTACGGTGGAGTTTTCGGACGGCAGCCGGATGGAGATCCCGCTGCAAAAGACGAATAAGCCCCAGCGCATCCCGATGGAACCCCGCCGGGTGCGCAGCTTGGTGCTGAAAGAGCTGATCTCAGCCGACGGGCCGTCGCCTTTCCCGGCACTGACCCAGATCGAGGCTTGGGGCGTGGAGGCTGACGGGCAATGAGTATGTACGATGCCCTCTATGGCCGCCCGGGCCATGGGGTGAACCCCAATGAGCCGGAGAAAAAGGGTCTGGCCCGCTTTGCCCAGATGGTGGGGCGGGACCTGGGCCAGCTGCTTGGCACCAACCTGCTGGTCTGTGTGCTGCTGCTTCCGGCGGCGCTGGGGGTGTCTTTGGGGGTGGTGCTGATGCACCTGCCCCTGACGCTGGCTCTAGGAGCGGTCACCGGTCTGCTGGCCGGCCCGGCGGTGCTGCTGGCAGCGGATTGCTGTCTGCGCAGCCTGCAGAACGACCCGTCCCCCTGGCTGCCCAGAGCCAAACAGACCCTGGCAGCCCACTGGAAAACGGCCTGCGGCTTTGGTGCGGCAGGCATTACCCTGCTGGGGGCGCTGTGCTTTGTTTCGGCCTTTTTGTTTGAGACGGCCGAACAGCAGGGCTACTACCCCGGCGTTGGGGTGCTGGTCTTTCTGGCGCTGGATCTGCTGGTGTTCAGCGTGGCAGCGGGGCTGTGCGCAGCGCAGCTGCCTCTCCGGCGCAGCCAGGGGGTGCTGCGTGGCGCTGTGGGGCTGCTGCTGGCGCAGCCCGGCCGCTGTGTGGCGGGGGGCGTTGTGCTGATGGCCGGGGTGGGCGGTATGATCCTGCTGTTCCCGGTAAGCGTATTCTGGGCGGTGCTGTTCGGGTTCTGGCTGCCGGGTCTGGCGGCGATGCAGCTTTATTTCCCGGTGCTGCGGGAGCAGTACGGCCTGACCGTGCAGCAGATCCCCCGGCCTGCGCCTGCACCCCAGCCGCAGACCGAAAAAGAACAAAAACGGGCCCGCCGTGCCAACTGGTGGTACTATAACTGGGGCATCGTGGCGGTGCTGGCGGTGGTGGCGCTGGGCGTTGTGTATGCGGTACATGGCCTGACCACCACAGTGGACCCGGACTGCACCATGGCGCTGGTAACGGCAGAGGCGCTGCCGGATGAGGCGGTGCTGCGGCTGGAACAGAGCCTGACCCCGTATGCGGAGGATCGGAATCGGGATGGCGTGACCGTGGTGGAGGTGTACAATTACACCTGGAGCGCCCATGCCCAGCGGACGGACATGAACAGCCAGATGGCGGGTGCCGCCCGCATGAATGCCGACCTTGCCAATGGGGAGACAAAGCTCTGGGTGCTGGAGGATGCCGACGGCTTTGAGCAGGCCTTTGGTGTGCTGAGTGAAAAACTTGGCCCGGACTGGAAGCAGAAGCTGGTGCCCTGGTCCGAGCAGTCCGCTTTGGCCGGGCTGGAGCTGGGCAGCTATGCCACGGCGGCCGATGGGTCGCAGCGGCAGGATATCCAGCAGCTTCTGGCGGAGTACCGGGTAGCAGTGCTGGCCCAGGACCCGCTGTGGGAAAGCCTGGACAAATAAAGAAAAAACTCTCCCTGCTGTGTGCAGGGAGAGTTTTTTTGTCTGTGCTCTTGTGGTCTGGGCAAAAATATGGTATACTGTCTTGTATGATGCGCCATCGCCAAGCGGTAAGGCAGAGGACTTTGACTCCTCCATCGCAGGTTCGACTCCTGCTGGCGCAACCATCAAAAAATCCGCACAGTTCGCTGACTTTGAGTGAATTGTGCGGATTTTCGTTTGTTTTTGCCGTTTTAATTGCGTTGTAGTATGCAGTATTGTCTCGGATTGAAACAGCTGCAAAGTAGTCAAAACAGAAGATATATATTTGGGATGTTTCCCCCACAAGAAACAAAGGCCCGCAGGCTATGACACCTGCGGGCCTTTGTTTTACGGAGGCTGCTCCGCAGCAGTCTTTTCCCGGTTGATGTCCGTGCCGTTCTCCTGCATGAGCCAGTTCAGCTGCTCCTCGGTAATGCCGGGGATCTTGTTTTTTACATCTTCACGCTTCATAAGACGGGGTTCCTTTCTCAATATAAAACCACGGTTTTGTGACGCAGTTCTCCGTCTGCGTCCGGTTGTGGGCAGGGTACGCACTGCCCGCTGCGATGGCACCGTCTGGAGGCATCGAACCTCCCGCTTCCGGTTTAATCGCAAGGCTGGAAGCTGCCTTATATAAAAACAGCATCTCTGCGATATGCAAGCCAACGTTGTTGCCAACGATTGAAAAGTTGGCTTGCGATGGAGACCGGTGCTCTTCCCGAATGAGCTAAGACGGCATGAAAAAAGCGCCCCTGCCCGGATGGGCAAAGACGCTTGCGGTATTTGGTTGTTAGTCCCAGTCAGCATAGTGCTGACACTTGAGGCAGCTTTTGTGGGCTTCATCCCAGCTGCAAGGCGGCTTATCGTCGCCCTTCAGGCAAAGAATATCATCGCCGATGTTGGAAATGTCGAAGCACAAGCCGCAATCGATTTTTCGGTTGTAAATGGGACAAAACCATTCTTCAAGCTTCACATCATCACTAATACGGAATTCCATGCTTTTTGACCACCTCCATCAATTTCTTTCCGCCCTCATCCAGCGGGCCGATGCTGGATACATTGCCATCTTGTCCGATGGCGACAAAGCCCAGCTCAGAGTAATAACAGGTCTGTGTACCGTTTCGCTGGGACATTGCGACCTTAGAGGAGCGGATGATGCGTTCGGCATCCATTGGCCCCATGCCACGTTCAGCCCAGCGCTGCAAGACGTGGTCGCTTGCAAAATTTATCTCATTTGGAGCAGACGGGGATTCAATGAGCCGACCTTTCGCCTTTATTGTACCAGCTTCCCGCATTTGCTGCAACTCAGTATTTGCAGCATTGAACCGCTCCTGTTTCCGGGCTGCATAGCTGGCCTTGCTGGCTTCACTCCGCCCAAACCCTGTCACGCTGGTGCGTGCACTGTCGGCTCTGCCGCCGGTGGCGCTGATAAAGTCGGCCAGCTCCTGACGGGACTGCCGGAGCTTCACGGCACTGGCGGTGGTGTCCACCCCGGCCTCTGTTTCGGCCAGATACCGGCGCTTATACTTGCGCACGGTGCGCTCCCTGGCCCGCTGCATCTGGCTGATCTCGTACTGGGTGTATTTTTTCCCGTTGTACTCGATGTCCCGGGCGTTGAGGGCTTCCAGGCTTTCCTGGGTCCATGCAGGCGGTGCGCCCAGCTCCGGGAAGATGGCGAAAAAGGTGTGACGGCAGTTCCAGCCGCAAAGTCCAGCCCCAGTGCCGTATCCGGTGGCGGCTTCAAATTGGCCGCTGACGGTGTTGGCTGCAGAGACAGCACAAAACGGCACACAGCCGGAAAAATATGCGTATCGCTCCGGTTAATGGGACAGATACTGTGCTATACTTCAGACAGTGATCCAATGATATCGCAAAGCAGAGCTGTGAGCGGTGTGTTAAGCGAACCGCCCGGCTGTTTTATGGGGGATATCCTGTTGGAAAAAGGAACCGGAAAGATGATCTTGTTTTATATCGCTGTGTTCTTTGCTGCTTTTTTTGGGAGACTGCTGAAAAAATAACTGTACCATAAAAATAATCAGGCACAGGAATATTATGATACAATAAAGAGAGAACAGGCAAAAAATACAAGATGATTGTTATACATCATTTTCAAGAGGTGACTGATCCTATGACCTATTACGCAAAATCCCCTCAGAGAGACGGAACACAAGAAACCGTTCGGGAACATACTCAAAAGGTCAAAGTCCTTGCCCAAACATACGGGAAGTCCTTTGGGGAAGAAATTTCGGCGGGACTGTGCGGAGTGTTTCACGATTTTGGTAAGTACAGTTCTGCTTTTCAACAAGTACTACAGGGTACTCGTACAGGTGTTGATCATGCCATCGCCGGAGCGGTATTTCTCTATGGACTTCGAAAAAAAGCTCTACATCCCATTATTGAAGTTGTTGCTGCCCATCATTCCCACCTCATTAGTTGTGATGATTTATCCGGAGTGATGGAAACTGCATTGGAGACAGAGGGCCCGATTATGACTCTCTGCGGAAAGCAGGCGGCACTGTGTGGCGGAAAAGACTATCAGGAAGCGAGGATGGCGTTTCAGTCGGATTTCCCGGATTTTCGTTTTCCAAAGTTACAAACAATTTCGCCTCAACCACTTTTCAACGGACAGGTGGATTCAATGCTGCATACTCGGATGCTGTTTTCCTGCTTGGTAGACGCTGATTATACGGCTTCTTCCCATATATCTCCGGAAGAAGATGTTCCACTGGATGTATTTACTGCGTTAAAAAATCTATATAACTACTGTGAGAATCTCCGGAAAAACTCTGGGGCAGATCCAATATTAAATCAATTTCGGAATCGGCTGTTTGAGCTTTGTGGGAATGCTGGAGAAAGAAAGGGAGGATTATTTACTTTGACAGCACCTACAGGTACAGGAAAAACATTGGCATTGTTGCACTTTGCCCTGCGCCACTGTCAATATACAGGAAAGCATCGGATTTTCGTAGTGCTGCCCTTTCTTAGCCTGATTGAACAAAGTGCCAAAGTATATCGGAAGATTCTTCCTCATGTAATGGAAGATCACAGTCAAGCCTGCTTGCCGGAGGAAATGAGAGACTATGCCGCTCGCTGGAGCGAGCCGTTTATCATTACTACTTCTGTACGTTTTTTCGAGTCTCTATTTTCAGATCGTCCCACAGATTGTCGGAAATTACACAACCTGGCAAATAGTGTGATTCTTTTTGATGAAGCTCAGAGTCTGCCGATTTCTGTGCTATCTCCTACTCTAAAAGTTGTAAAGGAACTCTGTGACCGTTACGGGTGCAGTGTGGTATTTTCAACTGCTACTCAGCCTGATTATACTGGTCTTCAAGAAGTCGACTGGCAGGCATCCGAGCTTTTGCCGGAATATGATGCATTTTATAAGGCTTTGCGCCGCACATCAACTCACTGGGAAATTGAAACTCCCACCCCACTGGAAGACATTGCAGAAAGAATGGCTGAACAGAAAAATGTGTGCGCCATTGTTAATCTCCGCAGTCATGCCCGAAGTCTCTATCGAGCATTGAGTCGTCGTTGTCCGGATGAAGAACTGTTTTTGCTTAGTACCGATCTATGTCCGGCGCATCGGACGAAAATTATTGAAACGATCCGACGTCGTCAGAAAGAAAGACTTCCATGTCGAGTGGTATCTACTCAGTGTATCGAAGCTGGAGTGGATCTTGATTTTGATTGTCTGTATCGGGCACTGGCACCGCTGGAAGCTATCATTCAGGCTGCTGGACGGTGTAATCGGAACGGAAAATCCACATGTGGAGAGCTGTGGGTCTTTGTTCCATCAGAAGAACATTTGTACCCGGATTCTCACTATGAAAATGCTGCCACTATTGTTCGTGCTATGCAAATGCAACGCCCTATCGACATCCATGACCCGGAAAGTATACGCAGGTATTATCGGCAGCTGCTGAGTACATTCCGAGGAGACAAAAAATCTCGGACGCTGGAAAAAGCTCTTTCAGAAAGGGATTTCTCGGTGGTTTCCCGAACCTACCGGTTTATTGAACAGCAAGGCGTTCAGGTTGTTGTCCCTTATGAAGAACAGATGGAACTTTATGAGCAAATTCGCTCTGAAGCTTTAAACATCGGTCTAACGAAGTCCCTGTTACGAATGGCTGCACCGTTGACGGTCACATGTTATGATCGTGAACTAGCAGAGCGGATATGCGAACCTCTTTTCTTTGCTGGAAAAAGTAAAATAGAGACTAGAGAAAGCCCTTATTACATAATCCTTACTGGTCAGGAGGACTGCTACGACAGGAAAATGGGATTTTGTCTACCTGATAAACAGATGTTACAAAATTCGTTCTGGTGATTTGTGAAAAATGAGCCTTGAAAATAAATGAAAAATTAATTATAAATTAATTGAATTGTTTGTAAATCAAGTGAAATTGGAGCTATAACACCGTGTGCGCTTTGCGCTTAATAGATAAAGTAAAAAGGAGGAAATGATTTGGAAGTCTGTGTCGAATTTTGGGGTGATTTTGCCTGTTTTTCGCCGCCTTATGAAAAGGTGGAGCGGCTATCCTATCCCTTTCCTACACCATCAGCAGCCAGGGGAATGCTATCTGCTATTTATAGCAAACCGAAGGAATTCTATTGGCAAGTTACAAAAATAGAGGTGCTGTCCCCCATTTCTTACATCAGCTTTAAGCGGAATGAAGTCAAGGGCACGGTTTCTGATAAACCAGTGAACACGGACGATAGCCACACTCCGCGATTGACCACTGCCCTGCGAGATGTGCGCTACCGTATCACAGCTATGATCTGTCCGCGGCCGGATTTTGCTGGTTCATCGGAACAGCTCTATCAACAGGCACTGCGTAGAATACGCGGGGGTAAGTGCTTTATGCAGCCTTGTTTGGGAATTCGGGAATTTGCCGCTTATTTTGAGGAAAGCGACCATACCCGATTGCCTATTGGAGAGGACTATGATGCAGGCTTGATGGTCTATGATGTTTTTGATCTGCATGACTATTCCGTTCGTAAAAAGACTTGCCCCAGGTTGTCCTTATTCCATGCGGTGATGAAACAAGGTGTTATTGAAGTGCCACCTTATGATGACCCCCGTGTGCTGAAAACAGGAGGTGATATCCTGTGCTGAAGGCTCTATATGACTATGCCCAACGGATGAATCTAACGCTGCCCGCTGGTTATGCGGAAAAAACGATCAAAGCTTTTCTCTGTTTGACTAGAGATGGCCGTTTTGCGGGTGTGCGGATGGATGAGTCAAACAATTTTAGATGTCCTGATATTGGAAGTCTTGCCAACGGAACAGATAAGAGCAATCTGTTGGTGGAAAAATATAGTGTGATATTCCCGCCGGAGCCGACCCCCAAAAGCCGTTTTTTCCGGGAGGGAATGAAGGATTTTGGCAAAATAGAACCACTGGCAGAAGTTTGCTGGGAAGCACTGGAGAACCCGCAGTGCTGTGCCGAGATGGTGGCTACTCTGGAACAGCATAAGATCAAACCACCAGACAGGATTTCATTTATGGTGGAAAGTACCTATCTAGTGGAGTGCCCGACAGTAGAAATCTGGTGGAATAGTTATAGGAAGAAGTTTCAAAAATCTGCCAAAAAAGACGAGCTGTCTCGTTGCTTGATCACTGGGGAACCCACTGTCCCCATGGCGACGGTTCCCAAAAATACGGGTCTTGCGAAAGCAGGTGGTCATTCCAGCGGGGATGCGCTGATCTGCTTTGACAAACCGGCTTTTTGTTCCTATGGACTGAAAAAAAGCGCAAATGCCCCGGTTTCCGAGGAAGCCTTTGCCCAGGTCAAGATAGCGCTGGATACCCTTTTAAAAGATGCGCCGTCTCTGGCAGGTATGAAATTTGTCCACTGGTACGACAAGCCTCTAAGTGGAACTTCTATGGATCCGCTGACACCTGTTTTTGGAGGCCTTCTATCGGAAGAAGATGAGGCAGAGGAGGAAACAGCGTTCCTTTCACAAAAGGATAAGGAGTCCGCGATCATACAGGCTCGGAGAGATGCAGATAGACTTGTAGGATCTGTGGAGAGTGGGCAGGCTGCGACCGACCTTCCTAGTCGATATTTTATCTTACTGCTCAGCGGAGTGAGCGGTCGAGTAATGGTTCGACAGTTTTCGCAGGGTTCCTATGAGGAGCTGAAAACAAACTTGGATCAATGGTATTCTGACCTAGAGCTGATAGACCAGTACGGAAGCCGGACCTTAAAACCAGTAAAGCTGGCTGCCCGACTCATTCGACTGCTCAAGAGGCAAAATAATAACAAAAAGGTATTTGAACGGTTGCGGGATGAGATTCCGGGACTAACTACTGCTGTTTTTCACGCTGTTGTTTATGGGGCAAAACTTCCCGATTCTGTGGCTGTCCGTGCCTTACAGAATATCCGATCCCAAATGCTGACCGAGGAGCCGGATGGTAATGGTTTGATCGTTCCTGATCCGATTTCCTGTCAATGGTTAAAAGCGTGGCTTATCCGAAATCAGAAGGAGGTTTTTCTTATGTCAGAATATAATCCCAATCATCCCAGCCCAGCCTATCAGGTTGGCGCTATGGTTGCGGTTTATGCAGCCTTGCAGCAGCGGGCATACCCGGATGTTAATGTCACTGTGGTCCAGCGCTTCTTTGCTTCTGCTCAGCAGACCCCGGCACTAGTATTGGGCAGACTGGCAAAAATGTCGACCCATCACCTAGCTAAGCTGGAAAATTCGGTGGCAAAAGTCTACGAATCCAGGCTGGCTGATATTGGCGCCCGAATCGGAGATCAGATTCCTACAGTACTGGCATTGCCGGAACAGTCTCTATTTGCGCTGGGCTATTATCAGATGACCGCAGCAATGAATCAGGAACGCAGGAAACGGTTTGATAATAAAACCGTTATCGGCAATAAAAATGAGGAGGATTAAATCATGGCTATTCAAAATCGATATGAGTTTCTCTATTATGTTGCTTGCACCAACGCAAACCCCAACGGCGATCCGGATATGGGAAATACCCCACGAATTGATCCTCAAACAATGCAGGGATACATCACCGATGTGTCTACCAAGCGCCGTATTCGCAATTATGTAGAGACTGCTTATGGTGATCAGCCGGGCATGGGGATCATTATCCAGCAAGGGACCAACATCAATCGACACATTGCGGCCGCTAAACGGAAAGCAGGCGTGGAGGAGTGTGCGAAAACAAAAGATGCTATTTATAAGGGCAGACAGAAAGCCTGTGAGATGTACTATGATGTGCGCACCTTTGGTGCGGTGATGTCCACCGGTCCCAATGCCGGACAGGTGCGGGGTCCGGTACAGATTACCTTCGGCAAAAGTCTGGACCCCATCCTGCCGCTGGATATTTCCATTACTCGTATGGCAATTGCAGAGAATACTAAAGATGGCACTCTGGAAAGTTACCAGAAAGATGAGGAAACGAGGGACGAAGATACCCTGCGCACTATGGGGCGTAAGCAACTCATTCCTTTTGGCTTGTATGAAGTGCGTGGGTTTATCAGTGCAAATCTTGCGGCTGAAACGGGATTTGATGATAGTGATTTAAAAATTCTGTTTGAAGCAATTCTTAATATGTATGAGCATGACCATTCGTCTAGTAAGGGGGAAATGGCCGTGGTATCGCCCCTGATCCTGTTCAAGCATGTGGGCACAGATACGGATGAACAGCAGCGGATCCGGCAGGCAAAGCTTGGATGCGCCCCGGCACATAAGTTGTTCGAGCTGATAAAGGTTACTCGGAATCCCCAGGTGGAAGTGCCCCGCTCTTATCGTGACTATGAGGCTGTGATCGATTTACATCATATCCCTGCTGGGGTAGAAGTGGGCTTCCAGACCTATAAGGGCCTGACCTGGGGCTCTGTGCCGGAAGAGGAAAATTGGTTCCATGCCGCTGAATGATCCGGAGTATCTGCCTCTCTCTTATCTGTCTCAAATGGGCTACTGCCCCCGAAGGGTAGGGCTGCTGCTGAATGAACGGATCTGGATGGAGAGCGCTGATACTGCCAAAGGTCGCAAGGAACACGAAAGCGTCCATACGCAGCGAATTGAACACCGGGGCAACGAGATCAAGCTGTTTGAATATACGGTTTTTTCTGATGTACTGGGTGTTTCGGGAAAATGTGATTTGGTAGAAGCCCGAAAGTCTTCTTCCGGGTGTAAGATCCCCCCGGCGGAGTTTCCGGTATTACTGTATCCAGTGGAGTATAAACACGGAAAGCTACGGGATGAACAGGAATACAACATCCAACTTTGTGCACAGGCTATGTGTCTAGAAGAAATGTATCATACCTCTATCCCGGAAGGAGCGATATTTTACCTTTCATCCCACCGTCGGCAGGTCGTTGCACTGGATGAGCCATTACGCCGTTTGGTGCGGGAAACCGCAGCGGAATTGCACAGAATTCGTGATACACTTTCTATTCCGGCAGCCTGTTGTTCGGAAAAGTGTCGACGCTGTTCTTTGCTGGAATACTGTATGCCCGGTGCCGGTCGGTCTGCCCGGTCATATTGCGAACGGCTCGCACAAGAGGCAAAGGAGGTGGAAAGTCTTTGAAAAAGCTACTCAACACGCTCTATCTTCTTACCCCTAATAGCTATCTTTTCTGCCGTAATGAAACAATCGCTGTAAAAGTTGGGGGCGTGGAGAAAAATGCAGTGCCGGCCAAGGATATTGAAGCCATCGTTTGCTTTGGTCAAATGACTGTTTCCACACCACTTCTGGAGTTTTGCGGAAAAAGAGGAATTTCTGTTACGTTTTTATCTCCTCAAGGTCACTATTGTGGGCGTTTTTATGGACCGCTTAGCGGCAACGTGTTGCTGCGCAAAAAACAGTATGAAAGTATCAATCAGGTGGAATTTTCCAACCAGCTGGTACGAGACATCTTGTTTGGTAAAATTAGAAATAGCAAAATGGTCCTATTACGCGCTGCCCGAAAACAGTCAGGAGATGCCGTGTCACTAACGCAAGCCGTCAACCAACTCAGCGATTTGGCAGCGCAGCTGGAATCTTGTGACTGCATTGACTCGATGCGTGGAATTGAAGGTGCAGCAGCCACTATTTATTTTTCTCGGTTTGATACTATGCTGCACAGTCCAGCTGGATTTCGATTTGAAAGCCGAAGCCGTAGACCACCCAGAAACGAAGTGAATGCGGTGCTGTCCTTTGTTTACACGCTGCTAACACGAGAAATCTCCTCTGCTCTGGAAACGGTAGGACTGGATCCGGCGGCGGGTTATCTCCATACTCTGCGGCCTGGCAGACCTTCCTTTGCCTTGGATTTGATTGAAGAGCTTCGGGCGCCTTTGTGCGACCGGTTTACTCTTTCGCTGTTCAATCTGGGGCAGCTTGGAGAAAAAGATTTTAATAGTGATTCGGAAGCGGTTTTTTTAAATGACCGAGGCAGACGCACAGTGCTGACCAGCTGGCAAAAGCGAAAAATGGAAACGGTTCAACATCCATTTCTTCAAGAAAAAATTCCCGTCGGAATGATTCCCTATGCGCAGGCAATGCTGTTTGCTCGAGTGATTCGGGGAGATTTGGACCGTTATCCACCTTTTGTGTGGAGGTAGTTTATGCTGTTGGTTATTACCTATGATGTAGACACTACTAGCGCAAAAGGTGCAAAACGCTTGCGTAAAGTGGCAAAACTATGTGAGCGCAATGGAATAAGGGTGCAGAATTCTGTGTTTGAAGTGTTGGCGGACTCTGCGCAGTTCGTGGTGTTGAAAACAGAACTTTCTGAAATAATCGATCACGAACATGACTCTATTCGATTTTACCGATTGGGAAATTCCTATCAGAACAAAATCGAAACGATGGGACGTACACCATCTGTGCAGGTTGGGGAACCGTTGCTGCTGTAACCATGCGCCTACCTTTATGCGACAGAAAATCCAGGGAAGTAGGTGCATGGTAACAGTAAAATATGATGCGCAATTAAAAGGCTGGGTGTTTAAGAAAGCTGGTGTTGTCTAAAAGTTAGGAGTTTTTCTCTATAATTGCAGAAAAAACAGAGCATATTTTGTTTAATTTTGCTGTCGCCCCTCTCGCAGGGGCGTGAATTGAAATACTACAGCCAGATTCCTCATGCCAATATCAGCCGAGGTCGCCCCTCTCGCAGGGGCGTGAATTGAAATACGGCCCGGGCAGCCTGCGCAGGCGGCCCGGGCAGTCGCCCCTCTCGCAGGGGCGTGAATTGAAATACCTCCTTCGGCGGGTGCGCTGTGTGCTGATGATGTCGCCCCTCTCGCAGGGGCGTGAATTGAAATGCAGCTGCTGCGGATGGGCGGAGTCTGCGACAAGTCGCCCCTCTCGCAGGGGCGTGAATTGAAATAAATAGAGTTGCGACACATCCAAATTACCATCTGTCGCCCCTCTCGCAGGGGCGTGAATTGAAATTTGGCACGGCGACAGCTACCGCCCACCCGTAGAGGTCGCCCCTCTCGCAGGGGCGTGAATTGAAATGCTTGACCTTGTTGCCCTCCACCTTGCCGCTCGTCGCCCCTCTCGCAGGGGCGTGAATTGAAATTCACCTCCTGCGGCGGGTGCGCTGTGTGCTGATGAGTCGCCCCTCTCGCAGGGGCGTGAATTGAAATGCTTGGGGGGTGAAAGCGTGCGTACTACCTGGGCCGTCGCCCCTCTCGCAGGGGCGTGAATTGAAATACCTCGGTGGCCCGTAGCCACCCCAGAGCGGGCCAGGTCGCCCCTCTCGCAGGGGCGTGAATTGAAATTCACGCAGGCTACTCCGATTATAAATCCGTGTTCCGTCGCCCCTCTCGCAGGGGCGTGAATTGAAATGGAGTCGGCGATTACCACGGGCCGATAAAAAAAGGTCGCCCCTCTCGCAGGGGCGTGAATTGAAATACCTCGGTGGCCCGCAGCCACCCCAGAGCGGGCGTCGCCCCTCTCGCAGGGGCGTGAATTGAAATCTGCTGATATCGTGCAGCAGCTGCGGCTTGCTATCGGGTCGCCCCTCTCGCAGGGGCGTGAATTGAAATGCCCCCAGCTCGGCAGCCGGGACGTTGCGCACTGTGTCGCCCCTCTCGCAGGGGCGTGAATTGAAATCGGCGCATCCAGTGGCCCGCAGCCCTGTACGAGGAGGTCGCCCCTCTCGCAGGGGCGTGAATTGAAATCCTGGTGGCGGGCCGTATGAGCGGGCCGCCGCAGGGCGGCAGCGCGTCGCCCCTCTCGCAGGGGCGTGAATTGAAATATATTTGGTTGGATTGAAGCACCCCAAGTATACCAGTCGCCCCTCTCGCAGGGGCGTGAATTGAAATAGACCGTGAGGGAGCGCAAGACCGGCAAGGTCCGGTCGCCCCTCTCGCAGGGGCGTGAATTGAAATACGGCCTGGGCAGCCTGCGCAGGCGGCCCGGGCGTCGCCCCTCTCGCAGGGGCGTGAATTGAAATAGGGAGTACGCACCTGCATTGCCCTGAGGTGAGACAGTCGCCCCTCTCGCAGGGGCGTGAATTGAAATCCGAGAACTTTAGTTTTTAAATCTTTTCCGGTGGCGCGTCGCCCCTCTCGCAGGGGCGTGAATTGAAATTTTTCCAATTCAACCTGATATGGCTTCGGGTCAAGTCGCCCCTCTCGCAGGGGCGTGAATTGAAATCTGCATTGACCAATTCGACATAGCGTTCAACAGGAGTCGCCCCTCTCGCAGGGGCGTGAATTGAAATGTGAGCCTGCTCGATGCATTCCATCACGACGAAGTCGCCCCTCTCGCAGGGGCGTGAATTGAAATTCAATGGCAGATCTACAAGCCCTACTCCGGCATGGGTCGCCCCTCTCGCAGGGGCGTGAATTGAAATACGCCCGCCGCCTGGCTGAGTGGCACAACGCCTACGTCGCCCCTCTCGCAGGGGCGTGAATTGAAATACGATCTCCACCCCATCCCAGATTTTATGGTTCCGTCGCCCCTCTCGCAGGGGCGTGAATTGAAATACCAACAAGGCCTGGCCCGCCTGTGGACAAGATCGGTCGCCCCTCTCGCAGGGGCGTGAATTGAAATCGGCCTATGCCGGTTTACTCGATCCCGGGATTGGAGCGTCGCCCCTCTCGCAGGGGCGTGAATTGAAATTTTTCCGCCATCTCTTGGACAAGGGGGGCGTTCAGGTCGCCCCTCTCGCAGGGGCGTGAATTGAAATATGCCGACGCACTTACCTTCACCTCCTGACGACGGGTCGCCCCTCTCGCAGGGGCGTGAATTGAAATTTCCAGCGGAGTAAAGGCTGGCTTTTTGAGGCCTGTCGCCCCTCTCGCAGGGGCGTGAATTGAAATAGAGAGGGTCAGTGTGTAGCTGAATTTCACTGGGTCGCCCCTCTCGCAGGGGCGTGAATTGAAATTGTTCGGCTCTGGAATACCCAGATTCTCCCGGCTGTCGCCCCTCTCGCAGGGGCGTGAATTGAAATTTTGAGGGCCGGCAGACCCCCGCAAGCACCGCAGTCGCCCCTCTTGCAGAGACAGTACAAAACGGTATATGAAAAATAACCCAGCGGCCTGGTTTTCCACTGCATTGCATAAATCGGTGGGAGAGCGATGTCTTGTATTTTTGGGCGTGAAGCTTATGCAGGGACGGAAAGCGCACAAAAGCCCCGCCTTTCGGGCGGGGCTTTTGAAGAAGTCTAGCGGAGGTCAGTGCCGGTGGATACGGCGGGGACGCTTGCGCCCCTGCCAGCTGTGCAGTGCCAGCCAGCCCAGGTAAATGGCAGCGGTCAGGGCGCTGAGGGTCAGCGCCACCCGCAGGTACAGGCTGCCGAAGAAATCCCGGATCTTGGCAATGGTGTACAGGACCGAACTGCGGGCGACATCCTGTCCGGCCACCAGGTTCACCATGCCAATGGTGTTCCCGGCCAGTTTCAGTTCCACAGTGCCCACGATGTCGCCCTGCTGGACAGGGGCGCAGACATATTCCGGCAGGTGGAAGAACTTTTGGGTCACGCTGCCATCTCCGGAGGAGGGGAGGATGGTCATCATGCTGTCATCCGGGTACAGCTGAAGACGGTCGGTCTCTGCGGAGTATTTCACGGGCAGCTCTGCCAGGGCTACGTCCGGGTCCAGTGCGGGCTGGATGGAAAAGCTATCAAACACCCAGTCGATCAGCTTTGTGGTCTCACACAGGGCGGGGCGGCGGTTGGCATAGCCGTAATCGTCGCAGCTGTCCGGACTTTCCATCACGCAGAACAGATAGGTCTCGCCATCTTTACTGGCCCAGGAGACATAGCTCTGGGTGCCGGTATCTTTTTTATAGGCCACCACATCGCACATACCGCCCTGCATGGCGCTGCGGTAGAACTTGCCGCCGCTGGAGCGGTTCAGGGCCATATTCTGACTGACCAGCACAAAGGACTTGGAGTGCTTTTCCTTGGCGGGCATCGTAAAGGTAGGGGCGGCGGAGATCTCTGCAAAGGCGTCAAAGCTCATCAGATACCGCAGGATCAGATACATATCCACAGCGGTGGTGCGGTTGCCGCTGTCCAGGCCGCAGGCATCGGTCCAGGTGCTGTCGGTGGTGCCAATGCGCTGGGACAAGGCGTTCATCTGGGTCACCCAGCCGGAGAGGTCGCCGCCGGTCAGAGCATAGGCCACGCCCATGGCAGCCTCGTTGGCGTTGCGGGTCAGCATGGCGTAGATAGCTTCCCGCACGGTAAAGGTCTCGTTGGAGCGCATATCGGCATTGTCCGTGTTGTGGACATAGTCCGAGATGGCAAAGGGCATGGTGAAAGTGGTGTCCAGTTTATCGGCGTAGTTGGTCAGGATCACCGCAATGGTCATATATTTGGTCAGCCCGCCAGCAGAGACCTGACGGCGGCTGTCTTTTTCGTAAATGATGATATTAGTGTCAGCGTTGACGATATAGGCGCTGGAAGCCTGTACCGAATAGACGGGGCTGGGGTCAAACAGGGCACAAGCAGGGGTCAAAAGACATCCCGCCAGAACGGCCAGTGTCAAAATAAAGCTAAGCAAGCGTTTCATGTGGACAATTCCTTCAAAAAGCGATAAAATAAACTTGTATATCTTCTCCCAGTTATAGGAGAAGAACTGTATTTTATAATAACAGGTTTGCTGGGATGTGACAAGGGGCTTTGCGCCGCTTTCACACCCTGGGGGAGGCAAGGGCATGGTATATTTGACGGGTGACACCCACGGAGATCTGGATCGGTTCAAGCACGGCAAACTGCGCTGGCTGACAAAGCGGGACACAGTGATCGTGCTGGGGGATTTTGGGTTTGTGTGGGACGGCAGCAAGGCAGAGCAAAAGCGTCTGGCCTGGCTGTGCAAGCGGCCCTATACCATCCTGTTCCTGGATGGATCGCATGAAAATTACGACCTGCTGGCAGCCTACCCCACTGAGGAAAAGTTTGGCGGTCTGGTGCAGCACCTGGGCGGCAATGTGTACCATGTGTGCCGGGGCAGCGTGCTGGAACTGGAAGGGCAGAAATATCTGTGCTTTGGCGGAGCGGAAAGCCCCGACCGGGAGGAACGGGAGCCAGGGGTGAATTGGTGGCCCCAGGAGCAGCCCTCGGATGAGGAATACGCCCGCTGTGAGCAGAACCTGGCGGCAGCCGGGGGGCAGGTAGAGTATGTGCTGACCCACGACGCCCCAAGCAGATTTTTGGATTTTACTGCGCTGAAATGCGGCGAGACCAACCGTCTGCACCTGTTTTTGGACAGCATCCTGCTGAAGGCCAAATACGAAAAATGGTTCTTTGGCTGTTATCACAAGGATGCGCAGCTTTCCACCAAGAGCCGCTGCGTGTTCTGCGACGTGATCCCTCTGGGGGACCGTCACGCCAAGCGGAAGTAATGGGGGCAACCCTCTCCGTCACGGCTTCGCCGTGCCACCTCTCCCGAAAGGGAGAGGCT
>UQGD01000021.1 GCA_900540455.1 uncultured Faecalibacterium sp.
AATTGCACAAAATCGTCAGTCGGCGGGCAATGGTTTCTTATTCGGAGGCAGCCAAAGCACACCTGCTTTTTTATGGAAGGGAGATGAAAAGATCAGAACTTGAACAGATCCAGGATCTTCTGCCACAGACGGGTAAAGAAGTTGCCCTCCTGCTGAACTGCCTGCTCCTGGGCAGCAGCCTCCGGCTCCGGAGCAGTCTCACCGGTCTTGTACAGGAACTTCACCTGGGTGATCGCGCCTTCCGGCTTGCCCGCAAAGCTGTCGTACTCTGCCAAGCGGCTGTCCATTGCCTCCAGCACGGTCTGCAAACGGGTGATCTGAGCTGTATCCAGCGAGCCGGTCAGCTTCGAGATGCCCTCATCATTGAACTGATTCAGTCCATCGTCCAGCTGATGGGTACCGCCGGACAGTGCATTGGCGCCCTCTGCCAGCTGCGATGCACCGGCAGACAGCTGCGCTGCGCCATCCTGTGCGGTATGAGCGCCCGCCGCAGCCTGCGCCACACCGTCGGCGTACTGGTCCACGCTGGATACGAACACCTGCAGCTGCGACAGGCTGTCCTTCAGGGCACGGACACTGGCGATGTCCTCGCTGTTGGCCACCTGATAGGTCAGCTCCTCATGGATGGTCTGCTGGGCGGCGGGGTCGGTGGTCATGGACACCAGGCCGCAGAGCATGGAGGGGTCGTAGTTCTGCATCAGCAGCAGCGCCGCCGGCAGGTCATGGCTGGTCTTGGTCGCAGCCAGGTACAAAGCCAGATCCAGCTGGCTGGACTTGAAGTTAGGGGCTTGCTCCCAGATGGTGCGCACCATCTTTTTACGCCCAGCCGCCAGGGTATGCTCCCCCATCTCCAGCACATGGTCAATGACCGAAGCGTAGTTCTCCCAGGTCATGGGCTGGTCGATCAGGCCGCCCTCCATCAGGGTGGAGTTGGCCGAGTTCAGCACGCCGTCCGCCACCTGGCGGGCACCGGCTTTCAGTGCGTCGTTGTTGGAAGTCAGGGTATCCAGGCCGCCGGTCAGCTGGCCCAGGCCGCCATTCAGCTGGGCAGCGCCCTCGTTCAAAGCGTTGGCACCGGCGGCCAGCTGGGCAGCGCCGTCCACCAGCTGGGATGCGCCATCCAGCAGCTGATCCATTGCGCTGTTGAGCTGCTGGATGCCGTCGGTCAGCTCTGTGATGCTGCCAAAGTCAAAGGTCCCCTCCTCCAGGGCATCTGCACTGGCGGCGCAGGCCACCAGCACGTTGGGGGCGGTCAGGTTGGTCACGTCTGCTTCCAGGGTGACGGAGTCCTGCAAATAATCGTTCAGGCTGTCCATATCGGCGGGCAGCAGGCCATCCAGGGCTGCTTTGACGCCCGGCAGCGTGACAAATGCAGCCACCGAGTTTTTTGCAGCAGTCTCCAGCAGGCCATGCTCTGCCTGCAGGCCGGTAGCACCCTCGCCCAGGATAATGCCCACCGCTGCTACCAACGGGGTGACGATGGTGCGCTGCTGGCCATCCACGGTCACGGTGCCGGTCTCGTGGTTTTCCAGCTGAACGGTGATGACCAAATGTCCGCTCTTGCCCAGCAGCTGCTCCAGCGGAGCCGTCTGGCCGTCCAGCGTGTAGGTGATCTGTGCCGAGACCGGCAGAGCACGGTCGGTATCGCCGGTATAATACACATCGGTGTCATCGGTCTCCCAGTAGAGGTTTTCCCCCTCCTGGGTAAAGGTGGCCTCGGTCTGGGTATTCTGGATATTTTTCAGGGTGCTGCGGTCGGTCGTCCCCCGCAGGCCCCCATCCCGGTGCAGATGCTCGCTGATGGTGCGGCTGCGGATGCTGCCGTCTGCGTTCATCACTGCATACACCGTCTCCTCTTTGCGGAAAGAGTCCTCCGCAGCGGCAAAGGCAGGCAGAGCTGCGCTGGCTGCAATGGCCAGGGCCAGGGCTGCGCTGGCAAAACGAAGTGTTTTTTTCATAGTTCTTTCACTCCTTGTTGGTTGCTTGGGTGGATTGGGGAACCAGCCAGTGCAGGGTGGTGTGGCGGATCAGTGCGTCCAGCAGCTGCAAAACAGCGGGCAGCACCACCAGGATCACAGCCATGCTGACCAGTGCGCCGCGGGAGATCAGCAGGCAGATGCTGCGCAGCAGCTCCATCCGGCTGATGACCGCCACACCAGCGGTGGCGGCAAAGAAGGTCAGGCCGCTGGTCAGGATGCTTTGGCTGCAATGCTCCAGCGCCTGCTGTGCAGACTCCCGGGGGGTGCGGCCATAGCTGCGCTCCTCGTGGTAACGGGTGGTCATCAGGATCGAGTAGTCCACCGTAGCGCCCAGCTGGATGGTGCCAATCACGATGCTGGCAATGAAGGGCAGCGGGTTCCCGGTAAAGTACGGGATGCCCATATTGATGGCGATGGCCGCCTCAATGCTGGCGACCAGCAGCACCGGGATGGACAGGCTGCGGAAGGAGATCAGGATAATGACCAGCACCGCCAGGATGGACCAGACGTTGACGTTTGCAAAGTCCACATCGGCCACCTGGATCAGGTCATTGGTCATGGCGCCCTCGCCGGTGATCACTGCATCGGGGTCTGCTGCTTTGATCAGACTGTTCAGCTGATCCAGCTGGGTATCAATAGCTGCCGTGCCGGTCTTATAGGAGCTGTTTGCCAAAATCAGCTTGTAGCCGCCAGCCTGCACCAGCTGCAGCACGTCCTCCGGCAGCAGCTGGGTATCAAAGCCCGGCCCGGTAATGGCGTCCAGGCTCACCACCTGGGTGATGCCCTCCACCTGGTCGATGTCATCGCACAGGTCCGAGACCTTGGCGGCGCTCAGCGTCTCCGGCACCAGGATGAAGTGAGAGGTGGTCATACCAAAATCCTCTCCCAGTTTGTTGGTGCCCACGATGCCGGTCAGGTCCTGAGGTAGCGAGTCGAACAGGGTGTAGTACACCTCTGCCTTGCTCTGCGCCAGGGTAAAGGGAATCACGATGGCGATAAACACCGCCAGGATCGGCCCGGGATGGCGGGAAACAAAGTGGCTCAGCCGGGTCAGCTTGGGGATCACGGTGCGGTGTTTGTATTTCTCCACCGCCTTATCAAAGAACAGGATCAGGGAGGGCAGGATGACCACCGTGCAGATCACGCCCAGCGCCACGCCCTTGGCCATTACCAGGCCGATGTCCCGGCCCAGGGTCAACCGCATAGCGCACAGCGCCAGGAAGCCGGCAATGGTGGTCAGACTGGATGCGGCAATGGAGGTCATGGTCTTGCAGATGGCGGAGACCATTGCCTCCTCGTTGGAGCTGCGCAGCTCCTTTTCTTCCTGGTAGCGATGCAGCAGGAAGATGGAGAAGTCCATGGTCACGCCCAGCTGCAGCACCGTGGCCAGCGCCTCGGTAATGTAGCTGATCTGCCCCAAAAAGATGTTGGTACCAAAGTTGTACGCAATGGGGAACAGAAGTCCGATCATAAACAGCAGCGGCGTGACCGTGCTTTCCAGCGAGAGGAACAGGACCGCCAGGCTGGCACCCACTGCACATAAGATATACAGCGGCATCTCCTTATTGACCAGCGCCTTGGTGTCCTGCAGGATCACGCTCATGCCGCCAAAGAAGCAATCCTTGCGCAGCACCTTTTTGATCTGTGCCACGGCGTTCATGGTCTCCTCGCTGGCGCTGGAACCTTCAAACCGGACCAGCATCATGGTGGAGTCATTCTTGCCAAACAAAAACTGCTGTACGGAGGCCGGCAGCATCTCGGTGGGGATGCTGGGGTCGATCACATCGCTGAGCCAGAAAGCCTGCATGACGCCAGGCACCGCCTCGATGTCCTGTTTCATGGCCATCAGCTCCTGGGTGGGCAGGCCCTCCACCGTGATCATACCGGTGGAAGCCAGATGGAAATCATTTTCCAACGCGATCTCGCCCACCATGGAGTCCAGCTCCGGCGGAAGATAGGTTAGGATGTCGTAATTGATGCGGGTCGCGACCGCGCCAAGTGCAGAAGGGATCAGCAGCAGGACTGCCACTGTCAAAATCAGCTTGCGCAGGCGCACGATGCCCTGAGCGATCTTTTTCATGCAAACCCTCCAGTGTCAAAGTATCAGACTGGTTTTTGCCCCAAAACTGACCACAAGTCAGTTCTCTGGAACAAGGCTAATTATAGCCCTGCCGCAGGGGAAGTCAAGGGAAAAGATGACCAAAAGTCAGTTTTTTTATCAAAGCAAACGGATTGTATAAAACCCTCAGGTCATACTCTTGCGCCAGGGGCGATCCGCTGGTAGAATAATAAGCGCTGGTTCGCAGGAAGGGTCTGGCAGCAGCCAAACATCCTGTCGGCCAAAGATGATAAACGGGGGCAAAAGCGCCCCGGAAGGGAGGCCCGGACCCATGGGTGCCGTGGAGGGCAAAAAACAGGAAAAGCGTCGCGCATTGATGCAGGCAGCATACGAGTTATTTTTGGAACGGGGGACAGACAAGACCAGCATTGAGCAGATCACCGGCCGGGCCAAGGTTGCCAAAGGGACCTTTTACCTGTATTTTGCGGATAAAGGGGTGCTGACCCAGGCTTTGCTGGGGCGGCTGAGCTATCAGCTGCTGCGGGACGCCTGTCTGACGCTGGAGCAGCAGCCCGGCGAGCGGGGCTATGCCGACAGCGTGATCTTTGTGATCGACCATATCATTGAACGGCTGCGGAAGGACACCCTGATGCTGCGTTTTTTGGGGCGCAGCTTTGCATGGCCTGCGCTGGAGCAGCTGGAAGCCGACGGCGAGGAAGCGCCCCTGCTGCACCGTGTGCTGGAAGTTACCATGAAAAGCCCGGAAATGGCGGGACGCACCGCGCGGGAAGCCTACCAGCGCATCACCGCCTTGGGCAGTATGTGTATGTCGGTGTGTTACACCTGCATCCTGGAAGGCAAGCCCGAGGAGCTGGACGAGATGAAACCGGTGCTGTACGACATCATCCGCCGCGGATTATAACGGCGGCTACAGTGCGCCGCCGTCCCGTTTGGCGGCACCTGCTCCCGCCTGCTGTGCAGCCTTGGCAGCGTATGACCGGGAAAGGAGAAACTTTTTTTGCAAAAACCCCTTGCATTTGCACAAAGAATGTGGTATCCTATTCTGGTCAACACTGCATATGGACGGTTAGCTCAGCTGGTAGAGCATCTGCTTGACGTGCAGGAGGTCATAGGTTCGAGTCCTATACCGTCCACCACAAAAATCCCTGGACGATAGTCCGGGGATTTTTTGCGTGGCGGGATAGACGCTTTTTCCGATTTTGCCCCGGCTCCGATTTGAAAAAGTGATTACCGAAAGCGGCAGCAAGGCGGGAGAAACCCTCTCCGTCACGGCTTCGCCGTGCCACCTCTCCCGAAAGGGAGAGGCTTTGGCAAGGGCGTAAAGTTTACCGCTTATCGGCTGATTTCTTCTGCCGTTGACTAACGAGAACGAAACCTACCGGTTTTGCCAAGGGCGTCCCCTTCGGGGAAGCTGGCACAGCCGGCAGGCTGTGACTGAAGGGGTTCGTCCTGGGAGAAACCCCTTCCGTCATTTCGCTTTGCGAAATGCCACCTCCCCCGAAGGTGGAGGCTTTGGCAAGGACGGAAAGTTTACCGCTTATCGGCTGACTTCTTCTGCCGTTGACCTATAAGGACGAAACTTTCCCTCTCTGCCAAGGGCTCCCCCTTCGGGGGAGCTGTCGAGCGCAGCGAGACTGAGAGGGTTTGTCCCGAAAGCCCCCCTCACGTAGGCGACTGAGAGGGTTCGTTCCGCCCCCTCTCCCGCAGGGCTGTCCTTTTAACGCACAAAACCGCCCCGGGAGTATCCCGGGGCGGTTTTGTCTTTTATTTCCGAGTCGTCGGCTCCAGTGCATGGGTGCTCACCGGATAATACTCCATTGCATTCAGATAAGATTCCGGGAAGTGCCACGCCACAGCCCCCATGATGAGGCCCACCTGGCGTTTCACCACGACCACCTCGATGAGGTTCTGGACCAGGGTCTGCGCCGTCTCTTTATCCAGGCCATAATGCAGGCCCACCGCCAGCAGCGGCCCAGCCAGCTGCTGCACCCGCACCGGCACGCCCTCGCCCACACGTTTCAGCAAAATGCGGCTCATGAGGTTCGCCAGCAGCACATCCTGCATCAGGTCCAGCAAGGGGACATCGGACATATTGCTCAGGCTGCGCAGGCGGCGGATGATCGCTTCGTTGCCCAGAATGGTCCCCAGACGCACCTCATCCTCCGAGAAGGTAAAGGTACATTGCAGCATATCCATCATCAGCGCCTGATAATTTTCAAAATAGCTCTGTTGGCCGCCCACCTGCTGCGCCAAACCAATTTCCAGCGCATCGGTCTGCTCTGCCGTAGCCAGCGTGGAGACCTTCATCTTAATGGCGCCGGGCATTTCCTCTGCATGGGCATCCAATGCCTGGCGTTCCTCCTCCCGCTGTGTTGCGGGCAGAAAACGGTCGTTTCCGTTGCGGTAGTAGCCCCAGCTGGAGGGCAGTATCCGGGCCACCAGATCTCCGCTGGCCACCAGATTATGGATGTTGCTTTCATCCCAGGTCGGTTTTACCTGGCCATCGGCCGTATGGTTGTGGTCAAAATCCGCCTTGAACTGTGCGGGAGAGCCTGCGGTCACCGCCGCCGGAGAAGCAAAGGTATACACATAGGTATTCTCCCGACGGATCTCCGGCAGACCTTCGGCCACCCGTGCGGCCAGAAGGTTTGCTATGGAACCGCCCCGGCTGAATCCGCCGATCCAGAGCTTGATCTCTCCCAACGGCTGCACCTGTGCTGCCTCTGCCAGGTACCCGCGCAGATTTTGGAACACCTCTTCTGCCGCATCCATCATACCGGCGTGTCCCTCACCGGAGCCTGTGCGCATATTTCCGGCCCACTCAGCGCCATAGCCGGCACCGCGCACCATCACCGCCACGATGGTCCGCACCGACCCATCCGGCTGGATCATCGTCTTTTGCGCCAGTGCATGCCCTGCCGTATCGTCCTTGTATTCGTTGGGGCTGCGGTCGTAATGGAAGAACCGCATATTATCAAACCCCAGGGTCTGGTATGCCGCCCGGATATTGTTCTCTCTGCCCTGGTCGCCATCCAGCCACACCCGCTTGTCGCTGTCCAGGGTATTCGAGGACGCAATGGTCAGGCCCAGGGTAGCCAGGGCCAGTTCGTGGTCATATTCCGTCGCCGGGGCGTCAAACAACTGATCCCCATAGCGGTAGTTATGGGGCAGATCCTCCATACTCAGGTCACTGCGGTACAGCATCGTATAGATGCCCTCTGGACAGGCACGCCCCACCTGGACGACCGGGGGCGTCTGGGCAGCCTCAGCCCCCACAGGCAGACAAAGCCCCAGAACCATTGCCGCCGCCAACACCATACTGATCACTCGCTGTTTCATTTGCGGACACCTCCTATGGATGGAACGATGCAAAAATATACTTTGCCGGCGCTCAAAGGGTTCAGCCTTCTTTGTGGCTGGTATAAGTTCTGCAATACTCCACGATATGATGGAACATCTGCTCCACCGCCGGCGCCATCGCCCCCGGACGCTGAGACGTGATGCCCACCACGCGATTCTCCGCCGGGCTCAAGGGGTAGATATCCACCTCGCTGGTGCAGGTCTTGAGCAGCATCTCCGGCATAATAGAGATGCCCATACCCGCTTCCACCATTGCCAGGTTGGACAGATCGTCCAGCACATGGCAGCGGCGCTCGGTGCTGATCTTATGCTTTTTGAGATACTGACGCATCTCCGCATCCGTAGCGTCCCCCTGGACTACAAAGTCCTGCCCGTTCATCAGCTCCGGGGTCATGATCCCATCCGGCGGGGCGGGCCATCCCTTGGGGGTGATGCAGCGCAGCGGCTCCGCAAACAGCTCCGTAAGGGCAAACTCCTCCCGGCAGCCAAAGGACAGGAACGCAATGTCGGTCTGGCCGTTGCGCAGCCAGTCTTTCATATCATCGTAGGTGCCCTGGTAGACCTCCACCTCGATCTGCGGGTACTGTGCCTTGAAGCTTTTCAGGATGCCGGGCAGCAAACAGGTGCATACCGAGTTGAAGGCCGCCACCTTCACCTTGCCTTTTTCCAGCCCATTCAGCCGGGCCACGCTTTGTTTCAGCGCCTCGTCACTATTCAGCACCGCCCGGATCGAGGGGTACAGAGAGGCCCCGTAACTGGTCATGGTAACGCCGGTCTTGCCCCTGTTGAACAGAGCAAACCCCAGCTCCTCCTCCATGACCGCAATGGCGTGGCTGATGGCCGAGGGGGTCAGGTGCAGCTGCTGCGCCGCCTTGTTAAAGCTGCCCTGCCGGGCCACCGCATCAAAGATCTCGTAAGAAAACAGGGTCATCCCCCAAAACCTCCTTCCATAAATGGGAACGCATTTGCTGTGAATATTTTTCATCTTCTATATGAGAGAGTTGTATTTTCTTTTTGAGTTTACTATGCTCCACCCCCCTTTGTCAAGCACTGTCCCACAAAAAAATTGCACACACGTAGTCACATTTTTCGGTATTTTTTCAAAATATAGACCGAATTATGGTATAATACAGCCAAGCGCCTTCCCCCTCCGTCCAGGCCCGCCCTTGGCTGGTCTTTTCTGCTGCAGCTTCCCGCTGCGGGGGGCGCTTTCTGCCCCGTTTGCAAAACGGGAGATCCCTTTTGAAAAGGAGCCTTTTATGGATCGTTCTCTCAACGGCACCCAGCTCAAACAGCTGGCCTGCCTTTTTATGCTGGCTGACCACATTGGCGCCGCACTGCTGGCCCCCGCATGGGGCGTCTCCCCTGCTTCCGCCACACTGCCCCCCGGCTCTGGGGCAGCCGGTATGGTGTACATCCTGCTGCGGGGCGTGGGGCGGCTGGCCTTTCCGCTTTTTTGTTTTTTGCTGACGGAGGGCTACACCCACACCCACAGCCCCGGCCGGTATGCTGCCCGGCTGGGACTGTTCGCCCTGATCAGCGAACCTGTATTCGACTGGGCCTTTTTTGGCCGGATATTCTGGCCCGGGCATCAAAATGTTTATGGGACACTGGCGCTGGGCATGCTGGCGCTGCTGTGCCTGGATAAAGCCCCCGCCCGCTGGATGGGCTGGCTGGGCGCCGTGGCCTGCGGACTATGTGCCCAGCTGCTGGCCACCGACTACGGCCTGCTGGGCGTGGGCCTGATCGTAGGTTTGTATCTGACCCGGCAGGACCGGCAGCAACAGGGCATCTGGGGGGCAGCCCTCACCTTTTACCAGCTGCCCGCGCCGCTGGCCTTTCTGCTGACGGCCCGTTACGATGGGCAGCGGGGCCGGTGCAGCCCGGTGCAGCGGTGGTTCTACTATTGGTTCTACCCGCTGCACCTGCTGGCACTGGGGCTGCTGGCCCATACATTGGGGCTGCGCTGACGCTGCCCCGTTCTGTTTTATACCGCAAGGCTGCCTGCGGAGAGAAAACTCTCCATCCGCAATAGAGTTTATGAGGTCGAATCATGCACAACGAGCGCATCCCCATTGGGAAGATGGCCCAGATGAACCGGGTCAGTATTCCCACCCTGCGTCTTTATGACGAAAAAGGGCTTTTGAAGCCCCGGTATGTGGACCCGGACACCGGCTACCGCTATTACAGCATCGACCAGAATGCCCGCCTGGACATGATCGCCTATATGCGGGATCTGGACATGAGCCTGGCCGAGATCCGCCAGGCTCTGCAGACCGAGGACCTGGCCCTGATGGAGGCCTTGCTGGCCCGGAAAAACGAGCAGCTCCACCAGCAGATGCGCCAGCTGAAGGAACGTCACGATGCAGTGGAACGGGCCATCCAGTCCATCGAGCGCTACCGCAAATCGCCTGCCACCGGCACCTTATCTTTGGAGTACATCGACCAGCGCAAGGTCTGGGGCATCCCTTGCTGCGAGAATTTTTACAGCAATAATATACACAGTTACGAGCTTTCTCTGCACAAACTGCGGAGGTTCGTCACTCAGCAGGGGCTGGAGCAGGTACACTCGTACAACATCGGCACCTCCATCTCCCAGCAGGATTTTGAGGCAGGCCGCTTTATTGCCGGGCAGATCTTTCTGTTCGTGGGGCGCACCCTTCCCGCCGCTGCCCAGCTGCGCACCATAGACAGCGGGATGTACGCCTGCATCTACCTGGACAACTACAACCAGGAGATCCCCTGCGCCACCCGTCTTTTGGAGTACTGCCGCGCCAACGGCTACCGCATTGCCGGGGACTATATCTGCGAAGTGATGAGCGGCTTTCCCGTGTTTGACAGCGACCCCAACCGGATGTTCCTGCGGCTGCAGGTCCCCGTATCTTTTTCCAAATAAAGGCCCCTTTTGCCGAATCGTGAAAAATTTCGCAAAACAGCTTGACTCTCTCCCTGCATGAGGGTCTATACTGATGCCAGAACAAACACCGCTGCGGTTGCTGCGGTCAGAAATTTTTCATCCAGTAAGGAGGCAGCATTATGGAAAAGATCAAAGTGGTACAGTACGGGTGCGGCAAGATGGCCAAGTACACCCTCCGGTATTTATATGAGCACGGCGCACAGATCGTGGGCGCCATTGACGTGAACCCCGCCGTGGTCGGCATGGACGTGGGCGACTTTGCAGAGCTGGGCGTCAAGACCGGCATCCGGATCTCCAGCGATGCCGACAAGGTGCTGGACGAGTGTGATGCAGACGTGGCCATCGTGACCCTGTTCAGCTTTGTGAACGACATCTACGACCATGTGGAAAAATGCGTGGCCCGCGGCATCAACGTGATCACCACCTGCGAGGAGGCGATCTATCCCTGGACCACTGCCGCCGCCCAGATCAACAAGCTGGATGCGCTGGCCAAGGAGACCGGCTGCACCATCACCGGCTCCGGCATGCAGGACATCTTCTGGATCAACATGGTGGCTATGGCGGCCAGCGGCTGCCACAAGCTGACCCGCATCCAGGGCGCATACAGCTATAATGTAGAGGATTACGGCCTGGCACTGGCCGAGGCCCACGGCTGCGGCCTGACCACCGAGGAGTTTGAGCAGCAGATCGCCCACCCGGCCGAGTTCGAGCCCTCCTATGCGTGGAACGCCAGCGAGGCCATCTGCAACAAGCTGGGGCTGACCATCAAGTCCATCAGCCAGAAGAACGTCCCCTACACGGCGGATCACGACGTGTACAGCGCCACGCTGGGCCGCACCATCCCGGCAGGGCACTGCATCGGTATGTCGGCCGTGGTCACCATCGAGACGATGCAGGGCATCACCGTGGAGGAGGAGACCATTGGCAAGGTCTACGGCCCGGACGATGGCGATATGTGCGACTGGAAGCTGTCCGGCGAGCCGGATACGGAGTTCCATGTGGTGAAGCCCGCCACCGTGGAGCACACCTGCGCCACCATCGTCAACCGCATCCCCACGCTGCTCAATGCACCTGCGGGCTATGTCACCTGCGACCAGCTGGACCCCCATTGCTACCTGACCTACCCCATGGAGTACCATGTCTGACCCTTCGGCACGGATGGCTGAAGTTTGAGCCCCGGCCCGCGCATCGACGCGGGCCATTTTTTTGCAGCAGACCAAAAAAAGCCCCGCCGGGCAGGCAGAACTGTCCGGCGGGGCTTGCCGCTGCAAAAGGGAAAGACCCCCGCAGCTTCCATGAGCTGCGAGGGTCTTTCTTGGCGGAGTAGGAGGGATTTGAACCCTCGCGCCGTTGTTTAGACGACCTACGCCCTTAGCAGGGGCGCCTCTTCGGCCTCTTGAGTACTACTCCAGAGCAAAGTGTGTTACACTTATTAAAAAAATGGCGGAGAGAGTGGGATTCGAACCCACGGTGCGTTGCCGCACGACAGTTTTCAAGACTGCTTCCTTAAACCACTCGGACATCTCTCCTTGTGGGCGTCCGGTTACTCCGTATCGGATGCCTGTTTACTTTACCAGATTTTTGCCCCAATGTCAAGCCCTATTTTTGATTTTTGCATCCGGAAGCCGATTTTTTCTCTTTGCCACAACCTTTTTTTGAGCTTTTTTGGGCCGTTCCCTTTACACAAACACCTTTTTGTTGTATAATAAAACAAAGCAAGACGATTCACCGGTGTAAAGGAGCGCAGAACGATGGCATTTGCAGAGCTTTTGAAACAATGCCGCAAACAACAAGGCATGAGCCAGGCTGACCTGGCGTCCAAGCTGGGGGTCACCCAGCAGGCTGTGGGCAAGTGGGAGAGCGGCAAATCCTCCCCGGACCCGGCCACCGTGGCCAAGATCGCAGAGCTGTTGAGCACCACCGCAGACTATCTGCTGGGGCTGTACCGCCCGGTGTCCTCTTCCTCTGCGCCGGAGCAGCGGTTCTTTGGCGGCTATGCCGAGAGCCTGATCCCCGTGATCGGCACCGTAAAGGCCGGTTACGGCGCACTGGCGTTTGAGGAAGATTACGGCCAGGAGTACGCCCGTGTCAAGGACCCCGCCAACTACTTCTATCTGGTCGTGCGGGGCGACAGCATGGAGCCCCGCATCCAGGATGGAGACCTGGCCCTGGTCCACCGTCAGGATACGCTGGAAAACGGCGACCTGGGGGTACTGATCTACGGCGACGAGGGCGAAGGCACCCTCAAGCGGTATCTGCAGCGGGGCAACAGCGTAGTGCTCCAGCCTTTCAACCCCAACTATAATGAACTGATCATCAAAGGCGAGGAGCTGAACCACCTGCACATTGCAGGCCGCGTGGTGGAGACCAAGGCCAAGTGGTAAAATGACCCCCGGGAGGCCGCTATGCAGCACACGACTCTGGAAAAGCTCACGATCCTGGCGGACAGTGCCAAATACGATGTAGCCTGTACCTCCAGCGGCGCATCCCGCCGGGCAGCGCCGGGCACTCTGGGCAGCTGCTACGCCCCCGGGTGCTGCCACGCTTTTACCGCAGACGGCCGGTGCGTCAGCCTGCTGAAGGTGCTGCTGACCAACCGCTGCGCCTTTGATTGCAGCTATTGCGTCAACCGCCGTTCCAACGATGTGCCCCGGGCCAGCTTTGAGCCGCGGGAACTGGCGGAGCTGACCATTGAATTTTACCGCCGCAATTACATCGAGGGGCTGTTTTTATCCAGCGCCGTGCTGGGCACCCCGGACTATACCACCGAGCGGATGCTGCAGGTCCTGCGTCTGCTGCGGGGCGAGTACCGCTTTGGCGGGTACATCCACGCCAAGACCATCCCCGGCGCCAGCCCGGAGCTTGTGCAGCAGATGGGCTATCTGGCCGACCGGCTGAGCGTGAACATCGAGCTGCCCAGTGAGCAGAGCCTGCGCTTGCTGGCGCCGGACAAAGGCCGCCGCGCCATTCTGCGCCCCATGAAGCAGATCGCCGTCAGCGGGCAAGCCAACCGGGAGGAGCTGGCCCTCTACCGCCGTGCCCCCCGGTTTGCCCCGGCGGGCCAAAGCACCCAGATGATCGTGGGCGCCTCGCCGGAGAGCGACTACCAGATCCTGCGGCTGACCGAAGGGCTGTACCAGAACTACCAGCTCAAACGGGTATTCTACTCTGCCTACATCCCGGTATCCGCCGATGCACGCCTGCCGGCTTTGGACACAAAGCCCCCGCTGCTGCGGGAGCACCGGCTGTACCAGGCAGACTGGCTGCTGCGGTTCTATCACTTCCGGGCGGAGGAACTGCTGGACCCGGAGCACCCCAACTTCGACCCCTACCTGGACCCCAAGTGCAGCTGGGCTGTGCAGCACTACGAGCTGTTCCCCATAGACATCAACTGCGCCCCCTTTGAGATGCTGCTGCGGGTGCCGGGCATCGGCCCCAAAAGCGCCCAGCGCATCCGGGCGGCCCGCCGGCAGGCGGCGCTGGGCCTGCCCGAGCTGAAACGAATGGGCGTGGTGCTCAAACGCGCCCAATATTTTATCACCTGCAAGGGCTATGCCGGGGCTCACCCGGGGTGGGGCAGCGCAGGGCGGGAGCGCATCTCCCGGGATCTGCTGGACCCCCGCGTCTTTACCCAAGGGGTGGAGCAGCTGAGCCTGTTTGCGCCCCCTGCGGTGGATAAACTGGTGGGCGAAGGCGTTACCCCCATGAAGGCGCTGCGCCTTGTACGGGAGGAGGCCGTGCAATGTCTTTCCAAAGCACTGTGACCCCTGCCCGGCGGCTGCACGATGCGCCGGTCGTCTACCTGTACGACGGCAGCTTCCCCGGCTTTTTATGCTGCGTATTTGAAAGTTTTGTGCAGCACGAGATCCCCTTTGCGGTGTTCACGCCGCAGCGGGAGGTGCCCACCTTGTACCCGGTGCGGGAGATCGAGACCGACCTTGCCCGGGCCAAGCGGGTGCACGCCAGCTTCCAGCCCAAGCTGGGGGCCGACGCCGCCCGGCTGACGGTGCGCTGTTTCCTCTCCGGGCGGGAGGACAAGGAGTTGCTTTTGCTGCGGTTTTTGCATCTGGGGTATGCCCTGGGGCCGGGGGTCGCCCAGCGGATGGGGCATCCGGATGTTGCACCGCTTTATGAGATGGACAAGAGCCTGGCCTGGGAGCAGGATAAGTTCCAGGGCTTTGTGCGCTTTGAGGAGCACGGCGGTATGCTGTGCGGTGTGATCCACCCCAAAAACTACATCCTCCCCCTTTTGCAGAGGCATTTCTGCGCCCGCTTCCCGGAAGAGGATTTTTTGATCTACGACGCCGTCCATCTGTCGGTGCTGCTGTGGCAGGACCACAAAGCCCAGATCCTGCAGCTGGCCGAGCCGCTGGAGCTGCCGCCGCCCAATGCGCAGGAGCAGCTCTTGCAGCGGATGTGGAAGCAGTTCTATGATACGCTGGGCATCCTCCCGCGGCGCAATGAGCGGGGCCGGATGACCCACTGTCCCAAACGCTTTTGGGGCGACCTGGTGGAGCTGCGGGACGAACTGCTCTAAGGGCCGCCTGCGGGGAAAACGCGCTCTTTCCTGCCGCAGGGACGCTTTCTTCGCACATATTTTACAAAAAGGTTGCATCTGCGGCGTTGCGCTTCCCAAAAGCTATGGTATACTATACTATGATTTCAGGCGGAGATGTTCCGCCGGACCCCTTCCCCGGCAGTGCATCTGCGGGGACCGATAAAAAGGAGCAACAGCAGAATTATGGTTCGCATTACTATGGAAGACGGCGGCATCATCGACATCCAGTTGGACGAGAGTGCAGCCCCCATCACTTGTGAAAACTTTAAGAAGCTGGTCAACCAGGGTTTCTACAATGGTCTGACCTTCCACCGGGTGATCCCCGGCTTCATGATCCAGGGCGGCTGCCCGCTGGGCAACGGCACCGGCGGCCCCGGCTGGAATATCCAGGGCGAGTTCGCCTCCAACGGCGTAAACAACCCCATCAAGCACACCCGCGGCGTCATCAGCATGGCCCGCAGCATGAACCCCAACAGCGCCGGCAGCCAGTTCTTCATCATGCATGAGGATGCCCCCCACCTGGATGGCCAGTACGCAGCCTTCGGCAAGGTGGTGTCCGGCATGGACGTTGTGGACAAGATCGCCTCGGTGCGCACCGACTGGAACGATAAGCCCACCACCCCCGTCAAGATGAAGACGGTGGAGCTGATCGAGGGCTGATCCTCCCTCCGAAAGGGTCTTTCCCCTTGCAGCGCACACCGGTCTGCGCCGTTTGCTGCCGCTGTTTTGGGAAACAACGCTTACCGTTCTGCCTCCTGGCTGCAAAAGCCCGGAGGCTTTTTTGTTCCGTGGGCACAGGCCCTGGTCTGTGCCCGCTCAAAGGAGGCATACAAATGCGCTATGACTTTACGACCCTGATCGACCGGCACGGCCAGGACGCTTTGGCTGTGGACGGCTTAGGCACCGGTTTTGCGCCCGCTGCCCCGAAAGAGGGGTTTGACGCTATCCCCATGTGGGTGGCAGATATGAACTTTGCCACCGCCCCCTGCGTGCAGCAGGCCATTCTGGAGCGGGCGCAGCACCCGCTGTACGGCTACTTTGCCCCGCCGGATGCTTATTATGATGCCATCATCCGCTGGCAGAGCCAGTCCAACGGGGTCACCGGCCTGGAGCCGAAGCACATCGGCTATGAAAACGGCGTGCTGGGCGGCGTGATCAGCGCACTGAACTGCGTCTGCTCCCGCGGGGACAAGGTGCTGCTGCACAGCCCCACCTATATCGGCTTCACCCGCAGTCTGGAGAACAACGGCTACCGCATCGTCCACTCTGCCCTGAAGCAGGATGCCCAGGGCGTATGGCGGATGGATTATGCAGAGATGGAGCAGCTGCTGGCCCAGCAGAAGATCCACGCCGCTGTGCTGTGCAGCCCCCACAACCCCTGCGGACGTGTATGGGAGCGCTGGGAGCTGGAAAAGGCCATGGAGCTGTTCCGCAAATACGACGTATACGTTGTATCGGACGAGATCTGGTCCGACCTGCTGCTGGACGGCCGCAAGCACATCCCCACCCAGTCGGTCAGCGAGGATGCCCGGATGCGCACCGCTGCCCTGTACGCCCCCTCCAAGACCTTCAACCTGGCGGGTCTGGTGGGCAGCTACCACATCGTATACAACGATTGGTGGCGGGACCGGATGGACCGGGAGTCCTCCCTGTCCCATTACAACATGATGAACGTGCTGTCCACCCATGCCCTGATCGGGGCCTACCAGCCGGAGGGCCGTGCCTGGGTGGACGAGCTGTGCCAGGTGCTCAGCAGCAACGTGGCCTTTGCCTGCGATTATATCCAGCAGCATTTTGAAGGGGTCCATGTGGCCCGTCCAGAGGGCACCTATATGCTGTTTGTGGACTGCACCGACTGGTGCCGCGCCCACGGCAAGACCATTGAGGATGTGGAGCGGGCCTGCTGGGAGGTAGGCGCTGCGGTACAGGACGGCCGGATGTTCCACGGCCCCTGCCACCTGCGGATGAACCTGGCCTCCCCCCGCAGCCGCATCGAAGAAGCGTTCCGCCGGATGGATGCCTATGTGTTCAACGCCTGAGCTGCTCCCCATTGCCCCGGCGCTGCTGGACTGGTTCCACCGCTGCCGCCGGGTTCTGCCCTTCCGGGAGGACCCCACCCCCTACCATGTCTGGGTCAGTGAGATCATGCTGCAGCAGACACGGGTGGCGGCGGCGCTGCCCTACTACCAGCGGTTCATCCAGCAGCTGCCGGACATCCCGGCGCTGGCCGCCTGCCCGGAGGAAAAGCTGCACAAGCTCTGGGAGGGGCTGGGCTATTACAGCCGGGTGCGCAACCTGCACCGGGCGGCACAGCTGGTCTGCCAGCAGTACGGGGGCCAGCTTCCCGCCGACTATGATGCGCTGCTGGCTTTGCCCGGCATCGGCGAATACACGGCCGGGGCCATTGCCTCCATCGGGTTTGGGCTGGCGGTGCCTGCGGTGGACGGCAACGTCCTGCGGGTGTTTGCCCGGCTGTACAACGACCCCCGCCCTGTGACGGCTCCCGCCGTCAAGCGGGAGATCACCGCCCGTGTCCAGGCACATCAGCCCGCCGATGCACCGGGGGATTACAACCAGGCGCTGATGGAGCTGGGCGCGCTGGTCTGCCTGCCGGGGGGCGCGCCCCTGTGCGGCAGCTGCCCGCTGGCCGGGCTGTGCCGGGCCAATGCGGCCCACACCGCTGCGGCTCTGCCCTGCAAAGCCCCGGCCAAGGCCCGGCGGGTGCAGCCGGTGACCCTGGCGGTCGTAGAAAGCCCCCAGGGCGTGCTGCTGCAGCAGCGTCCGCCCAAGGGCCTGCTGGCAGGGTTGTGGCAGCCGCCCCTGTGGGAGGGCGCAGCCCTGTCCCCCGCAGAGCTGTGCAGTGCGCTGACCGGCATCGGGCTGAGCCTGGATGCCGCCCCCCTGCCGCTGCCAGAGGCAAAGCACATCTTCAGCCACATCGAATGGCAGCTGACCGGCTGGCGTGTGTCCGTGCCGCAGCAGGCCCCGCCGCCGGGCTTCGTCTGGGCACAGCCCGCACAGCTGTCCCAGGAATACGCCCTGCCCGGCGCCTTCAAGGCTTACCGGCCCTATCTGCTGGGGCAAAAATAAAAGTGCGCCTTGCCGCCCGGCGCCATCTAAACACATACTGCTTTTTGTAGTTTTTCAGTTGTAATTTCCCCCTTGTGCGGGTATAATGGAGATACTCAGAATTCCAACAAGGGAGGATATGCCCATGTTCTTGATCTTACGCACCTCGCTGCGCCTGGCTTATACCTTGGCAGAGGGCGCACTGCGGGTCTCCCGATGGAAAAAGAAGCTGAACCGTCGTTTCAACCGGAACGACAGAAAAAAGGAGGGTGCTGAACCTATGAAGAAGTCCTGTCTGATCGCTGTTATTGCTGCTCTGGCCGCTGTGGCCGGTGCTTTGGCCGCTGTGGCCGTTTATCTGCGCCGCCGTGAGCAGGAGCTGGACGAATACGAGCGCCTGCTGTTTGGCGAGGACGACGCTGCCCCGGCAGAGCAGGTTCCGGCAGAGGATACCGCTGCTGAGGATGCCGCCCAGGAGTAAATCAACCAGCCCATCTGGGCGCGCAGGCTGCGGTGCTGCGCGCCCTTTTTTGTTAGGAGTAGATCATGAAGCGTATATTGTTATGGCTGGCGGGGGTCGCACTGGGGGTCGCGCTGTTACTGGCTGCCGCGACCGGAGCCAGCTTTGCGTTCACCACCCAGGGCCATCTGCCCGCGGCTGCTGCCCAGTTTGGCGGCACAGAGCTGACCCCCAACGGCTGGCGCTGGCGGGCGCCGCTGATCGGCGGACGGATGGACCGCATCTTTTCCGCACCTCCCACGTTGGCTGTGCAGAAGCTGGGGGTGCTGTACGATGCCCACCCCGCTCTGACCCTGCCGGACTGGGTCAGCGAGAGCCACCTGACCATTGAGAACGACGCCGGGCAGCAGGTCTTTGCCGGTCCCGCTGCTCAGTACGATGGGTTCCTGTACCCGGCCAATGGCGGCTACAAAGCCCAGCTTACCCTCTGGCGGCTGGCCCCCGGGCAGGACAAAACCCAGTTCGACCCGCAGGCCCAGGGCTCCCTGCGGCCCAACCCCGGCCTGGAGCGCCCCGCCCGCCCCACGGGCTGGTATCAGTACATATTCCGTTTTTCCGTCCAGGCCAGCCCCGTGCTGGAACTGTCTGCCGAGCGGGTGGATCAGGGCGGTGTGATCGGGCTGCAGCTCACCGGCATGGCAGGCGATACCGCCCCCACCGTGGAGACCGATCTGGGCCGGGTGGATTGTGTGCGCTGCCCCGGCGGATGGCGCGGCTACATCCCGGCAGCCTACAACGCCCCCGCCGGCGCCCACACCATCCGTGTGACGGCGGGCGGTGAGGTGATGGAACGGACCATTACCGTGATCCCCCGGGATTTTGGCAGCGCAGAGGTCCAGCCGGAGCCGGAGACCCCGGCCAGCGCAGCGGAGCAGTTCCGCAGTCTGGTATGGCCGCTGTACGAGCAGCCCGCCCGGGACAAACTGTGGCAGGGCGGCTTTGTCTGCCCCGCCCAGGACTATATGGTGCTGGTGGATTTTGGCCAGGTCAAGCTGACAAACGGCACACCCGGTGCAAAGTCCAACTCCACACGGCTGTATACCATCCCCGGCGAGGCCGCCCGTGCCCCGGCAGCGGGGGTCGTCGTGCTGGCCAAGGAGCTGCAGCTCACCGGCAATACGGTCGTCATCGACCACGGCTGCGGCCTGCGCAGCTATCTTTACGGCCTGGCTGCCATCCATGTGACCCAGGGGCAGACCCTTGAAAAAGGGCAGGCCGTGGGCACACTGGCAGAGGAAATGACCTTGGATATCAAATTGGGGAACAAGAGCATCAACCCCTGGCCCCTGTTCCAGACCAGCGGCGGACTGTTCTGGCGGCAGGTCCCATAAACGCAGCAGCCCCCGGCATCTTTTCCGATGCCGGGGGCTGCTGTTTATAAAAGCGGGAGTTGCCTGCAAATTTAGTTCTGCTGGTTCTGGGCCGGGGCATCCTTCTCGCCCAGGGTCAGCTGGAGGGTGGTCATCTGGCCATCCCGTGCCACGGTGATCTCCAGAACATCCCCAGCCGAATACTGCTGGATCACATTGCCCAGGTCGGTCTGCTGGGCGATCTCGCTGCCGTCCACGCTGATGATGCGGTCACCGGGCTGGATGCCTGCTTTATCCGCAGGGCCGCCCTTGACCACGTCCATAACATAGATGCCGTATGCCGAGACACCCAGCTTGTGGGCCGTCTGTGCATCCGTGACCGACAGGTAGGTGATGCCCAGATAGGGCCGTCCGGTAACATAGCCGTTTTCCAGCAGCTCCTGCGCCACCTCGACGGCATCATTGACCGGGATGGCAAAGCCCAGGCCCTCGGCCTCGCTGTCGGAGGATTTGGCGTTGACGATGCCGATCAGCTCGCCTGCCATATTGAACAAGCCGCCGCCGGAGTTGCCGGGGCTGACGCTGGCGCTCATCTGCACCAGGGACATGGTGTTCACCGCACCGGAATTCTGGATGGAAACGCTGCGGTTCAGTGCACTGACGATGCCGTCGGTGACCGTACCGCCCAGCTGGCCCAGGGGGTTGCCCACAGCCACCACCTGCTCGCCCACCGCCAGTGCGCTGGAGTCGCCCACAGTAGCCGCGGTCAGGCCCTCGGCCTCGATCTTCACCACTGCGATATCACTGGTGCTGTCTGCGCCCACCAGAGTGGCGGGGTAATCCTGATCGCCGATGGTCACCGTGATCTGAGAAGCGCCTTCCACCACATGGGCACAGGTCAGGATATAACCATCACTGCTGATGATCACGCCGCTGCCTGCGCCGGACTCGACCTGGCCCTGGCCGTACCAGGACCACTGGGAGTACACCACCTGCTCAGTGGTAATGACCACCACGCTGGGGCTGACCAGGGCTGCCACCTGGGCGGTGGTCAGGTTCTGGCCGCCGGTGGATGTGCCGGTGCTGCTCAGGGCCGACGCTGCGCTGGACGCAGGCCGCTCCACCGTCTGCATCACGACCTTGCCGCCTCCGCCGACCTTTGCGCCCACAACGCCGCCCACAAAGCCTACCGCTGCCGCCAGCAGCAGCGACACAGCGCTGCGGGCAAAGTTTCTGCTGCGCTTTTTGCGGGGCGGCTGCTGGTCTGCGGAGGGCGCTGCCGGGTCCGGCTGTGCCGGGCCTGCAGGGCCGTCGTCCCCATAATTGTATGCAGTGTTGGCGGTATTGGCCCCACTGCTGCCCACATTGGGATACCCGGTATCCGGGTCTTTCTGCCCGGAGGAATAATCATATTCCCACTTATTCTCGTTCTCCATAACGAATACGTCCTTTCTGAAAAAAGGGGATACGGGCTGCAAAACGGCCCGGATGATTCAACGGTTTTATTCTACCGAAAAATTGTGAAAAATCCATCGTCGTCGCAGTGAAGATTATGTGAAATGCCGTCCCTTGGCCTTGCGGCTGCGGCGCCGCTCTGGCAGACCCTTGACAATCCCCTGCCCTGCCGCTATGTTTATAACAGTTCAGGAACACACAGCAGGGTGTTTTTTCTGTTTTGGATATCGTATGCAAAGGAGCGGTCGGATATGCGGGTAGAACAGACCTCCCAGGGGTTTGCCCTATACAAGGAAAAATCACAGATCGGCTGGGTCCATGCTTCGGCCAGCCCCCAAGGCGGGGACTTCGGCTGTCTATGGCTGGACCCCGCCTGGCGGGGCCGGGGTTACGGCTCCTACCTGGTCAAAGAGGTCCTGCGCTTGTGGGGCGGCTTTGACACCAGCCGGGCCACGGTGTTCACCGCACCGGCGCCCACTGCGCCTGCCGAAGCCGCCCTCTGGGCAAAATTCGGCTTTGCTGCCGAGGGCGGGCAGCTGGTGCGCCGCCGCAAGCCAGACCTGTCCGCCGTGCAGCTGGCGCAGCAGTTCGTAGCTGGTCACTGCCCCGCCCCCGGGCTGTGCATCGATGCCACCTGCGGCAACGGCGGGGACACCGCCTTTCTCTGGCAGCTGGTGCAAAAAAGCGGCGGACGTGTGCTGGCCATGGACATCCAGCAGGCCGCCATCCTGTCCACCCGCCGACGCCTGGAAAAGCTGGGGGCAGACCCCGCCCGCTGCCAGCTGGTGCAGGACAGCCACGAAAACCTGCTGCATCACGTCCAGCCCGGCAGCGCCGATGCCATCATGTTCAACTTTGGCTGGCTGCCCGGAGCCGACCACCAGGTACACTCGCAGGCGGGGTCCAGCCTGACCGCGCTGCAGGCAGCCCTGGACGCTTTGCGCCCTGGCGGCATCCTGAGCGCGGTGCTGTACAGCGGCAAGGTGGTCGGCTGGGATGAGCGGGATCAGGTGCTGGCGTTTTTCCGCAGCCTGCCGCTGACGCAGTATACTGTGCTGGTGTGCGATTTTGCCAACTGGGACAAAACCGCTCCCCTGCCCTGCTTTGTGCTGAAAAAGTAGCCCCCTCCGCCTCAAAAAATAACGAAAACTCTTGCAAACACGGCCCATTTCGGATAAAATAGGGGACGTATGCGCTGCGCCGGACCCCCGGCGAACATGGGATGAATCAAGGATAAGGAGAGCGCCCCGATGTAACAGCTTTTTGCGGCAGCTGCCGCCCCAGCTTTCCCCCCAGCCATCTGATCCGCCGCACCGTTCTGCGGGCGGTTTTATACAGGAGAATCAAGCACTATGACCAATCGTGAAGAAATCCAACGCCGCCGCACGTTCGCGATCATCAGCCATCCGGACGCCGGCAAGACCACTCTGACCGAAAAGCTGCTGCTCTACGGCGGAGCCATCAACCAGGCAGGCTCTGTCAAGGGCAAGCAGAGCGCCAAACACGCCGTCTCGGACTGGATGGACATCGAAAAACAGCGCGGTATCTCGGTCACTTCCTCGGTACTGCAGTTCAACTTTGCCGGCAAGTGTGTCAACATTCTGGACACCCCCGGCCACCAGGACTTTTCGGAGGACACCTACCGCACCCTGATGGCAGCCGACTCTGCCGTCATGGTCATCGACGCTGCCAAGGGCGTGGAGGCCCAGACCATCAAGCTGTTCAAGGTCTGCACCCTGCGCCACATCCCCATCTTTACCTTCATCAACAAGATGGACCGCGAGGCACAGGACCCCTTTGAGCTGATGGAGAACATCGAGGAGATCCTGGGCATCAAGACCTACCCCATGAACTGGCCCATCGGCTGCGGCAAGGAGTTCAAGGGCGTGTTTGACCGCAACGAGCGCAAGGTGCTGGCCTTCTCCAGCGACGGCCGTGCCAACGGCGTGAAGAAGGTCAAAGAGGTACAGGCCGAGCTGGGCGACGCCGCTCTGGACGAGCTGCTGACCCCCTACCTGCATCAGCAGCTGGTGGACGAGATCGAGCTGCTGGACGGCGCTGCCGAGGAGTTCGACCTGGAAAAGGTCCGGTGCGGTGAGCTGAGCCCGGTGTTCTTCGGCTCGGCGCTGACCAACTTTGGTGTAGAGCCGTTCCTGGAGAACTTCCTGCGGCTGACCTCCTCGCCCCTGGCCCGGGTGGACAGCCTGACCGGGGAGCCGGTGGACCCCTCCCGGGAGGAGTTCTCCGCCTTCATCTTCAAGATCCAGGCCAACATGAACAAGGCCCACCGGGACCGCATCGCCTTTATGCGCATCTGCTCGGGCAAATTCGAGCGGGGCATGGAGGCATTCCACGTCCAGCAGGGCAAGAACATCAAGTTGGCCACTGGCACCCAGCTGATGGCCCAGGACCGGGCCATCGTGGACGAGGCCTATGCAGGCGACATCATCGGCCTGTTTGACCCGGGCATCTTCTCCATCGGTGACACCCTGTGCACCGGCAAAAAGAAGGTGCAGTTTGCGGGCATCCCCACCTTCTCTCCGGAGCATTTTGCCCGGATCGAGCAGAAGGACACCATGAAGCGCAAGCAGTTCGTGAAGGGCATGGAGCAGATCGCCCAGGAGGGCGCTATCCAGATCTTCCGCGAAGTGGGCGGCGGCATGGAGGAAGTCGTGGTCGGCGTTGTGGGCGTGCTGCAGCTGGAAGTGCTGGAGTACCGCCTGAACACGGAGTACAATGTGGAGATCCGGATGCAGCAGCTGCCCTTTGAACAGCTGCGCTGGATCCAGAACGCCCCGGACACCTATCAGCTGCGGGATCTGGACCTGACCAGCGATACTAAGCCCGTGGAGGACATGAAGGGCAACCGCCTGCTGCTGTTCACCTCGGATTGGGCAGTGCGCTGGGCCGAGACCCACAACGACGAGCTGAAGCTCAGCGAGTTTGGCAACATTTGACAAAAGCGCCCGGATCTCCGGGCGCTTTTCGGATATGCAAGGCATATCCATACCAAAAGAATGAGGCCGGGGATGATTGCACGCCCCGGCCAAGAGGGAAACTACTATGGAAAAACTGAACATTGGCGCAAGCGGCATTCAGGTACCCTTCCTGGGGATGGGCACCTGGGCCATCGGCGGAGGCAGCTGGTGGGGGGACAACGACGACGAAGTGTCCATCCAGGCCATTGAAGCTGCCGTGGATGCCGGCGTACAGTGGATCGACACCGCCCCCATCTACGGCCTGGGCCACAGCGAAACTGTGGTGGGCCAGGCACTGCGCCGCATTGGCCGGGACAAGGTGATCCTGTCCTCCAAATGCGGGCTGGAGTGGCGGCATGAGACCCCGGTGCTGCACAAGGTCGTGGATGGTGTCACCGTTTACCGTGACCTGTCCGCCCAGAGCATCATCGAGGATGTAGAGGACAGCCTGCGCCGCCTGGGCACCGACCATCTGGATGTGCTGTACACCCACTGGCAAAGCCCGGACTTCGGCCTGTACCCGCTGGAGGAGACGGTGGAGGCCATGACCCGTCTCAAGCAGCAGGGCAAGATCCGTGCCATCGGCGCATCCAATGTAACGGCGGATATCCTGCGCCGTTACTGCCAGCTGGGCCAGCTGGATGTGATCCAGGAGAAATACAGCCTGCTGACCCGCCGGATCGAAAAGCAGCTGATGCCCGCCTGCAAGGAACTGGGCGTCTCGGTACAGGCTTACTCTCCCCTGGAGCAGGGCCTGCTCACCGGCAAGGTGACCATGGACACCACCTACCCGGAGGGCAGCACCCGCAACGCAAACCCCAACTTCCAGCCTGCACGCCGGGCACAGGCCCTGGCTCTGCTGGAAAGCTGGCAGGACCTGACCAAGGAGTACGACTGCACCCTGTCGCAGCTGGTGATCGCCCTGACCGCCCGGCTGAACCCCGGGCTGCACATCCTGTGCGGGGCACGCACCCCCCAGCAGGCCCTGGACAACGCCAAGGCCCTGCAGATCCGGCTCTCCGGCCCGGATGCAGTGCGGATGCGCTGGGACCTGAACGCCATCTCCTGATCCAAAGTTCAGCAAATAAAATGTCCGGCAGAGTGCTTGCTCTGCCGGACATTTTTATTTTTATGTTATGCCCCAGGGGGCGGGGCCAGCATCTGCTGCAATTTTGTCTTGGCCCGGTAGTAGGTCACCCTGGCCCAGGCCGCATTGTGGCCAAACAAGGCCCCGATCCGCTCAAAGGGCAGCTCCCCGAACACCCGCAGGCTGAACACCTCTTTATACGGCTCCGGCAGCTGATGCAGGCACTGATGCACCGTAAACGCCGCCTCCTGATCCACCAGCAGCTCCTCCACATCCGGCTGCGGGCTGACCAGGGGCGCTTCCGGTTCCAGCGGGAGGGTGTGTTTTGCCTTGCGGCAGTAGGAATACCAGCAGTTGCGGGCCACCGCAAACAGCCAGGCCCGGACATCCTGCTCCTGCGGCAGCTGATCCAACTGACGCAGCGAGCGGAAGAACGCCTCCTGGGTCAGCTCCTCGGCCAGGCTTTCCGACCCGGTCAGCCCCCGCAGAAACAGCTCCACATCCCGGAAGTAGAGCCGATAGACCTGGTCCAGCTCCATCCTCTCACCTGCCGTCCTCGATCCGCTCGCCGGTCACCGCATCCACAAAATCCCCGTTTTCGTCCCGAACCACCCTGCGGATACCGCCGGTGGGGGTGATGCCGTTCATCCAGATCTCCCGATAGTCGTACATCTGTCCCCGGAAGCAGTAGGTCACCCCGTCCAGACAGCGGATCTCAATGGCCTGGTCCTGCCGCAGCACGGCCTGGGTATCCAGGGCAGTATCCGCCCCCACCAGGTGCAGCAGCCGGTCCACCCCTCGGCGGAACCCGGTGATCTCTACGGCCCGCACAGCGTTCATCCCGCCGAAGCCCACCTCCGGGCAGACCTCCAGCCGGACATTGCGGCCCTGTGTCTCTACGACATACACCTTTTCCCCCTCCATCTGGGTGACGAAAGGCCAGAGCGCCGCCTGTTCCAGCGTGACCGGCGTAGTGTGGTTATACAGCCCATACCCGCCGCCCACGCAGACCGCCGTGACCGCACAGACCGCCAGAGCGGTGACCAGGCGCTTTTTCCAAAGGGTCTTTTTCAGCTTTTGCAGCGGTGCCGCCGTCTCCGCCCGCACCGGCACAGGGCGCTGCATCTGTGCCAGCAGCCGGGCACAGTCGGGACATTCTTCCAGGTGTGCCCGGACCATGGCCGTGCTGGCCGGGCTGGCGATCTCCTCTGCATACAAAGGCAGCAGATCCCGGATGATCTCACAATCGTACTTCATAGGGTTTTCCCCTCCTTTCACCCATACAACGCACAAACCGGGGAAAGGTTACAGGAATTTTTTCTTTTTTTGCTCACAGCAGCCCCAGGATGGTGGCGCTGTACCCGGCCAGGGTACACCGGCCCTGGAAGTGGGCGCTCTCCCCCCGCCACAGGCTGGAGGAGATGCCATCGCTCAGCAGCTTCCACTGTCCCGGCGGCAGCGGCACCTCCGCCTTGTGGGGCGTAGGATCATAGAACACGCACAGCGCCTTCCACCGGGCACCGTCTCCCGGGGCGGCAGGCAGGGTCCAGCCCACCAGCGGCTGCTCCAGGGAGAAGAACTGGATCGCCCCCGGGGTGGCGCTGTCCAAAGCGCCCAGCCGGGGAAACGCCCCCCGCAGGCCGATCAGCCCCCGGTAATAATCCACCAGCGCATGGTAGGCCTCCGCCCGCTCCCAGTCCAGCCGGTTCAGGGTAGGCGAGGAACGGTAGCTGTTGTCCACCCCTTTTTTGGTGCGGGCAAACTCCTCCCCCGCCTGCAGAAAGGGCATCCCCAGGCAGGTAAAGTAGATGCCCGCTGCCAGCCGGTTCTGGGCCAGGGCCACCGGGTCAGCCGCCGAGAACTCCGGCCGCTTGTACCGCACCATCAGCAGCTTATCCCACAGGGTAAAGTTGTCGTGGGCCGAAACATAGCTGACGATCTGCCCCGGCGTGTGGGGCGGCAGCGCATCCGACCGGCACCAGGCCGCCACTGCGCCGCCCACATCCCAGAAGGCGCCGGGCTTGCCCTGGACATACCCCGGCTCCCGGGCGTTGAAGCAGCCGCCCTTGATGGCGTCCCGGGTGTTATCGCAGAAAATGCCGATCCGGTCCGAGAGCATAGGCAGGTTGTTTTTGACCGCCTCATAGCGGCGCAGGCCGCTGGCCCCGCCCTGCCAAGGCTCGCCGTACATCAGGATCTGCTGGCCGCCGGGCAGGCTGTCCAGGGCGGCCCGCACTGCGTTGATGGTCTCCACATCGTACAGGCCCATCAGGTCAAAGCGGAAGCCGTCGATGTGGTATTCCTGCGCCCAGTAAAGGATGGAGTCGATCAGGTAGCGGCGGGCCATGGGCCGCTCGCAGGCAAACTCGTTGCCGCAGCCGCTGCCGTTGGAGAAACTGCCGTCCTCGTTCTGGCGGAAAAAGTAATAGGGCGCAGTGCTGTTGAACACATTCTCGGACCGGTAAGTATGGTTGTAGACCACATCCATCACCACGCCGATGCCCGCCGCGTGCAGCGCTGCGATCATCTGTTTGCACTCCCGGATGCGCACCTCGCCCCGGGAAGGGTCGGTGGCATAGCTGCCCTCCGGCACATTGAAGTTGACCGGGTCATAGCCCCAGTTGTACTGCCGCATCAGCGAGCGGCTCTCGTCCACGCTGCCAAAATCAAAGAACGGCATCAGCTGTACATAGCTGACCCCCAAGCGCTTGAGGTAGGACAGACAGGTCGGGTGCACCCCGTCCCCGTGAAGGGTCGTGCCTTTTTGGGTAAAGGCCAGGTATTTGCCCCGCCAGGCCGGACGCACGCCGCTGGCAGGGTCCTGGGAGAAATCCCGCACACTGACCTCCCACACCACCCGGCGGGCCGGAGGGATGCTGGGGCGCTGGTCCCGGCTCCAGCCGGGAGGGTCGGTACGGGACAGGTCTGCGATCATGCTGCGCACACCGTTGATGCCCGCCGCCACCGCATAGGGGTCTCCGGTCTCCCGGACGGCGCCCCCCATCCGCACGGTGTAGGTATAGTACCGGCCGTGCTGGTCCCCGGGGAGGTACAGCTCCCACACGCCTTGGGCCTGGCGGCTCATGGGCTGGGTGCTGACGGGGGCACCCCCCTCCCCTTTGCGGAACAGATTGACCGACACCTGCTGGGCCGTAGGCGCCCACAGCCGCAGCCGGGTCCCCCGCAGGCTGTACTCCGCCCCCAAGGGGCCGGTATAGGTGGTTTCCCGGGCAAATTCTTCGCTTTCGTACAGGGCTTTCCACCCTGCCGGAGATCTACGGTTATCCATGGTGCATCGCTCACCCTTCCCACAAATTCAACTGCTTTTATGATAAACGAGTCGGTGCGTTTTTTCAAGGGGCGGGGGCGGGTTTTCCCGGGCAAAGGACGGCGCAAAAAAGCACAGCCCCGGTGCAGGGCTGTGCTTTTTGCTGTGTTACAGGGTATCCTCTCCGGGCAGCTGGTTCCACAGGCGGTAATAGACCCCCTGCTTTTCCAGCAGCTGCTCGTGGGTGCCGGACTCCTCGATGCCGTCCGCCCCCAGCACCAGGATGCGGTCATAGTCCTTGATGCTGGTCAGCCGGTGGGCAATGGTCAGGGTGGTGCGGCCATGGGCCAGCTTCTCCAGGCTCTGCCCCACCAGGATCTCACTCTCGTTATCCAGTGCGCTGGTGGCTTCGTCCAGGATCAGGATGGGCGGGTTCTTCAAAAACACCCGGGCGATGGCGATGCGCTGCTTCTGTCCGCCGGAGAGCTTGACCCCCCGCTCGCCCACATAGGTATCAAACCCATCCTTCAGCGCCAGGATGAACCGGTCTGCGCCCGCCAGACGGGCGGCCTCCAATATCTCCTCCCGGGAGGCGCCGGAGCGGCCGTAGGCGATATTCTCCGCCACCGTGCCGCTGAACAGATACACGTCCTGCTGCACCACGCCGATCTGCTGGCGCAGGCTCTTCAGGGTCACCTGCTGGATGTCCTGCCCGTCGATGTAGATATGGCCCCCCGTCACATCGTAGAACCGGGGGATCAGGTTGCACAGGGTCGTTTTGCCACCGCCCGAGGGACCCACCAGGGCCAGCCGCTCCCCCGCACGGATGTCCAGGCTTACATCGTGCAGCACCCGGTTATGGTCGTCCGGGTACTCAAAGCTCACATGGTCGAACCGGATGGCGCCCGGGCCGGGGCGCAGAGGGCCTGCGCCCGGTGCATCCTGGATGGCCACCGGGGTATCCATGATCTCTGCAAAGCGCTCGATGCCGGTCATGCCCCGCTGGAACTGCTCGGCAAACTCCACGATGCGGCGGATGGTGGCGATCAGGGTGGAGACATACAGCACATAGGCCACCATATCACCGGCGCTGATCTTTCCGTAGACCAAAAACAGCCCGCCTGCCAGGATCACCACCAGGTACATCAGCCCGTCAAACAGACGGGTAGAGGTCTGGAATGCAGCCATGGCATAGTAACCCAGGGTCTTGATCTTCTCAAACGCGCGGTTGCCTGCGTCAAACTTCTCCCGCTCCTGATCCTCCGCCGAAAAAGCCTTGACCACGCTCTGCCCCAGCAGGCTGTCCTCAATGGCGGCATTCAGCTCGCCGATCTGCACCCGCTGCTGACGGAACCTGGCCCGCAGCCGCTGGTTCAGCACCACCGACACCACACCCATCAGGGGCACACAGGCAAACACCGCCAAAGTCAGCGGAACGCTGGCCATGCACAGGATGACGAAGGAGGCCAGGATCTTGATGCCCGCAATGAAAAACTCTTCCGGGCAGTGGTGGGCAAACTCGGTCACATCAAACAGGTCGTTGGTGATGCGGCCCATGATCTGGCCGATCTTGGTGTTGTTGTAGTAGGTGTGGTCCAGCCGCAGCAGGTGGTCAAACGCATCCTGGCGCATATCTGTCTCGATATGCACGCCCATGATGTGGCCGGTGCTGGCCATAAAATAGCTGGCCACGCCGTCGATCACCCGCAGGATAAAGTACAGCCCCGCCAGACGCAGCACGAACTGCACGGTCAGCCCCGCACCGCTGCCGGCGGCGTTGGTCAGCTCGCCCATGATGCGGGGCAGCGCAATGTCGCACAGGGTGGTCAGCGCAGCGCAAAACAGGTCAAAAAACATGACGCCCTTATACTTTGTCAGGTAGGGCATAAACCGGCGCAGCAGGGCGCCGCTGCCGGTATGGCGGGCCCCCGGGTCAGCCGGACGCTGGGTATTGGTCGCTTTCATGATATCCTCTTTCCCTCTCCGATGGTCAAATCACACTTTCCGTACCTGGCCATAGTCCCGCTGGCCATAGATCGCAGTACCGATGCGCACCAGGGTCGCACCCTCCCGAATGGCGTTTTCAAAATCGCCGCTCATGCCCATGGACAAGATCTCCATCCGAACATTGCTGTACCCCTGCTCCCCGGCACGGACATACAGCCGATGCACGGCCGCCAGATCCGCACGGTTCTGCCGGTCATCCCGGTTCACCGGGGGCACGGCCATCAATCCCCGCACCTGGATATGGGGCTGGGCGGCGCACAGCTCCAGCAGCGGCCACAGCTCCTCCGGCGAGACACCGGACTTGCTGGCCTCCCCGGCGATGTTCACTTCCAGCAGGATATCCTGCCGCAGCCCCAGCTTTGCCGCCTCTTTTTCAATGGCCAGCAGCAGCCGGGCGCTGTCCACGCTTTGGATCACCGCCGCACGGCCCAGCACCTTTTTGATCTTGTTGGTCTGCAGATGGCCGATAAAATGGCAGGGTTTGCCGCAGTAGGCCCCGGCGTCAAAATTGGCGCACAGCTCCTGCACATGGTTCTCCCCAAACAGGTCGATGGCAAGGCCCGCACTGGCTGCCACCGTGGCGGCAGGGTGGGTCTTGCAGGCAGCGCACAGCTGCACCTCGGCGGGGCTGCGGCCCGCTTGACGGGCAGTCGCATCCATGCGCTGGCGCAGCTGGTCTACGGCCTGGCGCATCTGTTCCAGACTGCGTTCTTCCATGGTATCATTCCTCCCCGGTATATTCGGTATAATGGGCCCGCTGCCCCCCGATCAGTTTGGGGCGGGTACGGGCGCACAGCAGCCCCGCCTGCCCAATCTGACGCAGGCTCAGCCGCACCGGCACCGCCACACGGCGCAGGTGCATCCCGATCAGCGTGCCGCCGATGTCCATGCCTGCATGGGCCTGGATCTCCTCCACCGCCACCGGGTGGGCAAAATTCTGCCAGCAGGTGGTGGCCCAGCTGCCCCCGGCATGGGGCCAGGGCACCACCGAGACCTCCTCCCAGCCGTAGCGCTGGGCGGCCTCCCGCTCCAGCACGATGGCCCGGTTCAGATGCTCACAGCACTGCGCTGCCAGCCAGACGCCCCGCTGGGCCGCCACCGGGGCAATGCCCTGGTAGACGGCGCCGGCAGCATCCATGCTGCTGTATTTCCCGATCTGTCCGCCCAGGATCTCGCTGGAGGAGCAGCCCACCACCAGCACCTGACCGGGCTGCAGCTCGGCGGCGTCCAGCAGCTCGGCCGCCGCCTGGGCCGATGCCGCGCGGATCTCGTCCAATTCTTGCACTGTCATCTATCTCAAGACCTCTTTTCTCCCAAAATATTCGTCACACCCGGGTCCAATACAGCCGGTCCTGTCCGGCCGTCCCCAGGTAGACCCGGCTGCCGGCAGGGCAGATCGCAGATGCGCTGCCCAGATCCCGCCCCAGGAAAGCCCGCAGCGGGGTCCCGTCCGGGGCCAGTACCTCAGCCGAAGGGCTGGAGGAGGGCAGCCCCACCAGCTTTTGCTGGCTCTTCTGGCTCAGACGCAGCGCAGCGCCCCGCACCAGCGTCCCCTCGGAGCGGGCTTCCAGCCAGCCGCTGGGTGCCCAGCAATAGGCCACATACAGGCAGCCTTCTTCGTCCACAGCCAGTGACCCGGGATACCCCGGCAGACCCGCCGCAAACTGGGCGCAGCCCTTGCCGCCAGCGGTCAGCTCCCGGGCATTGGCGGGCACCGCCCAGATACAGCGGCTGCCCAGATCCGAGACATAGAGGATGTCCCCCTCCGGAGAGAGCGCCAGCCCGGAGGCACCGGCCAGGCCGCCCAGCACCCGCTGCACTGCCCGGACAGCGGGGTCATAAACATAGACCCAGCCGGTGGCGGTATGAGCCAGCAGCTCGGTGCGCAGAGCGGCCTGCGCCCCATGCTCTGCCGGGGCGGCGGCGGCATTGGTAAAGTAGACCCGGCCCTCCGGGTCCACCGTTACCGCCGCAGGGCAGCTCAGCGCCTTGCCGTCGATCTGCCCCACCACCTGCTCCGTGGCTGCGCCCCAACCATCGTAGCGGGCCTTATACAGTGCGCCGCCCGCCGGGGTGACGGTGGTGAACCACACCTCTCCGGCGGCGTCAAAATCAAAGCTGGTGATCTCCCCTTCCACCGTCAGGATGGAAGCCAGGCCGCTGCCGTCGGCGTTCATGCGGGCCAGCACGCTTCCGCCCTTGGTATCGGCGGCCGCAAAGTAGACCCAGCCATCCCGCTCCCGCACACAGGAGGGGGCCTGGTACCCGCCAAGAGAGAGCTGCTCCTCCACCGCGGACTGAACCGCTGCGGTCTCCCGTCGCAGCGGGGCGGTGTAGGGGGCGGCCTCTGCATCAATGGGGCGGAACACCAGGGCATACACCAGCGACACTGCCGCCAGGATCAGCACCAGGATGCCCAGCCGCTGGAACCGGCGCAGAACGATCTCCCGCTCCGCAGCTGCGGCTGCCCGGCGGGCAGCCTCCCGCCGGGCGGCAGCGGCATAGCTGCGCTCGGCACGGTGAAGCCAGCGGTTGACCCACCTGACGACCGCCGGGCCCACTGCGACAGAGGCAATAATAAAAAGCAAAACAAGTTCGGTGAATCCAATACGCATCGGGTTTTCCCTTTTTCTATGATTTCAGGCGGCAGCGCAGACCAGGCTGCTCTGCCTATACAAAATTTAGTATAGCACACTTGCGCACAGGGGTGCAAGCGCAAGCCCCCCTTGCTCTCCCCCGGTCATCCGGGTATACTGGTGACAGCCGCCGGCGCAGCTGCCGGCAGTTTTTCCAAAGGGTTCACCCAATGTTCACAATTCTTTCCCAGGACAAGGGTATGATAAGAAAAGAAACGACTGCAAATGCGCCCCATGGGCGTGGGAGGGGAGAAATATGGCCAAGATCCTGATCGTAGACGATGAACCGCGGATCCGCGAATTGATCCGGGAGCATTTACAATATGCAGGCTATGCCTGTGAAGAAGCCGGGGACGGTTCCGCTGCCCTGACGATGGTGCTGGGCGGCGGGTTCGACCTGGTGATCCTGGATGTGATGATGCCTTTTATGGACGGCATGACCTGCCTGCGGGAGATGCGCTCCCGCCATGTGGATACGCCGGTGATCATCCTGACCGCACGGGGCGAGGAGTATGATAAGCTGGCCGGTCTGGAGGGCGGCGCGGATGACTATGTGGTCAAGCCGTTCTCTCCCCGGGAGCTGGTGGCACGGGTGCGGGCGGTGCTGAACCGCACCCTGCCCAAGCCGGAGACCGCTGCCGAGACCATGACCTTTGGCGAGCTGACCATCGACACCGCCTGCCACACGGTGCGTGTCTCTGGCGAGGAAGTCAGCCTGACCCCCAAAGAGTTTGACCTTTTGGTCTTTCTGGCTTCCAACAAGGGCATCGCCCTCAGCCGGGAGAAGATCCTGCAAAAGGTGTGGAACTACGACTACTTTGGCGAGGACCGCACGGTAGACACCCACGTCAAGATGCTGCGGGGGCATCTGGGCGCCTGCCGCAGCTACATTGCCACTGTGTGGGGCATCGGCTATAAGTTCGACCCCGATGCTGCCCGCGGATGAGCCCGGCACCAAAAGCTCTGCCCGGCTCCCGCCGGCGGACGGTGGGCATCCGGGGGCAGCTGATGTGGTTTTTGTGCTTCATCTGCCTGCTGCTGCTGGGACTGTTCTGGTTTTTATCCACCCAGCTGCTGGAACCGCTGTATACCCGCCATATCCAAAAACAGGCCACGGCGCAGGCCGAAGCGGTGGTGGCGGAACTGGATGCCGCCCTGGAGGAGGGAGAGACCGTCTCCTTCCGCTCGTTCGGGCATCTGTTCGTCAACAACGATCTGTTTGACGGTCTGCGCAAAAAGCTGTACGAGAACAATGCCCTCAGCGGCTTTTGCGTGGACATTGCCGACTCCACCCTGCGGCAGGTGTTCCGGGAGGACACCCTGCCCTACTGCAACCTGCACCTGACCGCCCTGTACACCGGCCAGGACAACGGGGACGAGCTGAACACCAAGACCCTGTTCGCCATGCGCCAGCGCTGCCGCACCGAGGGCAGCTTTGTCACGGTGCTGACCCCCATCTCCCCCACCGGCACCAGTCAGCTGCTGGTGGGCCGGATGACCGCCAACGGGGCATACTCGGTATTGGTGACCACCAGCCTGATGCACGTCTCTGAGGCAGGCGAGGTGCTCAGCACCCTGCTGCCCGCCATCGCCCTGCTGATCTTTGCTTTTTCCATGTCGGCGGCCTGGCTGTTCAGCGAGTGGTTCACGAAACCGCTGCGGCAGCTTTCTGCCGCTGCACGCCAGGTGTCCCAGGGCAACTATGCCGTTCAGGTAGACAGCGCCCGGAACGATGAGCTGGGCGCACTGGCCCAGGACTTCAACCACATGGCCCGGGAGGTGCAGCACGCCGCCCAGATGCAGCGGGACCTGCTGGCCAACGTCTCCCACGACCTGCGCACCCCCCTGACCCTGATCAAAGGGTATGCCGAAACGGTGCGGGACCTGACCGGCGACAACAAGACCCAGCGGGATGCCCAGATGAATATCATCGTGGACGAGACCGACCGGCTGACCGCCCTGGTCTCCAGCGTGATGGAGCTGAGCAAGGTGACCAGCGGCGCAGAGAAATGCGAGCGGGTCCACTTTGACCTGCGCCAGCTGTGCGACGAAGTGTGCGAGCGCTACGACGCACTCTGCGCCCAGAACGACTGGCATTTGGAGCTGGAGCTGCCGGAACAGGCACTGCCCGTCTTTGCTGACCCGAACATGATGCAGCGCGCCCTGCACAACCTGCTGGGCAACGCCATGCACCACATTGGGCCGGACGGGGTCTTTGTGCTGCGGGCCTTTGCCTGCCCGGAGGGGGTCCGGGTGGAGGTAGAGGACCATGGCCCCGGCATCTCGGCCGAGGACCTGCCCTACATTTTTGACCGGTACTACCGCTCCCGCTCGGACGCAGGCAAGACCGGCACCGGGCTGGGGCTTTCCATCACCAAGGCCATCTTCCAGCAGCACGGGTTCCGTTTTGGGGTGCAAAGCGCCCTGGGCAAAGGCACCTGCTTCTGGTTCATCATGACCGACGACGCACCCAGCGCCGGGACTTAACAGAACAAAACGCGCTGTGCCTTGGAGCACAGCGCGTTTTTGTTTATTCTGCCTGACGGTAGATGCCAAAGATATTGTCCGGGGCGGGCATCTCAACCCGAGTCGCCCTCTCATTGACCAGCCACATCATCCCAGCCATTGCCGCCAGTGCAGCAGCCACCAGCAGCCATTTGACAAAGGTGGGGAGCTTTTTCATTCCATTCTCCTTTTTCTCACACAGGGCGGCAGCGCTTCCGGGCAGCAGACAGCAGGGCCGCCGCCTGCTCTGCATCCGGCACCGTCACCCACGAGGGACGCTCCCCAGCGCCCGGGCCGGTGCTTCCGCTCTCTGCAAAGCCAGCCTGGGCCAAGTCCGGACGGTCGTTCCAGCCGGAGAAGCCCTCCGGTGCGATATGCCCGCCCAGGCGGCAGTCCAGCACCGCTGTGCGGCCGGTAGGACGCCAGGGGCGGCCCAGATAGACCGTACCAGCGGGGCAGATGGACACAAAATCGCAGTCCCAGAACACAAAGCCCAGACCATCCGCCGGGCCGGAAGGCGCCGTAACATAACTGTGGGCCAGATGGTTATCCACCGTGCGCAGCGTACACTGCTCAAACAAGGCATCTGCGCCGCCAAAGATAAAGTCGATGTCCCCGGCGATCTCGCAGCCCTGGTAATACTGCGCAGAGGGGCGGCGGGGCGCCAGCTTGCGGGGGCCTAAAAAGCCGTCCTTCTCCCGCTCGGCCTGGGGCAGCGGGGCGCAGAACAGGGTATCCTGATTGCCCAGCAGGCGCACCCGGCGGAACACGGCCCGCTGGCTGTCCACATAGGCGGCAATGGCCTGGCCTGCCTCGCTGCCGGGACCTGCGGCATTCTCAATGGTCATATCCTCTACCGTGACCATCTCCCCGGAAAAAAAGGCGGTATAACTGCGGAAGGTATGGGTGGGACGGCCGTCCGGATGGGGCAGCTTGCCGCCGTCCGCCCAGACCAGGCGGGTGGCTTCCGCTCCTGCGCCCCGCAGGGTGATGCAGCGTTTTTCGCAGACAAGTTTCTCCCGGTACTCGCCGGGACCCACCAGCACCAATGTCTCCAGGTCATAGGGTGCGGCCAGCACCGCTTCCGAGATCGTGGAGAAATCCCCGCTGCCGTCCTGGGCTACTGTGATCGTAAGCATAGTCTTTGCCTCCTTTTATGGGCATAAAAACACAATTTCATTGTTTTCCCAGTATACGCTCCCGGCGGGGAAAAAGCAATCACACCGGGGGGATTTTATATGGCGTTGACCCAATCCTCCATCTGGGGTCGCCCTTCGACCGCACGCTCAGCCATTTTCCAGCCGGACCACGGCTGCGGTGATATCATCCGGGCGTCCGGTGCGGCTGGTGCGGCTGCGGGCAGTCTCCACCAGGGTACGGGCCAGCTGCTCCGGCTCCTGGCGGGAAGCCGCCGACAGCTCCAGCTGCTGCAGCACCCAGCCCGTCCCATCTGCCAACAGACCATCCGACACCAAAACCGCATAATCTCCGGCTGCGAGATGGGCCAGGATGCTCTGCCCATTCACCGCCCCCAGGATACCCACCGGCAGGCCGCCCTGTCCCACCGCTCTGGCGCGGCCCCCCTGCACCAGAAAGCTGGGCGCAGCCCCCGCCTTGAACAGCCGGGCTGCGCCGGTGTACAGGTCGATGCTCAGCAGGTCCAGGGTAGCGCCGCTCTCCTCCTCACTTTTCAGCGCCAGGGCCACGTTCACCAGCCGGGCCGCCAGCTCTGCGGTAAACCCCGCTTTCAGCAGCCGGGCGGTCAGCTCGGCCGCCAGGCTCCCATCCACTGCGGCGGGCCGGCCGGTGCCCATGCCGTCGCACAGGATCATCTGCGCTGCTGCCGGGCTGCAGAACTGCTGCACCGCATCCCCGGACACCTCGCCCCGGGCTGCCACCCCCGCTGTGCCAAACACCGCCCGCAGCGCCGGGGTCTCGCAGAACAGCAGGGTGGTGATGCCCCGGCAGGACAGCACCTGCGGGATATCCAGCCTGCGGCGGCAGATCTGCCCCACCTCCCGGGACAGCGCTGCCAGCTCTGCCTGGGAGAACCGTGTGCGGGGCAGGGTGACCGCAGCACGGGTGCGGCCCAGCTCATCCAACGTCACCGCACATTCCAGCGGCTGCACCCCCATCGAGGCAAAAAAGTCCGCCACCCGGCCGGATTTATAGGGTTCCGGGCTGCCCGGACGGCCCAGCTGCTCACTGAGCACACCCAGCGCCTCTGCCACAGCGCTGTACTGCTCGGTCAGCGCTGTGCGCATGGCCTCGGCATGGACCCTGGCTTCCTGGCGGCTGCGGTACAGCGCAAAGGATCGGCTCACCGCCGCGCAGAGCGCCGCCGGGTGGATGCATCGGCTAAGCTGTGCCGGAAGCGCCCCTGGCTCCACCCCGCCCTGCTGCTCCAGGATAGGGCGCAGCGCCTCCATGCCTTCCAGAACAGCCGTATGCTCCTGCTGCCAGCACTCGGCACAGCGGCCGCAATGGGCACACAGCGTATCATGGGTGTTATCAATGACCCAGCGGAAGCTCTCGCACCGGCGGGGCAACCCTTCGTAGACCTGGTTCACCGTCTCTGCCAGTGAGCTCAGGCTCTCGGCGACGGCTTCCAGGCGGGTAGCCGCCGCAGACAGGCGGGGCCGCTCCGGCAGATCCGGCGGCTCCTGTGCCGGGGGCGGTGCAGTCCACGCACGGGGCAGCAGCCAATATATGGCCAGCCCTGCGCCCGCACTGACCATCCAGGCAAAGGCCGTCCCGGGCGGAGACATCCCCACCAGCACCAGGGCGCACCCCGCCCCATAAGCGGCCAGCCCTTCCACCCGCCGGGCAGGGGCCAGCAAAGCCGCTGCCGCACCGCCCAGCCCCAGCGCCGCTGCCGCCGGCGCCATAGTCGGGTCCGTTATGTACAATCCGCTCCCTGCCACCCCGCTCAGGGCCAACGCCTCGGTGCTTTGTCCCCGGCTGCACAAGACCAGCCCTGCCAGCACACCCAGGGTCAGACCCGGGCGCAGGCCGCCCCAGGCCGCCGGGCCCAGCGCACAAAAGACCACCCCAGCCGCCAGCAGACGCCCCGGACCCGGACGCTGTACCGGCCAGCGGCGCAGGGCCCAGCCCAACGCAGCCCCCAGCAGCGCATCCGCACCGCAGGTAAGCGCCAGGCCAAACCCGCCCCCTGCGCCCAGCCCAAAGCAGATCCCGCTGCCCACCAGCACCCCGCAGCCCAGCCCGGCTGCCGGGCCAAACCGCTGGGGCAGCACCCAGCGCACCGCCACCGCCGCCCCAATGCCGCATACCAGGCACACCCCATGCAGCCCGCTGCCCCGCAGCAGCAGCGCCAGGACCGCCCCGGCGGCGGCGGCCGCAAAGCCCGGTTCCCCCGCCCCCAGCACAAGCCCCAGCCCCAACGGAGACAGCTGGCCGTACAGCACCGCCCAACCCCCTGCAAGCCCCAGTACCAGTGCTCCGGCCCGGTACAGCGCTGGCTGGAGCCGCGCCCGCAGATCCAGTTCTGCACTGCCCAACGCCACCGCCCCCGGCCGGGACAGCCCCTCTGCTGCTTTGATCCTGCTCTGCATAAAAACATCCCCCTTTGCGGCGGGGGATGTGGTTTTGGTTCTGCCCCGCGCCGTCTTTGCATATACTGTAAGCCTGCCAAAAGGCGTTTTTTGGCGCTGGGCAGGGATGGGACAAAATCTCGCCCAAACTTTTGTTTTGCGGCAGAAGGGTGCGATGGGGTGGGAAGGGCCCCAATGTCTTGCAAAATCCGCAGGGGTACACTATACTTAAAGGAGACAAATGCAAGGAGGTTCCAGCATGGCATATACCGATGATTGGGAGAGCTTGATGAACGGCGTGTTCGGCCCGGGAGGGAAGCTGCGCTCCCGCCCAAAATCCGACCCGGAGACTCCCCCAAAGCAGTCGGGGGGCTTTGCAGAATTGAACGCTGTGCTGCTGGACCAGCAAAGGCGGCTGGATGAGCAGCTGCGCCGCCAGAGCGAACAAATGCGGCGGCAGGACACCGCCGCAGCCGATGCCCTGGCCAGCAGCCGCCAGATGTTACAGGATATGGAGGAGGACGGGCTGCTCTCGCCTTGGCAGACGGGGCCTGCCCCCGCACCGGCCGGCAGCTTTGAGGGGCTTGCCGACGAGGTAAAAAAGACCGTTCTTGGGCAGGACCCCTTTGTGGAAGGCGTCGTGCGGGCCATGCGCCGCCCCTTTGTGATGGGGGTGGACGGGCCTGCCGCCCGCAATGTGATCCTGCTGTGGGGGTCGGTGGGGACGGGCCGCCACTTTGCCTTGCAGGAGACCGCCCGCTGCATGGCAGGCCGGGGACTTTTGCGCAGCGACCGCATCGAGACGCTGGACCTGGCGCTCTACCCCAATGCCGGGGACGAGAAGCTGTTTTTGCAGGACTTGTACGCTGCCCTCCACGCCCCGGGCGACATCCTGGCCCTGGAGCATTACGAAAACTGCCACCCGGCGTTTCTGCGGGTGCTGGGGGATCTGGCCATGCGGGGCAGCGCCCCTTTGTCCAGCCGCTACCTGGTAAACAAGCAGGGCATCCTGGTGGATGCCGGCACCGCCCTGGCGCCCGGCGCTGTGGGCCGCATCGACCCGCAGGGCAAGTACCTGGTATTCTTCTCCCACAAGGGGCGGCAGGCGTTTGCGGACAAGCTGGGTGCCCCGGCTGCCGCCGCCCTGGGGGATGTATGCCGGACCTCGCCCTTTACCCCCACCGACCTGGCGGCTCTGGCCGCCGGGCAGCTGAATGCCCTGGCACACCGGGTCAGCGCCCGGCTGGGGCTGACCCTTGCCGCCGATGCCGCTGTACGGGACTATGTGGCCGCCCAATGCTCGGCCCATAAAGGCGCCGGCGCCCTGGCTGCGTGCTGCGACCGGATCTTCCGTGCGCTGAGCGAATACTGCCTGCAGACCGACAAGACCCTGAGCGGCACGCTGCGGCTGGCCGCCGGAGAAAAAGGGCTGACCTTTGCCCTCAACGACGGCCCCGCCCAGCCCCTGGCCGACCTTCTGCCCACCCCCACTGCGGACGGTGCCGCCCAGGCTGTGCGGCAGGAGCTGGACAGCCTGGTAGGGCTTGCCCCTGTCAAGGAATACGTTTTTGGCCTGGCAGACAACCTGCAGGTACAGCGCCGCCGGGCGGCAGCAGGGCTGCCCACGGCCAAGCTCTCGATGCACATGATCTTTACCGGCAACCCCGGCACCGGCAAGACCACCATTGCCCGGCTGGTAGGGCGGTACCTGAAAGCCATTGGCGCACTGAGCGGCGGGCAGCTGGTGGAGGTGAGCCGGGCGGATCTGGTAGGCCGCTACACCGGCCACACCGCCCCCCTGACCAACAGCGTGATCCAGAGCGCTCTGGGCGGCGTACTGTTCATTGACGAAGCATACAGCCTGTACCGGGGCGAGCAGGACAGCTTTGGGCTGGAAGCCATCGACACCCTGGTCAAGGGCATGGAGGACCACCGGGAGGAACTGGTGGTGATCCTGGCCGGATACACCCGGGAGATGGAGACCTTCCTTACCGCCAACAGCGGTCTGGCCAGCCGGTTTCCGAACCAGATCGAATTTCCGGACTACACCCCGGAGGAGCTTTTGGACATTACCACCGTACAGGCCAAAGCCCGGGGCTACCGCCTGGACGAGGGCTGCACCTTCCCTCTTTGGGGGTATTACAAGCGCCGTCAAGCCCTGGACAGCCGCACCGCCGGCAACGGGCGTCTGGCCCGCAACACCCTGGAAAAGGCGATCTTCAACCAGAGCCGCCGCCTGATCGCCCAGCCGGAAGCCCCGCTGGATCTGATCCTGGCCGGAGACCTGGAGTTTGAGGAGTAAGGGGCAGGGTCCCTTTGCTATGATCCTATTAAAAAGCAAAAAGCTGTCCGCACTGCGATGGAGCAGAGCGGACAGCTTTCTTATTTTTTATTTACGTTTCTGCCGTGGGACGCTCCGCTGGGCAGAAGGCGTCTGAGGGGATGTTCTCTTTGGCACAGACGCTTTTTCCGATTTTGCCCCGGCTCCGATTTGGAAAGCACTCACCAAAAGCGGCAGCAAGGCGGAGAGAAACCCTCTCCGTCACGGCTTCGCCGTGCCACCTCTCCCGAAAGGGAGAGGC
>UQGD01000022.1 GCA_900540455.1 uncultured Faecalibacterium sp.
CAAAGAAGTAGGATGCCACGATGTTGACCATGGCCATGCCGCCGCGCATCCAGCCAACGCAGGCGTCGGCCAATGCGATCAGTTTTTCACTGATACCGCCGGAGCCCATAAGCACGCCCATGGTGATGAAGAAAGGCACAGCCATCAGGCTGAAAGAAGAAATGCCCTTGACCATCAGACGGCAGACATCGGTAAGCGCCTGGCCCTGCACCATCATGCACAGCACGCTGGACAGGCCCACTGCATAGGCAATGGGGAAGCGCAGGAAGATCATGACAAAGAAGCTGGCCAGGAGGACGATGATCGCCAGAGTTTGTACTGACATATTACTTCTCCTCCTTTACAAAAAAGCTCTTGATATGGTTATAGATGGACTCGATCTCAAAGATGATCATGGCGCCACCAGCCAGCGGCACCGGGAAGTACATCCAGAAACGAGACAACCAGGGCATCGAAACATAGAAGCCGCGGCCGCCCAGGGTGGAGGCGTACTTCCAGCCCACCACCAGCATGATGATACCCAGCACCATCACGGCCAAATCCGCCACCAGGTCCAGGGTCTTGACCACGACCTTGGGCAGGTAGACATCAAATGCGGTCATGCGGATGTGGGCACCCCGCCGGATAGCCAGAGCAGCGCTCAGCACGGCCATGTAGCTCATGCAGGTCAGCACCATTTCCTCCGACCAAGAGGGGTCCGGGATAAAGGGAATGTAACGGCCCAGAACCGATATCGTGGTAATGAGGATATCTGCGATCAGCAACAGCTTGCAGACCACCAAAACCACTTTATAGGTGATATCATAGGCCGGTTTGATCTTATCCAAAGTGGTAAAGATTTTCGGCATATCAATTCCTCCAAAATAAAAACCCGGCGGGCGGGCGGGAATGCCCCCGTCCATCACCCGCCGGGCTGACTGCTGGTAAGCACTGGCTCAGGGCATCCGGCTGGATGCCCCCGCACAGACACTCGGGATCTTTTCACCAACCTCCGCTGCAAAGACAGCGATGATCAGCAGGGTCGGGCTGCACCGCCCTGCCTCACAAAACAAACTTTGGTGTCAGGATCACTTCATGTCACGGATCTTCTGGTACAGATCCGCATAAGCCTTGGTGTTGTCCTCGATGACCTTAGCGCAGGCGTCTGCCCAGGGGGTCTTGTCGGTGACATCCACAACGTTGCAGCCGGAGGACTTCAGCTCCTCCAGTACCTTGTTCTCCTCGGTCTCGGACAGCTCAGCGTTGAATGCCTGGGTGTCCTTTGCAGCCTCCATGATGGCTGCCTGCTGGTTCTCGGTCAGCTTGCCCCAAGCATTGTCGGTGATGACAGCCTGGATAGCGCCCAGGGTGTGGCCGTCCAGGATCAGGTTGTTCGCAACCTCGGGGAAAGCGTTGGACTTGTAGTTGGCGATGGGCTGCTCAGCACCATCCACAACGCCGGTCTGCAGAGCAGAGTACAGCTCGCCGAAGGAAACGACGGTGGGGTATGCGCCCAGAGCCTCGACCATGCCGTTCATGACGGGGTCGTTGGACACACGCAGCTTCATGCCCTTCAGGTCCTCGATAGCGGCCACGGGCTTAACGGTGAAGAAGTGGCGGAAGCCCTCCTCGCCGTAGAACATGCCGCGCAGGGGCAGACCCAGCTCCTGGGGCTCGTTCAGGAACTCAGGAGCCAGCTCGCTGTTGGCAAAGTTCCAGAAGTGTGCGCGGTTGTCAAAGGTGAAGGGGATGGACAGCAGCATGGACTTGGTGCAGCCGTAGCTGGTCAGAGCGAAAGCAGAGATGCGGCTGATGTCGATGGAGGTAGAGCCGCCCAGCAGAGCGTCCAGAACGTCGTTCTCAGAGCCCAGCACGCCGGAAGCCTGCAGGTCGATGACGACAGAACCACCGGTCAGCTCCTCGACCTTCTCCTTGAAGTGAGAACCGGTCTGGCCCACGATGGTGTCCAGGGGGTTGACCTCGGCGTAAACCAGGGTGACCTTGGGATCAGCAGCTGCGCCGGAAGCGTCGCCTGCTGCGGAAGAAGCCGGAGCAGAAGAAGCGGTGCTGGAAGCAGCGGTGGAGCTGGAAGAGCCACCACAAGCGGTCAGAGCCAGAGCAGCAGTGGAAGCGCCAGCCACTGCCAGGAAGCTGCGACGAGAGATCTTTTTCATATTGAAAATCCTCCTTAAAATTCGGGCGGTGTCGCGCTGCACAAGTTGCGCACCGCCGTTTCATCATTGAGTATACTTTAACAAAATATTAATATGTTTACAAGCGCATCAAAAAAATGTCCTGGTTTTTCAAAAAAAGTCGGGATACTTTTTGTGCTTATATCCAATTCGTCACCCGGTTTTTTGGCAATTCAGACGATTTGTGGGATACAACAGTCCTTTCATCCTCCGTTCCAGCGTAAAAGTTTCGGGTGCTGCCGGCTCCAAAACCGGCAAAGAGACCGCCCTGGATACGCCTGCACTTGCCTTTTGCCGCTCTAAAAAAAATACAGCCTGCAGCGCATTGCAGACTGTATACCGGGGACCTTTACCCTATTTGGCTGTATTTCAACTGGACTGGATGCGGTGGATGATGGCCTTTTCAATGCTGAACCGGTCATACAGCGGCTGCACCGCAGCACGGAAACGGCGTTTCTCCTCATCCGACAGCTCGGTGATAATGATCCCCCGCTTGCGCATATTCTGCTCGCTTTCTTCCTCCTGCTGTGACCAAAGGCAGCGCTCCACCTCGGCGCTCTCCCGTGCGCACTGGCGCACCAGCTCCGGATAGGCGGGGTCCAGCGCTGCCAGCTTCTCCATGGCCGCCGGGCTGGCCAGCTGGATCTCCGGCACACGGCTATGCTCGTCCACAAGCACATACGGCGCCACTTCATAGTGACCCATCGCCTCATAGCTGGGCCAGTTGTTCTCTGCCCCGTCGATCTCCGCATTATGCAGCGCCGCATACACCTGGCTGTAAGCTGCCTGCACCGGCACAGCCCCCAGCGCCTCGATCATATCACTCATCAGGCCAGACTGCTGCACCCGCAGAGCCAGCCCCTGCAGATCCTCCAGGCAGGTGACCTTCTTCCGGGTATAAAAGCTGCGCACGCCCGCATCAAACCAGGAAAGCCCCACCAGCCCCACTGCATCCAGCGCCAGCAGGAACTCATTGCCGATGGGCCCGTCCAGCACACGCCACATCTGGGCCGCATCCTCATAGAGATACGGCAGCTGCAGGATGCTCAGCCCCGGCAGGATGTTGGCCAGCTCGCTCAAGGACACGCGGGAAAAGTCGATGCCGCCAAACTGCATCTGCTGCACCACACTGGGCTCACTGCCCAGCTCCCCGTCGCTGTACACCAGGATCTTTACCCGGCCGTCGGTGCGCTGGGACACCATCTCCGCAAAAGCAAGGGCTGCCTGGGTGGTGGGATAATCCGCCGGCTGATTCTCTGCATAGCGCAGCAGCAGCTCCGGCTGAGTCTGCGCCTGCTCTTTGGGACGGACGACGCAGCCTGCCAGCATCAGCAGGCACAGCACCGCAGCCAGCGTCAGAGCTGCGATGCGCCGGGCGCTCACAGACGAGCCTCCCGGGCTTGACGGGCGGCCTCCCGCCGGTACTGGGTGGGGGTCATACCGGTACGCTTTTTGAACGCACGGGCAAAATAGCTGGCGTCCTCGTACCCAACCATGGAAGCGACCTCCGCCGCAGAACGCAGCGGGTCGGTCAGCAGCTGCTTTGCCGCATTGATGCGCAGCTCGGTCAGGCAGTCCAGAAAATTCATCTTCTGATACTTTTTGAACTGTGCCGAAAGGTATGCCGGGCTGATATGCAGGATCTCGCTGACACTGTCCAGCGAGAGATCGAACATATAGTTATCCTCCATATAGCGGCGGACATGGGCCATGACCAGCGCATTGCGGTCCTCGGCCTCGGCGGTATCGGCAGCCGGTTCCGGGGCCACCGGAGCCAGCTCCGCCAATTTGCGCCCCGCCTCGATCTGACGGATCGCACGGCGGATCGCAGCCTCCGCCTCATCCGGGTCCACCGGCTTGAGCAGATAGTCACAGGCGCCCAGATGCATCGCCTCGTGGGCATACTGGAACAGGCTGTACGCTGTCACAAAGATCACCTTACATTCCGGCCTTTGTTCCAGCACAGCCCGGGCTGCATCCAGCCCATTGATGCCCGGCATCTCGATATCCATCAGGATCAGGTCCGCCTCCCACAAAATAGCGGTATCGGCGGCCCGACGGCCATTTTCAGCCGTCTGGATCACGGCCTCATGCTCAAAGCGGCGGACCACCAGGTCGGCCAGGGCTTCCCGCTCCAAGCGTTCATCGTCTGCGATCAGGACTCGTATCATCTCAAAACTCCTCCTCTGCTCGTTCCATCAAAGGCAGATATAGGCGTACCGAGGTGCCCCGCCCGGGACGGGAGCACACCGACATCCGGCAGCTCTTGTCCAGCAGACGCAGCCGCTCAGCCACGTTGTACAGACCGATATGTTCCCATCGCTCTCCGGGCTGGCCCAGTGCCTTGCGCAGCTGCGCCATCTGTTCCGGAGGGATCCCCAGGCCATTGTCCAGCACGCTCAGATACAAAAGCCCCTTCTCCGGCACAGGCGTGACCCGGATTCGCACCAGCCCGCCCTCCTCCTTGGGGCAGATGCCATGCTTGAATGCATTCTCCACGATAGGCTGGAGGATAAAGGAGGGCACCATCACCTCGGTAAGATCCACTGCATCCGAGATGCGCCACTCCATCCGCACCCGGTCCCCAAAGCGCACATGATAGATGGAGTAGTATTCGTCCACGATCCGCACTTCCCGGGCCAACGGCACCTGCTCGTCATTGCTCATCAGGCTGTACCGCAGAAGATGCGACAGCGCCGTGATCAGCGCCTGGGTGCGGTACGCTTTTTCTGTACCGGCAGTCTGCAGGATGACGTTCAATGTATTGAACAAAAAGTGCGGGTCGATCTGGCTGCGCAGCTGCTGCAAACGGCTGCGCTCCATCCGGTTCTGCAGCTCCAGCGCCTGGGTCTTTTGGCGGTGCAGCTCCCGCTCGATCTCGTTTTTCTCCTGGAGGGTATTCACCTGCTGGGCCATGGAGTGCTTCATTTTGTTGAACGCCTCTGCCAGCTGGGCCATCTCCAGCCCACGGGGCAGCGGGATATCCGGGCTGTCGAACTCGCTGCGGGCAATGGCCCAGGAAGCAGCGATCATCTGCTGCACCGGGGTCAGCAGCTGCATCACCATCATGGCACTGACGCAGCCCAGCGCCACGCACAGCCCCACCACCACGGTCTGCAGCATCCCGATCCGGGCCGACAGCACCGACAGCTCAGTATAACTGGTCTGGGCATCCAGAATGGCGGTCTCCAGCAGCTGCAAGGTATACTGGCTGAGATAATCCCCGCAGGCCGCCACCTGATCGTAATACAAACGGGAGGCCGCCATGCTGTTGTCCGCTTCCAGCGTGGCAGAGAGCCTGTCCAGCAGGTGCTCATAATGGGCATAGGTGGTAGACACTGCGCTGTACAGCAGCCGCTGCTCCTCGCTGACATCCTCCAAACTATGGATGCTGCTTTCCACCCGCCACAGCCAGGCGTTGCAGGTGGAGCGGGAATCCTCCATCCGGGCAAGGATCTCCTGCTGCTCGCCATTCTCCCAGCGGTAGCTCTCCAGCGCACCCACGACCCCCTCGACACCGCCCTGAAAACGGCTGATGGCGTGGAAAGAGCCCATCTGCCGGTCCATGACCCCCTGCACCGCACGGGACTGGTACACGTTCAGGGCGATCTGGGCCGCCAGCGCCGCAAAAAATACCGCCAGGCACAGCCCGATGCGCTGTTTCAGCGTGATACGGATGCGTTTTTTCGTCAATGCAGGCACTCCTTTCCTATGGGGAGCAAGGCCCTCTCCGGCCCCGGCCCGGCAGACCTGGCCAAGGGCGACTCCCCCGAGAGGCGGCGAGCGTAAGCGAAACAAAGCAGTTGCCGATTCACCGCTTGTTCATTTTTAAACCGATAGTTTCTATTTTAGCACGTTTCCGGGCTGTTTTGCAAGATTGCCCTTGCCTAGCGGGATGGAATGTGTTACTATGCCTCAAAAGAGGCAATGTTAGGAGTGTGCACTATGTCCCAAACGATCTCTGTTTCGGTCCAGATGACCCAAAAAAACTTCCGGGATTTCCGGGTCTTTGACGTATTCCGCCACCAAAAAGCCTGGAAGCGCCCTTTGATCTTTGCGGTGATCCTGCTGACCAGCGCCGCCATCTGCCTGTCCCAGGTGGGCAAGCGGGAGGGTGCGCTGCTGCTGACCGTTGTTTTGACGGTGGTAGCGCTGGGCCTGCCCGGTGTATATTTCGGCACCTTCTTCCACCAGCTGTCCCAGATCATCAAAAAAATGAAGCTGCCCCAGCCGTTCTACCGGGTGGAGCTGTCGGGGGACGGCGTTGCCGTCTGGCTGGCCGGTGAGCAGGATAAACCCGCCCCCACCTACCAGTACCCCTGGGCGGATGTGCTGTGCGCCTACCGCACCGCCGATGCCATCTACCTGTATGTAGCCGCAGCGGACGAAAAAGCCCCCGGGGGCAAGCGCTCCCTGGCTTACCTGCTGGACCAGGATATGGACAGCGTATGGGAGCTGCTGGGCTGCCTGCCCGCAGACAAGCGCCGGGACTGTCGGAAATAACGGGAGGAACCAATGGCCTTTGAATTCGCCTTTCTGGACTGGCTGCAGCAGTTCGCCCATCCTGTGATGGATGCGCTGGCCGTGTTTTTCAACTGGGCGGGGATGCACGGCGAGCTATGGATCTTGTTTGGGGTCATCCTGCTGCTGCGCCGTTCCACCCGCAAAGCCGGGCTTGCTATGCTGCTGGCACTTTTGTTCTACCTGCTGGTGGGGGATATGATCTTAAAGCCCCTGTTTGCCCGGCCCCGCCCCTGTGACCTGAACACCCTGATCCAGATCTTAGTGGAGCGGCCCAACGGCCACTCGTTCCCGTCCGGACACACCAGCTCGGCCTTTGCAGCCGCAGCCGCCCTGTTCTGCCAAAACAAGCGCCTGGGCATCCCCGCTTTGGTGCTGGCTGCATTTATTGGTTTTACCCGCCTGTACCTATACGTCCACTTCCCCACCGACGTATTGGCGGGCATCCTGCTGGGGCTTATGCTGGGCGCTGCCGCATCGGCTCTGGTGAACTTTGCCGCAAAGAAGTGTGCTGAAAAAAAGGGCTGACCCCCTGCACGCAGTTTTTCCGCTCACACAGCAGAACCCCCGGTATCCTGCACGGATGCCGGGGGTTCTTTTTGGCCTTTTTGCACAAATCAAAAGCAGACAGCGCCGTGGAAAGGAGGAGAAAGCGGCGCTGCCTGCATATAAGGAACTCCTAACATTGCGGTTGCCAGGAGAGGTTTGGTAGTCTGTCCGCCGTCTTTGGCTATTGCCTCGCATAGGCGGGGGACAGTATTTTAAGGGAACCGGTTCACACCGGCTGAACTTCACGTCTGCCTGCAATGGTGGACGCTTTTTCTGGGGGAGGTTTTGGCTTCTGCCGTACCTCCCTTGCTATGGCCTTATTGTACCGCACAAAAATGGAGTTTCTTTGTGAGCTTTTTGAACAAATTGCAAATAAGGTCCCCGGGCAGAAATAGGCGCAGCCGCTCCTTTTCCGCCCGGGGATCTATCTTTGCTTTGTTGTTTTGTATTTCTGCGGGGGCGGACATCACCCGACCCCAAAGAATTCCTTGGCGATATCTGCGCTGCGCTTGGCGTCCTTGGCATACCAGTCTGCACCGATGGCTGCGGCATACTCCGGCGTAAGCACGGCGCCGCCTACCATGACCTTGCAGTCCAGACCAGCGGTGCGGAGGGCGGCAATGGTCTTTTCCATGCTGGGCAGGGTGGTGGTCATCAAGGCAGAAAGGCCCACCAGCCGGGCGCCTGTGCGGCGCACCGTATCCACCACCTGCTGCACCGGCACATCCCGGCCCAGGTCGATGACCTCAAAGCCGTAATTCTCCAGCAGCACATGGACGATGTTCTTCCCGATATCATGCACATCCCCCTGGACGGTAGCCAGCACGATCTTGCCCTTGCCTGCCTGGGAGCCGCCGCTTGACGCCAACGCCTCCCGGATCTGCGCAAAAGCACTCTGGGCAGCGCTGGCCGCCTGCAGCAGCTGGGGCAAAAACAAGGTCCCCGCCTCATACTTTGCCCCCACCTGGTCCAGTGCCGGCACCAGCGCTTTGTCCACCACCGTCAATGCGGGGGTATGGGCCAGCAGCTCCCGGGTCTGGGCGGCAGCCTGCCCTGCCAGACCCTGTTCCACGGCACGGATCAAGGCCCCATAGGGGTCCTGCTCCGGGTCTTTTGGTTCCGAGGGCGCTGCAGCCGGTGCTGCCGGTGCCTGCGCAGCATAGCGGGCAATGTAGCGCTGGCTCTGGACATCCCGGCCGGTAAGCACATCGTAGGCCGCCACCGCCGCCATCATCTCCTGACTCTGGGGGTTCATGATCGCTGCATCCAGCCCGGCATACATGGCCGCTGTGAGGAAAGCGGCGTTCAATGCGCTGCGGTTGGGCAGACCAAAGCTGATATTGGATACGCCCAGGATGGTGCGCACCCCCAGCTCTTTTTTGCACCGCTCCAGCGCATGGAGGGTGACCATGACCTGCTCCTGCTGGGCGCTGGCGGTCAAGGTCAGGCAGTCGATATAGATATCCTCCGGGGGGATGCCTGCCGCCAGTGCCGCATCCCGGATGCGCCGGGCGATCTCCACACGGCCTTGGGCTGTCGGGGGGATGCCCGCACCATCCAGCGCCAAGCCCACGACGGCCGCACCGTATTTTTTGCAAAGGGGCAGGATGCGGGCCAGGGTCTCCGGCTCGCCGTTGACCGAGTTGACGATGGGTTTGCCATTGTAGACCCGCAGCCCCCGTTCCAGGGCAGCAGGGTCGGTGGAGTCCAGCTGCAAAGGCAGGCTGACCACGCTTTGCAGCGCTTTTACGGCCCGCTCCATCAACGCCGGTTCATCCACACCAGGGGTACCCACGTTCACATCCAGCACAGCTGCACCAGCTTCTGCCTGGCTCACCGCCTGTGCCAGCAGGTAATCCATATCGCCTTCCCGCAGCGCCTGCTGAAACCGCTTTTTACCGGTGGGGTTGATCCGCTCGCCCACCACCGTAATACCGTCCACCGTCACCAGCTGCACCGGGGTGCAGAGCACCGAGGGCATTGGATGGGCTGCACGCCCCGGGGCCGAATCCGCAAAAACGCCAGCCAGCAGACGGATGTAGTCCGGTGTCGTGCCGCAGCAGCCGCCGGCGGCAAACAGCCCCAGCTCCCGGTAGGGGCGCATCTGCATAGCGTAAAGCTGCGGGGTCAGGTCATAGCCGCTGCCGTCTGCCCGGGGCAGTCCTGCGTTGGGCTTGACAAACAGCGGGAAGTCGCCCGGAAGCGCATCCGCCAGACGGCGGGCGATGGGGGCGATCTCCTTTGGACCCAGCGAGCAGTTGATGCCCACAGCATCCGCCCCCAGGCCGCGGGCCGTTGCCGCAAAACTCTCCGGCGTGCAGCCGGTAAAGGTGCGGCCGCCGGCTTCAAAGCTCATGCTGGCCAGAACCGGCAGGCTACTGTTCTCCTTGACGGCCAACAGAGCTGCTTTCAGCTCATAAAGGTCCGTAAACGTCTCCAGAAAAACCAGGTCTGCGCCCGCTTGCGCGCCTGCACGGACGATGCGCCCAAACTCCTCCACTGCCTGCTCAAAGCTTAGCGGGCCGCCCGGCTCCAGCATCTCCCCCAAAGGGCCGATATCCAGTGCCGTCAGTGCCCCAAACGGCTCTGCTGCCTGGCGGCAGAGCGCCACGGCAGCCTGCACCACCTGCTCCACCGTATAGCCGCTGCCCGCCAGCTTGGGGGCGGAAGCGCCAAATGTGTTGGTATTCAGCACCCGGCTGCCCGCAGCCGCATAAGCCGCATGGATGCTGCGCACCAGGTCCGGCTCGGTCAGGTTCAGTTCCTCCGGCCTTGCACCGGGGCGCAGGCCAGCAGCCTGCAGCATCGTGCCAAAGCCTCCATCCAGCAGCAGGGTCTGGGGCTGGCAAAACAGTTCATGGATCTTCACAGCGTTTTCCCCTCTTTCGATATTCACAGCGCCCCCGTAAAGCACAGTGGGCGCATCCGGCACGGTGCCCCTGCACCGGATGTTCGGCCACGCCCAAAAGGGCGGTGATGCTTTTGCGGGGGGTCATCAGGCAATTTTCCTGCACGCAAAGGCCGATCTGCCGGGGCGTATCCAGCAGTCTGGCCAGCAGCGGCTGTACAGCCAAGGGCCAATCCCCGTAGCCGGGAGAGTAGCGCCCTGTCAGATACAGCCCCTGCCCCTGATAGTGCTGCACCAGCAGCCTTTCCGCCGCATCGGCGGCCTGCTCTGCCAACGCAGAAGCCAAGGCATCCGTCCCCGCTTCGGCGGCCACATCTCCGATGCCCGCCCGGCGGATGGCTCCATCCGCACCCGGTCCAAGGGTCACCGCCAACAGCACCCCGCCTGTACAGCCTGCAAGGTGACGGGCAATGTCCTGCCCCTGCAAAAGCCCCGCCTGTGCCAGGTCGGCTGTGCTCAGCTGCCGGTACACCGCCCGTGCCCTGCACGCCGCCATCAGCGGCGGGGCACAGCGTCTGAGCAGCGCAAGGGTCTGTTCGTCCGGTTCTCCCGGTGCTCCCAGATACCGCGCCGCCTGCCGAAGATCTGCTGTTTCCGGCAGCTTTACCGCCAGCGGGATACAGGGCATATACGCCATTGCCTTGGCCTCCTTTTTTGCAAAAAATGGATATCCCAGTATACCGCAACATTCATGCGGGTGCAAGAGGGGCATTTTTGCCCGTTGGGCAAGGGCGCAGCCTTTTGGACTGCACCCCTGCGCCCTGTGCCCGCAAAAAAACGGCCCGTGCAGATGCACGGGCCGTTTGTCATGTTTTAACGCAAAGACCGGAACAGATGCCCGGTCCGGCGTGCCTTATCCCAGGCAGTTGCCGCAGGGCGTGTACCCGGCCCCAACAGCCTCCTCGTAGGAGGAGAAGAGGATCTGGTTCTTCTCTGCCGGCAGGCCGGAGCAGCTGGGCAGATGGAACTTGTGGGAATTGACGTTGCCGATGTATGCCTGCTGGGGCGGCTCCGGCAGAGTGGGGTTCAGCTGCTGGTCCTCTGCGAACTGCTGGCTGGCGATCGTGTACCCTGCCCCGTCGCTGATGACCCGGATGGTCCCCATCAGGTCGGTGCGGTAGGTACCTGCACCAGCATCCCGAAGGCGGCTCAGCGGTTCCTCGTGGGGGTGACCGTATTCGTTGCCCTGTCCGCAGGATATCACAGCGATCTCCGGCAGCACCTGGTTCAAAAAGACATAGCTGGTGGAGGTGTTGGACCCGTGATGCCCCACCTGGAGCACGTCCACATCCAGGGGTGCGCCGCCGTCCACCAGGTCCCGCTCTGCTTCCGCTTCCATATCGCCGGTGAGCAGGTAGCTGGTCTGGCCATAGTCGATGCGCAGCACCAGGGAGGTGTCGTTGGTGTCCTCATAGGCGCGCACCGGCCCCAGCAGCTGCACCGTGGCACTGCCCAGCGGCCAGGAAGTACCCACAGCGGGGATCTCCACCTGCCGCCCCTGCTGCTGCGCATACTTTACAAAGTTCTGGAAGCAGACGGTGGTGGCATCGGTCACCGGGCTGTACACATGATCGGCGGGAAAAGCCGCCAGCACAGCCGCCAGGCCGCCCACATGGTCCTCGTGGGCGTGGGAGCAGAACACATAATCCAGCTTCTGGACTCCCAGGTTTTGCAGGTAGGAGACCACCAGTTCCCCATCCGGCACATTGCCGCCATCGTACAGCAGGTAATGGCCTTCACATTCTACCAGAACGCTCAGCGCCTGCCCCACATCAATAAAGTGTGCGGTCAGTCCCTCGCCCTGGGTCACCGAGGGCGCCGGAACCGGTTCGGTCGGGGCGGACGCCGCCGGGGCACAGGCACAGACCCCCAGGGCCAGCGCAGCGGCCAGGGCCAGAGCTGCCAGGCGGCGGGCCAGCGCCGCAAAGCTTACTTTTTCTTTTTTCCAGTTTTCCACGTTGTACTCTCTTTCTGTTGATAAGTATTGCCCTTGGCGGCTGTGCGGGGGGCAAAGCGTGCGCCGGGGCTTGGTTTTTTGCCCGCAGACTTGCCCGGTCTTACCGTGTAGCTGCCGTCCGGGTGGATGCTGACCTGTGCATTTTCTGCTTTGCGGGCCGTGCGCTGCACAGCCCGACGGCCGGCTGCCGGCACCAGCAGCGGGATCAGATCCTCCCGGTGGGTGATGCGCAGAGCCTTGATGACCTTTTCTGCATTGCGGGGCTCATAGTATTGCAGAAGCGCACGCTGCAGCGCCTTGCCCTCGGCGGATTTCTCCACAAACACCGGCTTGAGGGTGTAGGGGTCCAGCCCGGTGTAGAACATACAGGTGCTGACCGTGCCGGGGGTGGGGTAAAAATCCTGCACCTGTTCCGGCCGCATATGGTTTTTGTAAAGGTATTCGGCCAGGTAGACCGCATCTTTCAGGGTAGAGCCGGGGTGGCTGGACATCAGGTAGGGCACCAGATACTGCTTTTTGCCTGCCTTCTTGCTCAGCTCGTAGAACTTGTCCTTGAACTTATTGAACACATCAATGGGGGGTTTGCCCATGTAGGCCAGGGTATTGGGGGCGCAATGCTCCGGGGCTACCTTCAGCTGACCAGAAACATGGTGCTCCACCAGCTCCTTGAAGAAGGTATCGTCCGGGTCTGCCATCAGGTAGTCAAACCGGATGCCGCTGCGGATAAACACCTTTTTTACCCCCGGCAGCTCCCGCATCCGGCGCAGGATGTTCAGATAGTCGCTGTGATCCACCAGCAGGTGGGAGCAGGCGGCGGGCGCCAGGCAGTGCTTGCCGCCAGTGCACATCCCCTTCAGCATCTGTTCCCGGCAGGAAGGCATACGGAAGTTGGCGGTAGGCCCGCCCACATCGTGGATATAGCCCTTGAAATCCGGCTCATGGGTCATGCGCTCGGCCTCCGCCAGAACGCTGTCCGCACTGCGGCTGGTGACCCGGCGGCCCTGATGCAGCTGGATGGCGCAGAAGTTGCACCCGCCAAAGCAGCCCCGGTTCTGGATGATGGAGAACTGCACCTCCCGGATGGCGGGCACGCCCCCCATCGGCTCATAGACCGGGTGATAGCGGCGGGTATAGGGCAGCGCATAGACCTTGTCCAGCTCCCAGCGCACCAGCGGCTTTGCGGGCAGGTTCTGCACCAGGTACTTCTCGCTCTGCTTCTGCACCAGGATCTGTCCGCTGACCACGTCCTGATTATCCATCTGGATGCGGCAGGCCCGGGCATACGCCGTTTTGTCCGAAGCTACCTTCCGGAAACCTGCGCACTCGATGTACCGGGGCGGCAGATGCTCAAAATCCGTCATATAGCAGGTGCCGTCCACATCGGTGATGCTCTCCACCGGCTCCCCTGCCGCCAGGCGGCGGGCAATGGCAGAGGTCTGCCGCTCGCCCATGCCAAAGCTGATGATATCTGCGCCGGAGTCCTCTGCGATGCTGGGCAGCACGGTATCCAGCCAGTAATCGTAATGGGCAAACCGCCGCAGCGATGCTTCCAGTCCGCCTAAGATCACCGGCAGATCCGGGTACGCCTGCTTTGCCAGGCGGGTATAGACCGTGGCGCTGCGGTCCGGCCGGGCACCGGCCTTGCCGCCGGGGGAATACTCATCCTCCGCCCGGGGGATCTTGGCCACCGAATAGTGGCTGACCATACTGTCCACGTTGCCTCCGCCGATAAAGAAGCCGTATTTCGGCTTGCCAAACCGCTTGAAGTCCTCGCAGTCGGTATAGCGGGGCTGGGCCAGCACGCCCACCCGGTAGCCCTCGGCCTCCAGCAGGCGGCTGATGATCGCGGTCCCAAAGCTGGGGTGGTCTACATAGGCGTCGCCGCCCACCACTACAAAATCCAGCTCATCCCATCCGCGGGCTTCCATATCAGCCCGGCAGATCGGGAGAAATTCGGTGTTGGGGGTGTAGGTTTGTGTCGTGTTATCCATAGCGCAGGTCCTCTCTGTGCTCTGTGGGTGTATAAATCGTTCGCTGTCGTTACGGCGCATCCGGTGCGTTCAACTGCATTTCCAGCCACTGCTGGCGGCTGATCAGAACTGCACGGGGCTTTGCGCCTTCGTAAGGGCCGATGATGCCCTTCTGCTCCATCTCATCCATAATGCGGGCTGCCCGGGCATATCCCAGCTTACACCGCCGCTGCAACAAGCTGGTGGAAGCCTGGCCCGCATCGATGACCACTTCCACAGCCTGCCCCAGCATCGGGTCGCCATCCTCGGCCTCATCGGGGTCGGCGGCGCCGCCCTTCTTGCCGTCCTGGATGGCGTGCTTCTCCATCGCCTCGATCATGGCTTCGTCATACTGCACCGTGCCGCTGGCCTTGATAAAGTCCAGCACACGGCTGATCTCCTCATCCCGCACGAACGTGCCCTGGATGCGGATGGGCTTGGGTGCGCCCACCGGCATGAACAGCATATCGCCCATACCCAGCAGTTTTTCTGCCCCGGCGCCATCCAGGATGGTGCGGCTGTCCACCTGACTGGACACCGCAAAGGCGATGCGGCTGGGGATATTGGCCTTGATCAGGCCGGTGATAACGTCCACGCTGGGGCGCTGGGTGGCTACGATCAGATGCATACCCGCTGCACGGGCTTTTTGCGCGATGCGGCAGATGGAATCCTCCACATCCTTGCCCACCACCATCATCAGGTCGGCCAGCTCGTCGATCACAATGGCGATATAGGGCATCTTCTCCAGCATGGGGTCCGATGCAGCCAGCTTATTGAAGGTTTTGATATCCCGGACATTGTTCTCTGCAAACATCCGGTAGCGGCGCTCCATCTCCTGCACCGCAGAGCCCAAAGCGCCCGCCGCCTTGCGGGGCTCGGTGATCACCGGCATCAGCAGATGCGGGATGCCGTTGTACTCTGCCAGTTCCACGACCTTGGGGTCGATGAGCAGCAGCTTTACATCCTCCGGCCCGGAGCGGAACAGCAGGCTCATGATGATGCTGTTGACGCAGACCGACTTACCGCTGCCGGTGCTGCCGGCGATCAGCAGATGGGGCATCTTGCACAGGTCTGCCACCTGCGCCACACCGGCAATATCCTTGCCCAATGCAATGCCCAGGGGCGAGGTCATGCGCAGGAAGCTCTGGCTCTCAAACACGCTGCGGATATAGACCGGGGTCTTTTTGTGGTTGGGCACCTCGATGCCCACCGCAGGCTTGCCGGGGATGGGCGCTTCCATACGCACATCCGCCACCGCCAGGTTCAGGGCGATATCGTCTGCCAGAGAGGTGATACGGCTGATCTTCACACCCGCCATGGGCTGCACCTCGTACCGGGTGACCGACGGCCCGCGGGAGATATCCAGCACACGGGTGCGGACGCCAAAGCTATCCAGCGTATCCACCAGCTTCTGGGCGTTGGCTTTCAGCTCATCCTGCACGCCGCCCTCGGTCTCATCCGGGGCACGCTCAAACAGCTCGATGGGCGGATATTGGTACTGATAGACCGCCTCCGGGGGTGCTTCCTCTGCGGGGGCGCTGGCTGCCGCCTGCTCCGAGACCGCAGGTTTTTCCATAGCAGCTGCCACCAATGTATTCAGGTCCTTTTCCTCCACCGGCTCGGACGTGATACTGATCCAACCATCCTCATCCGGCGCAGAGCGCTGGCAAACAGCGCCCTCGGCGCTGACCGGCGGCGGCGCTGCCGGTGTAATGGAGACCGCCGGGGCCTCGAACTCGCTGTCCGTGTCCAGAGGGAAGAAATCCGTCACAGGACGGGGGCTTGCCGTCTCCGGCTGAGCAGGCGCAAAAAACTCCGCTGCCGGAGCGGCCGGAGCCTCCGGGACCGACGGGGTCTGCACAGCCGCCTGCGGCGCAAAGAAATCTGCCGCCGGGGTCTCCACTGCATCCGGCACCACAGGGCGGATGGTGGGGCGGGGCACCTTCAGGGGATCCATGCCAAAGGTCCCTCCCGGCCCCAGGATAATGGGCTCGATGGGCTCGCTCCCCCCTGCCGTCATAGGGGCAGGGTCCGGCCCAAGGTCGATGTCAAACGGCGCCCGCGGCCGGGGCGGTTCGGTATGTACCGGCGGAGCCGCCTGCTGGGGAGCAGCGGACTCCGGGGCGGCAGCATCTCCCTCCTGGGTGACCTGACGGCCCCAGCGCAGCACCCCGGTCATCCAGTTGGGCATCCCCACATGAAAGCCATCCCCGCCGGTTTCCGACAGATCGGACTGCTGGGCATACTCCTGCTGCTCCCGCTCTGCCTGTTCCTGTTCTTCTGCCTGCTGCGCCAGCCGGGCTTCCCGCTCTGCCTGGCGTTCCTCTGCCCGCTGGGCATGGCGGCTGCGGCCCTCTGCATAGGCGGCGGCACCTTTGTCCCGCACGCCTCCGGCCACACCGCTGCACCACTGCCACAGGTCAGCCGGGGTCAGATCCAGCAGGTACAGCATGGTGCAGGCCATCAGCACGACCATGACCACATCCGCAGCGGGATGACCGCACAAAGCCACCAGTGTGCCGCCCAAAAGCGCACCCAGCGCTCCGCCGGAGAGCACCGCCTCGTAGCCATTGCGGTAACACACCGCTACGATCTGGAATGCACTGAGCCCCTGCACCGGCACACCAGTAAGCACGATGACCCCGCCGGTGGCCAGCACCAGCCCCAAGGCCAGTTTGCTGATATGGGGCAGAAGATCTTCGCCCCGGGTGTAAAGCACCGCCAAGCAGCACACTGCCGCCCCCAGCACCAGCGCCCCGCAGCCCAAAAGACCAAACAGTCCATCATGGAGCGTGCGCCACACCGACTCTCCCTGCACAAAGGCCAGAGCCATCAGCAAAAGACCGGCAAACAACGTGCCCAGCCCCGCCGGCACCCTCTCCTGCGGGCGGCTGCGGCGGCGGCTTGTTTTTCGCCTTGCCGTTGATTTTCGTTTCTTCTTTGCCATGTTCCGCTTTTTCGCTTCGCCCAGCGGTGCGCCGCCGGGCCTCCTTCCCACACGAAATCTCGATTCTTTCATTGTACCACGAGATGGGACAAATGGCAAACAGGAAGGGGGGGCTTTGAGGCCGAACGCTCACCGTCTTTGGCGGCGGCCGCTTGTTTCTGTTTTTATCATCAGCGGACGACAGGTTTCTTGGTCCGGACGGTGGGGCACTTTCTGGGCAAAACCGCGCCATAAAGGGGCCGTCAGCCCCTCCCTTCGATCTCACGATACAGCCAGCTCAGCGCATCCGACAGCCCGCCCAGCTGATCGATGAGCTTTTCCTTTACAGCCTTGCGTCCATCCAGCACGGTGCCCACATCCATCACCAGCTCCCCGGTGCTCATCATCAGCTGGGTGTAGCGCTGCGACTGGATGCCGCTGTGCTCCACCACAAAGCCTGTAATGCGCTGCTGCATCTGCTCAAACCAGCGCATGGTCTGGGGAACTCCCAGGATCATGCCAGAGTGGCGCACTGGATGGATGGTCATGGTGGCTGTGGGCACGATAAAACTGCGCTGTGCGCTGACCGCCAGCGGGATGCCAATGGAATGTCCCCCACCCAGCACCACCGCTGCGCTGGGCTTAGAGATGCTGGCGATCAGTTCTGCCAGCGCCAAGCCCGCCTCTACATCTCCACCAACGGTATTCAGCAGCACCAGCAGTCCCTCAATGGCGGGATCCTCCTGCACAGCCACCAGCTGCGGGATCACGTGCTCGTACTTTGTGGTCTTTTGCCCCTGGGGTGCCTCCACATGGCCCTCGATCTGGCCGATCACAGTCAGGCAATGGATGCCGTGAGCGCCCCTTGTGCGCCACACTGCCCCCAGATCCTGGATGGTCTGCGCCGCATCCTCCGGGGCACTATTCTCCTTGTCCGTTGTTTCTTTCATGGGCAGATGCCTCCTTTTTCTCGGTACTTTTTTCAGCTTTCCCCCGCCGGGTGGGTTTATGCCCCTTTCCCGGACTAATTTTTTGCAAAAAACCGCACAGGATATTTGACATTGCATTTTGATGCTGTATACTTTATAATGATTGTTTTCGGAATAACGAACCATTGTCCCGGGCGGCTTCGCCCTGGCAGAAAGGAGTCCCCTATGAATACCCCCGGAAAAGCCTCCCTCCCCGTTATCAAGCGGCTGCCCAAATACTACCGCTACCTGCGCTCGCTGCGGGATAAGGGGGTCTCCAGCATTTCCTCGCGGGAGCTTGCCGCCCAGATGGGCACCACGGCTTCCCAGGTACGGCAGGATTTCAACTGCATTGGCGACGTAAACGGCCGTCAAGGCATTGGTTATTCGGTCGATAACCTGCTGTCCATTTTGGAGCAGCTGCTTTTTGGCGATGGCGAGCGCCTGCCCACCATCCTGATCGGCTGCGGACGGCTGGGCAAAGCTGTGAGCCGTTTTATTACCACCGATGCCAACGGCTACAAACTGATCGCCGCCTTTGACGCTTCTGCAGACGAAGTCGGCCACACCATCAGCGGCATACCCATTCTGCACGTAGATGAGCTGGAGGCCTTTTGTCAGGAGCATCATCCCCAGGTGGCGGTGCTCTGTCTGCCCCGAGCCGGAGCAGAGCAGATCAGCGGGCGGCTGGTCGCTCTGGGCATCCAGGGCTTCTGGAACTTCTCCCACTACGATCTCTCGGTGCCCTACCCGGAAGTCCTGGTAGAAAATGTACACTTGGGCGATAGTCTCATGAGCCTGGGATACCGGCTGCGGAACCAGGATTGACCGCCCCCCGTTCAGCTCCGGTACGCCGGAGCTACTTATTATAGTAAAAACACAACACAGTAAGGAGAACCCATGGCAAAGCTCTATTTCCGCTACGGCGCAATGAACAGCGGTAAGTCCACCGCACTGATGCAGGTGGCCCATAACTATGAGGAACAGGGGATGCGGGTGCTGATCCTGAAACCCCGGGTGGACACCAAAGGCGGAGATGAGCTGGTCAGCCGCCTGGGGGTGCGCCGCAAGGTCGATTGTCTGATCCCCCCGGAGATGGATGTATTTGAGGTGGTGCGGGCAGCAGCCGCAGATGGGCCGCTGGCCTGTGTGCTCTGCGACGAGAGTCAGTTCTTTACCGCTGCACAGGCTGAGCAGCTGTTTGCTGTGACGGTGGAGCTGAATGTCCCGGTGATCTGCTACGGCCTGCGCACCGATTTTTCCCTCAAGGGATTCGCAGGCTCTACCCGTCTGCTGGAGCTGGCCCACACGGTGGAAGAGATGAAGACCATCTGCACCTGCGGCCGCAAGGCCCTGTGCAATGCCCGCAAGGTGAACGGAGCGTTTATCTTTGAGGGGGAGCAGGTCGCCATCGATATGCAGAACGACGTGCAGTACGTCAGTATGTGTCCCCAGTGTTATTTCCGCGCTCGGCGGGAGTTTTTTGCCCGGCAGACTGGTCCGGACAAAAATGTCTGAGCCCTTCCCCCCTCTGTTGATGCAAAGCGCCGCGATTTTCGCGGCGCTCTTTTTTTGCGCTATTGATATATCAATTTGCGCAACTGATATATTAGTAAATCCGGAAATATTTTCCACACAACTTTTCGGGCAGTTTGTAATGTTATTCGCCATAAATGGCAAAAGCGACGTTTTTCTTCATAAATCTTTCACCAAACCGGGCTTTTCCCTTAGTTTTCTGTGCAATTCAGCGAAGTATACATGTTGCACAGTTTTTTGGTGGAAGTTTATCCATTTCATCAAAGACGTCAATTTACGCAGGACAAGTACAGCAATATTTGTTCGTTTTTTATTTCTAAACTACAATTTGTGTCTTTCTTTTTGGACGGCCATTTGATATCATAATTGTATACAACGGATGCTTTGCAGAGGGCATCCAAAATCATTTGCACGATGTTTTCTTGAACTAGGAGGAGAACAAAAATGAGCAAGGCAATTTCTCGTCGTGACTTCATCAAGGTCACCGGCGCTGTGGGCGCTGCTGGTCTGCTGGCTGCTTGCGGCGGCAACAGCTCCAGCTCCACTGCTGCATCTTCCACCGCTTCTTCCGCTTCTTCCGCTGCTTCTGTGGCTGGTCCTTCCAACGAGGCTGTCACCCTGACCATGAGCTGGTGGGGCGGCGACGGCCGGCACAACGCTTACCAGGAGGCTGCCAAGGCTTTCTCCGCAGCCAACTCCAACATCACTGTTGAGCCCACCTTTGCAGCATGGTCCGGCTGGGAGGACACCATGTCCACCAAGTTTGCAGGCGGCGTTGCTGAGGACGTCTGCCAGATCAACTGGAACTGGCTGTACAACTACTCCGCTAATGCTCAGACCTTCATCGATCTGAACACCGTGTCCGATTATCTGGATCTGACCCAGTGGGACGAGGCTCCCATGAGCGCCTGCAATGTGGGCGGCGCTCAGCAGTGCGTGCCCATCTCCATGACCGGCCGTATCTTCTACTGGAACATGACTCCGTTCAATAAGGCTGGCATCACCGAGTACCCCAAGACTCTGGATGATCTGCTGGCTGCCGGCAAGGCATTCAAGGAGAAGCTGGGCGAGGATTACTACCCCCTGCACCTGGGCGCTTACGACCGTATGATCATGATGGTCTTCTATCTGGAGTCCGTCTACGGCAAGGCTTGGGCAGACCCCGAGACCTCTACCCTGAACTACACCGCTGAGGAGATCGCCGAGGGCATCGACTTCATCCGCAAGCTGGTGGCCGAGCACGTCGTTATGCCGCTGCCCACCTACTACGGCTCCAACGGCGATAACGCTGCTACTCAGTCCAACGAGTGGATCACCGGCAAGATGGGCGGCATCCTCGAGTGGGATTCCGGCGCTCTGAAGTATCTGGATGCTCTGGACGAGGAGAACAAGCCCGGCTTTACCGTGGGCGACGAGATCAAGTTCGGCGACTACAACGGCGGCTTCTCCAAGGTGTCCATGGGCATGGCCATCACCAAGACCTGCAAGAACCCCGCTGAGGCTGCTATGCTGGTGAATTTCCTGTGGAATGGCGAGGGCGCTGCCATCATGGGTTCTGAGTGCGGCATCCCTGCTTCCAAGGCTGGTCTGGCTGCTGCCCAGGCTGCTGGTGCTATCAACGAGATCACCGCTGAGGCAAACGGCAAGGTCATGGCCTTTGTCAGCTTCCCGCTGGATCCCCTGTTCGAGTCCAACGACCTGAAGGCTACCGGCACCGGCGTCTATCAGGAAGTGTTCGACACCGTTGACTACGACAACGCTGCCGGCGCAGATGTTGTGGATATCCTGCTGGATGGCATGGAGTCTGTGGGCTACACCATCGCCTAAGGTTTTGCACATTCTGACAAGCTCCTGATACGTTTCTGAACTGGAGGGGGGCATCCATCTATCTTTGGCTGGATGCTCCCTTTTTATCGGAAAAATGATGACAAAATTTTGTCTAAATCATTGCCGCTCTGTGGCCATCCCTCTCAGGTATGTTTGTCTTCCCGCACAAAAACCGAAAAAAGGAGGAATCCCCGGATGAAAAAAAGCAAAGCGCCTTCTCTTGGGCGTACCCCGTTCCAGAAATTCTGCGACAAGTGGCAGGGTCTTTTCTACCTGGTGCCCTGGATCATCGGCTTTGTGGTCTTCAAGGCAGTTCCTTTCGGTCAGTCGCTGTATTACAGCTTTACTGACATGAACTTCTTCAGCGGTATCTCTGAGTATGGCATCATGAACTATGTGGATGCTTTCTCGAATGCCAAGATCACCAAGGCTTTGATCACCACCTTCCAGTATTCGTTTATCACTGTTCCGCTGAAGCTGATCTTTGCGCTGTTCATTGCTTATATCCTGAACTTCAGGATCGCCTGCGTCAACATCTTCCGTACCGTATACTACATCCCGTCTATTTTGGGCGGTTCGGTGGCCATCGCTGTGCTGTGGAAGGCTGTCTTCCGCGATGACGGTCTGGTCAACACCCTGATCCGTATGATCACCTTCGGTCACTTCCAGGGTCCCTCCTGGCTGTCTGACCCCAACTACGCCCTGTGGATCATCTGCTTCCTGCGCATTTGGCAGTTCGGCTCGGCCATGGTGCTGTTCCTGGCTGCGCTGAAGGGCGTACCCGCAGACCTGTACGAGGCCGCTACCATTGACGGTGCCGGCAAGTGGCGCCAGTTCTTCTCCATCACGGTGCCCATGATCACCCCCATCATCTTCTACAACCTGGTCACCCAGATCTGCCAGGCATTCCAGGAGTTCAACGGCCCCTTCATCATCACCAACGGCGGCCCCCGTGGTTCCACCACGCTGATCTCCATCCTGGTTTACAACTACGCCTTCAAGTCGAACGAAATGGGTATGGCCTCGGCTCTGGCATGGATCATGTTCGTCATCGTCTGCATCCTGACGATCATCGCCTTCACCAGCCAGAAGAAGTGGGTCTACTACTCGGATGAAAGGTAAGGTGTGACAGTATGGGAATGAAAGCATCCAACGCCATTGCGACGTTTTTCAAGTACGTCGTGCTGATCCTTGTGGGCCTCATCATGATCTATCCCCTGCTGTGGATGATCAGTGCCACTTTCAAGGACAACAGCGAGATCTTTGCAGGCATCGGCCTGTGGATCCAGAACCCCACCCTGGAGGGCTATAAGAACGCGCTGAATAACTTCGGCGGTTCCATCAACATCCTGCAGGCCATGCTGAACACCTATTCTTATGTTCTGCCCAAGGTCATCTGCACGGTCGTCTCCTCCTGCATTGCAGCTTACGGCTTCGGCCGCTTCAACTTCCCCGGGCGGAAGATCCTGTTCAGCATCATGCTGGCCACCCTGTTCCTGCCCCAGGTCGTGCTGAACGTGCCCCAGTTTTTGCTGTACACCAAGTTCGGCTGGGTCAACAGCCCCTTCTATCTGGCCATCTGGTTCCACACCCTCTTTGCTACCGAGACCTACTTTGTCTACCAGCTGGTCCAGTTCATGCGCAACGTCCCCCGGGACCTGGACGAGGCTGCCTCCATCGACGGCTGCTCCTCCTTCCAGACCCTGTACAAGGTGATCGTGCCCATGCTGATGCCCGCTCTGGTGTCCTGTGCGCTGTTCCAGTTCATGTGGAGCTGCAACGACTTTATGGGCCCGCTGCTGTACGTGCAGACCCCCGCCAAGTACCCCATGTCTCTGTTCGTCAAGCTGTCCATGGATGGTGACACCGGCTTTGCGTGGAACCGCATCCTGGCGCTGTCCCTGATCTCCATCCTGCCGCAGCTGATCGTTTTCTTCTGTGCACAGGATCAGTTCGTGGAAGGCATCTCTGCCGGTGCAGTCAAGGGCTAAGCCCCTGCCGCTGACATAAGTCAGCCACGACGATAACAATGCCCCCTGTGCCATATCCCGTAAATGTGGCACAGGGGGCGTTTTGTTTTGAAGGGCAGCCGGATCATTTGCGAAAGCCTTTGCGGTACTGCAGCGGGCCTACGCCCAGCAGCTCCCGGAACACCCGGCGGAAATGTGCAGCGGTCAAAAAACCGGTCTGTTCTGCCACTGCGGTAATGCTCAGCTCTGTTGTCTCCAGCAGACGCTGCGCCGCCTCGATGCGGCGGGCATTGATGAAATCCACAATGGATTGTCCGGTCACCCGCCGGAACAGGCGGCTGAGATAGTAAGGGGAAAGGTAAAACTGTGCTGCCACCTCCGAGAGGGAGAGCTTTTGCTGGTAATGATCGGTGAGGTATGCGCAGATCTGATCCACCGTCTCGTTATGGGGGCGGCTCATGCTGCCGCCCTGGGCCAGATACTCTTTCTGGGCATATTGGAGCAGCAGCCCCAGATACCACAGCACCGGGCTCTCCGGGTCCTCCATCTCACCCCACAGCAGTGCCAGCAGGGTGCGCAGGCGGGTGGTCCACTGCGCAGACCCGTACAGCGTCAGCCGGCCCTGCGGCGGGAGCATCCCTTCCAGATCCCGGCAGCCCATCGACCGCAATTCAGCCAGCGCTGCCGGCGGGAAATGACACCCCACCAAGTCCAGCGCCGTATGGCTGGTCTGCTGCATCTGCATCCCGCTTTGCGGCCCCAGCAGGACGAGGCACCCGGGATTCAGCGTTTGGGCAGGCTCCTGCTCTTCCTGCACCGGAAACGGGCGCAGCTCACAGCTGCCGCCAGATAAAAGGATCAGGAAACAATCCTCCCCCGGGGGCAGCTCAAAACGGCCGCCCTCCACGCGCAGTCCCCCGGCGCGGATCTTTTCGCTCCATTTTTCCCGTTCGGGCCTCATACCGGCCCCCCTTTCCAAAATTGCTGCCCCAAAGGGCGCAGCACATCGTCTTTATCGTATCATACCATATTTTCATCCCTACCGACAAGCTCAGGAGGCTGATCCATCATGAATTTGACCTTGATCCGTTCCACCACCCGCAGCGCCGTGTTCGAGCTGGAAAACGGTCTGTGCTATCGCCCCGCCCATCCCTTTGTGGTGCGGCTGAACGGCGCCGTGATCTACACGGACTGCAACACCAACGTGTTCTCTCTGTTCTCTTTGGAGCCGGACACCACCTACACCGTAGAAGCCGAGGCAGAGGGCGAGACCCTGACACTGGATTTTACCACCCAGCATGAGAGCTTTTTTGTGGATGCATCCCGCTACGGTCTGGTGCCGGATGGCGTAACAGACAACACTGCCCGGCTGCAGGCCGCTCTGTCCACCTGCCCGGCTGGGGGCACCGTGTACCTGCCTGCCGGACGTTACCGCACCGCCAGCCTGTTCCTGAAAAGCGAGACCACCTTTTACCTGGAAAAGGGCGCTGTACTGCTGGGAGACAACGACCGCACCCACTACCCCATCCTGCCCGGTGTGCTTCCCAGCGCCAATGAAGTGGACGAGTATTACCTCACCGGATGGGAAGGCAACCCGCTGGACAGCTTTGCCAGCCTGATCAACGTGACCCAGGTGCACGATGTGGTCATCACCGGACAGGGCGTGCTGGATGGCGATGCCGCCAACGGCGACTGGTGGCAGGACCCCAAGACCAAGCGCATTGCCTGGCGCCCCCGGATGGTGGCAGTGGTGGACAGCGAGAACGTCTGCCTGCACGGCGTGACCGTCCAAAACAGCTACGCCTGGACCATCCACCCCCTCTTTGCCCGCAACCTGGATCTGCTGCATTTCAACATTCACAACCCCTACGATGGCCCCAACACCGACGGCATCGACCCGGAGAGCTGCGTCAATACCCGGATCATCGGCGTCAACATCCATGTGGGAGACGACTGCATTGCCATGAAGGCCAGCAAGGTCTTTTTGGGCATGAAGCTGAAAAAGAGCTGTGAGCACACGGTGGTGCGCAACTGTCTGCTGGACAAAGGCCATGGCGGCATCGTCATTGGCAGCGAGATGAGCGGCGGCGTCAAGGATATGGTGGTGACCCAGTGCCTGATGGATCACACCGACCGTGGCCTGCGTGTCAAGACCCGCCGCGGCCGGGGCAACACCGCTGTGATCGACGGGCTGGTATTCCGCAATGTGGAGATGCGGGGGGTAAAAGCACCTTTCGTCATCAATATGTTTTACTTCTGTGATCCGGACGGCCACAGCGACTATGTGCAGGACCGCCGTCCCCTGCCGGTGGATGAATACACGCCCCGGCTGGGCACCCTGACCATGGAAGATATCACCGCCACCGATGCCCAGTACGCTGGCTGTTACTTTGACGGCCTGCCGGAGCAGCCCATTGAGCGGGTGTCCATGCGCAACGTGAGCATTACCTTTGACCCCAAGGCTGAGGCGGGACAGGCTGCCATGGCCGACAACCGCCCCCATGTAAAAAAACTGGCTATCTACGCTGAGAACGTCCGCTCCATCGACCTGCACAACGTACAGATCGAGGGCTACGAAGGCGAGCGGCTGCACTTTGCCAATGTGGAACATTTTGAGGAGGAGTAAAACCATGACCCATGACGAGATCCTGACCATGCTGGGCGACTATGTGGACTACCTGATCGATCACTCCAGCGCAGAAGCCCCCATGTGGAACATCGAAAAGGTGCGCAGCGGCCAGCCCAACAAGTGGAACTATATCGACGGCTGCATGATCACCGCTACTCTGAGCCTGTATAAGACCACCGGGCAGGAAAAATACCTGCGCTTTTCCAAGGACTTCATCGACTATTTTGTCCAGCCGGACGGCTCCATCAAGACCTTTGACCCGGCGGAGTACAACCTGGACAACGTAAACCAGGGCAAAAACCTGTTTACCCTGTACGATATTTTTGGCGAGGAGAAATACCGCAAGGCCATCGACACCATCAACAGTCAGCTGTTGGGCCAGCCCCGCACCAAAGAGGGCAACTTCTGGCACAAGAACATCTATCCCTGGCAGGTCTGGCTGGATGGCGCCTATATGGCACAGCCCTTCTACATGGAATACGAGACCCGCTTTAATAAGATGAAGGGCTGCATCGACAGCTACAAACAGTTTATGAACATCCAAAAGCATATGCGGGATGAAAAGACCGGCCTGTACTATCACGGCTATGATGAGAGCCGCCAAATGTATTGGGCCGACCCGGAGACCGGCTGCAGCCCCAACTTCTGGCTGCGGGCTATGGGCTGGTTCATGGTGGCCATGGTGGACGTGCTGGAGCGGATGGACGAACAGCTGTACAACGAATACCGCAGCATCCAGGCCATGCTCAAGCAGACCATTGAGGACGTGCACAAGTTCCAGGACCCGGAGAGAGGGATGTTCTGGCAGGTGATGGACCACCCCGGCGAGCAGGGCAACTACCTGGAGACCAGCGGCACCGCTCTGTTTGCCTACGCTGTGCTCAAGGGCGTGCGCCTGGGTCTGCTGCCCCCGCGGATGACCGCCTGGGCGGAAAAGGCTTTCTACGGCACCTGCGACCGATATCTTTCCAAAAACCCGGACGGCAGCCTACAGCTGGACGGCATCTGCCTGGTGGCAGGTCTGGGCGGCAAGGATCACCGGGACGGCTCCCTGGCTTACTATTACAGTGAGCCGGTGGTCTGCAACGATGCAAAGGGCGTAGGTCCCCTGGTGCTAGCCTATACCGAGATGATCGCACGGAAGTAAGCGCCATCCACTGCTCCCTGCAACAAACAAAAAACCGGACAGTCTTTTGAACTGTCCGGTTTTTTGTTTATTTACTTTTTAGCCGGGGTAATCGGCGGTATGGAGCAGCTGCTCTGCCCGGCGGACCTGGTCTGCCGTGGGAGGCACTGCATCCTCCAGCGGATAGGGGATGCCCAGCTGTTTCCACTTGAACAGCCCCAGTGTGTGATACGGAAGCACTTCCACCCGCTGCACCGTAGAAAGGCTCTGGATAAAGCGGCCCATCTCAGCCAGGCCCCGCTCCTCATCGGTAAGGCCGGGCACCAGCACATGACGGATCCACATCGGGACGCCCTTTTCCGACAGGTACCGGGCCATAGCCAGGATATTGGCGTTGTCCCGGCCGGTAAGGCGGCGGTGCTTGTCCGGGTCCATCTCTTTCAGGTCCAGCATGACCAGGCTGGTCTGTTCCAGCAGCCGGTCAAACCGGGCCAGGTAAGCGGGGTCAGTGGAAAACGGCCCGCCAGCCGTATCCAGGGTGGTATGGACGCCCTTAGCCCGCGCCAAGGCAAAAAAGTCGGTGACGAAATCCATCTGGAGCAGCGGTTCCCCGCCGCTTACCGTGATGCCGCCTTTTTTGCCCCAGTAGTTGCGGTAGCGCCACACTTTCTGGAACAGATCCTCTGCGGTCCAAGGTTCGCCCCCTGCGTGCCAGGTCTCCGGGTTATGACAATACTGGCACCGCAGACCGCATCCCTGCAAAAACACGACATAGCGCACCCCCGGCCCATCCACAGAGCCAAAGGACTCCAGCGAGTGGATGTAGCCGATGCGATCAGAGGCTTGCATGGCAGGTACGGGCGATCACGTCCATCTGCTGCTCCCGGGTCAGATCGATGAACTTGACAGCGTAGCCGGAGACACGGATGGTGAAGTTTGCGTACTCCTCCTTCTCCGGGTGCTCCATAGCATCCATCAGCTTCTCCTTGCCAAAGACGTTGACGTTCAGGTGGTGAGCGCCCTGGTTAAAGTAGCCGTCCATGACCTGCACCAGGTTCTCCACCCGCTCGGTCTCGCTGTGGCCCAAAGCGTCGGGGTTGATGGTCTGGGTGTTGGAGATGCCGTCCAGTGCCCAGTGGTAGGGCAGCTTTGCCACCGAGTTCAGAGAGGCCAGCAGGCCGTTCTGCTCTGCGCCGTAGCTGGGGTTTGCGCCCGGGGCAAAGGGGGTAAAGGCTGCACGGCCGTCCGGCAGAGCGCCGGTGTACTTGCCGTACACCACGTTGGAAGTGATGGTCAGGATCGAGGTGGTAGCCTCGGAGTTGCGGTAGGTATGGCGCTTCTTGATCATCTCCAGGAAGGTGCGCAGCAGCCACACGCCGATCTCATCGGCACGGTCATCGTCGTTGCCGTAACGGGGGAAGTCACCCTCCACCTCAAAGCCGGTGGTGATGCCGTCCTCATCCCGGACTGCCCGAACCTTTGCGTACTTGATAGCGCTGAGGGAGTCGATCACATGAGAGAAGCCTGCAATGCCGGTGGCAAAGGTACGGCGCACGTCGGTATCGATCAGCGCCATCTCGGCTTCCTCGTAGTAGTACTTGTCGTGCATATACTGGATCAGGTTCAGCACATTGACATACAGACCTGCCAGCCAGTCCAGCATCTTGACAAACTTGGGCAGCACCTCGTCATAGTTCAGGTACTCGCTGGTAACGGGGGCATAGTTGGGGCCGCACTGCTCGTGGGACTTCTCATCCACGCCGCCGTTGATGGCGTACAGCAGGCACTTTGCCAGGTTGGCGCGAGCGCCGAAGAACTGCATCTCCTTGCCGGTCTGGGTAGCAGACACGCAGCAGCAGATGGAGTAATCATCGCCCCAAACCGGCTTCATCACATCGTCATTCTCATACTGCACAGAGCTGGTGTCGATGGACACCTTTGCAGCGTACTTCTTGAATGCCTCCGGCAGGGCGGCAGAGTACAGCACGGTGAGGTTCGGCTCCGGGGCGGGGCCCATATTCTCCAGCGTGTGGAGGAAGCGGTAGCAGTTCTTGGTGACCATGCTGCGGCCGTCCATGCCAATGCCGCCCACCTCCAGGGTAGCCCACACCGGATCGCCGGAGAACAGCTGGTTGTAGCTGGGGATACGGGCAAACTTGACCATGCGGAACTTCATGACCATGTGGTCGATCAGCTCCTGTGCCTGGCTCTCGGTCAGGATGCCCTTGTCCAGATCCCGCTGGATATAGATATCCAGGAAGGTGGAGATACGGCCCACGCTCATGGCAGCGCCGTTCTGGGTCTTGATCGCAGCCAGGTAGCCGAAGTAGAGCCACTGGCAGGCTTCCTTGGCATCCTTTGCAGGCTGAGAGATGTCGTAGCCGTAGACGGCAGCCATCTTCTTCATATCCTTCAGGGCGTTGATCTGACGGGAGATCTCCTCCCGCAGGCGGATCACCTCATCGGTCATGGTGCCGTCGCCACAGTTCTCCAGATCCTCCTGCTTGAAGCGGATCAGTGCGTCAATGCCATACAGCGCTACACGGCGGTAGTCGCCCACGATACGGCCGCGGCCATAGGTATCCGGCAGACCGGTGATGATGTGGGTGTGGCGTGCCTTCTTCATCTCAGGGGTATAGGCATCGAACACAGCCTGGTTGTGGGTGCGGGTATAATCGGTGAAGATCTTGTGCAGCTCCTCGCTGGGCTGGTAGCCGTAGGTGGTGCAGGCCTGCTCTGCCATCTTGATGCCGCCATAGGGCATAAAGGCACGCTTCAGGGGCTTGTCGGTCTGCAGACCCACGATCTGCTCCAGATCCTTCAGCTCCTCATCAATGTAGCCGGGGCCGTAAGCGGTCAGACCACTGACCACATCGGTCTCCATATCCAGCACGCCGCCCTTGGCACGCTCGGCCTTCTGCAGCTTCTGCAGTGCGCCCCACAGCTTATCGGTAGCTTCGGTAGGCCCAGCCAGGAAGCTCTCGTCTCCGTTATACGGAGTGTAGTTTTTCTGAATAAAATCCCGGACGTTGACTTCCTCTTTCCAGATGCGGCCCTCAAAGCCCTGCCATTGTTCAAAATCGATCATGGTGGAAACCTCCTTGTCCTTTGTGCAGGCTGTCCTGGGGACTCCCGCTATGGTGGATGTTAGCAAAGGCTAACTATTGTCGTATCAAAAAACCGCTTTTGCGGCTCTCTCGTGCTCCTATCAAGGGCACGCTATTATAATAGCAATGATTCCTGAAAAAAGCAAGTGACAAAACATGGGATTTTTCTGCCGGTTTTCTCTTTCATTCTATTCAAAACTTCCATCTCATAGCGAATAAGTAGGACTTATACCCAAAATCCGCTTCTCTACTGCTTGGACTGGCAGCATCTGCCGCCCGCTGCCCTGTTTCGGCAAAGATATTTTCGCCTCCCCCTTGACAAATCCTTACCGCCGTGATATCCTTATGGCGCGTTAGTTAGCTTTGTCTAACTGCTCCCAAGAGCATGACCATCTCTTGGGATACCCCTGTTTGTTTTCCTCCAATTTATTTCTTCCTCTCATTCCGATCTTTTCAAGAAAAACAGAGCCTGCGCAGGAGAAGGCGCAGGCTCTGTTTTTGTGTATATTTTTATCAGATTGGAATATTTTAAGCAAAATTTACTGCTCGGCTTTCGGATGCATGGCCGCAGCCCGGCGCTGTGCAAAGAAGAACCCCGCCACACTGGCGGCAAACACTGCGTAATAACTGGCGATCCGGTATAGCATCAGGGTGGACATCACTGCGCCCTGTCCCAAAAATCCGGTAAACACCAACAGGAATGCAGCTTCCACCGAGCCCATGCCCGCCACATTGGGCAGCGCATTGGAGATAAATAAGGTCAGCGCAGCCAGCAGCTGCACCTGCCAAAAGCTCAGCTCACAAGGCAGCTGCATAAACTGGAGGCACAAATACGGCAGCGAAAACAGCAAAAACAGCTTGAATGTCTGCACCGCAAACAAAGTCAGACAGCGGCGTTTATCTTGCAGCAGATGGCGGCTCTCGGTGCTCAGGGCGTCCAGCTGCCCCATCCAGGACTCCCGCCGGGCCTGCCAGACTTCGGTATCCGGCAAAATGGACAGCAAACGCCGGGCCAGTTTTTGCACCAGAGGCGACACACACAGAGCCACCAGGATCAGGATGATCCCTGCTACGATCAGATAGGCCAAGGGCAGGTACCGCAAAAGGCCGGTGGTATTATCCCTAAGCCACCGCCCCTGCACCAGCAGCAGCGCGCTTGCATACAGCAGCACCGTACATTTGTGGGAAACATACTGCAACGTAAGCAGACCTGCACCCGGTCCCACCGGCAGCCCGCACCGGTACAAATAATACATCTGCATCGGCACCGACCCTGCGCCAAATGCTGCCACATTGCCGAACACCCCGAGCCAGGAGACGTCCAGCCCGCAGCGCAGCGGATAATCCGGCATCCGGCTGCGCACCGCTATCCAGTTGCACACCCCCTCCAGCAGAGGGTGGGTCAGCCCCAGAGCCAGCACCAGCAATACCTGCCACAAGCGCAGCTGAGACAGCGCCGCACTGATCTCATCCCAGTTATCCTTAAAGACCAGCACCAGCACGCCGGTCAGCGCCAGCAGGATCAGCACTGAAAGCAGCGTTTTTTTGCGGGACGGTGCCGCGGAGGAAGGGGTGGATTGCATAGACGATAGGATCTCCTTTCAGCAGAATAATGCCATTGCTTGCAGTATATCATACCAAAGTCGTTTTTTTGTGAACATGAACCAAATTTTTTTGTTCATTTTGGGAGGAATGATAAGTCGCCTTCTTCATTTTGTAGAATAAGGCCTTCTTTTTCCTTTTCAGCAAGATAGTTTCTCTTTGGCAAGGGCTTACCCCATCGGTGCTTCTTCCATTATGGTTTTGGCGGGGACGAGAAGTGCTGCGTTCCTGCTTTTTGCAGCTTCTTAGTTTTACGCTACAAGAGGGACGCTCCGCTGGGCCAAAGGATGGATCAACCCTCTCCGTCACGGCTTCGCCGTGCCACCTCTCCCGAAAGGGAGAGGCTTTGGCAAAGGCGGAACGTTTACCGCTTATAAGCTGGCTTCTTCTGGCCGTTGACTAGTGAGGACGAGAGTTACCCTTTTTGCCAAGGGCTCTCCCCTCGGGAGAGCTGTCGCCGTAGGCGACTGAGAGGGTTCGTCTCGGAAGCACCCTCTCCCGGCAGGCGACAAAAAGGGGAACCGCTGTCGCCGTAGGCGACGGAAGGGGTTCGTCTGCCCTCTCTGCCAAGAGCACAAAATCCACCGCTTATAATTCAGCTTTTCTATTATTGACTGAGTATTGACTGAGCGGACCTCAAAAAAATTGGCTGGTGAATCTTCACCAGCCGTGTAAAAAGCATTTTAACTTATTCCGTCAGTTCCTGCACCAAGCGGGTAAGGTTTTCCACAAACGCCGCATTGGAATACTGCTGCTCATAAAGGCGGCGGCAGGCGGGCGCCATTGCAGCCAACTGCTCCGGATGGGTGATCGCCTGTTCCAACGCCGCAGCCAGCTGCGCCGGGTCATCCTCCCGGTACACAAACCCATCTACGCCCTCTGTCACCAGGCCCGCCGTGCCGGTGTGCTCCGACACGATCGAGGGCTTGCCAAAGATCAATCCCTCGGTCACAAAGGTGGGCATCGGGTCATCCCGAGAGCTGCACACCACACAGGCACACTGCTGCATCAAAGACTTGATCTCATCCCGGGTCAGCCGCTTGCGGTAAAACACTGTCTGCGGCATATCATCGGTCAGCTCCCGCACTGCGTCCATCATCCGGGGATCTGCCGCCTTGCCCACAAACAGGAACGCCGCCTGCTCCCGCACTGCGTCCGGCAGCAGCCGGATGGCCTTGCAGAGAATATCCTGTCCCTTGCGCAGCTCAAACGAACCCACCGTCACAAACAGCGGCCGTCCCCCAGTATAGCTCAGATCATAGTGTGCAAACTGCTCCTGTGCATAGTCCGGCAGGCCGTAGATCAGCTGATCAATGTCAAAATCCGGCCGGACCGAGTGCATAGCCGCCGCCGCATGGCTGCCCACTGCACAGAGCCGCACATTGGGGCTCAGCTTGCGGGGGATCTGATGGGTCATGTAGGGGTACCCTGCAAACGCATCGTGAAGCCACCAAAGGACCGGCAGAGAGGACCCGTTCAGCGCTTCCACTGCCGGGGCTTCCACCACTGTATTGGCCAGCACCAGATCCGCCTCGCACGCCAGACCCCACAGCGCACATCCCCGGACACAGTCCGGGTTCGTTATAACCGTAGCGCCGTTTTCCAAAAATAGTGTATGAGAGCCTTCCGCCGCCGGGCCCAGCACCACCACCTGATAGCCCAGGCTGCGCAGCACCGGCACCGCACTTACCAGCACGATGGGTGCACCGGTCATATCCAGAACATGGCTCATGACCAGCACACGCTTGCCGTCCGGCGCAAACACATCCTCTGCCTGCAGCTCCCGCCGGTAATGCAGCAGAGCCTGCGGGATATGGACGATATTCTGTGCCAACTTTGCCGCTTGGGCCAGCAAAGCCGCAGGCTGATCCGACTCTGCTGCGGCACGGCACTGCGCCAGCAGCGAACGGGAAAGCAAAGCGCAGCCCACCCCCGGCATGGGCCCTGCCCCCAGGCTCAAGGCGGTCGTGCCATCAAAGCCGAACACCGCATCACAAACCGCCAGATCCGCACCCTGCTCCAGGGCAGCGGCAAAGTACATCAGCGCCGTGCTCATGCACTCCACATCCTCTGCGGCCACCAACACACCGGCCACATCCGGGGTCAGCTCTCCTTCCAGGCTGGTGACCAGGCGCGCCTTGCAATGGAGCTGCTGGTCCAGCGTATGGGCCAAGGCTCGGTGCCGCCCCGGCGCATAAACCAAAAGATAGGTGCTTTGGGTATCGGTATAGACCTGTGTTTGCAGCTGCTTGCGCTGCAGCTTGCTGTAACTGCTGTACATTGATCCCACTCCTCGCATCCAAGTATCCGCAATTCATGCGGGGCACTGTGCCCCTTTTTAACGGTGCAGCATACCACCCAGCCGGCGCAATGGCGCAGTGATCCGCCAGCTGCTGGAGTTCCGCATCTGCTCCACCATCTCCTGGTAACGCCGACATTCTGCTTCCAGCTCGGTCATTTCCCGGCGCAGCTGCGCCAGCTGCTGGGCCGACTCTGTCTTTTGCTGCTGCTCTGTCACCTTGTGGCGCTGCATCTGCTCCATCCCGTCCAGAACGGCACAGAACAGCGGCTCATGCGCCAGAGCCTCCAGCGGGTAATATTTATAGCTGATCACCAGCTGCATCCCTGCGGGGAAGCGGGACAGCCCTTCCAGATAAAAATTGGGGTCATTGCGCAAAAACAGCGCCTTGCCCTCCCCCAGCGAGATGCCGTTGGTCGCCCGGGGGCGCAGGCGCTCATCCGAGATCGTCAGCTCTGCCACACAGCAGGGCAGCTCGCCGGGGTCCAGCCGCAAGAGCTTGGCATCGGCGGGCAGTTCAAATGCCACTGTCACCTGCGCTGTATGGGCATCATACACGCCCGCAGGCGCTGCCAGCGAATCCTGTTCCGACAGACCAAAGCCTGCATCGTAAAACAGCTTGGGCAGCAGCAGCGGCGAGTTTTCGTGCAGTTCCATTTGGGGGCTGAGGGCGGCCATGGCCTCCAGCTCCTGCTGCAGCGCCAGGTTGCGCTGGGCCAGGCGGGACGCCCCCTGCTCCGCCAGGCGGAGCTGCTGCTCCAGTTCCTGGATGCGGCTGTGCAGGTCGGTTTCCGGGAGATTCTGGTTCATAAGCCGGGATCACCTTTTCCTTTCTGATTCAGGGCAGCACAGAGGCTGTGTTTATGGGCGGACAGCTCGCAGCACGGCGGGTGCAGACACACTGCCCTTTATAGCGCTGCGCCCCGCTGGACGCTCCCCACACAAAGCTCTGTGTACGGGCTGTCCAGCGGGTGCAGTCAATTTATTCAGTGTCGGGATACATACCGCCGGGCGGGGGCAAGCTGTTTGCGCCGGGAGGGGAACACCCGCAGCCACAGTGCGCGGCCCCGCAAAAGCACTTCACAGATCAGCCAGATGGAAGCCACCGACAGGATGTACTGCGCCAGCAGACCCTGGAGGGGCCGCCCCTCAAACTGCTGGGCAAACAGATACCAGGGGATGGCGGTCAGCTCCACTGTGTGGACGCAGAAGATCTGCAAAGAGCGCCGCCCCACCGCTTCCAGTCCGGTAACGATGGGACCGCGGCCCCGGTTCCAGCGCAAAAACACCAGCACCAGCCCGCAGCCCACAGCACCATCCAAAAAAATGCTCAGCGGCCCCAGGGTCCACTCCCCCAGAGAGATGCAGTCGGTGCTGCCGGCAGCCCAGGCGCCCAGCGCCACTGCCAATGTACTGGCCAGGATAACGCCCACCAGCCATTTGGGGATCGGGCGCTCCAGCAGCCGTGTTTTTTTGATCAGATGACCAATGTACAGATAGGGCACGATCACCATGCCCTGCGAGATGCTGAAGGGCAGCTCCCACACAAGGCAGGTGCCCCAGCCCAGCACAGCAGTCGCTGCCACTGCAAAGGGCAGATACCGCTCCGGAAAGGCATTGAACAGGATGTCCAGCAGGATCCATCCCATCATCAGCGCCAGCAGATACCACATTGGCCCGCTGGAAAAATACACCTTGCCCGCATACTCGGCCGTATGGGGCAGACCCAGCAAAAAGCCGCCCAGCACCTTGCTGTTTTCCTCCAAGGTGCCGGGCATATAGCCAAAGGTCTTGTAGTGGATCACAAAATGCAGCGCTGTGGTGCATACTGCTGTAAAGAAATATGGTTTCAGGATCAGTTTGCATTGCTGCTGGATGCACTTGCCCACCGACCTTTGCCGAAACCCGTAGCCGCTGGCGATATAAAAAGCGGCCATCAATGCTTCACGGTAGATAAACAGTCCAAAACCGGACACGGAAAGTCCGCCCGAACCAAACAGGCCCAGGGGGTAAAGTTCAGCCGTATGTGCAAACACGATCATCAGCATACCTACTCCCTTGAGCAGGTCGAACATACCGATGGTGCTGGCAGTACGGGGTTTGGTTCCTTCCATATAAAACAGGGTCCTCCTTTGGAGGCGCCGCTGCGCCTCCCTTTGCGCCATATTTTTCCCCGGATGGCAGCAGAATCAAACAAATTTTCCGGCGCAAATGCTCGTTTTTTATTCAAGGTTGCAATACTAAAGCTAGTATAATGCTTTTTCATGCAACTGTCAATTTTTTATCACCTTTGAAACACCACAAAACCGCCCCATCCGGGGCCGCTTTGCCCTGCTGCATCCGGTCCGGCCAAAGCCTTTTTCAGTTTACCACAGCCCCATCTCTGCTGCAACAAAAGGCAGAACTTGCCGGGGAGTATCGCAACTTTTACTTGCGTAAGTTTTGAAATAAAATCTTGCTTTTATGTCTTCAAAGCATTGCAAAGGGGCGCCGTATCGGGTATACTGAAGCAGGGTTTTGCCCATTCGTAATGGTGTCAAAACCCCCGATGCGACCGCATTTTACCGCAGGCAGCGCCTGCGTCCAAGATCAAAAAATAGAGGAGGTTCCCTTATGGTCCGTTCCCTGTACGAATCCCTTTGCAACATGGAAAGCATCTATGCCGACCGGGCGGCGATCCGCTACTTTGACGAAGCATCCGCCCAGGTAGTGGAGATCCCCTACCGCCGCTACGCCGCCGACCTCCGGCGCTTTGTTGCCTTTGTCCGCAGCAAGACCAGCCAGCCCGGCCAGCGTATCGCTCTGCTGGCCCGCAACAGCTATCAGTATGTGATCGCCCTGTATGGTTCGGCTCTGGCAGGTGCCGTAGCCGTGCCCCTGAACTGGAACAAGACCTGGGACGAGATCCGCTATGAGCTGGAGCTGACCGACCCGGTCTGCATCCTGCAGGACGGCGAATACCTGGACCGTGAGCCTGCCCTGGCCCAGCAGTTTGGAGAAAAGCTGGCGGATATCGGTGCATTTGCCGCCTTTGACCCCGCTCTGGACGTGGCGGAACAGCCCGACCTGAACGCTCTGGCATTTATCATGTTCACTTCCGGCACCACCGGCCGCAGCAAGGGCGTTATGATGTCCCAGGCCAACCTGTTTGGCGCCATGCCTGCTTTTTTGGACCCCTTTGATGATATGCAGCGGATCACCGGATGGTCACTGGACGGCTTCTGCTCCCTGTCGGCGCTGCCCATGTTCCACATCTCGGCCATGACCAGCCTGGTCTCCTGGAGCCTGAAGGGCCTGGCCGTGAACCTGTGCAATGACCTGAAATATTTTTATCGTGACCTGGCCGCCATGCCCAGCGATGTGATGGCGGTGGTACCCGTGCTGCTCAAGAGCATCTATAAAGATGTGATGAAAGGCCGCCGGGAGCGCCTGGGCGGGCTGCGGGTGCTGACCTGCGCCGCCGCTATGTTTGACCGCAAAATGCTGCTGGATCTGATGGAGAAGGGGTTCTTTATCGCGCAGATGTATGGTCTGACCGAGACCTGCGGCGACGGTGCCTACAATACCTCCCAGGAGGAGAAGTACCTGTCCAGCGTTGGCAAAATGGACCCAAACCTCCGCTTCAAGCTGGAGGATGGGGAGCTGTGCATCCAGGGACAGCCGGTGATGCTGGGCTATTATAAGGAGCCGGAAGCCACCGCCGAGGTCCTGGACGCTGAGGGCTGGTTCCACACCGGAGACCTGGCCCAGGTCACAGAGGAGGGCTACCTCTATCTTACCGGCCGCAAAAAGAACCTGATCATCCTGGACAGCGGCGAAAATGTCAGCCCCGAAGAGCTGGAAAAGAAGCTCTCTGCCTGCCCCGACATCCGGGAATGTCTGGTCAAGGAGCAGGATAAAAAGATCTGCGCTGTGATCTGCTGCGAGGACGCCAGCCAGGAAACGGTGCGTGGGTTTGTCACCCAGCTGAACCGCAGCCTGCCGATGTACCAGCGCATCACCACTTTGGAATTCACCAGCCAGCCGCTGCCCCGCAATGCCGCAGGCAAGCTGGAGCGTAAATAAGGAGGGTTTCCCCTATGGCACACACACTTTACGCTCTGGTCACCCGCAACATGGAGCGCATCTACCCCCAGCGGGCTGCTTTCCGCTGGTACGACGAAACCTCCGGCACAGTCTGCACCCGCACCTATGCCCAGTACGCCCAGGATATCCGCCGGGCTGTCCGCTGCTTTGCCCAGAGCATCCCGGAGATGCAGGGCAAGCGGGTCTGCATCCTGAGCCGCAACTGCTACGAATACGGTGTCAACGCCCTGGGCGTGATGCTGGCAGGCGGCGTTCTGGCCCCTCTGAACCAGCGTGCAGACTGGGGAGAGCTGCAGGCACAGCTGGAGCTGGCGCAGCCCGCTGCGATCCTTTCCGACGGGGTGGATCACGGCTGCGCCGAGCAGCTCCAGGCCGCTTACGGCAGCCTGCTCCGCCCCATGGACGGTTACACCGCCTTTGAGCCCACCGACCTGGACCCCCACTGCATCGACCCGGACGGTCTGCTGATGCTGGCTTTCACTTCCGGCACCACCGGCCGCAGCAAGGCGGTCATGCTGTCAGAGCGCAACTTCTTTACCTCCATGGCAGCTTTCACCGATATGGTGGATACGGTGCGCACCCTCCGGCAGGACCCCGCTCCTGAGCTGTCCATGCTGGCCATGCTGCCGATGTTCCACATTGGCACCTTCGCCTGCTTCTTCTCCTGGCCGGTAGCAGGCTGGACCATGAACCTGGTGGGAGATCTGCGCAACTTCTACCGTGAGATGGAGCGTATGCCCAGCGACTATATGCTGATGGTGCCCATGGTGCTGCAGGCTGTGCTCAAGGACCTGCGCGCCGGCCGGCGGGAGCGGCTGGGCAAACTGCAGGTCGTCTGCTGCTCCTCCGCTATGTTCCGACCCGAGGACCTGGCCGAGCTGGCCTCCTACGGCATCCTGGTCATGCAGATCTATGCCAGCACCGAGACCTGCGCCTGCGGACTGTTCAATGCTGCCCAGGATACTGAGCACATCGGCGCTGTGGGCCGGGCCTGCTTTGGCACCCAGTACCGCATCGCTCCGGACGGTGAGCTGTGCATCCGCGGCGACATGGTGACCAAGGGATACTACAAAGACCCCACGGCTACTGCCGAAGTATTGGACGCAGACGGCTGGTTCCACACCGGAGACCTTGCGCGGACGGACAAAGAGGGGTATTATTATATTACCGGACGCAAAAAGAACCTGATCATCCTGGACAGCGGCGAAAACGTCAGCCCCGAAGAACTGGAAAAGCTGCTTTCCGGCTGCACTGCCGTTCAGGAGTGCCTGGTGCAGGAGAAGGGACAGAAGATCTGTGCGCAGATCTTCTGTCCGCAGGCTGACCAGGCCGCTGTGCGCGACTTCGTCACCCAGCTGAACCGTACCCTGCCCATGTACAAGCGGATCACGGCGCTGGTCTTCCGGGACGAGCCGCTGCCCCGCAACGCCGCAGGCAAGCTGGACCGCCAGGCTCCGGCTCTGTAATGCGTCTATGATCTTGTCGGAAAAGAAAGGGACAACTTATATGGAAAGAGCAGAAATCATTGCCCAGATCCTGGCCATCCTGGAGGATGTTGCGGAGATCTCCCCGGAGGATGTAAGCGAGGACAGCGTGCTGATGGACGATCTGGATCTGTCCTCTATGGAGATCCTGACCATCGTAGCTGACCTGGAGGAGGCTTTTGGCCTGCGCATCCCGGAAAAGGAGCTGCGCAGCTTTGTCACCATCAGCGACCTGGCCGACTACCTGTCGGAGCATGTGGGGTAAACCCATGCCCACAGATGCACACACCGGGGAGTATCTGTTCCAGGGGCGGATGTATTTCTACCGCCAGGACCCGATCCTCTGCCGTTATCACTTTACCTTCCGGGACCCCATCGACCCGGCCCTTCTGCAGCAGGCGCTGGACAAAGCACTGGGGCTGGCCCCCTACTTTGCAGCAGAGATCGAGCTGACCGCCAAGGAGATCCATCTCCGCCCCAACACCCGGCCCTGTCAGGTGCGGACGGGGGCGCTGCAGCCCACGCTGCCCGCAGAGGACGGCTGGCTGATGGCTGTTTCCGCGCAGGAGCAGACCATCTACCTGGACTGGCATCACTTTTTGGCAGACGGCCGGGGAATGTCCCGCTTTGCTGCCCTGCTGCTGAAATGCTACTGCAACCTGCGGTACGGCACAGATTTTGCGACCCCTGCCCTGACCAACGCCCCCGCCTACGACATTGCCGCCTTGGTGGAGCGCTGGCCCGAAGCATACCAGACCGGTGATTTTGACCGGGAGGTGGTGCAGACCTGGGAGGGGCAGGTACACCGCACCCTCGTCCGCCTGCAAAAACAAAGTCTGGTGGACGCAGCCCTGGCGGCTGGGGTCAAGCCTTTCAGCGCCTTGTGCGCCCTGCTGTGCATGGCGGTGCGCCCGTATCTGGACAAGCAGCAGCTGACTTTCTCCTACACGGTGGATGCCCGGCAGGCGCTGCAGGTACCGGAAGCGCTTTACAACTGCGTTGCATCCTTCCAGGGGGAAGCACCCGCAGAGCAGACCAGTTTTTCTGCGCTGGCAGCCGGAACGGATGCCGCCATCCGCCACAGCCTGGACCTTGAGCGTATCCAGCGGCAGCTGGCCATGCAGATGGGTTGGGTCTACCGGGTCTCCCAGCAAAAAGCCCCCCTGCGCATCCAGCGTCGGCTGTTCCAGATGGGCGAATATCTGGGTGGCATCCCCGCTGACCTCTGGGTCAGCTATCTGGGGTACCCCTTGGGTGCTGAGGGCGCTGAGCTGGAAGATTACCTAACCGATTTTCAGGTCTGGGTCCCGCCGGATACCGGTTCTCTTGGGGTGGAGGCGGCCTCCCTCCATGGAGTCATCACCCTGTGCATTGAAAACAAAGCCCCCGCCGAGGGGCTGTCCTGCGCCATCCGCACTGCACTGGAGCGCCAAGGCGTGCAGGTGCTGGAAGCTGTGGAGCTGGACTGAATGTTCCGGGAGACTCTGTTTTTTAAGACCGCACTATATTCAGCATACGATTGGCTGGCGAAGATTCGCCAGCTAATTTTTTGCCGTGTCCCCTCCGCCTTGCAGCTGCTTTCGGTGAGCGTTTGGCAAAGAGGGTAACTCTCGTCCTCACTAGTCAACGGCCAGAAGAAGTCTGCTGTTAAGCTGCAAACTTTTCGCCCTTGCCAAAGCCTCTCCCTTTCGGGAGAGGTGGCACGGCGAAG
>UQGD01000023.1 GCA_900540455.1 uncultured Faecalibacterium sp.
CGGTGGGCTGTTGGTTAGCCCGCGGTGGTCAACGGCAAGGAAAGTCTACCGGGAGGTGCAATCGTGTACCTGGTTTTTCGTTGTGTGCGGATAAGAGGACTTGAACAGGGCGGCTCTGCAGCCGCCAGGCAGCAGAGCAACCAACAGCCCGGTGGGCTGTTGGTTAGCCCGCGGTGGTCAACGGCAAGGAAAGTCTACCGGGAGACCGCAATTGTGTACCTGGTTTTTCGTTGTGCATCCCATCGTATCTTCCACTGCCGCATCCTGCGCCAGATGATCATCCTTAAGGCAGAGATAACACAGCCGGAAAATTTCCGTCCCGTAGGCATCCATCCACTGGGTGAGCTGTTGTTCTGTCATCATAGGGGCTTTTTTCCTTCTTTCTTCTTTATAGACACCAGCGGGGCTGCGTATATTACACCCCGGCGCTCCCTTGCTATACAACATTCTACCTATTATAATAGCAGTATCTGGTGCGCTGTACAAAGCGCACGGAAGGACTGGGGCCGTATGCCCCGCAGAACAGGAGAACTTGGGATGGAACAGCATCGCCCTGCCCCGCCGGACCGGATCGTCATCCGGGGCGGCCGGGTCCACAACCTGAAAAATATCGACCTGGATATTCCGCTGCACAAGATCGTGGGCATTGCGGGAGTATCCGGCTCCGGCAAATCCTCGCTGGCGCTGGGCATTTTGTACGCCGAAGGCTCCCGGCGGTATCTGGAGTCACTTTCCACCTACACACGCCGCCGGATGACCCAGGCAGAAAAGGCGCAGGTGGACCAGGTGCTCTATGTCCCGGCGGCACTGGCACTGCGGCAGCGTCCGGGTGTGCCGGGGATCCGCAGCACCTTTGGCACCGGCACGGAGCTATTGAACAGCCTGCGGCTGATGTACTCCCGCCTGGCAAGCCACCGCTGCCCCAACGGGCATTACCTGCCGCCCAGTCTGGCTGTGGCGGCCGGTATGGAGCTGGTATGCCCTGTCTGCGGCGCTCACTTTTTTGCTCCGGGCGCAGAGGAACTGGCGTTTAACAGCCAGGGCGCCTGCCAGCGCTGCGATGGCACCGGCATCGTGCGCATTGTAGACGAGAGCACGCTGGTGCCGGACGAATCTCTTTCCATCGACGAGGGCGCTGTTGCCCCCTGGCAGACCTTGATGTGGTCGCTCATGAAGGACATCGCCCGGGAGATGGGGGTGCGCACGGACGTGCCGTTCCGGGAGCTGACCCCCCAGGAGCGAGAGATCGTGTTCCGGGGCCCGGCGGTAAAAAAGAAGATCATCTACCAGAACAAGACCAGCGGCGCTGCCGGGGATATGGACTTTACCTATTTCAACGCCACCTATACCGTTGAAAATGCCCTTTCTAAGGTCAAGGACGAAAAAGGCATGAAGAGGGTGGAAAAGTTCCTCCGGCAGGAGGTCTGCCCGGACTGTGGCGGTACCCGGCTCAGTCTGGCGGCCCGTGCTCCGCTGCTGCGGGGCATCCCGCTGGACAAAGCCTGCCAGATGACCCTGGCGGACCTAGTGGTCTGGGTAGAGGGCGTGCCGGATACCCTGCCAGAGCCAATGCGTCCCATGGCCTGCAGCATTTGCGACGCATTCTTGAGCGCTGCCCGGCGGCTGATGGAGCTGGGACTGGACTACCTGACCCTGGACCGGGCGGCCTCCACCCTTTCTACCGGAGAGCGGCAGCGGATGCAGCTGGCCCGGGCGGTGCGTAACCGAACCACCGGGGTGCTGTATGTGCTGGACGAGCCATCCATTGGGCTGCATCCTTCCAATCAGGAGGGGCTGATCGGTGTGATGCAGGATCTGCTGGCGGACGGTAATACCGTGATCCTGGTGGACCACGATACCCAGGTGCTGGCCCGGGCAGACTGGCTGATCGAGCTGGGGCCCAAAGCAGGCGCACAGGGTGGACAGATCATTGCACAGGGCACGCTGGCACAGATCCAGCAAGACCCCCGTTCCCTGATCGGCCCATTTCTGGCCGGCCGCCAGCTCCAGGTGGGGCAGCGGGCCACGGCCCAGGAGATGTTTGCGCTGGGGCGGCTGCACCTGTCCACTGGACCCATCCACACGGTACAGCCGCTGGAAGTGGACCTGCCGAAGGGGCGGCTGATCGCCGTGACCGGCGTATCCGGCTCCGGCAAGACCACCCTGATTTTGGAGAGCCTGATCCCGGCGCTGGAAGCGCACATCGCCGGGCAGAAACTGCCGCCGCATGTGCGGAGCGTGCAGGCTGACGGCATTGCTCGGGTGCGGCTCATCGACTCCGCCCCCATTGGCATCAATGTGCGCTCTACTGTGGCTACCTATGCAGATATCCACGACGAACTGCGCAAGGTATACGCCCGCACGCCGGAGGCAAAGGCTCACGGATACAAAGCGGGGGATTTTTCTTACAACACTGGGCGGCTGCGCTGCCCGACCTGCGATGGCACCGGTTCCATCAGTCTGGACGTACAGTTTTTGCCGGATGTGGAGATCCCCTGCCCGGATTGCGGCGGCTCCCGCTATGGGCGGGAAGCCGGGTGCATCTGCCGTACTCCTAAAAAGGGCGGGACAGCCTGCACGCTGCCCCAGCTGATGGCCATGAGCATCGACGAGGCGCTGCAAGCCTGCGCCGATCTTCCCCTGGTGGCCCGGCGGCTGCAGGTCTTGCAGGAGCTGGGTCTAGGGTACCTGACCCTAGGCGAGCAGACCCCCAGCCTCTCCGGCGGAGAGGCGCAGCGGCTGAAGCTGGCCAGCGAGATGGGCAGGGGCCAGTCCGACGCAGTGTTTGTGTTTGACGAGCCTACCATCGGACTGCACCCCCTCAACGTGGAAACACTGCTGCGGGTGTTCCGCCGCCTGACCGACAACGGCGCCACAGTGGTGGTGATCGAACATGACCAGGATGTGATCCGCAACGCCGATTATATTCTGGATATGGGGCCTGGGGGCGGTGTCCGGGGCGGCCGGATCGTAGCGTCCGGCACGCCGGAACAGCTGACCCAATGTGAGGCCAGCCTGACCGGACGCTGCCTGCGCAGCAGCCAAAACAAAGAAAAAGGAGAAAATACTTCCCATGATTTGTGAGATCTGCAAAGACGAGGCATTTTTGGCGCAGAAGTCGCAGCCCGCCGGGCCGCAAGACCTGCCCGCAGCATCCGACCTGCTGGAGACCCTGGCGCACCATCGGGATGGCTGTGTGGGGATGGCGGCCAACATGATCGGCGTCAGCAAGCGCATCATTGCTGTGGAGGCAGAGGACGGCAGCTATCTTCTGATGTTCAACCCGGAGATCGTAAAACGCACCGGCCCCTATCTGGCCCAGGAGGGGTGTCTCTCTCTTTCCGGCACCCGCCAGGCCAAACGGTGGCAGAGCATCAAGGTGCAGTGGCAGAACGAAAAATTTCAGACCCGCATCAAGACCTTTACCGGCTGGACCGCCCAGATCATCCAGCATGAGCTCGACCATTGTGACGGCATCCTGATCTGACCGGCACAAGGGAAGGAAAGCAGGATACGATAAACCAAACAGCCCTGGCGCAGTGTTTTTGCTAAGACACCTGCGCCCGGGCTGTTTGTTGCAAAGCAGCAGCGCATTTTGGTATAATGAAAAAAATGCGGCAACAAGGGAGGCTGAAGGATGATCCGCGTAGCGATCGTGGAGGACGAAGCTGCCGTGCGGGAGCAGCTTAGCGGATACCTGCAACGGTACACCCGACAGTATGGTACAGGGTTCGAGATCCATCCGTTTGAGGATGGGATGGAGATCCTGGATGATTACCGTCCGGTATATGATATCATCCTGCTGGATATCGAGATGAAGCATCTGGACGGGATGGAGACTGCGTACCGCATCCGGCAGCTGGACCCGGAAGTGATCCTGGTGTTTATCACCAATATGGCACAGTATGCGATCAAAGGGTATGCAGTGGGTGCGCTGGATTATCTGCTGAAACCGGTGCCTTATTTCGCTTTTTCCCAGCAGCTGCAAAAAGCGGTGGAAAAAGTCCAGCGCCGTCAGCGCCGGTATTTGGCGGTGCCGGTATCCGGCGGACTGCGCAGGCTGGACGTGTCCCGGGTGTTTTATATCGAAAGCCAGGGGCACCAGATGCACTTTTATACGGAGGATGGCCATTTCATTTCCACTGGCACCCTCAAGGCGCTGGAAGAAAAACTCTCCGACTGTCCTTTTGCCCGGTGCAACAGCGGCTATCTGGTCAATTTGGCCCAAGTCAGCGGCGTACAGCAGAACGAGGCACAGGTGGGGCCGTATCAATTACAGATCAGTCGCCCCAAACGCAAGAGCTTTTTGGCTGCGCTGGCAGATTATATCGGCGGGGAGGGGATCTGATGGCACTGCCGGATATTCCAAGGCTGTACACGGCTTTGGCGGAGTGGCTGGCTGTGATGGTGTACGCCCTCAATCTGCCTAAACGGGGCGGCAGGCGGCTGCTGTGGGGCGGAAGTGCTGTGTTTGGGCTGCTGTTGGGCGTCTTTTTGCAGACGACCGGGGATGTGCCGCTGGTCTGGTGGGTGCCCTGTATGGCGGCAGCCATCGGCCTGCAATATTTGTTTTTGTACAGTCTGTGTGCAGTGGGCTGGCTGGATGCAGCGTACCATTGTGCCCGGGCGTTTACACTGGCTGAGTTTGCTGCCAGTGTCGAGTGGCAGATCCACTGCGCCTTATTTCCCCACCGGCAAGGGGGCGACTGGATGGCGGTGGTGCTGCTGCTGGCCGTATACGGGGCGGTATACGGTCTGGTGGTCTGGCTGGAGCGCACCCGTCCCCGTCCCACAGAACAGCTGGAAGTCAGCTACACGGCGGCACTTGTGGCAGTGATCATGGCACTGACGGTGTTTGCCGTAAGCAACCTGAGCTTTTTGCAGCAGCCCACGGCCAATATGAGTGTTTTTTATATCCGGACCCTCGTGGATTTCTCCGGGGTGCTGATCCTGGCGGTGCAGCATGACCAGCTGCGGGAGCAGGCTCTGCACAGTGAATTGGCGGCAATGGACAGCGTGCTGCATCGGCAATACGAGCAGTACCAGCGCAGTAAAGAGGGCATTCGGATGATCAATGCCCGCTACCATGAGCTGAAAGTGCAGATCGCACAGATCCGAGCAGAGCGGGACCAGGCCAAACAGGATGCCGCTCTGGCTGCGATGGAAAAACATATCCGGCAGTATGAGGCGGAAAATAAGACCGGAAACCCGGTGCTGGATACCCTTCTCACCGCAAAAAGCATGTACTGCCAGCAGCACAGCATCCAACTGACCTGTGTGGCGGATGGACAGCTGCTGAATTTCCTTACGACCCGTGAGATCTGTACTCTGGTGGGTACGGCGCTGGATAATGCCTGCGAGAGTATGCGGATGGAACCAAACCCGGAAAAACGCCTGATCCGTCTGGCACTTTATGCGCAGAATGGCTTTGTAATGCTCCGGGTGGAGAACTACTGCGCCGCCCCTGTGGAGCTGGGCACGGATGGGCTGCCGGTTCGCAGCAGCCATGGCGGTTATGATCTGAAAAGTGTCCGCGCTGCGGCCCAGCGCCACGGCGGAACTTTGACTTTGCATTGGGAGAACAACTGGTTTACCCTTCGGGTGCTGCTGCCGATCCCCCAGGAATGAGCTGTGGGCAGCAAAGCACGAAAAACAACGGGATCTTTTGTACGGCGGGCGTTCCAGCGCCCGCTTTTTTTGCGGTATGCAGGATCTTTGGCAGGATGCACAAATTCCGACGGATAGATATTGTGGATAAGCACAAGAAAACAGGTGTATATCCGGAAACTTTTTGCAGAATGTGCGCCAAAAGCGACAGAGTGTGAAAAAAACAAGAACTTCCCTCGAATTCTGCTATCCTATTAGCAGTCAGGCGGGTTTTGGGGCCCGCCAAATAGAACGAGGAAAACGCAAGGAGGAAAACACTATGTTAGCCATTAACATGGACGACGTCATCAAGGTCGTCAGCTCGATCAAGGGCTATTTGATCGCCCTGGCAGCTGTGGTCTTGCTGGCAGTTGCGGTCATGGTTGGGTGCCGCAAGATGAAAAAGTCCAAAAAGTATCTGATCCGCTGGCAGGCGGGTCTTGGACTGGTGGCGGCGGCAGCCATTATCGTCAACCTGATCCTGACCGGCCCCATGTACTCCATGGTCTCTCTGGCTACGGGCGGTGGTAAGGTCAGCGAGGAGAACGTGGCATCCGCTACCCAGCTGTGCGAGGACATTGCCGATGAGGGCATCGTCCTGCTGGATAATGACGGCACCCTGCCCATGGCAAAGAACAGCAAGCTGAACGTGTTTGGCTGGGCTTCCACCAACCCCTGCTACGGCGGCACCGGTTCCGGTGCACTGTCCGATGCTTATCCCACCGTCACCCTGCTGGAGGGCCTGACCAATGCGGGCTTTGAGCTGAACACCGAGCTGAGCGATTTCTACACCTCCTACCGTGCAGACCGCCCGGTGGTGGGTATGTTCTCTCAGGACTGGACCCTGCCGGAGCCGGAGGCTGCACAGTACACCGACGAGATGATGAACAACGCCAAGGCTTTCTCTGATACCGCCATGGTCGTCATCACCCGCGTCGGCGGCGAGGGCGCTGACCTGCCCACCGATGTGTCTCAGGTCACCTACGATGCAGGCCACAGCTACAACGACTTTGAGCCCGGCAACCACTACCTGCAGCTGTCCAAGACCGAGAAGGACATGATCGATCTGGTCTGCAAGAACTTTGATAAGGTCGTTGTGGTCTACAACGGTGCCAACGCCATGGAGCTGGGCTGGGTCAAGGATTACAGCCAGATCAAGAGCGTGATCTGGTGCGCTGGCACCGGCCAGAGCGGCTTCAACGCTCTGGGCTCCATCCTCTGCGGCGATGTGAACCCCTCCGGCCGCACCATCGATACCTTTGTGTACGACCTGACCCAGACCCCCACCGCGAACAACTTTGGCAACTTCAACTACACCAACATGGACGAGTTCAAGGCCAATTCCTTTGGTGCTGATACCATCCCCGCCTTTGTCAACTATGTTGAGGGCATCTATGTGGGCTACAAGTTCTACGAGACTGCTGCCGCAGAGGGCCTGATCGACTACGACAAGACTGTGGTGTACCCCTTCGGCCGCGGCCTGAGCTACACCACCTTCACCCAGACCCTGAACAGCGTTACCGAAGCTGACGGCACCATCACCGTGGATGTCACCGTCACCAACACCGGTTCTGCCTCCGGTAAGGAGGTCGTGGAGGTTTACTACAATCCTCCGTACACCAACGGCGGCATCGAGAAGGCTTCCGCAAACCTGATCGGCTTCGCAAAGACCTCTGAACTGGCTCCCGGCGCTTCCGAGAACGTCACCGTTACCTTCAAGGCCGAGGATATGGCCTCCTACGATACCTACGGCAAGGGCTGCTATGTGCTGGAAAAGGGCGATTACGTCATCAGCATCAACGCCGACTCCCACACCGTTCTGGACTCCAAGGTCTACAACGTGGCTTCCGACATCGTCTACGACGCTTCCAACAAGCGTGAGAGCGATGTGGAGGTCGCCGACAACAAGTTCGACTTTGCCGAGGGCAATGTGACCTACCTGTCCCGCGCCGACGGCTTTGCTAACTACGCCGAGGCTACCGCTGCTCCCGCAGACTTTGAACTGCCGGCACAGGCTAAGGCTACCTTCTACAACAACTCCAACTGGAACCCCGAGGACTTCAACAACGCCGACGATGTGGCTCCCACCACCGGTGCCAAGAACGGCCTGAAGCTGAAGGACATGGTGGGCGTGGATTACAACGACGCCCAGTGGGATGCCTTCCTCGATCAGCTGACCGTATCCGATATGGACAGCCTGATCGCTCTGGGCGGCTTCCAGTCCGTTGCCGTTTCCTCTATTGGTAAGGTTCAGGCCATCGACTGCGACGGCCCCGCCTCCATCAACAACAACTTCACCAAGCAGGGCTCTATCGGCTTCCCCTCCGCTGTGATGATCGCAGCTACCTGGAACACCGATCTGGCACATGACTTCGGCACCTCCATCGGCAAGATGGCGGACGACATGAATGTTTCCGGCTGGTATGCACCGGCTATGAACATCCACCGTTCGGCTTTTGCCGGCCGTAACTTCGAGTACTACTCTGAGGACGGCGTGCTGTCCGGCGCAATGGCTGCCAACGCTATCATGGGCTCTCAGGAGCAGGGCGTCTACGCCTTCATGAAGCACTTCGCCCTGAATGATCAGGAGACCAACCGTACCAGTATGCTCTGCACTTGGTCTACCGAGCAGGCCATCCGCGAGATCTACCTCAAGCCTTTTGAGAAGTGCATCAAGGATGCCGACTGCCATGCAGTGATGTCTGCCTTCAACTACATTGGTACCACCTATGCAGGCAGCTGCCCTGAGCTGCTGATCGATGTGCTGCGTGGTGAGTGGGGCTTTGTGGGCATGGTCCTGACCGACTACTATGGTGTGTATGGCTACCAGGATGCAGACCGTCTGATCCGCAATGGCGGCGACTTCTGCCTGGTGAACTACGACACCGAGACCAACCACCTGACCGATACCACCAGCGCCACCGCTCTGGTCAGCGCACGGCAGGCGTGCAAGAATATCCTCTACACCGTGGCCAACAGCCGTGCTTACTATGAGGAGAACCTGAACCCCGGTATGCCCGGTTGGGAGAAACTGATGATCGGTGTGGACGTGGTCCTGTTTGCGGGCCTGGCAGCTGTGGAGCTGTTGGTCGTAAAGAAGGGCTATGCCAAGCGCAAAGAGGAAGAGCAGGCATGATCTGACTGTTCTCCCCGTGCAAGCGCAGCGTCTGATTTGACCTGAGAATGCAAAGGCCCGCTGCATCAACGGCGGGCCTTTGTTTCTATTAAATAAGGAAATGATGCTATGAAACACGCAGACTTGATCAACACCCTTACCCTGGAGCAAAAATGTGCGCTGCTTGCGGGTAAGACGACCTTTGGCACCCGGGCTATGCCTGGCAAGGGCATCCCCTCCATCACCCTGTCCGATGGCCCCAACGGTGTGCGCAAACAGGCCGGTGCAGCAGACCATTTGGGCCTGAATCCATCGGTGCCGGCCACCTGTTTCCCCACGGCTGTGACCATGGCAGGCAGCTGGGACCCGGCCTTAGGGGAGCAGGTGGGCGCCGCCATGGGCGAAGAGGCCGCTGCGCAGGAAGTGGCGGTGCTGCTGGGCCCCGGACTGAACATCAAGCGCAGCCCATTGTGCGGGCGCAACTTTGAGTATTTTTCCGAGGACCCTTATCTGGCAGGCAAGATGGCTGCGGGCTATGTACGGGGCATCCAGCACAGCGGGATCGCTGCCTGCCCCAAGCACTTTGCTGTCAACAGCCAGGAGCTGCGGCGTATGGCCTCGGACTCGGTGGTGGACGAGCGCACCCTGCGGGAGATCTATCTCACCGGTTTTGAGATCGTTGTACGGGAGGCAAAGCCTCGGTCTATCATGTCCGCTTACAACTGCATCAATGGCACCTATGCCAACGAGAATCGTCACCTGCTGATGGACATCCTGCGGGATGAGTGGGGGTTTGAGGGTGCCGTGGTCACCGACTGGGGTGGATCAAACGACCATGCGCTGGGCGTTAAGAACGGTTCTACCTTGGAGATGCCCGCCCCCGGCGGCGATGCTGTGCGGGAGCTGTTGACTGCTGTTGCCAGCGGACGCATTGCGGAATCCGATGTGGATGCCCGGGTGGATGAACTGTTGGAGTTGGTGCTGTGCGGCCATAAAGCTGTACAGGAACACAGCCGCACTTTTGATGCACAGGCACATCATGCATTGGCCCGGCAGGCGGCGGCCGAAAGTGCCGTTCTGCTGAAAAACCAGGATCATCTGCTGCCTTTGCCGAAAGGCGCAAAGGTGGCGCTGATCGGAGATTTTGCCGATGTGCCCCGCTACCAGGGCGCAGGTTCCAGCGCAGTAAACGCTCTCCAGGTGGATACCGCCCGAGAGATGATGGCCCATTCCGGGCTGCAGTGCATCGGCTATGCGCAAGGGTTTGACCGCCATGGCCGCCCGGATGCAGCGCTGCAGGCAGAGGCTGTGCTGCTGGCCAAAAACGCCGATGCGGTGCTTTTGTACCTGGGCCTGGACGAGATCAAGGAAAGCGAGGGCCTGGATCGTCCGGACATGAAGCTGGCAGAGAATCAGATCGCACTGCTGCACGCAGTGTCGCAGGCAAACCCGAATGTTGTGGTGGTGCTCAGCGCCGGTGCTTCGGTGGAAACGCCCTGGCTGGGGGACTGCAAGGCACTGCTGTACGGCGCCCTCAGCGGACAGGCGGGGGCAGGCGCGCTGCTGGACCTGATCACCGGGCGTCAGAATCCTTCCGGCAAGCTGGCCGAGACCTGGGCTGTGTCCTATCAGGATACCCCCGCCCGGGATCACTTTGGCGGGGACGGCCGGGCTGTGCAATACCGGGAGGGGCTGTATGTGGGGTACCGCTACTACCAGACGGCCGGTGTGCCTGTGGCGTTCCCCTTTGGGCATGGGTTGAGCTACACCACCTTTGCGTATTCCGATCTGATAGCCTCACCCGAGGGGGTAAAGCTGACCGTGACCAATACCGGTAATGCGGACGGCGCCGAGGTCGTGCAGCTGTATGTGGCAAAACCCAACGCACAGGTGTTCCGTCCCCAGCAGGAGCTGAAGGGTTTCGCAAAGGTCTTTTTGAAAGCGGGGGAAAGCCGCACGGTTGAGATCCCGCTGGACGACAAGGCTTTCCGTTACTGGAACGTCAAGACCCAACACTGGGAAGTGGAAGGCGGTACCTATGAGCTGCGGGCAGGGGCATCCAGCCAGGATATCCGGCTGACGGCACAGATTCAGGTACAGGGGACGGATGCACCTTTGCCCTACCGGGAAGTTCATCTGCCGCATTACCAGTCCGGCTGTGTCCACATGGTTACCGATGAGGAGTTTGCTGCTCTGCTTGACCGTCCTTTGCCGGAAGATAAGGTGGCCATTGACCGGAACATGACCCTTGGCGAGCTTGGTCACAGCCGCAGCCCTCTGGGCTGGCTGGTGGCAGCGGTACTGCGTGCTCTGCTGCGAGCCAGCATCAAAAAAGGCAAGCCGGATCTGAACATCCTGTTCCAGTACAATATGCCCCTGCGGGCTATGGCGAAAATGACCGGCGGAGCAGTCAGCATGGGCATGGTGGATGGCATTGTGATGGAGCTGAAAGGCTTCTGGGTCCTGGGCATCCTGCGGGTACTCTACGAAGCCGTTAAGAACATCGTGCTGAACAAACAGCTGGAACATCGCCTGCAAAAAAGCTGAGGGATCTTTTATGAATATCTGGAATACCTTTGCGGCCAAGCACCCGGCCGCTGCGAAATGGGTGCGGGAGGGCGGTCTGTTTGTGATCGTCTCGAACCTTATCACTGTGTTCAAATACCTGCTTCTGCAATTTCTGCCCAAAGTCTTTGCGGGTCTGCCGATGGTGGACTTTGGATGGCCGGGCATTGACATCACCTTGTTTGGCGAGACCTTCAAATGGAACATCCTGGGCTATGACGCAGCCCATGGCGGGCTGCCCTACTTCTGTGCCTACATGGTGGCGATGGTGCTGGGCGAGGTGATCAACTTCCCCATCCAGCGCAGCTTTGTATTCCGCAGCAAGGGCAACCTGGCAAAGCAGATCGGCTGGTATGTGCTGGCGTTCTGCATCATCACCTGCATCGTCAACTCCATCAACTGTATCTGGGTGGCGGTGGCCGGGATGTTTGTCCCGGACTTCATCTACAACATCGGCACCACGGTGCTCAACGGCGGCATCTCGATGGTGATCTTCTTCTTTGTCAACAAGATCATCTTCCCTGAAGGGGCCGCAAAATAATTTCTGCCATTCTCATTTTTATTTTTCTTCTTCATACAGATAGCCCTGGCGCAGTGTCCTTGCTAAGACACCCGCGCCAGGGCTGTTTGTTTTATCGTGGGATACACAACGAAAACCAGGTACACGATCGCGGTCTCCCGGTAGACTTTCCCTGCCGTTGACCACCGCGGGCTAACCAACAGCCCACTGGGCTGTTGGCTGCTCTGCTGCCTGACGGCTGCAGAGCAGCCCTGTTCAAGTCCTCTTATCCGCACACAACGAAAAACCAGGTACACATTGTGTGCCTGGTTTTTCTGGTGCGGATAAGAGGACTTGAACCTCCACCGAGTTGCCCCGATTAGAACCTGAATCTAACGCGTCTGCCAATTCCGCCATATCCGCATATTTTGTTTTTGTGTCGTGGGCTTGTCGCCCGGAACGTTTGTTATTATACCACAGCTGCGGGGAATGTCAAGCGTTTTTTGAACTTTTTCTGACAGAAATTTTTCATGGCCGGAAAGAGCAGAAAAAATGCCGCAGATATGGTACAATAGCGCTGGACAAAACAAGGGGCACTGCATCCCCATAGGGAGGATACCACATGAACATCCAGATCTTTGGCACCAAAAAATGCTTTGACACCAAAAAGGCACAGCGATATTTCAAAGAGCGGGGGATCCGCTTTCAGATGATCGACCTGAAAGAAAAAGAGATGAGCCGGGGCGAGTTTGACAACGTCTGCCGTGCATTGGGGGGCTGGCAGCAGCTGGTAGACCCCAATGCCAAGGACAAGCAGACCCTTGCGCTGTTGGAGGCTTTGGTGGACTGGCAGCAGGAGGACAAGCTGTTTGAGAACCAGCAGCTGTTCCGCACACCGGTGGTGCGCAATGGCCGGCAGGCTACGGTAGGCTATCAGCCCCAGGTGTGGCAAAGCTGGGAATAACGGCGTTTTTCACAAAAAAACCACCGCCCGGCTTTTGCGCTGCGCTGTGGAATATGATATACTGATAAGGTAAGCGCAAAGCGGCGCCTTTTTGCTGCGCCGTCAGCCTGCGCATGGGGCGCATCTGGCCTGGCCAGATGCAGTACCCGGAAATTATCGCGCCTGCCAGCGGGCAGGGCGCAGATCACCCTTGGGAGAATACGATTATGAAAACCTATATGACCCCAGAAGAACATGACCGGCTGCATCGCCGCCGATGGCGTCAGCTGCTGGGCTTTGCTGTTGCGGTATTGGCACTGGTGGGCGCTTTCACTGTGCTGCGGACTGGTGTGCAAGGCGTGGCCCAACTGTTCGACGATACCGAACAGCGTCAGGAATACGAAGATAAACTGGAGGGGCTGGTCTTGTTTGACCCGCTGCCTTTTGAAGGCATAGAGAATATCAATGACCTTACCCTGCGGGAGGCCGCAGTCTGGGGCACGGTTTATGCCATCCAGGAGACCCAGGGCGGCTTTGAAAACTACGCGACCGACCCGGAGACCGAGCAGCTGCTTCTGCCGTCGGTAGATGTGGACGCCTATCTGGCAAAGCTGGTGGGACCCAGCTTCAAATTGACCCACCGGAGCTTTGAGATGGAGGACATGGAGATCGTTTTTGACGATGCCACCCAGTGCTATAAGATCCCGGTCACTGGCAGCGTGGGCTATTATCGGGCCACCGTTACCGACCTGTTCAAAAAGAGCGGCAAGCTCCATGTGACCGTTGGTTACATTCCGCTGCAAAGCCAGGATGACAGCATCCTCAGCACCAGCATTGACACGCCTACCCGGTACATGGACTATCTGTTTGAGCGGCAGAGCGGCAGCTGGTATCTGACCGGCCTGACCGAAAGCGAGACCAAGCCTGCCTCCAGCGCAGCGGCATCCTCCTCCAGCAGCGTTTCCTCCTCGATGGCGGATACAGATGTGCAGGATGCGATCATGGCCAGCGTGGAATCCGGCTCTCCGGTCGCCAGCGAGCCTGCGGCCAGTTCGCAGGCAGAAGGGGAAGCTGAGGCAGATGCAGCAGCAAAAAGCGCCCCTGCGGACAGCGCAGCTTCCAGCGAAGCAGACAGCTCGGCGGGCTGAGCCGACTGCCCTATAAAAGAAAAGCAGACACTTGCAGGACGCAGGTGTCTGCTTTTTTGTTCAAAGGTCGATCAGGATCTTGCGGCAGGCAGGGCAATAAAATGCCTGCTTGTAGTAGCCGTCCCAGTTATCCGGTTCAGTCAGTTTCAGCCCGTTTTGGGCAGGCAGGAGTTTGACCTTGGGGGATGTGTCCCAAAAGATCTCTCTGGGAGATTTAATGTAGCCGCTGGACATCTCGGCGCTGCAGTAAGGACAATTCATACTGGGACCTCCTTTTTATTTTAAGTGGAAAGGAACAACCACAAGGCGATACCACAGATAGGGCACCATGTTCCAGATCATCCAAAGTTCCATCAGCAGGTAATTGGGCAGGTCTTTCCAGCGGAAAGGACGTTTGCCCAGCTTGCCCTCCCGCAGCAGAGCAATGGCTTCCCTCATGCCCTGATCCCAGGCGTCGCCAAACCCTTGTTTGTGGAACTTGTAGTACTTGAGCAGGTAGCCCAAGGCCAGAGGTACTGCGTTGGCAGCCAGCATCAGCAGAGGCTGATTTTTCAGGGGCAGCAGCAGGCTGTTGCGGCCGCTTTGCAGGCTTTTGAAGGCGTTGTACCGCACTGCGCCGGTGCTGGCGCCGCAGATATGGTAGCAGCGGGCCTCCGGGCAGAGCACGTTTTTATATCCGGCGTTGTTGGCCCGCCAGCTGAGATCTACATCCTCAAAATAGGCAAAGAAATTCTCGTCAAAACCGCCGATCTCATCCAGGATGCTTTTGCGGTAAAGAGCAGCTCCGCCGCAGGCAGAAAAGATCCGCCGCTGTTTTTGGTACCGGCTGGCCAGCCGTCCGTCCCCCTCTTTACAGGCAAAGCCCATCCAGGTAACGTAATCCCCCGCATCGTCTGCCAGGTCCCGCTCAAAATGGCGCAGCATCAAGCTTTGTACAGCAAAGATCCGTGGGTCGGAACGGGCGGTGCGCAGCAGTGCAGCCAGCCAATCCGGTTCAGCAAAGGCGTCGTTGTTGAACAGCACCACGAACTCGCTGTCCGCTAAGGCGATGCCTTGGTTTACCGCATGGGAAAAACCCGTGTTGCAGCCATTTTCGATCAGGGTGAAGTTGGGGCGGCCGCAGTAGCTGCGGGCTTGCGCCAGGCTCTCGTCGGTAGAACCGTTGTCCACGACGATGAGGCGGAAATCCTGTTCGGTCTGGGCGTAGATGGACTCGATGGAGTCCCGCAGCCAGCCTTGGCCGTTGATGTTGGGGATGACGATGGTGGCTTTCATATCCTGTTTACTCCTGGTTTTTTCTGTCTGTACTCGAAAGTATAGCATATTTTCGCACAAAAAAACAGACCGTGCTTTCGCGCGCTCCACGAAAGTACGGTCTGTTTTGTGGGAAAGATCAGGCAGCCAGAGCCTTTTCGATGTTGGCCAGCACCTGGTCGCTGTTTTCGCAGCACACCAGAACGACCTCGCCGGTGGACAGGGTCTTGACCTGAGCAGCCTTGGCGATCTCGTACTGATCCATCAGGTAGTTCTCCATGGTCTGACGCTGGCCGTCCACAAAGGCCTGCAGGGCGTCCACCACATCCTGGGTCTTGCCCTCAGCGGGCTTGACGATGGCGATGCCGTAGCTGCGCACCATCATAGCCGAAACAGAAGCGGCAAAGTCCTGATACATCTCCGGCTCCAGGCCCAGCAGAGGCATCAGCATATCCCGTGCAGAGCTTTCGGCCTGCTCCGGCTCCATATCCTCTGCGCCGCCGTACTGTACGGTGTACTTGCCGTCCTTCTCGGTAAAGATCATATTGTACTGGTTATCCTCTTCGCTGCGGGCGTCGTGGATGATCTGCACATAGTCCTTAGGCTCCGTATTCTGGTTGCTGTTTGCAGAAGAGCCGCCGCCGCAGCCCACCAGGCCCAGCAGGGCCGCACCAGCCAGCAGAGTTGCAATAATACGCTTCATATGAAAGTTCCTTTCTGTTGTTCCATGATTATAATGTGTGCCCCAAGAGGGGCACTGTTATTCAAAGCATGCGTCGTGTGCGCCGCTCTTATTCTGAAAACGAACCACCCGGCTGGATTATTGCATCCCGGATTCAAAAATGAAAAAAGAAGCTGAGGTAAACCGAATAAAGGGCGGTATGACTCGGGAGCACCCTGGTTTGTTAGGTTGTGGAAACCGCCTCAGTAATTTTTTGGACGAGTTCTTTATGTAGGGTAGAGATGCGTTGATTTCTTTTTCCGTAAACGAAAAATTCCCAGGTGAGCTGTAAATCATGCAGAAAACAGAAACAAAGATCGGAAGGAAGGGCATTTTGCTTGCCAGCATAGAAAGAGACAAAGCCCTGGCGGAGAAGGTCCTTGGTCAACTCCCAGTCAGCATCACCTAAAACACTATCAATGCTTAAACCATAAGATTGCAAACATTCCAGCAGCTTGGTTTGAGAACGATTTTCTGTATTTAAAGTAATGAGCGGGATATTTTTTAGATCCGTAAGATACAACGCTTTTTTTTGACAGAGAGGATTTTCTTGTGAGAAAATGATGCCGATAGGGCTTTCAATATGGGCAAGCTGCATAAAATCGCTGCTGTTTAGAGGTGAGGTGGTAATTACTAGGTCACAATCATGGTTTCGATAGACTCGTCCGCTTTCAGTATCGGTATAGCTATGGTAACGAAGCTGTACTTCTGGATGCAGCTTTTGAAAATCTGGAAAGAAGTGTGGCGGAAGTTCCTGCAAAAGGCCCATAAAAAAACCAATGCGCAACTGTGGTTTTGCGTGAAAATGTCGTAACTGCTGGAGTATGCTGTCCCGTTCAGTTAAATGTGGACGGACCTGCTGTTCCAACAGATGGCCGGCATCTGTAAGGAGAACTCCGCTGGTGGAACGCGCGAATAGCTGTACGCCGAGTTCTTGTTCTAGATTTGAAATTGACTTACTGATAGCTTGCTGGCTGACAAAGCAGGTTTTAGCAGCCTGACTGATGCTTTTTTGCTCGCAGACAGCGAGGAAAAATTCAAGCTGTTTGTATTCCATGAGAAAGCACCTCTTTACAATCCCGAGTTGTGACGCATGAACTTTTATTCAATTGCTAAAATCTTAACGATAGGATAAACTTTACTTAGTATAAAACTTTTATACCTCCCATACAAGTATAAAGGAATGTGTCAAAAGAAAGGATGGGTTTGATAATGAAAAAGATCCCTCGTTCCAGCTTTTTGAAATTAGCCGCCGCAGCTGCTATGAGCAGTGTGGCAACAGGTGCTCTGACCGGCTGCAATAATTCGGCAGCCTCTTCTAGTGTGGCGTCTTCTGGTGCGGCAGTGTACACCCCTGGCACATATACTGCAAAAGCAGTGGGTATGGGAGATATCACAGTCAGCATGACTTTTACAGAGAACGCAATTACCAATGTAGTTGTGGATACCGCAAACGAAACGATCGATTTGGCCCGCGATGCAGCAGACGAGTTCCAAAAAGCGTTAATGGAAGCACAGAGCGAGAAAATCGAAGGAATCTCTGGTGCGACCTATACATCGGATGCTGTACGTAAGGCGGCGGCTTCTTGCATCCAGCAAGCAATGGGGATCGCAGCGGAGACCCCATCAGAGACGCCAGAACTCCCTGTACAAAATGGATTCCCCGCATGTGAGGAAAACTTGGGAGGTGCGACTGCCGCTGGTCGAGGAGAGATCGCTTTTGTAGAGAAAACCATTACCGAAAGCGAGATTACGGAGACTATTGAGGTGGACGTTTTGGTCTGTGGTCAGGGGCCTGCCGGTATGGCAGCTGCTCTTGCGTGCGCAGAAAAGGGTCTGCATACGGTGGCGGTAGAAAAAGGCGCTTCTCCCACGTGGCGCAGTGCCACAATGGGTGCATTCCATGACCGTGTACATGAAAAGTTTGGAGTGACTTTTGACACAAAACAGTGGCTGGATGATGCAATGGTCAACTGCTCTTACCGTGGGGAACAGACGATCTATCAGAAGTGGATCGATACCTGCGATGAGGCAGTCAACTGGTTCTTGGATGAGTTGGATGTGCCACTGGAAGACTATTTCCTGACGTTTAACGCAGGAGATTTTAGGGACTTTAATGCGGCATATGATGAGCTTAGTCTCTCGCGCAGCTGGAATACATCCTTTAATATTCCCCTTACGACCGAAGAAATCAGCGCAAAACTTCAGCAGAAGATTCAGAAGGCAGGCGCAAAAGTGCTTTTCAACACGCCCGTTGTACAGCTGGTGACGGAGCAGGATCGGGTCGTGGGAGCTATTGTTAAGGGAGAAGCAGGTTATGTGAAGTACCTTACCACCAAGGGTGTAGTACTGGCTACAGGAGGTTATGAATTCAACCCTGAAAAACTAGCAGCCTGCTGCCGTCCCCGAGATTTGGCGCTGGGGCACTGGATGAACGGTACAAAAACGAATACTGGCGATGGACATGAAATGGCAAAGGCAATCGGTGCAATGGAGGATGAGTATCCCCATCCGCTGATGCTGGATCCGGAGCAGCTGATGCCTTATTTGCGAGTAAACAAACGAGGTGTACGCTTTACGGCAGAGTATGAGGCTTATAACCACCTGTCCAATGCTATTCAGGCACAGCCTGGCGCATATGATTTTTATATTGTGGATGCCAATGTGATGGATATTGTGAGCAGTATCTGGACACCTTCTTCGAGCTGCTATGGGCCAAAGGAGGTATGGGCTGGCGCAGCTACCAGTGACAAGGCCCTTAAGGCAGATACATTGGAGGAGCTGGCCCAAAAGATGGGAGTGCCCGCAGATGCTTTTGTTTCCACGATAAAGCACTGGAATGAGATGTGTGATGCTGGTGAGGATCGGGATTTCCACTTCCCCGGAAAAATGATGCACAAAATTGATACAGCACCTTTCTATGCTACGAAGGAAATGGCAAGTGCATTGTGTACCGCAGGCGGTTTGCAGATCACAGATAAGAGTGAGGTTCTGAATACCAATGCGGAGCCGATTAAAGGTCTGTATGCCATCGGTAATGTATCGGGAAGTATGTTTTCTGGGACGTATCCCCACAATGAGAACTGCTTAAGCCATAGCCGCTGCGTTACCTTTGGATATAACGTTGCGGAAACATTGGCAAATCTGTAATTGCGATAACCTTTGGTGATAATATCATAAATATCTGACACATATAAGATAAATAACCGCCTCCACTCGATACTGTGGAGGCGGTTAATTTATCTAAAAGAAAAGTCCTTGCAGAAGGGGAGAACATTATATTATAAACTGTTCACAGTTAAGAGCAAGGAATAGACAAGAGCTGTGAGTAAACACGGATCGATTATTCTTTACGGCAGCAGCACATCCAGCTCTCGATGGTTGACCGGGGTGGAGAGGATGATCTGGGTGCTGGTGGTGCCCAGCTTCTGAAACTCCATGATCAGATGCTCCAGCTGGGGCATACTGCTGCAGCTGACCTTGATCAAAAAGGTGTAGGCGCCTGTAACGTGGTAGCACTGCAGCACCTCCCGGCTGCTCTGCAAAAGCGCCAGCAGCTCCTCCCGGTGGGAGGGGGCGACCGAAAGACTGATCAGGGCATCCACATAGACTTGATCCGCCGGGCGGTTCAGCAGCACGGTATAGCCATTGATGATGCCGTCGGTCTCCATCTTGTGGATGCGGCTGGACACGGCGGGACTGGTCAGAGAAACTTGCTCTGCGATCTCCTTGACTGGCATGCGGGCGTTCTGCACCAGCAAACTAAGGATCTTGCGATCTAAATCATCCATGACGGAATCTCCTTTGAAATCTGTTGAAATCCATAAAATTTTAAGAAAATGAAGTTTTAACTTGTAACAAAGCAACAAAACAGGGAAAAGCCTGGGGAAAACCCTGGCCCTCTTAATTATATAAAGTTTCGGACCAAAAGTAAAGGATGATAATAAAGTAAATGACAGGAAAGAGATTTGACAACAAAAGAAAAATGGGTATAATACAAAATACAAAGTCGCGGCTGACTGCAGATGCAGCCCGCAGCGGCGGCGTTTTTATTCTATTGAGATTCACTTCTTTATATACTTTCCCACCCCTCTATACACAAAAACCCGCTGCCAGGCGGGTTTTTGTGTTTTTTACCTCTTACAGCCAAAAAGACCTCCCGGCTCCGAACAGCCGGGAGGTCTTTTTTAGCAGTTGCAGCGGAGGTCTCGTCCGGATTCCGGGGAAGGACTCCGCATAAAACAGGGGGCTTTACCCCTCGGCGCACAGTGCCTGAAAAGCGCGGCGCACATCTCCGGAAAAATACAGGGTGCCCAGTGCGCACACAGGGCCATCCCCGGCTAGCTGTACGGCAAGGGCCACCCCTTCCGGGATGGAAGCGGCGGGCTGGGCCTGACCGCCTCGGGCGCAGATCTCCCGGGCCAGGTCCTGGGCGGGCATGGCCCGGGGCAGGTCTGCAGCCACGGCCACAAAACATCGGGCCAGGGGGGCCAGCAGGTCCAGGATCTGGTCTACGTCCTTATCGGCCATGATGCTGACCAAGAAAACGAATTTCTCCCCGGGAAAGCGGTCCCGCAGGCTCTGGGCCGTGGCCTGCATCCCGTGCGGATTATGGCTTCCATCCAGGATAAAGGCCGGGGAGGAGCGCAGCAGCTCGAACCGGCCGGGCCAGCGCACTGTGGCCAGACCCTGGCGGATGGCTTGGTCCGGGATATCCCAGCCCCGGCTGCGCAAGGCCCGCAGTGCGGTAATGGCGGTTGCGGCGTTACAGGGCTGGTAGCTGCCCACCAAGGGCAGGGTAAGATGCTCCAATCCGTCAAAGTCGAACTCCACCTGGTCCAGTCCGGCCTGTCGGATGTGCAGGCGGCTGAGATCCACCGTAGTCAAGGGGGCGTGATGTGCGGCAGCGGCAGCGGCAATCACCGTGTCGGCCTCGGGAACACCGCCGTAGCTGACCACCGGCGAACCCTCCTTGATGATGCCGGCCTTAGCAGCGGCAATATCGGCCAGGGTCGGCCCCAGCTGCTGGGTGTGGTCCAGCCCCAGAGCGGTGATCACAGCACATTCCGGCGGGTCGATGACGTTGGTGGAGTCCAAAGTGCCGCCAAGCCCCACCTCCAGCACCACGATATCGCAGTGCTGCTGCGCAAAATAGAGCATCCCCAGGGCGGTGATCAGCTCAAACTCGGTGGGCACATCTGCCATGCTGTCGGCAGTGGGGCGGATGCGCTCCACAAGCGCTACCAGGTCCTGGTCTGGGATGGACTGGCCGTTGATCTGGATGCGCTCATTAAAGCGGTTGATGAAAGGGGAGGTGAACATCCCCACCCGGTATCCGGCGGCCTGCAGGCAGGCAGACAGCATGGCGACTGTGCTGCCTTTGCCGTTGGTGCCCGCTACATGAACGAACCGGAGCTGCTTGTGGGGGTCGCCCAGGGCAGCCAGCAAGGTGCGGGTACGGCTCAGGCCGGGTTTATGTCCTACCCACTGAACGGCGTGGATGTAAGCCAAAGCAGAGGTATAATCCATGAAAAAGAACCTTCTTTACGGTTTTTTTACGGCCCGCATCAGGGCGCGGTTCTGCAGCAAAAGACGCATCAGCAGGGTGTTGATGACGCTCAGCACCAAAGCGTTGGGGATACGGGCGGCCAGCACCGACCACGGATAATTATAGAACAGGTGCAGTGCCAGGGAATTGATGACCATGGAGCCTACAAACCGCCCCAGCAGGATGCTGATGCCCAGCCGAAGGGTCAGGTTCTTGCCCGGCAGATGCCGCCAGCCCAGGCCGGTGACCAGGCCCACTGCACCGGCACCCAGGGTGATCAGGGGATTGATGGCGTAGCCGGACAGTACGCCGCCGATCATATCGGCCAGCGCACCTACGGCAAAGCCGCCGCCCGGCCCAAACAGGACAGCGGCCAGCAGCACCGGCAGCGCCCCCAGATTGAACCGGACAAACCCGGTGGAGATGGTGAACACCCTTGCAAAGATGATGCTCATAGCGGTCAGCAGTGCCAGCACGGTCAGCGTGCGCACCGAGGTCTTGGATTTGTGATCCATCGTACACTTCCTCCTATAGATCAGAAAGCTTGGGAAGAAGGCGCACAAAAACGCCCTCCTCTGTGACAGACCGCACAAAGAAGGGCGTGACTCCAACAGCGTTCACTTCCGGGCCGGGCTGCGCAAAAAAAGGGCAGACCAGCCCGCGCCCAGGTCCATGCAGCAGCGGGATGCAGGCCGCGCACCGCGGGTCTCCCTTCGTCCGCAGCACAACTCCCCGTTGATGCGGCACTTAACGCGCGTGGCCTTACTCTGTTGATGCTTTTATTATACCGCGCTGAGGGGCTGGGTTCAACCGTTGGGACGCAGTTTTTGCAGAATAGGCTTTTTGCAAAAAAGATTCTGCCCACAAAGCAGGGGCTTTGTGCTATACTATAAATTGATTTTTTATATCATCTCATTTAAGGGAGAATGACGCTATGCAATATAAACTGCTTGCCTGTGATTATGACAACACGCTGGTGCCCTTTGGGGAGGGGCGTCCTCGCCCCGGGGTGGTGCAGGCGGTGAAGCAGATGCAGAAGGCCGGGGGGCTTTTTGTGCTGAGCACCGGCCGCTCCTATCCGGCTATTTCCACCCCGGGCCAGCTGGGAGGTATTCGTTTTGATTATGCGATCACCTGCAATGGCGCCTGTGTTGTGGATGCAAAGGGGGCGCTGGTGGCAGAGCACCCGCTGACCAACGAGGAAATGTATGCACTGGTGGATTTTTGCGAGGATTATAACTATCCGTTGCAGTTCAACTTCCGGGATGCGTACTACGCCTACTGCGAACACGACTATCTGCACAAATGCTACCAGCAGATGAACAGCGCCGGGCTGGATTGCTTGGACGGAGAGGACCAGGACCGCCATTTGGTGGATATGCCCCATGCCGCATTCGCAGCGCTGCCGCCGCCGGCAGTGGAGCAGTTCCAGCAGAAATATGGCTACCTGGAGCTGCATTTTATGATGGTAGGGGCGAAAAATGCCGATGGTCTGTGCTACTACGATATCGTGCGGGGCGGCATGGACAAAGGCACCGGGCTGGCTGACCTGTGCGCACAGCTGGGGCTGACCCTGGCAGAGACGGTGGCAGCAGGGGACTCTGCCAACGACTGCGGGATGCTGGCCGCTGCGGGGCTGGGCTGCTGTATGTCCAACGGTACGCCGGATGCCAAGGCAGCCGCTGACCGGATCATTGGGGATGTGCGGGAGGACGGCGTGGCTGCGCTGATCCGGGAGCTGTGGTTCGATGGCCCCCGGGCAGAGCCTTCCGGCCGGGAGCTGGGCTCCCCCTGGGAGAACATCCAGAAAGCAGGGGGAAGATGAGCTTCGGACCGGTGTACGGTCCGGGCAGCCGGGCACTGATCCTGGGCAGCTGGCCCAGCCCCAAAAGCCGGGAGATGGGGTTTTATTATGGGCACCCGAACAACCGGTTCTGGCCGATGCTGGCGTCTCTTTGCGGGGCGCCCGTCCCCGCCCGGGAGGATATCCCGGCAAAGCAGCGGCTGATCCTGGACCATGGGCTGGCGCTGTGGGATGTGCTGGCCAGCTGCACCATCACCGGCGCATCCGATGCTTCGATTCGGGATCCGGTGCCCAATGATTTTGCTGCGCTGCTGGAAGGCGCCCCCATTCAGGCAGTGTTCTGCAATGGGACGGCAGCCTGGAAGATGTACACCAAGTATGTGCAGCCTGTGACCGGCCTTGCGGCGGTGCGGCTGCCCAGCACCAGCCCGGCCAACGCTGCCTGTCCGCCCCAGGCACTGGCGGAAATATGGGGCGCAGCGCTGGGACCTTGGATCACAAAAAACAAATGATTGCAAAGCTGTAAAATCTTCATGAAATGCTTGCCTTTTGGACAAAAGGCTTTATTATGGTATCAGGAATAGAAAGGGCGCACTACGCCTCAAAGCAGAAAGGGATACTCCATGAGCAAGATCATCCGCATCCAAAAGCCCAGCGTGCTGCCAATCTATGGGGCAGGGCTGGCCTTTGTGCTGCTGTGTGCTGTGCTGCCGGTGTACCGGCTGTGGGCGCTGGCAGTGGCACTGGCGGGGACAGCTGTCGTTTTTGTGGCGGCAAAACGGGTCTGCCCGCCCCGCATCCTTGAAAAACAGGTGCCGTTCCATACCGGAGACGGGGACGTGGATCAGATGCTGGCGGCGATCCAGAAAGACCTGGACCGCCTGCATCTGCTGAACGATGCGCTGCCGGACCCGGAGCTTTCGGCGGCGATGGACCGCATGGAAAAAGCAGGCCGCTCGATTGTGGAAACCGTGGAGCAGACCCCGGCAAAGGCAAAACAGGCCCGGCGGTTTGCAAACTACTATCTGCCGGATGCCGTCAATGTGCTGGAACAGTACGCAAAAATGGCCCGGCAGGGCGTCCATGGAGAAAATGCGGCTGCCATTCGCTCGGAGGTGGAGCACAACGCCGCTGCGATCGCCACAGCGTTTGAAAACCAGCTGGATGCGTTGTATGCGGCTGAGAGCATGGACTTGTCCGCAGATCTGACGGTCCTGCGCAGTATGATGAAGAGCCAGGGACTGGACAACTGAGGCCCTTGCCCGCTCATAAAAGAAAGGAAGGAATCAAGATGGCAGATAACAACACTCTGAACTTTGACCTGGATGCCCCCGCCACCCCCACGCTGACCCTGGACCCGGCCGAGGACCTGGCGGCGCCCCAGCCCCAAAAACAGGTGGCTCCGGACCCGCAGGCTGTGCGCCTGAGCCCGGAGGAGCAGGCGATGGTGGATAGCTTTGCACAAAAGATCGATATCACCAACAGCCAGCAGGTGCTGCAGTATGGCTCTGCCTGCCAGAAAAAAATCGGCGATTTCTCCGAGGCAGCTCTGGCCAAGGTCTCCACAAAAGACCTGGGCGAGGTGGGCGAGATGATCACCGACCTGATCGGCGAGCTGAAGAATTTTGACGCAGAGGAAGAGGAAAAGGGCCTGTTCGGCTTCTTTAAGAAAAAGTCCAACCAGATCGCAGCGCTGAAGAGCAAGTACGATAAGGCCGAGACCAACGTGGAGAACATCCAGTCTATGCTGGAGGGACACCAGGTCCAGCTGCTGAAGGACATTGCCATGCTGGATAAGATGTACGAGCTGAACATGGCCTACTTCAAGGAGCTGAGCATGTATATCCTGGCTGGCAAGCAGAAGCTGGCCGACGTGCGCACCGGTGCGCTGCAGCAGGCAATGGAAAAAGCCCGCACCTCCGGCCTGCCGGAGGATGCCCAGGCAGCCCGTGACCTGTCCGACCAGTGCGAGCGCTTTGAGAAAAAGCTCTATGACCTGGAGCTGACCCGGAACATCAGCCTGCAGATGGGGCCCCAGATCCGTCTGCTGCAGAACAATAACTCCATGATGGCGGAGAAGATCCAGTCCACCATCGTCAACACCATCCCCCTGTGGAAGAACCAGATGGTGCTGGCGCTGGGTCTGGCACACAGCCAGCAGGCAATGCAGGCCGAGCGCGCTGTGACCGACATGACCAATGAGCTGCTGAAAAAGAACGCTGATGCCCTGAAGATGGGCACCTTGGAGACGGCACGGGAGTCGCAGCGGGGCGTGGTGGATATCGAGACCCTGCAGCAGACCAACAAGAGCCTGATCGAGACGCTGGACGAGCTGAACAAGATCCAGACCGAGGGGCGGGCAAAGCGGGCGGCAGCACAGCAGGAGCTGACCCGCATCGAGGACGAGCTGAAACAAAAGATGATGGAGATCCGCAACTAAGATGGCAAATGCTGATTTTGACCGGTCCGATCCGGGCTTTGCATCCCAGGCATTTGGAACGGCTGATGCCTGCGAATCGCCTGTCCAGACCCCCTTACAGCGTCGGCTGGCAGCAGCAGAGGCGCATCTGCCTGCCCCGCTGACAAAGCCGGTGGTGGCTGTGGCGCTGTGCCTGGTGCTGATGCTGGGCGGCGCAGTGGGCCTGGGCGGAGCAAAGCTCCGGGGGGCCTACAACCAAGCAAAGAACTGGTATACGGTCGGTGTGCCGGCAGACGGGGGGTACACCCTCAGCGAGGAGCTGGCTGTCCGGGAGAATACGGCAGCCAATGTGCTGACCACCGCCCAGAATCAGGGCCTGGCCGACAGCCCGGAGTACCAGGCGGCGCAGACTGCTTTGCAGCAGTTTGCGGCCTGCCGTGCCAACGCGCAAGCGCCCGGTGGGATGCACACGATGTACGAAGCCAATGCAGTTCTGGGGGCGGCAGTCGACCAGCTGTACGCAGCGCTGCAGCAGCGGGCGGAAGACCCTATGAAGATGGGAGCGGTGCAGGGACAGTATGGGCAGTTCAACAGTGCCGGCACCATCCTGGGAGAGCTGCAGTATAATAAGGCGGTTTCCGATTATCAGAACAAGACCTCCGGCGGCTGGGCTGCAGTGCTGAAAGGTCTGTTCGGCGTACAGGAGGTGGAGCAGTTCGTATGATGCAGCGCCTGAAAAAGACGGCTGCGCTGGCAGTCACACTGGCTTTGAGCCTGCTGGCTCTGGCCACCCCGGCACTGGCTGCAAAAGCCCAGCTGCCGGAGCTGCCCAAGGGACAGTGTGTGGTGGATGAGGCAGGTGTGCTGAGCCAGAACACGGTCCAGCTGGTAGAGCAGCTGAACGGTCAGCTGGAGGCCAACTGCCAGGGAGCGCAGATCGGTGTACTGACCGTAGAATACACCGGCAATCTTTCCACAGAGGAATATGCTGTCCAAGCCTTCAATGCGTGGGGCATCGGCAGCGCAAAAGAGGACAACGGCGTATTGATCCTGCTGGTGATGGAATCGCCGCTGTACAAAGACGGCGACTACTATCTGACTATTGGCGATGGATTCCGCAATACGACCATGGATAAGCAGGCCAGCGCCATTGCGCAGACTATGGAGACTGCGTTTGCCCGCCAGGATTATGACGATGCAGTGGAGATCTGTGCGCAGAATGCAGCGCAGACCATTGCGGGAGTGTATGGCACTTCTTTGACCGGCGGCGGGTCCTATCAGCCCCAGCCGGAACCCCAGGGACCGGGCTTCTTTGCGGTGCTGTTTGACATCGCATTGTTTTTGATGGTGGCCTGGGTGGTCATGAATGCGGTGTTTGCGCCCATTGGACGGCGGACGAACTTCTGCTTTGGGCCTTTCTGGTGCTGGGGCCCGCCCCGCGGACCCCGGCGCCCGCCTCGTCCGCCCCGCCGTCCGCCCTATGGCGGCGGTTTTGGCGGTTTTGGCGGCATGGGCGGCGGCTCCAGCTTTGGCGGCTTTGGGGGCGGACGTTCCGGCGGCTTTGGAGGCGGCGGCAGCTTTGGCGGTATGGGTGGCGGCTCCAGCCATGGCGGCGGCGGCGGCCGCGGCCGCTGAGTTTTCCACCACGCTTGAAAGAATGGTAGAAAACCCATCCGCATACGCCCCATAAGATGCAAAAAACTCTCCCCCTGGGATAGCCAGGGGGAGAGTTTTACGTTTTAGATAAACAGCAGCGGAAAGCTGTCTTACTTGGTGCCGTAGATACGGTCGCCGGCGTCGCCCAGACCGGGGACGATGTAGCCGTTCTCGTTCAGGCAGGTGTCCTGTGCGCCGATGTAGATATCCACATCAGGGTGTGCATCGTGCAGAGCCTTGATGCCTTCCGGTGCAGCGATCAGGCCGATGAACTTGATGCGCTTTGCGCCGTGCTTCTTGATCTGAGTGATGGCGTCAATAGCGCTGCCGCCGGTAGCCAGCATGGGGTCCAGCACCATCACGTCACGCTCGGCGATATCCAGGGGCAGCTTGCAGAAGTACTCCACAGGCTGCAGAGTGGTCTCGTCCCGGTACAGGCCGATGAAGCCCACCTTGGCAGCGGGCAGCAGGGTCAGCATACCGTCCAGCATGCCCATGCCAGCCCGCAGGATGGGGACCAGGGCCAGCTTGCGGCCTGCCAGCACCTTGGTCTTTGCCATGGTGATGGGGGTCTCGATCTCGACCTCCTCCATGGGCAGGTCGCGGGTAGCCTCGTAGCACAGCAGGGTGGCGATCTCGCTCACGAGGTCACGGAACTCCTTGGTGCCAGTCTGTTTGTTGCGCAGCAGGCTGATCTTGTGCTGCAGCAGGGGATGCTCAACGATCATAGGGGTCATAAGAACACGCTCCTTTAGTATATAAAAAATTTATCTGACAAACATGGGGCTCAGCGCTGCTCGATAGCAGTGAGCTTGGCGATCCGGTTTTCGTGCCGGCCACCCTCAAACGGAGTGGACAGGAACAGATCCACCAGCTGGCAGGCCAGGCCGGCGCCCACCACACGGCCGCCCAGGCACAGTGCGTTGGCGTCGTTGTGGCGGCGGGTGTACTCACAGCTGAAGCTGTCCGAGCAGCAGCAGGCACGGATGCCCTTGACCTTGTTGGCTGCCATGCTGATGCCTACACCGGTGCCGCAGAACAGCAGGGCGCGCTCGCACTCACCGCTGACCACAGCGTCACAGGCAGGCAGAGCCATGTCCGGGTAGTCTACACTCTCGGTGCTGTGGGTGCCAAAGTCGATCACCTGGATGCCCTGGGCCTCCAGATGGGCCTTTACGGCCTCCTTCAGTTCAAAGCCGCCGTGGTCGGCAGCCATTGCAATGGGTTTTGCCATAACAAGAAACGTCCTTTCTCATCCATTCTGTGGGCTTTGGGCGGCCAGCCGCTCGGCGCGTTCCCGCTCGGCCTGGCTCAGCCGGTGATAATCCGGCAGCAGAGCCTCCGGGGGCACAGCCAGCCCTTCCTGGGCCATCCGACGGCCCACCATTGCCACCGCAGCGCCGCGGGGAGTCCGCAGTGCAGGGGGCACAGCCAGCACGCCGGGGATCTGGCTGTATTCATTATAACACAGAGCAGCCCCGTCACCAACAAAAAACACAGGCTTTTTGCAATTTTGCACAAAAGATGCCAGATCTTTCACTGCACGGGCCCCGTCCTCCATCAGCCGCTGGTGGGTAGCCAGGTCAAATGCAGCGCTGTACACCTGCGCCCGGCGTGCATCCAGGGCGCAGACCACGGTGCCCTCGCCGCTGTGGGCGTAGGCCAGCGCTTCCAGCGTGGAAACCGGCGCACAGGGGGTATTGTGGGCAAAGGCCAGCCCCTTGACGGCAGCCAGGCCGATGCGCAGCCCGGTAAAGCTGCCCGGCCCGGCATTGACGGCATACAGGTCGATATCAGCGCATTTCATGCCGCAAAGGTGCAGGCAATGGTCCACCAAGGGCATCAGTGTCTCGCTGTGGGTATGGCCTGCATCCAGGCTGCACTCGTACAGCAGATGCTCGTCCTGCATCAGGGCGACCCCCAGGGTCTTGCCCGCAGTATCAACGGCCAAAATATTCATAGCGCAGCCCCCTCGATGGTAATGCGGCGGGTCTCCTCGTCCAGACGCTGGATGTCCACCCGTACCGGGTGTTCCAAAGCCAGCAGGTCGGCAAAGTTCTCGCTCCATTCGGCGGCCACCACGGCCCCCTCGTCCAGATAATCATAAAAGCCGGCGGCGCACAGGTCGGCTTCAGTGGAGATGCGGTACAGGTCAAAATGCGCCAGCGGCCGTGGGCCGCGGTAATAATTCACGATCGCAAAGGTGGGGCTGCTGACTGGGTCGGTGCAGCCCAGGCCGTCGGCCAGCCCTTCACAAAAAGCAGTTTTGCCAGCGCCCAGCCCGCCGGTAAAAGCCACCAGCGTCCCGGGGGACAGAACGGCGGCCAGCTGCCGCCCCAGCGCCACAGTCTCGGCGCGGGAATGGGTGATGAATTCAGACATGGGTCGTTACCTCTATCATAAAAAAGGGGGACGGCGTCCCCGCCATCCCTCAGTATAATATAAAATATAGAAAAGTGCAATTCTTTTTGGGGGGAAAGGCCGCTTCCGTGCAGCTGCAAGCGGTTCAGGCAGCCTGCTGCGGAGCGGACGCCGGGAGTGTGGGCAGGACAGCATCGGCCCGGCCCTGGATCAGGGGATAGGCTGCCGCAGCGTGGGGCCGCCGTCCGCCCTGTGAGTGATACCAGATCAGGTCATCGGTGCCGTAAAGGTCCATGGAGCGCTGTACCGCAGTGGCGACAGGGTCTCCGGCGATCATAAAGTTGACCGTGGCCCAGAGCATGCTGCGGGCATAAACGGCATAGACGTTGTTGACAAAGCCCACCACGGATTCTGCGCCGCCAGCCAGCAGGGCATCGGCCATGGCCAGGTCCACGCTGCCGTCCACGCCGTAGAACTCACAGGTCTCGGAATACACGATGGTGCCGTCCAGCCGGCCGCCCCAGTAGGCAGAGCGGAAGAAATCCGGCGTGATGCAGTAGCGCCCGTTGACCTTGATGACCCGGTGGCACAGCAGGTCAAAGCCGTAGAGCAGATCTTTATACAAGGTAGAGCGCTCGGTCAGCAGGATCACCGGCTGGGTGCGCAGCCGCCGCAAAAGCAGGCCGGTCTGGTATGTATAGTACGCACCGTGGGCGCTCAGTACACAGAGGTCGTACCGGTCCATCTGCCGCAGGTCCGACACTGTTACAGCCGAGTCCATCCGGGTGTCCAGCCCAAGAGCGGTCCAAAACGCCTGCATATAAGCATAATAAGGGTAACGGGTGCTGCTGGAAGCATCGTCGAAGGCATAGTAGACCATGGCGGAACCGCTTGTGCCCGCCCGGGATGGAGCGGGGGAAAGAGGCGGCTCCCCCAGCTCAAAGTTTTCAAGCTCGGGGGTCTCCAGCAGGACGCCGCCCCAGGCGCCGCAGGTGTAAGCGTAGGAGACCAGATCGTTCTCCATATCGGCATAGATGGAGCCGGGCTGCACCAGGCCATCCTCGGAGAGCTGGCGCAGGCAGTCCACCGCAGCCTGCATCCGGGCTTCCGGCTCCAGGGCGGCAAATTCCGGGCTGTCGGTCAAGGCAGAGACCGCCTGGTCTGCCTGCTGCATCTGCTGTGCTTCGGCAGCGGTCAGAGCGGCAGGGGGGTCCTGCGGCGCGGCAGCATAGGCAGCCGGGCCGGATAAAACGGTCAGCAGCAGGGCCAATGCACAGACAGCGCAGACCATGCGGCGGAAGGAAGAGGTCGAAGGGGTGTTCATCACGTTGGAGTCCTCCACGAAGGGTGCGGGCATGGCCCGCACAAAAACGATGGACAAAGTCCATGAATATCTCCATTGTAGGATTCAGACGGAGCTTTGTCAAGCGATGGGAGAGGATTTTGCAAAGCTCTCACATGCGGGAAAGTTTGGAAACGGCTGCAGCAGGGCATTGCACCTGCCATCGTGGATTTGAAGAAGAAAAGCGGCTCCGCTGCCGAAAAAGGGAGGGATGGATCTTTGCATCTTTTTTTGCTGCCGGTCGCACAGGATACGGCACGGCAGCAAAAGAAACCCCTGCTTGTGCTTGCGCCGGCGGGTGCGGCGCGGTATACTAGAGAACAAAGACGGAACAAACGAAAGGACGGTGCTTTTTTGGAGAGCATACGGCGATATTTTAAGCGAACCGACCGGATCTATCTGGCCTTATGTGTATTCAGCAGCATCATGGCGGTGCTGGCGCTGGCATCCTGGGCGGCCAAACAGGGCAATGGATTTGCGGTGGATGAGATCACCGGGCAGATCGTGGGCATTGGCGACTACCGCCGTGCCATGGTGCAGGCGGCGGCTTCGGTGCTGGGGCTGACCGGAGCGGTGCTGCTTTCCAATATCGATTACCGGAGTCTGGTCAAGGTCTGGCCGGTACACGTTGCCCTGACCTGGGGCATGGTGCTGCCCACGCTGGTGATCCGCAATGTCAAGATCGGCCCCCTGACCATCGGTTTCAATGCCGGTGACACCGATAACTATTCCTGGTATAAGCTGGGAGGCTTTACCTTCCAGCCCACCGAGCTGGCAAAGATCAGCTTTATCCTGACCTTTGCGATGCACCTGAACAATGTGCGCTCCCGTATCAACGAGCCGAAGGAGCTGGCAAAGCTGCTGCTGCATTTGCTGATCCCGGTCGCCATCATCCATATCCAGGGAGACGACGGCACCGCCATTATCTACTGCATCATCGCCTGCTGCATGATGTTCTCTGCCGGGCTGAGCTGGAAGTATATCTTTGGGGCACTGGCGGCTATGGCCGGGGCAATGGGGATAGCCTTTGCCTTTTTCAGCGATAAGATCGGCAAGGGGTACCAGTGGTACCGCATCCTGGCCGTCATCGACCCGGAGAATACCACCGGCTGGGCGCCCAGCGAAACGGTGTGGAAAAACATCATCTATCAGCAGCAGCGGGGAGAGATCGCACTGGGGTCCGGCGGGATCTTTGGCAATGGCTTGTTCAGCGGCAGCTATTACAGCGTGCCCAACGCCCACAATGATTTTATCCTCAGTTGGATCGGCAATGCGGCGGGCTTTGTAGGCTGCTGCATCGTGCTGGGGGTGCTGTTTGCCATCGTGGTCAAGACCTTTATCACCGGTGCCCGCAGCGAGGACCTGCTGGGCAGCTTTATCTGTGCCGGTATCGGCGGTGCGCTGATGGCGCAGATCCTGGTGAATGTGGGTATGAACCTGCGTGTGCTGCCGGTCATCGGCGTGACGCTGCCATTTTACTCCGCAGGCGGAAGCTCGGTAATGATGCTGTATCTTTGCGTGGGACTGGTGCTGTCGGTATACACCCACAACAAGAAAAAACTATTCAGCTAAGAGTATTTTGTAAAAAAATCTGTATGCGGCGGGCATCCTGGATGCCCGCCGTTTTTTGGCTTTTCAGAGGCGGAAATGCAGGTCCTTGTATTCAATTTTATTCATCTTTATGATGAGAAACTTTACAAAACGTTGTTTGACTTTGGGCCGGATTGCCATTATAATTGGTCTCAACAAATGCGCAGAAGGGAAAAAGTACCGCAGGGTATTCGTCTTTCAGAGAGCTGCCGGGAGATGCGAGGCAGCAGACGTCCTTTGTGGGGAAATCCTCCCGGAGCAGCCTGCTGAAAGGGTCCGCACGACCTGATTAAGCACCGCCGGAAGCACCCGTTATCGTGCAGGACTTTGCTAGAAGTCCATGAGCGGGCGCAGATATGCGTCAACGAGAGTGGTACCGCAGAGAACTTTGTGTATTGCAGAGTCTTTGTCTCTTGAACATACAGGGGACAAAGGCTTTTTTCTTTCCAGACAGCGGCCTTGCAGGCCGGATGAGTCCCCCAAAACGAGCATACCAACATAAAAACCAGGGGAGGCATGATTTATGCAGCTGAACGGTTCTCAGATTTTTGTAGAGGTGCTTTGTGAGCAGGGTGTGGATACGATTTTTGGCTATCCCGGCGGCTCGGTGCTGAACCTGTATGACGAGCTGTACCGCAACGATTATCGGATCCAGCACGTACTGACCGCCCACGAGCAGGGGGCGGCGCATGCAGCAGACGGCTATGCCCGTGCTACCGGCCGCACCGGTGTGGTGCTGGCCACCAGCGGGCCGGGTGCGACCAACCTGGTCACCGGCATTGCCACTGCATATATGGACTCGGTGCCTATGGTGGCCTTTACCGGCAACGTGCCTACCCCCAGCCTGGGCAGCGACAGTTTCCAGGAAGCCTATATCGAGGGCATCACGATGCCCATTACCAAGCATAACTTTACGGTGCGCCGGGTCAGCGAGCTGGCCGACACCATGCGGGCGGCGTTCCGCATTGCCCAGAGCGGGCGCAAAGGTCCGGTGCTGGTGGATATCCCCAAGGACATCACCGCTGCAGTGTGTGAATTTACCCCCCAGCAGCCGGAGCCCGTCCGCACGGTGACCACCTTTGACCCCCAGAAGGTCCAGTGGGCGGCAGACCTGCTGAACGCTGCCGAGCGGCCGTTGGTGTACTTTGGCGGCGGTGTGCGGGCGGCAGCCAGCTGCCAGCCTTTGCGGGAGATGCTGCATAAGGCGGGCCTGCCGGCTACCTACACCCTGATGGCCGCAGGCGTGGTGCCTTACGGCGACCCGCTGAACCTGGGCCTGCTGGGCATGCACGGCGGCTATGCCGCCAACCGGGCGGTGTCCGAGTGCGATGTGCTGCTGGCTGTGGGCACCCGCTTTTCCGACCGGGTCGCCCTGAACCCCCGCTCCTTTGCGAAACAGGCCACCATTATCCAGATCGACATCGACCCCAGCGAGCTGGGCAAAAATGTGGAGGTGGACCTGGCCATTGCCGGAGATGCCGCCTATGTGCTACGGGCTATGCTGCCCCAGCTGAAACAGCAGGATCATTCCCAGTGGATGGAGCAGATCCAGTCGTGGCAGAAGCGGGACTACCACCCCGCCTCCGACCCCAGCCGGCTGATGCCCCATGAGGTGATCGGAGAGGTGTGCGACCAGTGCGGCCCCGAAACGGTCTATGTTACCGATGTGGGACAACACCAGATGTGGGCAGCACAGTATCTGCGCCATGCAAAAAGCCGGGGATTCATCACCAGCGGCGGCCTTGGCACCATGGGCTTTGGGTACGGAGCTGCTATTGGCGCCCAGATGGCTCTGGGCCGCAGCCAGCGAGTGGTGATGTTTACCGGTGATGGTTCCTTCCACATGAACCTGAACGAAGCCTGCACCGCTGTGAGCTATGAGCTGCCCATTGTGACGGTGATCTTCAACAACCAGGTGCTGGGCATGGTGCGGCAGTGGCAGACCAGTTTTTATGGCAAGCGTTATTCCCAGACCGACCCCCATCGCCGCACCGATTTTGTCAAGCTGGCCGAGGGATTTGGCCTTAAGGGATACCGCTGCCAGAACCTGGAGCAGTTCCGGGCGGCGCTGGCGGATGCCCTGACCCAGAAAGGCCCCACCTGGATCGAGTGCCTGATCGATAAGGACGAGCGGGTGCTGCCCATGATCCCCGGCGGCGGCGACATCAACGATATCATCCTGAACTGAGAGGAGGCGCTGGGATATGGATTCTGCACAGCGCAAGGTGATCAGCCTTTTGGTGGAAAACCACAGCGGTGTTCTGGCACGGGTATCCAGCCTGTTTTGCCGCAGAGGGTTCAACATCGACAGCCTGACGGTGTCGGCCACCAATGACCCCACCGTCAGCCGCATCACGGTGACGGTCTCCGGCTCAGGCAAAGAGTTGCAGCAGCTGGTCTTGCAGACCGAGCGGCTGGAGGTGACCCGCCAGGTCTTTGTGCTGGAGACTGCCAATACCTTGCAGCGGGAGCTTTTGCTGCTGAAGGTGGCAGCGGATGTCCACAGCCGGGCCGAGCTGCAGGAGATCGCGAACATTTACAAAGCAAAGATCATCGACCTGTCTCCGGACAGCATGGTGTTTGAGCTGACCGGCAAGCCGGAAAAGATCAACGCATTTCTGGTGATGTTCCAGGGGTACAAGATCCTGGAGCAGTGCCGCACCGGTGTTACCGCCCTGGAGCGGGGCGGGATGCACCAGCACATGCAGAAACCTCCGCAGGAGGTACGCAGCGAGCAGCTGTGAAAAATACGCATCTCCGCTCCCTGGGACGCCGGGCGGCGTCCGACTGAGCGAATGAAATAACGCTTTTGCCTTACAAACAACACAAAAAAGGAGAGTTTACGATCATGGCCATCAAGAAATATTACGATTCCGACTGCAACCTGGGAATGTTGGACGGCAAGACCGTCGCAGTCATCGGCTTTGGCAGCCAGGGCCACGCCCATTCTGAGAACCTGGCAGAGAGCGGCGTCAACGTGGTTGTGGGTCTGCGCAAAGGCTCGGCTCACTGGGAAAAGGCCGCAAAGTTTGCCCAGGATCATGAGAACTTCCAGGTGATGGAAGTGGAAGAGGCAGCCAAGGCTGGCGATATCGTAATGATGCTGGTGCCGGATGAGCTGTGCGCCGATATCTACAACAAGCAGGTGGCGCCTTATATGACCGAGGGTAAGGCCCTGGCCTTTGCGCATGGTTTCAACATCCACTTCAAGACCATTGTGGCACCCCAGAATGTGGACGTGATCATGATCGCCCCCAAGGGCCCCGGCCATACCGTCCGCAGCCAGTATGTGGAGGGCCACGGTGTGCCCAGCCTGATCTGTGTGGAGCAGGACTACACCGGCAAGGCTAAGGAGCTGGCTCTGGCTTATGCCTGCGGCATCGGTGCAGGCCGGGCCGGCATCCTGGAGACGACCTTTAAGGAGGAGACCGAGACCGACCTGTTTGGCGAGCAGGCTGTGCTGTGCGGCGGCGTGTGCGAGCTGATCCACGCAGGCTTCGACACCCTGGTGGAGGCAGGCTACGCCCCTGAGATGGCCTACTTTGAGACCTGCCATGAGATGAAGCTGATCGTGGACCTGATCAACGAGGGCGGCTTCTCCAAGATGCGCTACTCCATCTCCAACACCG
>UQGD01000024.1 GCA_900540455.1 uncultured Faecalibacterium sp.
GACCTGATCAACGAGGGCGGCTTCTCCAAGATGCGCTACTCCATCTCCAACACCGCAGAGTATGGCGACTACCGCACCGGCAAGCGCCTGATCACCGAGGAGACCCGCAAGGAGATGAAGAAGGTGCTGACCGAGATCCAGGACGGTACCTTTGCCTCCGAGTTCCTGGCCGAGATGAGCGACAAGGGCGGCCGCAAGGTCCACTTCCTGGCAAAGCGCCGCATGGAGGCAGAGCTGCCCATCGAGAAGGTGGGCGCTGAGCTGCGCGGCATGATGAGCTGGCTGAAGAAGTAAGCTGCACCCCCCATTGATACACACCTAAAACCGGCCCTCTCGGTCCGCGCCTGCTGCCGCAGAGCGGGCAGAGAGGGTTTTTCAGGAGGAGATTATGAGAAGCGATAATGTGACCAAAGGTTCGGAGCGCGCACCCAACCGCAGCCTGTTCTACGCCCTGGGCTATACCCCTGAAGAACTGGACCGTCCGCTGATCGGTGTGGTGTCGGCGTACAGCGAGATCGTGCCCGGCCATATGAACCTGGACAAACTGGCGGATGCCGTCAAGGCCGGTGTGCGGATGGCCGGGGGCACCCCCGTGCTGCTGCCCGCCATTGGCGTGTGCGACGGCATTGCTATGGGGCATGTGGGCATGAAATACTCGCTGGCATCCCGGGAGCTGATCTGCGACAGTGTAGAGACCATGCTGATGGCCCACCAGCTGGATGGCCTGGTGCTGGTGCCCAACTGTGATAAGATCGTGCCCGGCATGGTGATGGCAGCGGTGCGCATGGATGTGCCCGCTGTGGTCTGCTCCGGCGGGCCGATGCTGGCGGGCAGCTACGGCGGCGAGGAAGTCAGCCTTTCCAAGATGTTTGAGGCGGTGGGCGCCTATAAGGCGGGGATGATCACCGCCGACCAGCTTGAGGACTGCACCTGCAACTGCTGCCCCAGCTGCGGCAGCTGCTCGGGTATGTACACCGCCAACAGCATGAACTGCCTGTGCGAGGCCATTGGCATTGCACTGCCGGGCAATGGCACCATCCCGGCGGTCTATTCCAAGCGGCTGCAGCTGGGCAAGCACGCCGGTATGGCCATCATGGATCTGGTGCGTCGGGGCATCACCGCCCGGCAGATCATCAATGAGCGGTCCATCCGCAATGCATTGACCTGCGATATGGCACTGGGCTGCTCCACCAATACGGTGCTGCATCTGCTGGCCATCGCATACGAAGCCGGTGTGCCCATCGACCTGGCGCTGTTCAACGAGATCAGTGCAAAGACCCCCAACCTGTGCCATCTGGCCCCGGCAGGGCCTACCCATATGCCGGATCTGTACGCTGCAGGCGGCATCCCGGCGGTGCAGGCGGAGCTGGCCAAAAAGGGCCTGCTGGATCTGGATGTGCTGACCGTGACCGGCAAGACCCTGGGGGAGAACATCCAGGGCGCCCGCATCCTGGACACCAAGGCCATCCGCCCCATTGAGGACCCCTACTCGGAAAACGGCGGCCTGCAGATCCTGTGGGGCAACCTGGCCCCGGATGGATGCGTGGTCAAGCGCAGTGCAGTGGCGCCAGAGATGCAGTGCCATTCCGGCCCGGCCCGGGTATTTGACAGCGAGGAGGAGGCCATTGCCGCCATTTATGCGGGCAAGATCGTGCCCGGTGATGTGGTAGTGATCCGGTACGAAGGCCCCAAGGGCGGCCCCGGTATGCGGGAGATGCTGAACCCCACCTCTGCTCTGGCAGGCATGAAGCTGGATAAGACGGTGGCCCTGATCACCGATGGCCGGTTCTCCGGCGCATCCCGCGGCGCTGCCATTGGCCATGTCAGCCCGGAGGCTGCCTCCGGCGGGCCCATCGGCCTGGTGGAAGAAGGGGATACCATCTCCATCGACATCCCCCATGCCAAGATCACGCTGGAGGTGCCGGAGGAGGTGCTGGCGCAGCGGTTGGCAAAGTACCAGGCACCGGAACCCAATATCCGCACCGGCTGGCTGTCCCGCTATGCCCGGATGGTCACCAGTGCAAACCTGGGCGCAGTGCTGAAGTGAGGCGGATGGTATGACGAACAAGGAGTGGCAGACCCGCCTGTCGGGCTTGGTGGTGTTCCGTCCACTGGGACAGGACCCGGTGTTTGCGGCGCTGGAACAGCTGATCGGTCTGCTGGGGCAGAAGCCGGAGCAGCCTGCAGTGCTGAGCCGTGCAGTGGCCCAGATGGAGGGGGAGCTGTTTGCCCATACCACCGATCTGTCGGCCTATCTCTCCGCTGCCGTGCTGGAGGCAGAGACGGTCTGTGTGCGCCGGGCTGCCCAGGGCGCGCTGCCTGCGGTATTGCAGACGGCTCTGGACCGGGAGCTGGCGCTGCTGCAGGCGGCCTGCGGCCTGACCTTGGATGACCTGCTGGAGGAAGCGGGGGAGGATACCCGCCGCGCGCTGGAGTTTCTGCCCCGGTGGGAGACAAGCGCTGTGGATCTGGCTGCGGCATATGCCCAGCGTATGAGCCAGGTGGGACGCAAAGGCTACGGGATGTTTGCCAAGTACCATGTGTTTACGGTGGAAAACGGCCAGCTGGTGCCGGTGAAATACCCGGACCCCCAGCGGCTGGAGGAGCTGCCCGGCTATGAGCGGGAGCGGGAAAAGGTGATCGCCAACACCCGTGCCCTGCTGGCGGGGATGCCGGCCAACAACGTGCTGCTGTACGGAGATGCCGGCACCGGCAAATCCAGCACCGTAAAGGCCATTGCCAACGAGTTCGCACCCCAGGGACTGCGGTTGGTGGAGGTGAAGAAAAATCAGCTCTACCAGATCCCGGAACTGATGGACCAGCTGGCAGACAACCCGCTGAAGTTCCTTCTTTTCATCGACGATCTGAGCTTTACCGCCAACGACGACAACTTTGCAGCGCTGAAAGCGATCTTGGAGGGCAGCGTGGGCGGCCGGGCCAAAAATCTGGCGGTCTATGCCACCTCCAACCGCCGCCATCTGGTCAAGGAGACCCTGACCGACCGCACCGGGGACGATATCCACGAGGCGGACACCCGTCAGGAGCTGATGAGCCTCTCTGCCCGCTTTGGGCTGACGGTGACCTTCCAGCGGCCGGAAAAGGCCCGCTTTGAGGCCATTCTGACCGAGCTGGCCCGTCAGCACGGCATTGAGATGCCGATGGAGCAGCTGCTGGTCAAGGCCGAGGCGTTTGCCATCCGGGCCGGGGGACGCAGCCCCCGGGTGGCAAAGCAGTTCATCGAGCAGTGCGAGAGCGGCGTGCAGAAGTGAACCGAACAACAAAAAACCAGGCAGAGAAGCTCTCTGCCTGGTTTTTTTGTTTATTTGGGCAAACGGCGTATGCTGGCTCAGACACGCTCTGAGACCAGCTGGAACCCGGCGCGGGCCAGCTCCTGGCGGATCTGCTCGATCTGGGCGGCGTCCCGGGTCTCCAAAGCCAGCTTCAAAAAGCAGCTGGAGATGGGCATATTGGGGTCAGAACCATCGTGGAGCACCGACACCACGTTGCTGCCGCAGCGGGAAACGATGCGGGCTACCTGCTCCAGCTGGCCGGGGCGGTCCTCCAGGGCGATGGTCAGGTTGGCTTTGCGGCCGCTCATCACTAAGCCGCGGGTGATGACCCGGTTCAGGATGTTTACATCAATGTTGCCGCCGGAGACCAGGCACACCACCTTTTTGCCTGCCAGGGGCAGCTTGTGGAACAAAGCGGCGGCCACCGGCACAGCGCCTGCGCCCTCTGCGACCAGCTTCTGGTTCTCCATCAGGGAGAGGATGGCCGCAGCGGTCTCGTCCTCAGATACAGTGACGATATCGTCTACATATTCCTCGCAGAGCTGATAGGTCAGCTCGCCGGGGGTCTTGACCTGGATGCCGTCCGCAAAGGTGGAAGCGGCGTTCAGGGTCTGGTAGCGGTGCTCATGGAGGGAGCGGTACATACTGGGCGCACCCTCTGCCTGGACGCCGTAGATCTTGACCTCCGGACGCAGGCTCTTGATGGCGAAGGCTACGCCGGAGATCAATCCGCCGCCGCCCACCGGCACGATCACGGCATCCACATCCGGCAGCTGGTCCAGGATCTCCAGGCCAATGGTGCCCTGCCCGGCAATGACCTGCTCGTCGTCGTACGGGTGGATAAAGGTCATGCCGGTCTCAGCCTGCAGTTCCACTGCCTTGTCGTGGGCGTCGTCATAGGTGCCGGGTACCAGGCAGACCTCTGCGCCCAGGTTTTTGGTGTTTTCTACCTTCATCAAAGGGGCGCCGTCCGGCATGCAGACGATGCTTTTGATGCTGCGGCGGGTGGCTGCCAGCGCCACGCCCTGGGCGTGATTGCCCGCAGAGCAGGCGATGACACCCTTGGCACGCTCCTCCTCTGAAAGCTGACTGATCTTATAGTAAGCGCCCCGGACCTTAAAGCTGCCGGTGACCTGCAGGTTTTCGGTTTTCAGGTAGAGCTGGCAGTCACAGTGCAGGCGGGGGGCCTCGATGAGGTCGGTGCGGCGGGCAACGTCTTTGAGCACAAAGGCGGCGTGGTAGATCTTATCCAAAGTCAGCATGACGATATACTTCCTATCCTTTTTGTACTCCCGCCATGCAGTGGGCATGGATGCGGGAATTTTAGTATAGAATACTAAAATTGATTTGTCAAATGAATTTTGTTCACCTATAACTGCGGCAAGGCGCAAGGGGGACAAAGGCTGTTTTTTCGGTCTTTCCTCACAGAGCGCTTCGCCCCGGCCCGATGCGCAAAAACTTTGGCCCGTGCATCTGCACGGGCCGTGTGAAATGTTTTTTTGTTCTTTTTTCTTGCAAAAGGGGAAGCACCCGTATGCCGGGCAGCTCCTGCGCCCCCATAAGAGGGTTCAGATGCAGTCCAGAATGGCATCGCCCATGGCGGCGCAGCCCAGGCAGGTGCAGCCATCGCTCATCGTATCGGCGGTGCGCAGGCCCTTGTCCAGAACGCTGGCCACGGCGTCCTCAATGGACTGGGCTTCATCGCGCATACCGAAGGAATAGCGCAGCATCATGGCCGCCGAGAGGATGCAGGCGGTGGGGTTGACGATGTCCTTGCCGGCAATGTCCGGAGCGGAGCCGTGGATAGGTTCATACAGGCCGCGGGTGCCGTCGCCCAGAGAGGAGGAGGGGATCATGCCGATGGAGCCGGTGATCATGGATGCCTCGTCCGAAAGGATATCTCCAAACATATTCTCGGTAACGATCACGTCGAACTGACTGGGGTCCTTGACCAGCTGCATGGCGCAGTTGTCCACGAACATCTCGCTGTACTCTACGTCCGGATACTCGGCTTGCAGCTGGTGCATCACAGCCCGCCACAGACGGCTGGTGTCCAGTACGTTGGCTTTATCCACACAGCAGAGCTTTTTGCGGCGCTGGCGGGCTGTTTCAAAGCCGATGCGGCCAATGCGCCGGATCTCCTGCTCAGAGTAGGGCATCTGATCCACGGCCTGTTTTTCGCCGCTGGGCAGGGTGTCGGTGCGGTGCTCTCCAAAATACACGCCGCCGGTCAGCTCCCGCACGATGATCAGGTCGATGCCTTTGGCCACGATCTCCGGTTTCAGCGGGCTGGCGGGGGCAAGCTGCGGCCAGATGCGGGCGGGGCGGTTGTTGGAGTACAGGCCCATCCCTGCACGGAGCCGGAGCAGCCCTTTTTCCGGCCGCTGCGGGCCGGGCAGCCCCTCCCACTTCGGGCCGCCTACGGCGCCCAGCAGCACACTGTCTGCCGCCAGGCATTTGTCCAGCTCCTGCTGGGGCAGGGGGTCTCCGTATTTATCAATGGCCTCGCCCCCCATAGCGGTGTCCACATAGTGGAAGGTATGGCCGTATTTTTCAGCGATGCGGTCCAGCACACGCACCGCCTGGGCAACGATCTCAGGGCTGGAGCAGTCGCCCCAGATAACAGCGATGGTCTTTTCCATATGGCCCTCCTTTTACTGGTCCGGCTGGCGGTTTTGGATGGCGTTCATCAGCCCGCCGGCGGCAATGATCTCCTGGATAAAGGGCGGGAAGGGCTGCGCCTGGAAGCTGCAGCCGGTGGTCTCGTCGGTGATAAGGCCGGTATCAAAGTCCACCCGCACGGTGTCCCCGGCGGCAATGGCATCCGCAGCCTCCGGACACTCCAGGATGGGAAGCCCAATATTGATGCTGTTGCGGTAGAAGATACGGGCAAAGCTTTTGGCGATGACCACCGAGATGCCCGCTGTTTTGATGCACAGGGGGGCGTGCTCCCGGGAGGAGCCGCAGCCAAAGTTCCATCCGCCCACCATCACATCCCCGGGCTGCACCCGCTGCACAAAGTTTTTGTCGATGTCCTCCATGCAGTGGGCAGCCAGCTCCTGGGCGTTCTGGGTATTCAGATACCGGGCGGGGATGATCACATCGGTATCCACGTTGTCGGAATACTTAAAAACAGAACCTTTTGCGTTCATGGGGTCGCTCCTCCTTTTTTCTCAGACCGTGCGGGGGTCGGTGATATAGCCGGTCAAAGCACTGGCGGCGGCGGTAGCAGGGGAGGCAAGGTAGACCTCGCTCTTGACGTGGCCCATGCGCCCCACAAAGTTGCGGTTGGTGGTGGACACACAGCGCTCCCCCTCAGCCAGGATGCCCATGTATCCGCCCAGGCAGGGGCCGCAGGTGGGGGTGGAGACGATGCACCCGGCATCGATAAAGGCGGTGGTCCATCCCCGGAGGATGCACTCCCGATAGACGGACATGGTGGCCGGGATGATGATGCCCCGTACGCCCTTGGCGATATGGCGGCCCTTGAGGATCTCGTAGGCAGCCTGCATATCCTCCAGCCGGCCGTTGGTGCAGCTGCCGATCACCACCTGGTCGATGCGGATGCCGCTGCCCTCCCGTGCGGGGTGGGTATTCTCCGGCAGGTGGGGGTAGCTGACCGTGGGTTCCAGCGCAGACAGGTCGATCTGGATGGTCTGCTCATACACGGCATCGGGGTCGGCCTCGTAGAACACCGGCGGCCGCTGGCTGCGGCCAGCCAGATACTGACGGGTCACCGCATCCACCGGGAAGATGCCGTTTTTGGCACCGGCTTCAATGGCCATGTTGCAGATGCAGAGACGGTCCTCCATGGTCAGGCTGGCCACACCCGGTCCGGTGAACTCCATGGACTGGTACAGCGCCCCGTCTACCCCGATCTGACCGATGATGTGCAGGATCACATCCTTGCCGCTGACCCGGGGCGGCAGGGCCCCGGTAAGTACGAACCGGATGGCCGAGGGGACCTTGAACCAGGCTGTACCGGTGGCCATGCCTGCGGCCATATCGGTGGAGCCTACCCCGGTGGAAAAGGCACCCAGGGCGCCGTAGGTGCAGGTGTGGCTGTCGGCGCCGATGACACAGTCCCCGGCGGTGACGATGCCTTTTTCCGGCAAAAGGGCGTGCTCAATGCCCATCTCGCCGACATCGTAGAAGTTGAGGATATCGTATTTGCTCGCAAATTCCCGGCACTGTTTGGACTGGGTCGCGCTTTTGATGTCCTTGTTGGGGGCAAAGTGGTCCAGTACGATGGCGATATGCTCTTTATCAAATACCTTGTCGAACCCGGCACGCTCAAACTCGTTGATGGCTACCGGGGTAGTGATATCGTTGCCCAGCACGATGTCCAGCTTGGCGCGGATGAGCTGCCCGGCCTTGACCTCGGCAAGGCCCGCATGGGCGGCAAGGATCTTTTGCGTCAGGGTCATTCCCATAATGATGCTCTCCCTTCATTTGCTGTTGATGGCGCTGACCAGGGCACGGATGCCGGCCACGATGATGTCGGTGTGGGAGCCTGCGCCCCAGCTGGCGGTACCATCCCCCCAGGTAAGCCCCACATAGGAGGCAGCGCGGGAGGTGGAACCCTGGTCCAGGCTGTGCTCGGCGTAGCTTTCCAGATGGAAGTCCAGGCCGGTGGCACTCTGGATGGCGTTGGCTACAGCGTCCAGACGTCCGTTGCCCACCGCAGTGACCTGCTTGCGCTGTCCGTTCAGGCACAGGGTGACGTCGGCGGTGATGCCGTTGACCTGGGCGAAGTGGGCCTCTGCTACGTCCAGCGGGGTGGTCTTGTTGAGGTAGGAGGTTTCAAAGATATCCAGCACCTCCGCAGCGCTGAGCTCCTTGTGGCGGCGGTCGGACACGCCCTTGACCTTGTAGCCCAGCGCCTCCCGCATTTTGGGGGGCAGGTTATAGCCATAGTTCTGCTCCAGCACGAAGCCGATGCCGCCTTTGCCGGACTGGCTGTTGATGCGGATCACGTCTGCATCATAGGTGCGGCCGATGTCGTGGGGGTCGATGGGGATATAGGGGCAGGTCCAGCGGTGTTCGCCCTGGGCTTTGCGGTAGGCCATGCCCTTGGCGATGGCGTCCTGGTGGCTGCCGGAGAAGGCGGCAAATACCAGCTGCCCGGCATAGGGGGTGCGCTCATAGATATGCATCCGGGTCACCCGCTCGTACACCTGGCAGATGCCGGGCATATCCGAAAAATCCAGCCGGGGGTCTACCCCATGGCTGTACAGGTTCATGGCCAGGGTCACGGCATCCACGTTGCCGGTGCGCTCGCCGTTGCCAAACAGGCAGCACTCTACCCGCTGGGCACCTGCCAGCACAGCCAGCTCGGCACAGGCGACGCCGGTGCCCCGGTCGTTGTGGGGGTGGGTAGAGAGGATGACGCTGTCCCGGAAGTGCAGCTGGCGGGAGCAATACTCCACCTGGCTGGCGTAGACGTGGGGCATGCTCATCTCCACAGTGACCGGCAGGTTGATGATCATGGGGCGGTCTGGGGTGGGCTGCATCACGTCCAGTACGGCATTGCAGACCTCGACGGCATAGTCCACCTCGGTGCCGGTAAAGCTCTCCGGGCTGTACTCGAACAGGAAGTTGCCCTCGTACTCCTGGCTGAGCTGCCGCACCAGCTTTGCGCCGTCCACAGCGATCTGCTGGATCTCGGCTTTGGATTTATGGAACACCTGTTCCCGCTGAGCCGAGGAGGTGGAGTTATAGAAATGGATCACCGCCCGGGGGGCGCCCTTTACCGCCTCAAAGGTGCGGCGGATGATATGGTCCCGGCACTGGGTCAGCACCTGCACTGTGACATCGGCGGGGATGCGGTCCTGTTCGATCAAGGTGCGCAGAAACTCATACTCGGTCTCGCTTGCGGCGGGGAAGCCTACTTCGATCTCCTTAAAACCGATCTTTACGAGCAGGTCAAAAAACTCCAGCTTCTCTTCCAGGCTCATGGGGACGATCAGCGCTTGGTTGCCGTCCCGCAGATCCACGCTGCAAAAGGCGGGGGCGGTCTCGATATGGTCTTTTTTCACCCAGCTGTCGTAGCCGGCGGGAGCCGGGTAATAACCCGGTGCGTACTTGGTGGCGTCCATCATTTCTGGTCTCCTTTTCCCCGGTGTGTTGGCAAACAAAAAGCTCCCGTCTCTCAAAGGAAGGTTCATCCTTTGAGAGACGGGAGCCATCAAATAGCGTATAAAAGGCAGCCCGCGGTACCACTCTCGTTGCTGCACGGTATTGGTGCAGCCCCTCAGCACGATCGGCCGCTTGCACGGCGAATCGCTGCCCGGGTAACGGTGGGCTTCCGTCCAGGCTTACTAAGGCGTATGCCGGTTGAGTCTGGCTGCTCAGGGGCCAGTAGACGGGACCATCCGCACTGCCTTGCACCATCCGGCAGCTCTCTGTACGCAGACCATGACCCGGTTTTTCCCCTTCGTTGCATTTGGTCAAAATGTTTTGGAAGTGGGTTCAGTTTAGCATAGCCTTTTGCGCAAGTCAAGAGATTTGCAGGGGCTGAAAACATGAAAGATGTGCAGATGAAAAGCTATAAAATACAATAAATTTCAAAAGGCGGCGGTGGGGCGTCCGGCATAAAAGAGCGGTCGGCACCCTATGGATGCAAACTGCCCCCGCTGTGCTTGCGGTACACAGCGGGGGCAATTTGTTTGCGGTATTTGGTTTGGTGTAGGAGGAATCATGTGCAGGGGTGCGGTTGCGGCCCCGCGTCCCTGTGCCATTATAGTATCACGAAAATTCTGCGAAATTATGCTCTTTCTATGAAGCTTTTGTGAATTGCCGCAGGGGTCATTCCGGTGCTTTCATGCTTTCTACCATGCTGATGCGCTTGACCTGCAGCCGCATGAAGAAGCATACCCCAAAGGTGAACAGCATGGTCAAAGCCACACTATACACAAAGCTGAGGGGCGAGATGGAGCGGATGAACATCATCCGGTCCATCTCCACCGTGCGCACGATGAACTGATGCAGCGGGGTGCCCAACAAAAGACCCACGGCAGCGCCGATCAGGCTCAGCAGTTCGATCTCCCGGAAGATGTAGCGGTAGACCTCCTTGTCGTAGAAGCCCAGCACCTTGATGGTGGCCAGCTCCTTTTTGCGCTCGGCCAGGTTGACGCTGATCAGGTTGTACAGCACCACGGCTGCAAGGGCAGCGGCGCAGAAGATGATCAGGATGACCACATAGTTCAGGCTGGTGACCATGTTGTTGAACATACGGGTCAGATCCTCGGTAAAGGATACGCTGCTGACGTAGTTGCAGCTCAGCAGCTGGGCCCGCAGGGCGTCCTCCTGGTCCGAATCGGCGCAGTTGGTCTGACCGAATACGGTGTTCCACTCCGGCTGCTCGCCCAGCAGGGTCTCCAGGCTCTGCTGCGACAGGTATAGCCGGGGGAAGATATAGTCCTCGGCGATGCCGGTAAGCACCAGATCCACCCGTCCGCCGGAGGGACTGTCCACGGTCAGGGTGTCCCCCACGGACAGCTTGAGCATCTCAGCGTTCTTTTCGGTAAGGATGACGCTGTCGGCCTCAAAGGGCAGGCCCTCGCCGCTCTTGCGGTCCCGGAAGGTGAAATACCGGGTCATCTGGCTGGGGTCCTGCGCACCCACCACAGTGGCGGTGACGGTCTCATCTACCTGGCTGCTGCGCAGAGTTACGTTGTGGGTGTAGAAAGCGCCCCAGCTCTCCACGGCGTCGCTGGTCTCCAGCTTATCCGCCAGCCCGTTCTCCAGCTCCAGTGCCTGGCTGCTGTTCAAAGAGACGGTAAGGTCGGTGTGGGTCAGCTGGGTGGACTGTTTGGCCACCATGGGCAGGATGGAGTCCTGGATGCCGAAGCCGATCAGCAGCAGGGCGGTGCAGCCTGCCACGCCCAGCACGGTCATGAAGAAGCGCTTTTTGTACCGGAACAGGTTGCGGGCGGTGGTCTTTTGGGAGAAGCTCATCCGCTTCCACAGCGGGGTGATGCGCTCCAGCAGGATGCGCTTGCCGGCCACCGGGGCACGGGGCAGCAGCAGCGCAGCGGATTTTTCCCGCAGGCTGGCCCGGCAGGCTTCCAGCGTGGCCAGACCGATGATGGCGGTGCTGACCAGGACCGAAATGGCAGCAAGGCCGGGGTAGAACCGCAGGTGGAAGGTGGGCAGCTGGAACAGCATCTTGTAGGCTTCCCACAAAATAGAGGGGAACACGATGAAGCCCAGCACCATGCCCACGGCACTGCCCAGCAGGCTGGCAGCAGCGCCATAGAACAGGTACTTGGAGGAGATGCTGGCGCTGGAGTAACCCAGTGCTTTCAGGGTGCCCAGCTGCAGGCGGTTCTCGTCCACCATACGGGTCATGGTGGTGGTAGCCACCAGAGCCGCTACCAGGAAGAAGAAGATGGGGAACACCCGGGCGATGGCTTCCATGCGGTCCGCATACTGCGCAAAGGTGACAAAGCTCACCGTGCTGTTGCGGTCCAGCACATACCACTCGCCGGATTCGATCTCGCTGATCTGTTCCTCTGCATCGTGGATCTGCTGCAAGCCCTCGGCCAGCTGGCGTTCGGCATCGGCTTTTTGGGTCAGGTATTCGGTGCGGCCATCCTCCAGCTGCTGCTGACCGGTGCGGTACTCGCCCCAGCCGGAGTCCAGTTTGCTGCGGGCATCGGCCAGCTGGCTCTCGGCAGCATCAAAGGCGGCGTAGGCGGTGGCGGCGCCGGTGCTCAGATCCAGCTGACCGCTCATCAGCGCCAGTTTCATCTGACGCAGGGCGGCTTTGGCCTCGGTGACCAGCGCTGTGTTGGAAAGATTGGGCGAAGAGATCAGCCCCTGGGCAAACATCTGGCGTTTGCCCTCGTCCAGCTGCTGCTGGTAGCCTTGCAGCTGGTTATAGATGTTATCGTAGGCGCTTTGGGCTTTAGCCAGCATATCCCGCAGCTCGGTGTACTCCTCGTCGTCCGGCTCGGCTTCTTCCAGAGCGTGACGGGCGTTGTTCAGGGCGACCTCGGCATAATCCAGCAGCGGGTCAGCGACCTGCTTGAGATTGACCAGCATTTCGATCTGCGCCAGCTGATCCTCAAATTGCAGCATCTGTTCCTGGCCGGAGAGCAGCTGGTCTGCACCGCCGGTCATGGTCTGGGGCAAAGACGCCTTTTGCGCTTCCAGCTGGGCTTTGCCAGCAGAGTACTCCTGTTCGCCCTGGTTCAGCTGGGCAAGGGCTGCATCCAGCTTCTGCTGGGCGTCTGCAAGCTCTTGCTCGGCCTTATCGAATTCGGACTGTGCCTGCGCCTTCTTTTCCTCATAGGTGGCCTTGGCATCTGCCAGCTGGTGCTGGGCATCCTCGATCAGCTGGGTGCGGCGCACCTGGCATTGTCCGGCGCTGATCCCGCTGATCCGGTCGGCCACGGTGTCCATGGCATCCTGGTATTCATCGGAGTAAGCGCTCAGCCCCTGCACCCCGGCGACCTTGATATAGCAGGCGGTATAATAATCAGTTGTAAAATTGCCCTCCGGCACAAAGACGATCTGGTCCAGCGTGCCATCCCCGGCGGTGCTGGTCTCGGGGTTATTGGAGATGTACTGGGGGTCCTGCACAGCGCCCACCACGGTGAACTCGGTGCGGCCGAGGCCCGAATCCTCCGGCAGATGCAGCACAGTACCCTCCGGGATGGGGGTGCCGTAGCCAATGGTGTGGACCACACACTCATTGGGGGCAGCGGGCATCCGTCCGGACAGCAGTACCAGACGGTTCAGGTTGGCAGGGTCCTGGGATACGGGGTCGGCGGGCAGCTGCTGCATCCGCACCACCGACAGCTCTTCGTCCCCGTTCCAGCGGGCTTCCAGGTCTGTAAACTGCACCGGCATCACAGCCTGTACGCCCTCAACACCGGCAATGGCGTCGATGTCTGCCTGGGACAAGCCCAGGGTGGAAAGCACCCGCAGGTCAAAGACGTTCTGCCGGGCAAAGTATTCATCTCCGGCCAGCCGCATACTTGGGGCAAAGCTCACCAGGCCGGTCAGCATCATGACCCCCAGCAGCACGATGCCAAACAGGGAGATGAAGCGGCTGAGATTGCTTTTGAGATCCCGCAGGATATTTTTGCGATAACTTTTTGTCACGATGCTCACCACTCGATCTGTTCTACCGGGACGGGGTGCTTGTTGACCTCATTGGAGAGGATCTGGCCGCTGCGCACCTGGATGACCCGGTCGGCCATGGCAGTCAGGGCCGAGTTGTGGGTGATGACGATCACGGTCTGGCCGGTGGTGCGGCAGGTGTTCTGCAAAAGGGCCAGCACCGATTTGCCGGTCTTGTAGTCCAGCGCACCGGTGGGCTCGTCGCACAGCAGGAGCTTGGGGTTTTTGGCCAGGGCACGGGCGATGGCCACCCGCTGCTGCTCGCCGCCGGACAACTGTGCGGGGAAGTTGTTCAGCCGCTCCCCCAGGCCAACGCTGCGCAGGGTCTCGGCGGGGTCCAGCGGGTCGCGGCAGATCTCGCTGGCCAGCTCCACATTTTCCAGGGCGGTGAGGTTCTGCACCAGGTTGTAGAACTGGAACACGAACCCGACGTCATACCGGCGGTAGGTGGTCAGCTCCTTGTCCGTAAAACGGCTGATGTTCCGTCCGTCCAGCCAGACGCTGCCCTCATCACAGCTGTCCATGCCGCCCAGGATGTTCAGCAGGGTGGTCTTGCCGGCGCCGGAAGGGCCGACGATGATGCAGAATTCCCCTTTGTCTACATAAAAGTTGAGATGATCGGCAGCGGCGATCTTGACGCTGCCCGTTTGATAATATTTGGAGACCTCTTCAAATTCTACAAAGTGCTCCATAGTGTCGCCTCCTTGCATGGGGTCGCCTCCGGCGGACCATGCCCCCGGCAAAACCGGGTAATGGGCGGAGAGCGGGATGATAGAATGGTTTCATACCATACTAACTATAACATAAAATGACAAGGTTTGCAGACGGCAGTAACTGAATTTTCAAAAAATTAACAATGGTTTACAACCGTGCAATAAATAGGGGCGGCGCTTGTGCCCAAAGCAGACGGCGGGGAGAGACTGGGGCGGGGCGAGGGTTGAAAATCAACCGGCGGCGCCAAACTTAGCTGTATTTTTGTCTTTGTTGTGGTATAATCCTATATTGGGCAATCATATCTGAAAAGGGGAGATGACATGAAAAGGAGAACAGCGCTGCCGGATTTGCTGCTGTTGTCCGGGACGTTGTTTGCAGCCTTTGTGCTGGTGGCGACCATCCAGCGGATCACAGGGCGGTTGGACGGCGTTGCGTCCATGGTGTTTCTGCTGGGGGCTTTTTTGGTGTCTCTGTACACAGAGGGGTACTTCTGGGGGGTGGCAGCCAGCCTGCTGGGGGTGCTGGCGGTAAACTTTGCGTTCCGTTCCCCCTATCTGGAGCTGAACTTTACCGTGCCGGAGAACCTGTTTTCCGGCGTGGTGATGCTGTTTGTTTCGGTGATGACCAGCACACTGACGACCCGGATCAAGCGCCAGGAAGCACTGCGGGCCGAGACGGAAAAGGAGACCATGCGGGCCAATCTGCTGCGGGCGGTGTCCCATGATCTGCGCACGCCGCTTACCTCCATCTATGGGGCCTGCTCCACCGTAATGGAGAGCTACGACTCGCTGGATAAAAGCCAGAAGCTGAAGCTGCTGGGGGAAGCCTGCGCCGATGCGCAATGGCTGAACCAGATGGTAGAAAACTTGTTGTCCATTACCCGCATCGGGGGAGAGGGCCCGGCGGTACAGAAAACGCCCACCGTGCTGGAGGAACTGGTGGATACGGTGGTGCTCAAGTTCCGCAAGCACTGTCCGGGGCAGGCGGTGGAGGTGCAGATCCCGGAGGATTTTATTGTGATCCCTATGGACTCCATGCTGATGGAACAGGTGCTGACCAATCTTTTGGAAAATGCGGTCTACCATGCAAAGGGGATGACCCGGCTGATCCTGCGGGTCACGGCAGAAGGGGAGAAGGCTGTTTTTGCGGTGGAGGACGATGGCTGCGGTATCCCCAAAGACAAGCTGCGGAACCTGTTTACCGGCACAGCTGCCAGCAGCTCCGCCGACAGCAGCCGCCACGGCATGGGCATTGGTCTGTCGCTGTGCGCCGCTATCGTCAAAGCCCATGGCGGCGAGATCTGGGCCGAGAGCAAGCCCGGGCAGGGGACGAAGATCTGCTTCTGGCTTTTGACCGACATCAATCAAACAGAGGAAGTGCAAGATGAGCAATAACAAGTTCAAGATCCTGGTGGTGGAGGACGAAAGCAACATCAGCAGCTTTATCGAGACGCTGCTGGAGACCAGCGGTTACCATGCGCTGGTGGCTCATACCTGCGCCATGGGGCTGACCCTGTTTGCCTCCCACACGCCGGATCTGGTGATCCTGGACCTGGGACTGCCGGATCGGGATGGACAGGAGATGATCCGTCAGGTGCGCAAAAAGACCCTGACACCCATCATCGTGCTGTCTGCCCGCACTACCGAGCAGGATAAGATCCAGGCGCTGGATCTGGGAGCCAACGATTACATTACCAAACCCTTTGGCACCGGGGAGCTGATGGCCCGGGTCCGGGCGGCGCTGCGCAGCGGCCACAGAGGCTGGGGAACGGCACCGGGGGGCGTGTTCCGCGCCCAAGGACTGGAGATCAACCACGAGCGGCGCAAGGTATTTGTGGACGGGCAGGAGATCAAACTGACCCAGACAGAGTACAACATTGTTTCCTTTTTGTCCGAACATGCAGGCCGGGTGATGACCTATGCCGCCATTGTTCGGGCTATCTGGGGCGATATGGACTGCGGCAGCACCAAAAAGCTGCAGGTCAATATGGCCAATATCCGTAAAAAGCTGGGCAGTCGGCCCGGCAGCAACACGTACATCTTAAATGAACTGGGGGTCGGCTACCGCATGGTGGACGAGGACCCCGGCACAGAAGAACAGGAGACGACATGATTTTTGCACTGGTAGTATTTGCCGCCACCTATGTGGCGATGCTGGCCTGGCCGGAGCGACGCCCCTTGGCAGCGCTGACGGGAGCGGCTATTTTTGTGGTGATGGGACAGATGGGCGTCTATCAGCTTTCGCTGGGGCAGGCGCTGGCCGCTGTGGACTTCAACGTGCTGCTGATGATCGCCGGCACGATGGGCACGGTGTCGCTGTTTATTGAGAGCAAGATGCCCCTGCGCCTGGCGGAACAGCTGATCCGTCATGTGCCGGATGTGCGGGGCGCAGTGACCGTGCTGGCGCTGTTTGCCGGCGTGATCAGCGCTTTTGTGGACAACGTGGCTACGGTGCTGATGATCGCACCGGTGGGCCTGGCCATTGCCCGGCGGCTGTCCATCTCGCCGGTGCCGGTGCTGATCGCCATTGCGGTTTCCTCCAACCTGCAGGGCGCCGCCACCATGGTGGGCGACACCACCAGTATGCTGCTGGGCGGTTTTGCGGAGATGAACTTCTTCGACTTTTTCTGGATGGAAGGCCGTCCGGGCATCTTCTGGGGCGTGGAACTGGGCGCACTGGTATCTCTGGGGGTGCTGTGGATCCTGTTCCGCAAGGATCGCCAGCCGGTACACGCCGAAGGGGACACCAAAGTAGAGGACGATGTGCCCACGGCGCTGATGATCCTGACGGTGGGCTTTTTGATCATTGCTTCGTTTTTGCCGCAGCCGGAAGGCGGCATCTGGCTGACCCTGTATGAGCTGCGCAGCGGCCTGATCTGCTCGGCAGTGTGTTTGTTTGGCGTGGTGCGCAGCTGTGTGCGCAGCCATTCGGTCGAGCCGGTGGGGCAGATGTTCCGTGCGCTGGATTGGGACACCCTGGCTCTGCTGTTTGGTCTGTTCATCCTGATCGAGGGCATCCGTACAGCCGGTGTCATCGATGCGATGGCCGGGCTGTTTTATAAGGTGGCAGGGCAGCAGCCGTTCCTGCTGTATACGCTGCTGGTATTTGTATCGGTGCTGGCATCGGCGTTTGTGGATAATATCCCCTATGTGGCTACGATGCTGCCGGTGGTGCAGAGCATTACGGCGCAGATGGGCGGTATGCCCCCGTATGTGTTCTACTTTGGCCTGCTGACCGGTGCGACGCTGGGCGGAAACCTGACCCCCATCGGCGCTTCGGCCAACATTACCGCCATTGGAATGCTGCGCAAACAGGGGGAGAAGGTGACCACCGGCGACTTCCTCCGCATCGGTGTGCCCTTTACGCTGGCAGCCGTACTCAGCGGGTATGTCTACCTGTGGCTGGTCTGGGGCGTGTGAACCGCTTGCCGGGGGGCCTTTTGAGGGCTGAACCCCTGACAAAAAGGAAAACGTTCGTTCTTGCCAGGTAACAGCAGGGGCAAACTTCCTGAGTGAACCGAAAAACCTTATAACAAAAAAGAAAACTCCCCGGAAGAAGTTTCCTTCCGGGGAGTTTTGCTGTGTATAGGATGGTGTGAGATATCAGGCGTCCGACCGGGAGAAGGCGTTCTTCATCTGGCTGCTCAGTTCAAACAGCACCTTATCCAGTGTTTCGGAGGCTTTTTTGCGCAGCAGGTCTGCGACAGCCTGGTTGGCCTCCTGCCGCAGGGTGGTGCGGGCGGCGGGGTCCGGCTGAGCCAGCAGCTGTGCGTCAAAACGGTTCAGGACAGCACGGCTCTGGGCCAGCACTGCATTTTCGTACCGCTCGATGTGGATGGCGGACTGGGCATACGAAGCATCGGCCATGGCGGCGATCATCCGGCTGACCCAGTAGAAACTATCGGTGGAGACCTCTCCGGTGGTACAGGACAGATAGTCCGGTGTGGTATCTACATTGGGGTAGAAGGGGGCCATGGTATTAAAAGCGTTGGAGGCAAAAGACACCCATTCCACCGCACTGCTGTCTGCGGGGAAGCCCGGCCGCAGCTGCAGCAGAGCCATCAGGTCGGTGCGGTTGACCCCGATGGGCCGGAAAATACCCTTTTGGTTGGGGTCGGCGCTGCGGGCATAGGGGTCGTAGGGGGTTCCCTGGTAGTGGGAGGAGAGCAGGTACTTGATCTCCTCCGGCGTGATCTTCTTTTCCGGCACCATGCACCAGGGCAGATCGTCCGAGCGGGGGGTGTAGTCGGCATTGGGGCCGTCCCATACCTGGGTGCGGGGGTTCAGATGACGCAGCATGAACCACGCCCGCGGGGTGTTGTAGACGTGGTCGGCATCGTCGTGGCTGCCAAAGGCGGCACGGGGGTCAAATACACCATCCATGGAAAGATCCAGATGGTTGTCGGCAATAAACTGGCGCAGGTCGGCAGAGCACAGATGCTCCCGCCGTGCGCCAAAAGCGTCCTGTAGGTCAAAGGAATCCAGTCCGAACTGGTTGGGCATCACAACATAGGCGTCGTCCGGCACCCGGCGGGCAATCCAGTGATGGCCGCCGATGGTCTCCAGCCACCAGATCTCGTTTACGTCCTGGAAGGCGATGCCGTTCTTTTCATAGGTGCCGTACTGCTCCAGCAGGCTGCCCAGGCGGGCCACACCCTCCCGGGCCGAGCGGATGTAGGGCAGCACCAGGCGGACGATGTCCTCTTCCCCGATGCCGCCGGGGACCATGGGGTCTGCCCCCAGCACCCGGGGGTTGGAGGTGATGGTCTCGGTAGCGGTCATGCCGACATTGGCTTCATTGACGCCGGAGGCTGCCCAGATCCCCTCGCCCTCTATGGCATTGGGCAGGATGGAGCAGCGCAGCGCCGCAGCCGGCAGAGGGATCTCCACATGAGAGATCACCGACCGGTAGACCGGGGACTGTTCGTCCGGGTGCAGGATGGTGAACTTTTTGGGCATAAAATGTCCTGCGCCGGAGTCATCGTTGCGGGCGATCATGGTCGAGCCATCGTAGCTGGCCTTTTTGCCCACTAAAATCGTTGTACAAGGCATGGAAAAGACCTCCTCTTCTTTTTAGCCCCGGTGGTATGGACCAGGGCGGCAAACATCTTTCCTTGATTGTAGCACGCAGGCTGTGGCAGCTCAAGAGGAAAAACGCGGCCGGGCAGTCCCACATATATAAGGAAAAGGAAAACAGGATTGCATTTCGGTGCGCAGATGATATGATTAAAGGGAGAGAACACAAGAAACGGGACTGGGCAAATAGGGCGGATGCGGCAAAGCCACGGCCCCTGTGCCCCGTGCAGGAGGGGGAAACGAAATGATCTATACCGTAACGTTCAACCCGGCGATTGATTATGTGGTGCAGCTGGACAACCCGCTGGAGATCGGCGGGGTCAACCGGGCCAGCGCCGAACACTGCGTGCTGGGAGGCAAAGGCATCAATGTTTCGGGGGTACTGACAGAACTGGGCTGCGGGAATGTGGCGCTGGGTTTTGTGGCGGGGGAGACCGGGGCCTGGCTGGAGCGGGGTCTGGTTGCCCGGGGGCAGCGGACCGACTTTATCCGGCTGGACAGCGGGATGACCCGCATCAATGTAAAGATCAAGGGCGCAGAGGAGACCGAACTCAACGGCGCAGGCCCGCAGATCATCCCCGAGGCGATGGAACAGCTGTACCGGAAGCTGGATGCCCTTCTGCCGGGGGATGTCCTTGTATTGGCGGGCAGTATCCCTGCCTGTCTGCCCCAGGACACCTATCAGCAGATCCTGACCCGGCTGAAGGGGAAGGGAGTCCGGACGGCGGTAGATGCCACCGGGCAGCTGCTGATGAATGTTCTGCCCTACCGTCCTTTCCTGATCAAGCCGAACCATCACGAGCTGGCAGAGCTGCTGGGTCGGGAGCTGTATGGGGACCAGGAGATCGCCGGTGCCGCCCGTGTATTGCAGCAAAAAGGCGCACGGAATGTGCTGGTGAGCATGGCCGGAGAGGGGGCGCTTTTGCTGGACGAAGAGGGCAGGGTCCACCGCATCGGCACCCCGCAGGGACGGGTGGTCAACAGCGTGGGGGCCGGAGACAGTATGCTGGCGGGCTTTATGGCTGGGTACCTGGACAGCGGCTGCTATGACCACGCTCTGCGGCTGGGCACTGCCTGCGGCAGCGCTACGGCATTTTGTCTGGGACTGGCGCAGCGCCCGCAGATCGAACAGATGCTGACGCAGCTGGAGAAGGCTGCCTGCCGGACGGCAAAGGATGCAGATTGAAAAATAGAAATATCCATTAAAATATACAACAAGGTGAAAAAGGGCGGCCATACCACGTGCATGGCCGCCTTTTTTGGCATATGAAGGATATTGGACGAAAATTTGGGCGGGTTTTAACGAAAAAATTGTGGATTGTGACTGAAAAAAAGTTTGTGATATATAAGATATGACGAAAGTAGCCCACACAAAAAGGACGTTTGGCGTTTTTGTTGAAAAAGAAAATAAAACATGATACAATGAACGCTAAAGATATTTTTGCGGCAGAAAAAACAAAATTGCTGCATCCCACCGTGCTTTGTATCGGGGTTTGGCAGACCCGGTCCTGGGCTGCTGTTTGGGCAGCCGGGAGCAAAGCTTTCTGCACAGCAGGACGGAGGGTTGTGGAAAATTCGGTCCACAAAAAGGGGGAAACGATCGTTGTCGATCCAATTTTTACAATATCAGCAGGAGATGTTCCGGTCGGTAATGGAGCGTCTGAATAAGGAAGGACGCGCAGTCGTGGTGCAGCCCAAGGGCACCCACAGCCGGGCTATTGTGGAACAGCTGTGCAAGAGCTGCCCGGAGCAGGCGCTGCTGTGGCTTGCACCGGAGTGTCCGCAGAGCCAAGGAAAGGTCAAAGGGCTCTCGTACCAGCAGCTGGCGGCTTTGACCCCGGAACAGTGGGTGGAGCTGGTCCGCTTTGCGCCGGAGTACCTGGTCTTGGAGGATTTTCATCACAAGGGCAGCGGCAGCTGGGCCGAGGCGCTTTGGGCACTGCTGGAGCTGTGCCCGAAGCTGCGGGTGCTGGGCCTGACCAATATCCCTGTGCGGGAGTGGGGCGTGCGGCCCGCTTTGGCAGATGAGCTGTTCCGCGGGCATCTGGCAGCGGAGCTGACGCTGGGCGAGGCGATCGCATATGGTCTGCTGCCTGCGCCGGAATACACCGTGCTGCTGGCACCGGAGCAGCCCATGCTGCAGCGTCTGCGGGGCAACATCAAGAGCCTGCGTGTGGGTGGCGGCCCGGAGCCTCTGCGGGAAGAGCTGGAGGCGCTGCGCTGTGCGCTGGAACATGGCCCCAGCTTTGGAGAACTGGCGGCACAGGCGGTCAGCCGGCGCAATGGTCTTTACCTGGCAGTGTGTGTGGACGAAGCACAGCGTCAGATGGTGATGCCCCGCATCAAGGAGTGGCTGGCCCTGGTCAACCCCCGGGTGGAGGCATTCCGCGCCGGTGTGCCGGATATGCCCACAGCCCATGACCCGGAGACCAAGGGTATGAAACTGGTGTTCTGCACACCGGAGAATGCTGCCCAGGCCGGGCATGGATATGACGGTGCACTGTTGTTCCGCCGCGGGCAGGATACAGCGCAGTTCCGCCGACAGCTGAACTGTGCCCTGGAAGCCTGCCGCGGCCCGCAGACCGAGATCCTGGATGTGCTGGACGATCTGGAGGCAGTGGAGGATGTCAAGCTGCTGAAAAACAGCATCGCTCTGGCTGTGCGCCATCTGCGGGCAGCAGGGGCAGCGGTCCTGCCGCTGGAAAAACTGGCACTGAACGAGCCTTTGAAAGAGATCAAGCAGATGTACCAGCAGCTGCGCCGGGATCTGGATACCGGGTGGGATGCAGCCCTGGTGCAGGCGCAGAAATACTATTCGGCCAATGGCACCCTGGAGATGCCCCGCAAGATGATCGTGGGGGACAATCTGGACCTGAGCGCCTGGGTGGCTGCCCAGCGTCAAGTGCGGATCGGCCGGCGGCCTGGCTACCTGACCCAGCGACAGATCGAGCAGCTGGATGAGCTGAAACTGCCCTGGCAGGGCCTCAGCGGGCAGACCTGGGAGCGGGGCTGCCAGGCAGCGCAGCGCTACCGTGCAAAATATGGCGACCTGCTGGTGCCGGTGCGCTATCAGTCGGAGGACGGCCTGTGCCTGGGAGAGTGGATCGTATACAACCGCCAGCGCCGGCAGACCGGGATGATGTCTGAGGATCGGGTGGACCGGCTGCAGAACCTGGGTATGGTATGGGATACCTCTGCGGCGATGTGGCAGCACAATTACCGGGAGGCTATGCGGTATTACCTGGACCATGGCAACCTGGAAGTTCCGGTAAAGTATGTCACGCCAAGCGGTTTTGCACTGGGGACCTGGCTGGGCACCCAGCGTGCCGCCTATAAAGCGGAGCAGCTTACCCCGGAGCAGACCGCACAGCTGGAGGCTCTGGGCGTGGACTGGACCGACCGGAACAACCGCAAATGGCAGATCGCCTATGAGTCGGCTGTGCGTTACTATCAGGCCCACGGCAATCTGAATGTCCCTTCGGAGTATGTGGACGAGAACGGGGTCTTGCTGGGCAAGTGGATCTCCCGGCAGCGGTATGCGAACCAGAACCCGGAGAGCAGCAGTGCCCGCATGACCGAGGAGCGCCGCCAACTGTTGGATAAGATCGGCATGGAGTGGGGCAAGGCAGAGCCGTGGCAGGAGCATTATAAGCTGGCTTTGGCCTACCGGCAGGAGCATGGCACCCTGCGGGTGCCCGCCACCTATAAAACAGAGGATGGCGTCTGGCTGGGCACCTGGCTGTGCCGCCAGCGGGCGGCACTGCGCAAGGGCAATTCTCTTTCGCCGGAGCGCCGGGCGATCTTGGAGCAGCTGTTTGCCGGAGAGGAAGAGAAAAAGCCTGCAAAGCCCCGGGTGCGCTGCGCTCGCCGGGAGCAGAACTGGCAGCAGAATTACCGCCGTGCAAAGGCATATTACAAGACCCACGGCAATCTGCTGGTGCCGGCCAGCTATGTGGATGAGACCGGATGCCGGCTGGGTGTGTGGATCTCCAACCTGCGCGCAGCGCGGAAAAAGCGGCCGGATTCCTCGCAGGTGACGGCGCAGCACGTGGCGATGCTGGACGAGATCGGCATGGAGTGGGATGCCCGCACTGCAAAGTGGGAGTGTGCCTATGCCCGGGCGGTGGAGTATCGCGCCGCCCACGGCAGCCTGCTGGTGCCGGTGAACTATAAAACAGAGGACGGCTTCTGCCTGGGTGACTGGGTGCGCCGTATGCGGGAGGCCCGCCAGGAGAAGGACCCCAAGCTTACCGAGAGCCGGATCCAGAGGCTGAGCTCCCTGGGCATGGTCTGGGATATGGACTGAGTGTCCGTTCTGGTTGATAAAACAAAGCAAAACATCCGTACCCTTAGGGGTGCGGATGTTTTTTTATGGCGGGCCGGAGAAATCTGCCTTGCGGATCGGTGCAGCGCCCCTGGATCGGGACCAGGATGGTTCCAGTCTAAAGGGCATGTTTTTTATGGATAGTAAACACGGAGAAAAAATTTTTGGCCGAGGTATTGACAAATTTCAAAAAACGTGTATGCTTGTATTAAGCACTTAATACAGCAACACAACAAAGGAGGTGCTTTCATGGGCGAGCAGTTTGACGCTACAAGACCGATCTACGCCCAGATCGCCGAACGGATGACCGGGCGCATCCTGTCGGGAGAATACCCCCCCGGGGCGCACTTGGAATCGGTGCGGGAGCTGGCTGCGGCTGCGGGGGTCAACCCCAATACCATGCAGCGGGCGTTGGCTTATATGGAATCAGAGGGGCTGCTGCGCACAGAGCGCACAGCGGGGCGGTACATCACCGACGATGCCGCTTTGCTGGAGCGGCTGCGCCGCCGCTCCGCACACAAGATCGCCAGAGAATACCTGGATAAAATGCGGGATATCGGCTATGGGCCGGACAAGGCCGCAGAGTTTGTGGCTCAGTGGAGCCAAGAGGAGGAAGAGATATGAATGAGATCCTGACCTGTGAGGGATTGTCCAAGCGGTACGGCAAGGGCCAGACTGCTCTGGATGGGGTGGAGCTGCACCTGGAACCGGGGCGCATCGTGGGTCTGCTGGGGCCGAACGGCAGCGGCAAGACCACCCTGATCAAGCTGGCAAATGGCCTGCTGCAGCCCAGCGCAGGCACGGTGAAGATCGCCGGCATGACCCCCGGCCCGGAGACAAAGGCGCTGGTGTCCTACCTGCCGGATGCAGCGTATCTGCCGGATCGGATGCAGGTGGAACAGCTGGTGGAGATGTTCCGGGATTTTTATGCGGATTTTGATCCGAACCGCGCCAAAGAGATGCTGGACCGGCTGTCCATCTCGCCCAAGGCGGCGCTGAAAAGTCTGTCCAAGGGCAATAAGGAGAAGGTGCAGCTGATCCTGGCCATGAGCCGCCGGGCAAAGTGCTATCTTCTGGACGAGCCCATCGGCGGGGTGGACCCGGCAGCGCGGGAATATATCCTGAATACGATCCTGACCAACTACAACGAGGATGCGCTGGTGGTGCTGTCCACCCACCTGATCGAGGATGTGGAGCCGGTGCTGGACGAAGCCGTATTTTTGAAGGAGGGCCGGGTGCTGGCCCATCGTGCGGTGGATGAGATCCGGGAGACAGAGGGAAAGAGCGTGGACGCATATTTCCGGGAGGTATTCAAATGCTGAAGCAACTGTTAAAGTATGAATTCAAAGCCACTTGCGGGTATTATGGCAGTGCCTATCTGGTGCTGCTGGCCTCTGCGCTGCTGCTGGGGCTGGGGGCCACCCATATGCCGCAGGCCGAAATGGAGACGGTGTGGGCGATCATGGCGCTGGTATATATGGGCACCATCCTGGCCATCATCGTGCTGACCGTGCAGCAGATCATCCAGCGCTTTACGGGAAACCTGCTGGGACGGGAAGGCTACCTGATGCACACTTTGCCGGTAAGCCCTGCCCAGCTGATCCTTTCCAAGCTGCTGTCCAGCGCCGTGTGGGGCATTTGCAGCCTTTGCGTGGGCGTGCTGTCGGTGGTGGTGCTGATGCTGGCTTCTCAGCCGGAGTTTATTTTCCGTATGGGAGAGCTGTTCTCGCTGCTGGTGGGGGTCCTGGGGGACTTCCCGGAGGAGACCGGATATGTGATCTCGCTGCTGGCGGGGGCATTTTTGATGTTTTTGGCCTGGGCTGCCTGCCAGGTGCTGCGGGTCTATGCCTGCTGCATGGTGGGACACCAGGTGCCCCGGTATATGGCGCCGGTGGGGATCGTGAGCTTTTTTGTGATCAGTGCTGCACAGGGCTGGCTGGAAAAACTGGTGGTGGCTGGCGGCACCTGGCTGGCGGTCAAGGTGCTGGGACAGCAGGCGCTGGTCCTTACGCCGGGGGAGGGCTCCTTCTTCTGGCTGTATGTAGTCGGGTTTATCCTGATGCAGGCCGTATTTGGAGCTTTGTATTTCCTGGTAACGGATTGGATGATGAAAAACCGCCTGAACCTGGAGTGATAAAGCGGAATAAAAGCGGCGTTTCAGGACATTTGCGGCCGGCAAAAAATGCGGCGGCAGCGATAGAAAGAAGGGGGGGGCTTCGGCCCCTCTTTTTTGTGCGGTAGATATGGGTGTGGTGTTGAAAACACGAAGGAACCAAGAACAAAACGTGACTGAGTTACTTGACGAAATTGGGAATAATATGGTATTGTTTTCCCGCTGAAAAAGAAGTACTTTTAAATAAAGTACGATTAAACAGCAAAAATTACCGCATAGGAGAGGGAGAACATGACCATGACCAAGACCACCGCCAAAAAGCTTGCAGCCGCTGCTGCTATGTGCCTGACAGTAGGCGTTGTTTTAGCAGCTGGGACCGGAAAATTTGCAAAAAAACCGCAGATCCAGGGTGTGCAGATCGGGCAGGCATATGCTGCCGTCAACGGTACCCGCAGCTTTACAGAGGCAGTTGCTGTGGTGCAGAACGATGTGCTGGTAGGCGCCTATCTGGATGACTTCCAGTTCAACGACGCAAAGCCGGAGGTGGTGGGTGTGCCCAACAGCGATGCTGCCTTTGGTGCAGACTATGCAGAGGGGCAGGTCCTGATGTCCAAGCGGGAAAATACTGGGTTTTACAGCCAGCTGATGACCGACTACGCAGGCTCTACGGTTTCCATCGATGCAAACTTTGATGCGATCCAGGAGTTTGCCGTGGGCAAGACCATTGCGGAGCTGAAGGCAGTGGCTGCCAAGGGCGCAGAGGCTGTGGACGCTGTGTCCGGTGCGACCCTGGCGGATACCGCAGGGTATCTGTCGGCGCTGGTCCAGGCGGCGGAGGCTGCGCAGAGCAATGCAGTGGCTCCGTTTGAGGGGGATGTCCGTCAGCTGGAGCTGAAGGTGGTGTACTCCGCCGCCAACGGGGACAACTGCTTTACCTCCGGTGCGGCAGTCACCTGCGGGGATACCATCGTGGCCAGCTATGTGGATGAGTTCCAGTTCATGGATGCCAGCCCGGAGATCATTGGCGTGCCCAACAGCGATGCCGACCTGAGCGCCGGCTATGCATCGGGCAAGGTGCTGGCCTCCAAGCGGGTGAACACCAAGACTTACAGCCAGATGATGGCAGATTATGCTGGCTCTACGGTGACCATCGATGCCAACTACAACTCCATTCAGGAGCACCTGGCAGGCATGAGCATTGCAGCTGCCGCGGCCCTGAGTCAGGATGCAGCCGCAGTGGACGCTGTGTCCGGCGCTACCCTGGTGAACACTGCAAATTATGTGGGCGTTATCGTGGACGCTGCACAGAAGTAAACGTTCCGACATTTTGCCGCTTCCGGTGCTTTTACGGCCCGGAGGCGGCTTTTTTCTGCCAAAAGCGCAAAAAATCCCGTTCTGCGTGCGCATCCCTATGCAAACCGGGCACAAAGCGGTATACTAAAAATAACTATGCCTGTGAGCGGTAAAAACGGAGGACGGAAACCATGGACCATAGCCTGTACAAAGCATATCTCAAGATCCTGCAAGAGGAGCTGGTGCCTGCCATGGGCTGCACCGAGCCGATCGCGGTGGCCTATGCCGGAGCGCTGGCAGCCCGGGTGCTGGGCTGCCCCCCGGAGCGGGTAGAAGTGGCCGCCAGTGCCAACATCATCAAAAATGTCAAGAGCGTGGTGGTGCCCCACACCGGCGGACGCCGCGGCATTGCCGCCGCTGCTGCTGCCGGCATCATAGCCGGGGACCCGGAGGCCGAGCTGGAAGTGCTGCAGGGCATCGGCGAAGCCGAATTGGAGGCGCTGGGGCACTTTTTGGATACAGTGCCTGTGCAGGTGGAGCGGTCCGGCAAGCCCTATCTGTTTGATATCCAGGTGCGGCTGTTTGGCGGCGGACATACGGCCTTTGCAGAGATCGCAGGCCGCCACACCAACGTCATTGCCCTGCAGCGGGATGGACAGGTGCTGGTGGAGCGCCCTTATGAGGAGCAGCCGGCTGCACCGGGGGCAGACCGCGCTCTGCTGACGGTGGAAGGCATCGTGGAGTTTGCAGAGACCGCCCGCATCGAGGATGTGCGGGAGACCTTGCAGCGGCAGATCGACTGCAACACCGCTATTGCCCGCCAGGGGCTTACCGGGCGCTGGGGTGCAGGCATTGGGCGCATCCTGCTGCGCTCTTACGGCGATACGGTGCACAACCGGGCCAAAGCCTGGGCGGCGGCAGGGTCGGATGCCCGAATGAACGGCTGTGAGCTGCCGGTGGTCATCAACTCCGGCAGCGGCAATCAGGGGCTGACGGCCTCGCTGCCGGTGATCATTTACGCCAAGGAGCTTGGGTCCGGAGAGGAGCAGCTGTTCCGTGCGCTGATGGTGTCCAACCTGGTAACCATCCACCTCAAAACCGGCATTGGACCGCTGTCTGCCTACTGCGGTGCTACCAGCGCAGGCTGCGGTGCAGGTGCGGGCATCACCTATTTGTACGGCGGCCGCTACAACGAGATCGCCCATACAGTGGTCAATGCACTGGCCATCAACTCCGGCATGATCTGTGACGGAGCTAAGGCCAGCTGCGCCGCCAAGATCGCTTCCGCTGTGGAGGCGGGTCTGCTGGGGATGCAGATGCAGATGCACGACAGCGAATTTGTGGGCGGAGACGGCATCGTGACCAAAGGCGTGGAGAACACCATCCGCAATGTGGGGCGTCTGGCGCATGACGGTATGGCAGAGACGGACCGGGAGATCATTCGCCTGATGATCGCACCCGGCTGCTGAGACGATATCTGCCCAGTGAAAAACAAGAAAAAAACGGAAGGTTTTTAGAATGTTCAAGAAAAATACATAGAAATCTTTGGGCGTATATGGTAATATTAAGGGGATGAAGGCCCGCACCCGGCGGGCACTGAGATGGAATATCAGGGAGGAACGGTATCTATGGCAGACCGCATTGTTTTGAACACGATTTCCTACCACGGCCACGGCGCGATCGAGAACATCGTACCGGAGCTGACCGCCCGCGGCTACAAAAAAGCCTTTGTTTGCTCTGACCCGGATCTGATCAAGTTCGGCGTGACCACCAAGGTCACCGACCTGCTGGACGCCGCAGGCTTTGCCTACAGTGTGTACAGCGATATCAAGCCCAACCCCACCATCGCCAATGTGCAGGACGGCGTGGCCGCATTTAAGGCTGCGGAGGCGGACTGCATTGTTACCATCGGCGGCGGCTCCTCCATGGATACCGCCAAGGCCATCGGCATCATCATCAACAACCCGGAGTTTGCGGATGTGCGCAGCCTGGAGGGTGTGGCTCCCACCAAGAACCACGCCGTATTCACCATCGCAGTGCCCACCACGGCCGGAACTGCTGCCGAGGTCACCATCAACTACGTCATTACCGATGTGGAAAAGAAGCGCAAGTTCGTCTGCGTGGATACCAACGATATCCCGGAGATCGCTGTGGTGGACCCGGATATGATGGCTTCTATGCCCAAGGGTCTGACCGCCGCTACCGGCATGGACGCACTGACCCACGCCATTGAGGGCTACATCACCAAGGGCCATTGTACTATTTCCGATATGTTCCACCTGGAGGCCATCCGCCTGATCAGCGAGAACCTGCGGGGCGCTGTGCAGAATACCCCGGAAGGCCGGGAGGGCATGGCCCTGGGCCAGTACATTGCTGGCATGGGCTTCTCCAATGTGGGTCTGGGCATCGTGCACAGCATGGCTCACGGCCTGTCTGCACTGTACGACACCCCCCACGGTGTGGCCTGCGCCATCCTGCTGCCGGTGGGTCTGGAGTATAACAAGCCCGCAGCCGCTGCCCGGTATCGTGCCGTGGGCAAGGCTATGGGCGTGGCAGGCATTGATGCTATGACCGAGATGGAAGCTGCGGATGCGACCATTGCCGCTGTCAAGCAGCTGTCGGCAGATGTGGGCATCCCTGCAAACCTCCAGGGCATCCTGAAAGAGGAGGACATCCGGTTCCTGGCAGAGAGCGCCTTTGCCGATGCCTGCTGCCCCGGCAACCCCCGGGATACCAGCGTGGAGGAGATCGTGGAGCTGTACCGCAGCCAGCTGTGATCTGCCCCCAAACCGTTTGGGTCTAAGATAAAAAAGCCCGCTTCCAGGCAGGAAGCGGGCTTTTTTGCGTGCATGGGTCAGAAAGTCTGGTCGGAGGACTCGCCGGGTTTGAAGATGTGGGTGCGGGTCAGCCGCCGCATGGTGGCTTCCCGATCCTCACCGGCAAACACGGTGTACAGGATATCCATTACATTCATCTGGGACAGGCGGGAGCTCATGGCTCCGTTGCGGAACAGGGATTCGTTGGCAGCAATGTACAGCACATGGTCGGCCATTTGGGCCACCACCGAAGGATAGTACCGGGTAACGGCGATCACCGGGGTGCCATTCTCCTTCATGGCTTTCATACATTCGATCATTTCCACCGTCTGACCGGAATAGGAAAAAACGATGCCTACGTCCTGCGGAGAGGAGTTTACCGCCTGCAATAACTGGGAGTGCCAGTCCTCATTCACGACGCATGGCTTGTTCAGGCGCAGAAATTTCAGGTAGGCATCCTTGGCAGCCAGCAGAGAGGCGCCGATGCCAAATAGCATGATCATCCGTGCGCCGCTCAGCAGGTTGACGCAGGCTTCCACCACCTCTGGGGTCAATAGCCGCTGGGTGTCCAGCAGGGATTGGACGTTTTTATGGGTGACCTTGTCAATGATCTCCTGGATGCCATCCTCAGGGGCGACCTCCTGTTCCGGGTGGCTGCCCCGCTCTCCCAGAGTAGCAAGCTCCAGGATCAGGGCATGGCGCAGGTCCTTATATCCCTGAAAGCCGATCGCCCGGCAGACCCGCAGTACGCTGGAAGGGGAGGAGAAGGTGCGGGTGGCCAGCTCCCGCACGGTGAGTTCAGTGGTCTCCTCGGGATTTTCCAGGATAAAGGTGGAGATCTGCTGCTCAGTGCTGCTGAGAGATGCGTGGACTTCACGCAGGCGCAAGAGAACGTTTTGCATGGGGGCCTCCTTGTGGATATAAATTCTTGAGTTTTTGAGTAGAATAAACAAAACTACCTCTGGATGACGGAAAATTTCAGAAAGTGTCACCAACTAGAAACATTGTACCACAAAAAGCATTTAATGTGGACAATTTGTTTGAAAAAAATTATACTCTAACCATCATCCACAGCAAGAGCCGCCCGCTGTGGGCGGCGGCGGGGCCGGACCCCCGCAGTGTAAGCTAAGAAAGAGGTGCATGGAAATGGGTTTGAATCTGCAAGGCATGACTACCGAGACCCGCAACCCCCGCACGATGGGGCTGGACGGGATGAGTGAGTTGGAGATCGTTACCGTGATGAACGAGGAGGACGCCCGCGTCCCGCTGGCCATCGCAAAAACGCTGCCCCAGATCGCCCAGGCAGCTCATTGGGCGGTGGAAGCCTTTGAGCAGGGCGGACGGCTGTTCTATATGGGCGCAGGCACCAGCGGCCGGCTGGGCGTGCTGGATGCGGCCGAATGTCCCCCCACCTTTGGCGTGCCCCAGGGCATGGTGGTGGGCCTGATCGCCGGCGGAGAAAAAGCCTTTACTGTGGCAGTGGAAGGCGCTGAGGACAGCCGGGAGATGGCTGTGGAAGACCTGAAAGCCTATCAGCTGACCCAGAAGGATTTTGTGGTGGGCATTGCGGCATCCGGCCGCACCCCCTATGTTCTGGGCGGTCTGGACTATGCAAAGAGCCTGGGCTGCCACACTGCAGCCATTGCCTGCAACCTGGGCAGCGCAGTGGGCAAGGCAGCAGAGCTGGCCATCGAGGTGGAATGTGGCCCCGAGGTGCTGACCGGCTCTACCCGGCTGAAATCCGGCACGGCACAGAAGCTGATCCTGAACATGATCTCGACTGCATCCATGGTGCGCTCCGGCAAAGCCTACCAGAACCTGATGGTGGATGTGATGCAGACCAACGAAAAACTGCACACCCGTGCGGAAAATATCGTGATGGATGCCACCGGTGTGGAGCGGGCAGAGGCTCGCAAGGCCATCGATGAGGCAGGCGGCAGCGTGAAGACCGCCATTACCATGCTTTTGGCAGACTGCACAGCTGCCGAGGCGACTCAGCGGCTGGAGAAGGCTGGCGGTCATGTGCGCCAGGCCATCCAGAACTAAACCTAGGTCCATTGTGGCAGCTTGCCGCAAAAAGAGGCGGGGGAGAGGAGGGTTCCCCTGCCACCGGATAGACAAAACCCCAAAAAAAGGAGGAACACAACATGACGAACGAAGAATTGGTCCGTGCCGTACTGGAAAAAGTAGGCGGTAAGGACAACGTCGTCACCGCAACCAACTGCATGACCCGTCTGCGTCTGGAAGTCCGTGAGGACGCCAAGATCGACGAGGCCGGACTGAAGGGCATCGAGGGTGTGATGGGCATCGTCCACGACCGCACCAATAAGGTGGAAGTTGTGGTAGGCCCCGGCAAGTGCCGCAAGTGCGCAGACATCTGCCGTGACATGGGCATCCCTGCCAGCAGCGACAATGCCAACGACTGGCAGGCCAACAAGGCTGCTGTCAAGGCCAACCAGAAGCAGAGCCCCATCAAGGGCATGCTCAAGACCTTTGGCGATATCTTTGTTCCGTTGATCCCCGGCGTTGTGGCCGCCGGTCTGTGCGCAGGCTTTACCTCGCTGATCGGCCAGGTCATGCCCAACTGGGCAGAGAGCTCCTTCTGGAGTGTGGTGTATAACCTGCTGGGTCTGGTCAACTCTGCATTCCTGGCTTATCTGCCGGCATGGGCTGGCTACCGTGCTGCTGAGCGGTTCGGCGCTACCCCCATCCTGGGCGGCATGCTGGGCATGATCACCGGCCTGGACGGCATCAACCAGATCGCAAAGGTCCTGGGCCTGTTCGACGAGGCAGTGCCTCTGGATTCCATCCTGCGCGCTGGCCGCGGCGGCGTTCTGGCTGCTGTGCTGGGCGTTTGGGTCCTGGCTAAGGTGGAAAAGTGGGTCCGCAAGCGTATGCCGGATTCTCTGGACATCATGTTCACCCCCATCTGCACCCTGATCATCTGCCTGATCCCCTACATCCTGGTCATTATGCCCGCTACCGGTTACCTCTCCACCGCACTGTGCTGGGTCGTGGAGAAGCTGTGCATGAGCGATGTGCTGATCGTCCGCATCATTGCCGGTTATGTGGCTACTGCTCTGTTCCTGCCCATGGTGGCCATGGGTATGCACCATGGTCTGGTGGCTCTGTACACTGTGCAGCTGGCAACCTTTGGTTACGTTACCCTGTATCCGGCTCTGGCTATGGCTGGTGCTGGCCAGGTGGGCGCTGCCATCGCTATCTGGCTCAAGGCTAAGAAGTGCGGCAACGACCGTCTGAAGAACGTCATCACCGGTGCTCTGCCTGCAGGTTTCCTGGGCGTCGGCGAGCCTCTGATCTACGGTGTCACCCTACCCATGGGCAAGCCCTTCCTGACGGCTGGTCTGGGCGCTGGCTTCGGCGGTGCTTTCGTTATGGCTATGCAGGTCGCTGCTACCGCATGGGGCCCCTCCGGTCTGCTGGCTCTGTTCGTCATGACCGCTGGCCCTGCCGGCACCGCTGCTTCGGTGGGCTTCTACGCAGTGGGCCTGCTGATCAGCTATGTGATGGGCTTTATCATCACCAACGCAATGGTCTCTGTTGAGGAAGTTGCCAATGCCTAAAATTCTCGGACGGTCAGTTTATCTGACAGAGTTTGAGAACCAGAGCGCGCCGCTTGCCGCACCTGCGGCGGGCGGAGCGCCTGTTT
>UQGD01000025.1 GCA_900540455.1 uncultured Faecalibacterium sp.
GTCAGCAGCCCGTTTCACGGTCTGCGTGTAGTTCCTTGTAAACTGACCTAAGTGGAATTGCAAATATCATGTGGTGTTTGCACCAAAATATCGGAGAAAGGTGTTCTACAGAGAGAAAAGAAGAGAAATCGGAAAAATCCTGAGAATGTTGTGTGAGTGGAAGAAGATAAAGATAGTGGAGGCAGAAGTATGCCCAGACCACATTCACATGCTGATAGAGATTCCACCTAAGATTTCTGTATCAAGTTTCATGGGATACCTGAAAGGAAAAAGCAGCCTGATGATTTACGAACAGTTCCCAGAGTTAAAGTACAAGTACAGAAACCGTGAATTTTGGTGCAGAGGCTTTTATGTCGATACAGCTGGAAAGAATGCAAAAAAGATTCAGGAGTACATTCAGCAGCAGTATGAAAAGGACAAGGCAGGAGAGCAGCTAACGATGCCGAACTTCTAAAAAACCCGTTTACGGGTAGCAAGTAACAATCTCCATGCAGGTGTCAGACCGTATTTACGTGACGTGACACGTGGCCAGTAACATAGGGCTACGCCCGTCATGTGAAATACCCCCGGCTCCGCCGGGGGATTTTTATTTGCCGCCCAGGGCGCAAAAAAGCGGCTGGCGCACAAGGCGCCAGCCGCAGAACAAGGGGCAAGCCCCGCTGTTTTTACATCGAGATCCAGCCAAAGGCGTTGGCCACCGAGCTTGCCAGGATGATGGCGGCAAAGATGGGGCACAGGTAGCGGATCATAAAGTTGAAGACCTTCTTGCGGCGGAAGGGCTGGCCATTCAGGGTCATCTCTTCCTCGATCTTGTCCAGGCCGATCACACGGGAGACCAGCAGACAGATGGCAATGGCCGCAATGGGCATCATGACAGAGTTGGTCAAAAAGTCGAAGAAATCCAAGAACGGCATCCCCAGGATGGTCACCGAGGCCAGCGGCCCGTAGCCCAGGGCAGACAGGCTGCCCAGCAGCAGCATGATGCCGCCAATGAGCACGGTGGACTTTTTGCGTCCCCAGCCCAGCTCGTCCTCAAAGGTGGAGACGGCGCTTTCGGTCAGGGCGATGGAGCTGGTGACAGCCGCAAACAGCACCAGCAGGAAGAACAAAACGCCCACGATGGTGCCCAGACCCATGCTGTCGAACACCTTGGGGATGGTGATGAACATCAGAGAGGGGCCGGCGTTCAGGGTGCCGGGGTCTCCGCCGGAGAAGGCAAACACCGCCGGAATGATCATCAGACCCGCCATCACAGCAATGGCCGTGTCAAAGAACTCCACGTTCTGGGTGGACTCCTCAATGGAGATGTCCTTTTTCATGTAGGAACCAAAGGTCACCAGGATGCCCATAGCAATGGACAGCGAGTAGAACATCTGCCCCATGGCGGTGACCACCGTCATCCAGGAGAAGTTCTTGGGGTTGGGCACCAGGAAGTACTTCACGCCCTCCAAGGCGCCGGGACGGGTGATGGAGTAGCCGGCGATCACCACCGACAGCACCACCAGCACCGGCATCATGAACCGGGACACCCGCTCCACGCCGTTGCGCACGCCTGCATAGATGATGGACAGGGTGAACAGGGTAAACACCACAAAGCACACCTCGGCGGAGATGCCGTTGGCAATAAATCCGGAGAAATACCCGTCCGCTGCCAGGGTGTGGCTGTGCCCCAGGAAATACTCCACCAAGTACTTGATGACCCAGCCGCCAATGACCGAGTAGTAAGGCACGATCAGGATGGGGATGATGGCGTTGATCCATCCGCCGGCGGACAGGGCTTTGCCCTTGCCAAAGCTGTGAAAAGCACCCACCGGGCTTTTCCGGGTCATACGGCCGATGGCGGTCTCCGCCACGATCATCGTATAACCAAAAGTAAACGCCAGAATGATGTAAATCAAAAGGAAAATGCCGCCGCCGTATTTTGCGGCCAGATAGGGGAAGCGCCAGATGTTTCCAAGGCCCACGGATGCGCCTGCCGCAGACAGCACGAAGCCGATCTTGCCGGAGAATGCGCTTCGCTTATGTTGTGGTTTTTCCATGAATCAATCCTCCTTAACAGCAATAGGTGATGCACACAACCTATTAAGTGTAGCATAGGTGATTTTTTTATGCAAGGCAGACAAAACAAAAACCGGCCCGCAGGCCAAGGGGCTTGCGGGCCGGTCAGATAGCGGGGGGATTGCGGCTCAGAACAGCAGCATCGTGTCGTAGTACCAGTTCTCCACAGCGTCCGAGAGGGCGGCGGGCAGCTGGCGCAGCTTGTCCAGGCTGCTGCCCTGGGCGGCGCTGCCGCCGGCAGGACTGCTGCTGCCGGTGGTGGTCAGCTGCACATCGCTGAAGGTGATGTCCGCATTGCGGGCTGCGTAGAAGCCTACATAGATGTAGTCCGGGTCGTTGGCGGTCAGGGGATAGTCAAACCCGGCCGAAACGATCTCGTTGTCGCCATAGCGCAGGGTATAGCCGTCCGCAGTGCCGGTCAGGGTCAGCTCTACGGTATCGCCTGCGCCGTAGGTCACAGCAGCGTCGGGGCCGTCGTACAGCGCCCCGCTCTTGCGGCCAAAGCAGTTTACAGCGCCCTGGTTGCGGGTGCCCACGGCCACATAGTCGCCAATGGGGTCCGAGATGCTGGTATCCAGGTACAGGTCGTCCCGGGCCATCAGACCAAAGGAGACCTGGTTGTTTTTGGCCAGGCTGTTCACCGTGGCCTTTGCGGTCAGGGTAAAGTTGGTGCCTGCGGGCAGCTGTACATAGTACATCATCAGCCCGTCCACGGTAGAGGCGATCTTGCCGCGGTTGTTCTTGATCTGCATCCGCACCTGCTGGCCGTCCACCGCAGCGGCAAAGTCGCCGCCGGTGATCTTATCCTGTCCGCCCACATTGCCGAACACCGTGCCGTTGAATACGGTGCCGTCGGCGGTGGTCAGGGCGGGCCACAGGGTGCTGGTCTCGGTGGGGGCTTTGTAGCTGGACGGCTCGTAGTCCGGGTTTACAGCGTCCGCAAAATAGGTCTTGTAGCGGGGCTTTGCCTCGCCCTTGCTGAAAGCGCCCAGGGGGGTGTCCTTGGTCAGGCGGGAGATCAGCCAGGCGTTGACCTTTGCACCAAAGCGGTTGGTGTGGGTCTGGTCCAGGCCGGTGGCGGTCAGCTGGCCGTCCGGGGTCAGCTTGGCGCCGGTAAAGGAGTGCATCCACTGGGCGTTGCGGCCCTGGGTCAGGTTCTCGTGCAGGGTGGCGTCGGTCAGGTCCACGCAGATCAGGCTCAGTTCCTGGCACATATCCCGGATGGCCTGGGCGTAATCGCCGCCTGCAAAGGTGCGCTGGCCGATGGTGGTGTCTGCGGTCACATGGCCGGAGGCGCCCTCGTAGCTCTCAGCGGTGTTGTCGTTGGTCAGCCGCACCATGGGGGTGCAGACCACAGGGGTAACGCCCCGCTCCAAAGCGGGCTGGATATAGCGGGTGTACAGGCTGTGGGCAAAGGAACCCTCGGTCTTGTAATCCCCGTTGGGGTCGGTATAGCGGGCATCCTCGGTCTTTTCGTCATTGTGGCCAAAGCCGATGAAAAGGAACTTTGCGCCCTCGGCATCGCCCAGAGCAGGCACATCCTTGGAGCCGTTCAGCAGCACCTGGTAGCTGTCCATGGAGGCAAAATCCTTGCTGGAAGCGCCGGACACAGCCAGGTTGTAGACGTTGGCGTTGAAGTAGTTGTCCAGCTCCTCGCCATAGCCCACACGGGGCAGGTAGTAGCTGTCGTTAAAGGCGGATACCGTGGAGTCGCCTACCACCCAGAAGGTGGCCTTTTCAGCCTCCGGCTGGCCCCAGGCAGCGCCCCGCGCGCCGGCGTTCATGGCGCGGCGGCCCCGTGCGTTGAGCAGCAGCAGGCCGTGCATATCGATGCTGCCGTCTGCCCGGCGGGCAGGCGCCACCGAGGTGTCCAGACTCTCGAACCAGCTGGCACGGATGCTGCGCTGGTTGGACGAAGTGTTGTGGCTGGTGCCGGTCTCAGGGTCCCAATAGAAGTTGCTGTCGCCATAGACGGCGGTGCTGTTCTGGCCCTGCAGGTCCAGCTGTTCGCCATTGCCCTCGCCGCTGCGGAAGGACAGCACCCCTTCGGCCTTGAAGCCGGTCACGGCAGACTTGCTGCCGGTGTACAGGGCCACGTTGTAGCCGCCGTTGTTGTAGGAGGTGGAGTTGTAGACCTGGATATCCGGGCAGGAGTTGGAGTCGATGCCCTTGGCGGCGTTGTCGTAGGAGATGGAGTTCAGCAGCTTGTGGCCGCCGGGCAGGTTGGTGCCGCCCATCTTGAAGCCGTTGCCGTTGCCTGCTTCCACCGTCAGGGCAGCGGGGTCAAAGTGCAGGTTTCCGTTTTCGTCGTATTGGGCAGCAGCAAACTTCAGCGGCTGCTTCTTGACCGGCTCGGCCTCCAGCAGCAGATAGCCGTTTTTGTAGGCGACGCTGTTCTGGATGGTCACTGCGCCGATGGTGCCGATGGCAGCCTTGGCAAACAGGTCCCAGCCGTCGTCGGCGTTGTAGGCGGCAATGCAGCCGTCAAACACGTTGCCCTCGCCGGTGGTGATCTTGGCGGCAAAGCCGTCGGCGTCCTCCATAGCGCGGTCTGCGTTGTTCATGGAGGTGCAGTTGCGGATGGTGTTATAGCTGGGCCACAGGCTCTTATCATCGGCAGAGGAGCCGGAGACCTGCAGGCCGGAGTTGCCGTTGTTGTAGAAGTTCATCTGCTCCAGCACGCAGTGGTTGCCGGAGAGCTGCATGCCCTTGCTGCCGTCGGCAGAGTTGGTGACGTTCAGCTTGCTGAAGTTCCACCAGTCGCCCCAGGCAGTAAAGCCGCGGGCCACGCCGCCAAAGTCCAGGGTGGCGTAGCCGCCGTCGGCGGTGGTCACAGTGATGGGGGCATCTGCCCGGCCGTTGCGGCCCCGCTGGATCACCAGATCACTGGACAGGGGATAGACCCCGCTCTCCAGCAGAACGGTCTGCCCCGCCGAGGCGTAGGCCAGCGCAGTGGCCAGGTCCGTGGGGGCGGCGGCGGTGCCGTTGTTCTGGGCAGTGCCGGCAGGGGAAACATGGATCACGCCGTTCTCGCCCAGGGTGCGCAGGCTTACCGCCTTTTCCACGGTCTTGGTGCCGTAGTCGCTGAGCTTTTCAAAGGCGGAGAAAGCAAAGTCCGCTGCCGGGGTGAACTTGACCTGGAACGTGGTGTCCTGCTGGATGGGGTAGGGCTTGGACAGGGTCTGCCCCGCCTGGATGGGCAGGTCTTTTTCCAGCAGCTGGCCGTTGGCGTAGACCGAAGCCTTGCCGTCCGCATTGGTCTGGAACACCAGGGTGTACTCTCCCTCTGCACAGGTGGAAGGGCTGGTGATGCGGTAGCTGGGGTCGATGTAGTGGGTGGGCTGCAAGGTCCAGCCATCGGCAGACCAGGCGCTGGTCTTGTACTGGATGTTGGAGAAGGTGACCTGTACGCCGCGGGCCGCTGCAAAGCCTACATAGGCTTTGTTGGCTTCCTGCACGGTCATGGGGTCTGCAAGCTCTGCATATTTGCTCACGCTGACGGCGCTGGGGTCCTTAGCCGGGATATACAGGCTGGAGCTGCCCACTACCTTGCCGGTGGAGCCGTCGGGCAGGATCTCGTATTGGGTGGCGGTGTAGCGGTTATCGGCCTTTTCCAGCTGCAGGCGGTATACATCGCCCTGGCGGAGAGGCTCTGCGCTGAAAGCCATCAGGGTGGCCTTCACGTCGTTGGAAGCCGCAGACTCGTTGGAGACGATGCCGGTGTAGCCGCGCGCACCCAAGCCGTCCTTGATGCGGCTTCCGTCCAGGGGCAGCATGGTGCCGGTGACCGAGAACTGGTTGGAGAAGTAGCTGCCGGAGCCGCTGAGGGTGTCCCGCACCATCAGGGCAAAGCCCTCCTGTCCGTCCGGGGTGGGGTTGATGTAGTCCAGCGTGACGTCCGCCAGGAGCGAGAAATTCTCCTTGGTGGGGTCAAACTCGGTGTAGTAGAAGGACAGGCCGTCCGCAGGGGCGTCTGCCACAAATTTGCCGCCTTTTTTGTCGATGCTGCCGTCCGGCTTGACGGTGCAGGCATTCAGCTTGACGGTGCCGGAAATGGACGACCCTTCGCCCAAAGTGTTGGCTGCGGCAGAGGAAGAGGTGCCGAAAGCGGCAAACTTCCAGTCGCTGTCCGCTGTGGTCCCGGCGGCAAAGGCTGCTGCGGGCAGGTTGGCCAGGAGCATAGCTCCCGCCAGCACAGAGGCCAGCATGCGCCGCACCGGGTGCGTGTGCTTTGCGTTCAGACTCATGATGTCTCTCCTTTTTTTTGGCAGCGGCGGGGCAGGCGCCTTTACCCTTGCAAACTGCACATTGTTGGATACTAGTCTAGCGTGAATTTTGGATTTGACAAGATGTTTTTGGTAATATATCAATAAATTGGTGAGTGCAACAAGACGCTGAATGGATTTTTGTCGGTTTTTACAAAAATCCGGGGGGCGCAGACGGCCCCCGCAAAGGGGACAAGGCGGCAGCAGACAGCAAAAAAATACCCCCGGAAGGGTGTTGGATACCATTCCGGGGGTCGATTTTTATGCACAGATTTCTGCAAAAATGCAAAGGGTCAGATCACGCCGTTCATCACCAGCACCAGCAGCACGCAGCTGACCAGCAGAAAGCCGAAGAACAGGTACAGCCCCGTGGGGCGGCTCTTGGCGGCGGTGTGGCCGGGGCGCTCCAGCAGGCCGCTCTTGCGCAGAGCATCGGACACCGGCTTGTAGAGGAAGAAGGTGATCCCTGCATTCAGACCGGCTTTCAGCAGGTTGAAGGGCAGGAAGGCGGGGAGCAGCAGCTGCACCACCGCCTCCCGGGGGTAGCCCATGTAAAGCGGGGTGATCAGGTAGTTCCACAGCATCATCAGCGCCACCATGACCGCGCTGCCCAAAGCCAGCCCTGCCAGCGCACCTTTCAGGCTGCGGTGCTTTTTGTACACCAGCGCTGCGGTGCAGGCAAAGGAACAGGAGGACACGATGTTCATGACACAGCCCAGGATGCCGGTCTCGCTGACCGAGAACATCTCCAGAAAGGATACGATCACCGATACGGCTACCGAGGTCATAGGCCCCCAGAGCAGACCGCCCAACGTAATAACAACGTCTTTGGGCTCGTATTTCAGGAACATGACCACCGGGAACCGGGCCACCAGCATCACTACATAGGCAATGGCGCTGAGCATCGCGATCCGTGTCAGCTTGCGGGTGTTTGTCTGCATAAAGAACGCTCCTTTTTCTGCAATAAAAAAGCCTGCGAAGAAACTCTTCGCAGGCGCAATACCGGATAAAAAGCAGCCAACAGGGGGGTGCTTTGCATCTTCTTCCATCCCGACTATACGGTTGGTCCCGGAGTTGCACCGGATCCTGCGCATTGCTGCGCTCGCGGACTATACCGCCAATAGGGAATCTCACCCTGCCCCGAAGATCTGTGATTTGGTTGTGCTTATAGCATAGTCCATTTGAGCGGAAAATGCAAGGGGGAACTTACAGCTCCGGCCCCTCTTTCCGCAGGCGGTCCAGCAGACCGGTGCAGCCGTCCAGCACATCCCGCCAGGTGGCCTCAAAATCCCCGGTGTACCAGGGGTCGGCCACGCTGCCGGGGTGGTCGGTGTAGTCCAGCAGCAGGGATACCTTGTGCTGCGGGTCGGCCCCGACGAACGGCCGCAGATTGCGCAGGTTGCTCTGGTCCATCGCTATCAGATGGTCATAGCGGTCGTAGTCCTGCCGGGTCACCTGCCGGGCGGTCTTGCCGCTGCAGTCGATGCCGTGCCGGGCCAGCATCGCCCGGGCGGGGGGATATACCGGGTTGCCGATCTCCTGGGTGCTGGTGGCCGCCGAGGCGATCTCGAACTGCTCTGCCACCCCGGCCCGCTCTGCCAGGTCCTTCATCACAAACTCCGCCATCGGGCTGCGGCAGATGTTGCCGTGGCAGACAAATAAAATTTTTATCATTTTTTTCTCCTTACATCAGAGGCGCAAAGGGCAGAAATACGCACCCGGCGAATTTTTCCTTGCGGCGCACGGCGCACAAAAGGTAGGTCATGAAGCAGGCGTCCAGGTTGGCTGCACAGGCGCCAGTCAGCCGCTTAAAAGCTCCACTGGAGCTTTCATTGCTGTGCTGCGCTTCGCAAATGCGAACTTTTGAGAATGTGCTGATTTTGGCAGTTTGCAAGAAAACACGCTGAATACTTTGGCAAAAAGAGAAAGGGCTGGACCTCATGAAACGATTGTTAACGCACCGCTGTCCGGTTCTGTGCACGGTATTCGGCGGGAGTGATGTCGTACAGGCGGCGGAAGGTTTTCAGGAAGCTGCTGTAATCCGGGAAGCCGCTCTCGGTGCAGGCGTTCAGGACGGAAACGCCCTCCTCCAGCGCCTTGCGGCAATGCTGCATCCGCAGATAGGTCAGGTAGTTGTGGATGCTCTCCATGGTGCACTCCTTGAACGCGCGGGAAAGGTGCTCCCGGCTGGCGTAAAGTTCCTGCGCCAGCTGCGCGGTGGTAAGGGTCGGGTCCTGATAATGCGCCTGCAGGTAGGCCACCGCGCGTGCGACCAGTACACTGGTGCTGCTGGGGGCAGTGGTTTGTCCGCTGCCGGTGGCCTGCGTGATGAGCAGCATCATCTCAGCGACCTGCGCCTCAAAAACGATATCCCGGATGGAGTCTGATAGTTCCTGACTTTGCGCCATGCGGATGAAAAGCCCCTTGAAGTCCCACTTGCGGCAGGCCTCGCTGTCCAGCACGGTGAGCTCGTGCATCCAATCTGCATTTTTCAGGTTCACGCGGCGACGGGTGGCCTGCCAGAGGGCATCGTCGATCTGGATGACCAGACGATCCGACTGGTCATCGTCGATATTGAAGTTGCCGGAGTGGTAGACCTGAGAGGGAAAGTAGACTAGCTCCCCCACATGGACCAGATACACGCTGCCGTCCACCGAGTAGCGCACCGTGCTGCCGCCGATGGGGAGCACCAACTCGTGATACGGGTGGGAGTGCACCACAGACTGCTTGTTTTCCCAGTTCGTGTACCATGTGACCAGAAGCCGGGTGTTGCTCAGCCCCATCCGCGCCTGCGCTTCCGTAAGGACATTATCTATATAATGTGTGACCTGTTCCATGCCCATAGCCGCGCTTGCTCCTTGTTAAAAAAATCAGAATCGTGCCTTTACGTCGTTTTTGGCCCAGTATATCAGCACATATCACATTTTGCAATATTTAAATCACAAAATCTGCGGAAAATCCATATATTTTTTAGTATGATAAGGGTGAAAGAAGACGAGATTGACCAAATACACAAAAATGTTGCGATGCTTTTGTGCTTATCGACAAAAATGTTGGTCGCATTTCGTGACCGTCTGAAAGGAGTCCGTCCATGCAGACCTCAAAGAATCATTTTGAAGCCAAAGTGGTCTTTAACGATGAGACCATCCGCCGGATGTTCCGCACAGAGTTCTACACCTACGAGGGGCTGCGGCACCTGCTGTGGCTTGCAGCAGCCTTTGTGTTGGTGATGGCAGCTCTGTTCACTGCCATTCCTGCCGTTGTCAAGGTACTCTGTCTGCTGGTGGGCTGTGCCATGTTCGCCATGCCGGACTTTTTGAGCCGGGTGGCGGCAGAGGGCGTCATCATGCAGCGGGGCGGTGCGGAAACTACCGTGAGCTGCCGGGTCAACGATGGCGGCGTGGACGTGGAAAACGGTGCTCACATCCCCTTTGCAAAGATCGACCGGCTGGTGGAGGATGACCAGTATTTCTACATTTTCCAGAGCCGTCAGATGGCCGTGATGATCCCCAAGGGCAGACTGCTGCCGGCAAACCCGGAGCGGTTCGCAAAGGTGCTTGCCAAGGAGACCGGTAAGGACTGGCAGCGCTCCAAGAGCCTGTGGGGGCTTAACCTGAAAGACCTGATCCAGATGGGAAAGGACCGCTTTCAGCGCAGTGCGTCCTGAGCGCTGCACCGCATTTTTTGTTGTTTCACAGCCGACCAGCTGTGATCGTTGGACACGATAAAAACAAGATAAGGAAGGAAAAACACTATGAAAATCACTCGCAGACAGTTCGTACAGGCCATGGCAATTGCTGGTGCATCTGCCCTGCTCACCGCTTGCGGCGGTTCCTCCGGCAGCACTGCCGGTTCCGGCGCAGCTGCTGCCACCGGCGGCAGCTTCAACCTGAAGCTGGGCCACAATCTGGCCGAGGATCACGCTGTGCACATCCAGCTGACCAGCTTTGCAGAGCAGGTCAAGGAAAAGACCGGCGGCAGCGTCAACATCCAGATCATCCCCAACGGCACGCTGGGCAGCGAGGCTGACATGATCTCCCAGGTCCAGGCAGGCGCACTGGATATGGCAAAGGTTTCCGCTTCCACTCTGGGCAACTTCAGCGAGAAGTACAACGCCTTCTCCGTGCCTTATGTGTTCAACGATCAGGCACACTACTACAGCTACATGGACAGCGACTCTGCAAAGGCAGTCTTTGAGTCCACCGACGATCAGGGCTTCCGCGGTCTGACCTGGCTGGATTCCGGCGCACGCTCCTTCTACACCAAGGCTACCGCCATCCGCACCCCGGCTGACCTGAAGGGTCTGAAGATCCGCACCATGGACAGCCAGATGGCTATCGACATGATGAACTGCCTGGGCGGCTCTGCTACCGTTATGGGTTACAGTGATATCTACACCGGTATGCAGCAGGGCGTCATCGATGGTGCCGAGAACAACGTCACCGCACTGCGTGACCACGGCGACGTGACCCAGTACTACTGCTTCGACGAGCACACCCGCATCCCCGATATGGTGGTCATCGCCTCCAGCGTGTGGAACAAGTTCTCCGACGAGCAGAAGTCCATCGTGTCCGAGTGCGCCAAGACCGCTACCGAGGAGTACAAGGACGCCTGGAAGAAGTTCGAGGACGAGGTGCTGGACAAGGCTGTGAACCAGAACGGCGTCGAGCTGGTCAAGGATGTGGACATCGCCGCATTCCAGGCCGCTGTGCAGCCCATCTACGAGAACCTCAAGACCTCTAACCCCACCACCTACGCGGTCGTGGAAGAGATCCGCGCAATGGCCTAAACGCCAACGCATTGCTTTCCATTCTTCCGGCAACACCGCACAATTCCCGCCTGACGGCTTAAGCACCGTTCCGGCGGCTGCGACACGGTATCTGCGTTGCCAAAATGCTCGATAATACACAAAGTATTATCTGCGCTTTTGGCTTAGCATCTGCCGCACCTCGCTCGCCGTATCGGCACTTAGAATGATGCGGTATTGCCTTACCTCCCAAGCTGCGGGCGGCGCACGGTGCTGCCCGCAGCTGTGCGGGAGGGAATAAGTTCAAGGAGATGATCTTGTGAAAAAACTGGATAAAATTCTGGATAATGTCATGCGCTTCCTGATGGCAGTGGCAATGTTCGCCCTGCTGGCAGGCGGTACCTGGCAGATCTTTACCCGCTGGATCCTGCGCAACCCCTCCACTATGACGGACGAGTTTCTGCGCTACGTCCTGATCTGGGCTTCCATGATCGGTTCCGCCTACTGCTTCTACAAGGATAAGCATCTGGCGCTGGATCTGGTCAAGGGCCGCGCAAAGGGTGCGTTCAACGTTGTGCTCAGCGTGTTCATTGAGGCCGCTATCGTGTTCTTTGTGGGCTACGTCTTTGTTTACGGCGGTTGGAAGCTGACTGCAAACGCCACCAACGTTTCCTCGGTCATGCGCATCCCCTTCAAGTTCCTGTATTCCATCCTGCCGATCTCCGGCGTGTTCATCATTCTGGCTCGCGCGCTGAAGTATGTGCAGATCTTCGCAGAGCGTAAGGAAAAGAAAGGAGAAAACGCATAATGGTTGCACAGGCTACGTTACTGCTGTTCGGTTCCTTCTTTGTCATGCTGCTGGCCGGTGTGCCCATCTCGGCAGGCATTGGCATTGCATCCATCTTCACGGCACTGTTCAGCATGGATCCCGCAATTTTTGCCCTGACCGCCGCACAGCGCTGCTTCTCGGGCATTGACTCCTTCTCTCTGCTGGCGCTGCCCTTCTTCTCTCTGGGCGGCAACATCATGAACAAGGGCGGCATTGCAAAGCGCCTTGTCCGTCTGGCACGTCTGGCTGTGGGCAAGATGCCCGGCTATCTGGCTGCCACCAACGTTCTGGCTAATATGTTCTTCGGTGCCGTTTCCGGTTCCTCCGTGGCAGCTACTTCTGCCATGGGTTCCATCATGGCACCGCTGGAGCTGGATGAAGGCTATGACCCCAACTACTCCGCAGCCGTCAACATCTGCTCTGCCCCCACCGGCATCCTGATCCCCCCGTCCGGCCCGCTGATCCTTTACTCCATCACCGCCGGCGGCGTTTCTGTGGCTGCTCTGTTCATGGGCGGCTACCTGCCCGGCATCCTGATGGGTCTGTGCGTGGCTGGTCTGGCTGTGTTCATCGCCGTCAAGAAGGGCTATAAGGCCTCCGACGTCAAGGACCCCGACCCCGCCGTCAAGATCATCATTGATGCAGTGCCCTCTCTGCTGGCCGTCATCATTGTCATGGGCGGCATTCTGGCAGGCTTCTTCACCGCTACCGAGGCCGGTGTGGTGCTTTGCCTGTACTGCGGCCTGCTGTCCATCCTGTATAAGGAGATGACCTTCAAGAGTTTCTACAATCTGCTGGCAGACACCATGGAGAGCAGCGCTACCATCCTGTTCCTGATCGCCGCTTCCTCCATCATGTCCTACGTCATGAGCTACTCCGGCATCCCTGCCGCTATCAGCAACGCGTTGATGAGCATTTCCAGCAACCGCTACGTCATCCTGCTGGTCATGAACGTGTTCCTGCTGGTCATGGGTATGTTCCTGGATCTGACCCCGGCGGTTCTGATCTTCACCCCCATCTTCCTGCCCATCACCCGCAGCATCGGCATGAGCGATGTGCAGTTCGGCATCATGCTCATCATGAACCTGGGCATCGGCTCGGTCACCCCGCCGGTCGGTTCCTGCCTGTTTGTGGGCTGCGGTGTTGGCAAGGTCAAGATCGAAGGCGTTACCAAGTATATTGTGCCGCTGTTCGCCGCCATGGTCGTGGCACTGTTCCTTGTCACCTTCATCCCGGCCATCTCGCTGTGTGTCCCGTACCTGTGCGGTCTGGTGCCCAGCCTTGGCTGGACGTTCTAAGCCCTGACTGTTCCGGGTAAAGCAACGAAAACGTTGCCCCCATTTCTCTGAAGATATCCGGCATCTGAGGGGGAATGGGGGCACTTTTTATCAAAAATCAACTGAGAGGAGTAAAAACCATGGAGATCTGCTCCCGTTTTACCAGCATGGAGCGCAAGGACGGCGCTTTCCTGCTGCATACCGATAACGCTGATATCAAGGTCTGCTTTGTGACCGATGAGATCGTCCGCATCCGCGCAAGCTTTGACCATGAACTGGCAGAGGAGTCCTACGTCCTGATGACCACCGCATGGGAGGATCGGATGGACGAACTGTTCAAGGGTGAGCGCACCCGTGTGGTGCCCTTTGCCGCCGAGCTCACCGAGGATGACAGCACCCTCACCTTTGCCACCGGCAAGGTGACGCTGGTGGTGGACAAAGACCCCATCAACTTCAAGCTGCTGGCTGCCGATGGCTCCGAGCTGTACAGCACCCTGCCCGGCAACCCCTTCGTCAAGGATTCCAACAACCGCGTGGTGGCTTACAGCCGGATGAAGGAGGACGACTGCTTCTACGGCTTTGGTGAAAAGACCGGCCTGCTGGATAAGAACAAGACTTTCCAGCGGGAGCGCGCCACCGATGCCATGGGCTACGATGCCGAGAAGATGGATACCCTCTACAAGCACATCCCCTTCTACATCCGTCTGGACCGTGACACCCACAAGGCTGTGGGCGTGTTCTACCACAACTTCTACGAGTCCGTGTTCAACATGGGCTGCGAAAAGAGCAACTACTGGCCCCGCTACACCTATTTTCAGGCAGACGGCGGCGATCTGGACTGCTTCCTGATCGGCGGCGACACCATTGCCCGCATCGTGGACAACTACACCCTGCTGACCGGCCGTCCGGCACTGCTGCCCAAGCGTGCGCTGGGCTATCAGGGCTCCAGCATGTACTACCCCGAGCTGGAAAAGGACAGCGATGACGCTGTGCTGGGCTTTATCGACACCATCAAGGAAGAGGGCTTCCCCATTGACGGCTTCCACCTGTCCAGCGGCTATACCAGCCAGAACAACAAGCGCTGCGTCTTTACATGGAACACCGAACGCTTCAAGGACCCCAGCGCCTACTTCCACGCCATGAACGAAAAGCACGCCCAGAACGTGCCCAACGTCAAGCCCGGCATCCTGCTGTGCCACCCCCGCTTTGACGAGTTTGAGCAGGACGGCGTCTTTGTGAAGGACAGCAAGAACCCCGAGACCTACGGTGTCGGCAAATGGTGGGGCGGCGACGGCGCATTCTGGGACTTCACCAAGCCCGAAGGCCGTGCAGCTTGGAAAAAGTACCTCACCGAGTCCATCATCGCTGTGGGAACCGATTCCGTCTGGAACGACAACTGCGAGTACGACAGCCTGATGGACAAGGACTGCACCTGCGATTTTGACGGCAAGGGCGGCACCATCGGCCAGCTGAAGCCCCTTATGAGCACCCTGATGTGCAAGGTGGGTGCCGATGCCGTGGTGGAACACAACGCCAAGGCACGCCCCTACATGGTCTGCCGCAGCGGCAGCGCCGGTATCCAGCGCTACGCCCAGACCTGGTGCGGCGACAACTACACCAGCTGGAAGAGCCTGAAGTACAATATCCCCATCATCACCGGCATGGGTCTGTCCGGCCAGCCCAACGAGGGCGCGGACATCGGCGGCTTTGCCGGCCCCGCACCCACCGAGGAGCTGTTCGTGCGCTGGGTGCAGAACGGCATCTTCCAGGCTCGCTTCTCCATCCACTCCGCCTCCAACGATAACACCGTCACCGAGCCGTGGATGTTCCGGGAGTCTGCGGATACCATCCGGGACGCCATCCTGCTGCGTTACCGCTTTACCCCCTATCTTTACAGCGCCGAGTACGAGGCCAGCCAGACCGGTGCGCCCATCATGCGCGCTCTGGTCTACGACTTCCAGAACGACCCCAAGGTCTGGGAAGAAAGCTTCGAGTTCCTGTTCGGCCGGGATATTCTGGTGGCCAACGTTCTGGAAGAGGGTGCCAAGACCCGCACCGTCTACCTGCCCGCAGGCTGCAAGTGGTACGACTGGAACGATAAGTTCCGCTGCTACGAGGGCGGCCAGACCATCGAGGTGCCGGTCACCATGGCTACCATCCCCATGTTCGTCCGCGAGGGCGCAGTCATCGCCATGGCAGACAACCAGCTGATGACCATGGAGGGCGACCACACCACCGCCCTGCACCTCATCGTGGCACCCAAGGGCACCACCACCACGACCCTGTACGATGACGACGGCATCACCAACGATTTCAAGAGCGGCGTGTACCGCAAGACCACCATCACCACCACCGCAGGCGAGCGGGTGACCATGAACTTTGCCTCCGAGGGCAGCTACAAGGACACCGTTGAGACCATCAAGGTGGAGATGATCGCCAAGGAAAAGAGCCCCTTCTGGGTCACGCTGGATGGCCGCAAGATCGAGCACTTCCTCAACCGCCGCAAGTTCGACGCCGCTGCCGAGGGCTGGTATTACAGCCAGAGCAAAAAGGCTGTCGAGGTCAAGTACGCAAACCCCGCCAAGGATCACGAGCTGACCGTTTCGTTCGAGCAGTTCGACCTGATCGGTATGTAACACTGTACGGAGGAACCTCTTATGCTGCTGCGTAGTTTTGAATCCTTTGAAAAGACCGAAAACGGCTACCTCATCCACGGCGATGCCGCCGATGTGAAGCTGGTTTTCATGACAGACGATATCATCCGCATCCGGGTACACTTCGATAAGGGTACCCCCATGGAGGAAGAGTCCTACACGCTGGTGACCACCGCGTGGGAGGACCGGATGGACACCCTGCTCAAGGACGAGCGCACCCGCATCACCGCACTAGACGTCCCCTGCGCCGAGGACGATAAGGCGCTGACCTTTGAGACTGCGCACCTGACTTTGAAGCTGTTCAAAAAGCCCTTCCACTTTGAGTTGTTCGATAAGTCCGGCAAGCTGATCTATCAGGATCTGCGGGAGCGCGCCTTTGAGAAGGATCAGATCGGCCGTCTGAGCCACTTCTCCAAGGTGGATCGGGACTATGACCACTTCTACGGCTTTGGCGAAAAGACCGGTCATCTGGATAAAAAGGGCCGCCGCCTGCGGATGTCCCCCAAGGATGCCATCGGCCACGACCCCGAGACCGGCGACCCGATGTACAAGCACATTCCCTTCTACATCCGGGTGAATGAGAACGACCTGCGCCCTGTCGGCCTGTTCTACCACAACTCCTACGACTGCGTGTTCGACCTTGGCGAGGAGCTGTCCGGCTACTGGGAGCGCTACTGCTACTACCAGACCGACGGCGGCGACATCGACCTGTTCCTGCTGGCCGGTGAGACCCTGCCCGAGATCCTGAACGAGTACACCCTGCTGACCGGCCGCAGCGCCCTGCCCACCAAGCAGTCTCTGGGATACTGCGCTTCCACCATGTACTACGCCGAGCTGGAAAAGAACTGCGACGAGGAGATCTACAAGGTCATCGACAAGCACGAAAAAGAGGGCATCCTCATCGACAACTTCTGGCTGGCCTCCGGCTATTCCAGCGGCGAAAAGGACAAACTGCGCTATGTGTTCAACTGGAACTATAAGCGTTTCCCGGAGCCGGAAAAGTTCTTTGAGAACATGAACGCCCGGGGCATCAACGTGATCCCCAACCTGAAGCCCGGCATCCTGAAGCACCACCCCTACATCGACCTGTTTGAAAAGAACGATGTCTTTATCAAGACCCCGGACGGCAAGGCACCGTACTATGGCCGCTGGTGGGGCGGCGAGGGACGCTTCTTCGACTTCACCGGCCCGCGCGGCCGCAACACCTGGAAGCAGCTGCTGGAGGAGAACATCCTCAAAAAGGGCACCAAGACCGTCTGGAACGACAACTGCGAGATGGACGGCGTGGAGGACCGGGACGCTCAGTGCGACTTTGAGGGCAAAAAGGGCACCATGGCAGAGCTGAAGATCCTGCACTCCAACCTGATGGCCTACACCGCCAAGCAGGCGCTGGCAGATGTGTACCCCGGCGAGCGCCCCTACATCATCAACCGTGCAGGCTACGCCGGTATCCAGCGCTACGCACAGGTATGGGGCGGCGATAACCTGACCGACTGGCGCACCGTCAAGTTCAACATTGCCACCATTCTGGGCATGGGTCTGTCCGGCTGCTCCAACATGGGCTGCGATATCGGCGGCTTTGCTGGCCCCGCACCCGAAGCAGAACTGCTGCTCCGCTGGCTGCAGAACGGCATCTTCCAGCCGCGCTTCTGCCTGAACTCCGCCAACAACGATAACACCGTTACCCAGCCGTGGATGTACGAGGAGAACCTGCCCTACATCCGTGCAGCCTACCAGCTGCGCTACCGTCTGCTGCCCACGTTGTACTCCCTGATGTACGAGTCCAACCAGAACGGTATGCCGGCATGGCGTCCGCTGTTCCTGGAGTTCCCGGACGACCCCAAGTGCTACACCGACAAGAACCTGACCTTTATGTTCGGCAAGAGTATTCTGGTGGCGAACGTGGTGGAAAAGGGCGCAACTACCCGCACCATCTACCTGCCCGCAGGCTGCACCTGGTACGATATGAACGATGACCTGCGCGCATACAAGGGCGGCCAGACCATCGAGGTCCCGGTCACGCTGGCAAGCATCCCCATGTTCCTGCGCGGCTCTGCCGTTGTGGTGACCACCGAGGACGTCAAGCACATCCTCAAGGACACCATGCGCCAGATCGACCTGCTGGTCGCTGCCGAGACCGATACCAGCTTTGTGCTGTACGATGATGACGGCCACACCGAGGACTACAAAAACGGTGTTTACGCCAAGACCACCATCACCGTCAAGGCCGGCGACCGTACCGACATCCGCTTTGCCACCGAGGGTAGCTACGAATCCCCCGTGGAGCGCATGACCCTGAAGCTGGTCAGCAAGAAAAAGGGTGCGCTCTGGGCCAGCGTGGATGGGCAGCAGCTTCCCCAGTACATCGTCTGCGACGGCTGGGAGGCCGCAGAGTCCGGCTGGTACTATAACCTGTCCGACCGCACCATCTGGGTCAAGTTCGCAAAGCCTGCCAAGAAGGACTTCACGGTGACCATCTCCACCGAAAAGTTCGACCTCATCGGTATGGCAGAGGACTAAATAAGCCATTCTCTTTCTTCCATAATTCTTGTTCAGAAATATGAAGACCCGTGGGGCTATCCTCCACGGGTCTTCGTGTTTTTTATAAGGTTCAGGTTTCTGTCTGTTTCTCCCGCCGCAGGATGCGGCAGACCATGAACAGGCAGTAGAACATTGCCAACGCCCATGCAAAGGGGTTGGAAAGACAGATGCCCAGATAGCCAAGGCTGGTCTTTACCGCCAGCACGCCGCCAAGGCTGCGGCCGATCAACTCGCCTACGCCGGAAACAATGGCCAGCACGCTGTAGCCAAGCCCCTGTAAGGTGTTGCGGAAGATCATCAGCAGGCCGTGGAAGCAGAACAGCATACTCATGACGCTGAGGTACTGGATGGCGCCCGCCGCGACGGCGGGGTCGGCATCGCCCAGCACCAGCTCCACAGCGTAAGGCTTGATGAAAAAGATCACGCCCCATGCCACAGCGCAGTAGAGCAGCTGCACCATGCAGCCGTCCTTGATGCCCTGCCGGATGCGGTCGGTGCGGTGTGCGCCGTGGTTCTGCCCCACATAGGTAGCCATGGCCATACCCACGCTCTCCATGGGCAGGGTGAACATCTGGCGGATCTTTTCACCGGCGGTCTGGGCTGCCACAGCGGTGCTGCCCAGCAGGTTGATGGCGTCCTGCATGATGACTGCGCCGATGGCCGAGACGGAATACTCAAACCCCATGGGAAGGCCGATGTAGGCCAGCCGCTTGCAGTGCCCTGCGGAAAGCAGGGTGTGCGGCTGCCGGAAGGAAAGCGCCTCCTGCTTTGCCGTGCGGGCAAAGAACCAGTAAGCGCACAGTCCGCCGCTGAGCAGCTGGCTGAGCACGGTGGCAACAGCGGCGCCGTCCACCCCCATGCCCAGCGGCACGATGAAGAGGTAGTCCAGCAGAATGTTTACCACGCTGGCGACCAGCAGGAAATAAAACGGGTGCCGGGAATCCCCCAGTGCCCGCAGCACGCTGGAAGCGTAATTATACAGCACCGTAGCCGGGATGCCCAGAAAAATGAGCCGGATGTAGAGCACGGCATCGGCGTACAGCTCCTCCGGCGTATGGATGAGCCGGAGCAACGGCCCCGCCATCAGGGTGGTAAGCACGGTGAACACCACGCTCAGCACCAGACAGAGCAGCGCACCATTCAGCAGGTATTTTTGCAGTCCGTCCTTATCCTTTGCACCAAAGGTCTCTGCCGCCGGGATACCAAAGCCCACACAGGCTCCCTGCACAAAGCCCAGAATGAGAAAATTGAGGGAGTAGGTGGTGCCCACTGCGCCCAGCGCATCGGTACCCAGACACCGCCCTACGATGACGGTATCCGCAAAGCTGTACAGCTGCTGAAATAAGGTGCCCAGCACCAGCGGCAAAGCAAACCGCAAGATCTGGAACAGCGGCTTGCCCACCGTAAGGTCGGTGGTGCCGGAGCGCTTTTGAGAAGTAGCTGCCATAAAGAAAACTCCTTATTATTGTATTGCTATTATTCTATCATGGGCAGTTGCTTTTCCCAAAGTGGTTTTGTGACAGGAAGTTGTCTTTTTGTGATGGAAGTGCGGAAACCTCCATATTCTTCACAGTTGCTTCTTTTGCGGGGAAAGTTCCGGCTGTCCGTTTGCAGATTCATAAATCCGCTTTTTGATGCAGCCCTTTGCAGGTCTACACCCATCCACCACACGCCCGATTCTTACACCAAAACTAGAACAACGCTCTTTTTGCTCTGCACAGAATCATACATCGATTGGAGTAAAATTGGCGTATGGCGTAGTTTTCGCTGGAGATCCATCCAAAGAAAAAGCCGGAAATTTCACGTGGCATAAAGAAGTTTTGGGTTTTCCGGTTGCAAATTTTAAGTTTGCTGTTCAATCGGCTTCATCATATGGAAGAGTACGAAAAGCGGTACAGGCCCGTAAAGAAAACCTTTTCCATTCCCGGCTGGCTCAACGATGCCGCCGAATCGGCACATATCAACTTTTCCGGCGTCCTTCAGGATGTGCTGAAAGAGAAACTCCATCTGGCGTAAGTATAGCTATAAGTACAGCAACAGCCGCCCGGCAGTTGACCGTTATGGTCATGCTGGGCGGCTGGTTGTTTATAATAGCATAGTCTGGTTGATAAGGTCGGTCATAAGCAGGGGCAAAAAACAGGCGGGTCTGTTTGTTGACTTAAAAAAAGCCCCCGGGGCTGACCCCGGGGGCAATGGTCCTGTAATTTTACAGTGCGGTCATCCACAGGCCGTGGAGATTGCAGTAGGCGTACACGGCCACCGGCTTCTCGCCGCCCAGCACAAAGTCTGCCTTGGGGGCCTGGCCGGCCTGCAGGTAACGGATCTGGCCGCCCTGCTCGGTCTCCACAAAGATCCACTGGATCATGTGCTCTGCCACCATGGGGTGCTCCACAGAGCCAACGCTCACATGCAGGGTGTCACCCTCCAGCGCAGCCACCGGCAGGTGCTTCTCGCCGCTGGCTTCCACGGTGTTGGGCTCCAGCTTCTGCATCTTCTGGCCGCAGCACAGCAGGGGAACGCCAGCGTTGTGGACAGTGTAGACCAGGTTGCCGCAGGTGGGGCAGATGTAGAAATTCGCCTTCATATTCAAAATCCTCCTTAGAGTTCGGGGTGTTTGTTCTGTGATGGCTCTATTCTATCAGACCTGCTCGTTTTTTTCCGTGACTATGTCACACCCGGCGGTTTTTTGGGCTGCGCGGCGGGGCAGTTCCAGCTCCGGCATCAGCTCGTTGCTCACAACGGTCAGCATCTCTTCCAGCTTGGCGCAGTCCTCCGGGCTGAATCGCTGGCGCGCCCGCTCGATCACGGTATGCAGGTACGAATAGCTGATGTTGTAGTAGTCCAGGTATTTCTGTGTGGGGCGCAGATAGTACTCCCGCCGATCGGTGGTGGACTGGATCTTTTCTACATAGCCCTTCTTGACCAGGCTGCCGATCTTATAGGCTGCGTTGGGGGTGGAGATGCGCATCAGGTGGGAGAACTCCGCAATGGTGGGTTCCCCCATAGCCACGATGCCCTCCATACAGAAGGATTCCACGGTGGTCAGGGTTGCCTCACGGGTGGCAAAACGCTGGAATACGTTCTGATAAAAATGCAGCTTGAATTTGGTATACACCTCATTGAAGGCTTGTTCCAACATAGTCGATGCTCTCTCCTTTTGTTCGTGTCGGGGCGTGCCGCAGCACTGCCGCCGAAAACAGGGTGATATGGCAGCGCCAGGCGCCGGGGATCAGCTGGCGCGGCTGCGCTTGTTCAGGTAGGCCCGCAGGGCGCTCAGCACTGCCAGCTCCAGCACCAAGGTCACACCCAGCAGCACCAGGGAGGTGATCAGGTTGGCCCGCTGGCCCAGCACAGCATGGATCAGGCCGGTAAGCAGATATCCTGCGGCGGATACCACCGCCGTCGTGGCTGCATAGGGCAGCTGGGTGGCTACATGGTTCACATGGCTGCAATGGGCGCCTGCAGAGGCCATGATGGTGGTGTCCGAGATGGGGGAGCAGTGGTCGCCGCACACTGCGCCGGACAGGCAGGCGGCGATGGAGACCACCAGCATCTCCCCTTGGGGGAAGGCGTGGCAGACGATGGGCACCAGGATGGAGAAGGTGCCCCAGGAGGTGCCGGTGGCAAAAGCCAGGAACACCGCCACCAGGAAGATCAGACCCGGCAGCAGGTACTGCAGCGCAGCGGCGTTGCCGTTCAGCAGGTCGGCCACAAAATACTTGGCGCCCAGCAGGCTGGTCATGCCGGACAAGGTCCAGGCCAGGGTCAAAATCAGCATGGGGCTGACCATGGCTTTGAAGCCTTCCGGGATGCAGGCGGCAAAGTCCTCAAAGCTCATCACGCCCCGCACCTGGTAGAATACAAAGGTGAACATCAGCGCGATGCTGCTGCCCATCACCAGGCTCATGGAGGCGTTGCACCCGGCAAAGGCGGAGATAAAGTCCACCCCGTCAAAGAAACCGCCGGTGTATACCATGCTGAATACGCAGGCGGCGATCAGCACCAGCACCGGGGCCACCAGGTCGATCACATGGCCGCGGATCTCGGTGTCGGTGTCCACGTCGTTGCCAAAGGGACGCTCCGGCGTGGTAAACAGATCGCCCGCCCGGGCATTGTCCTCATGGGTGCGCATGGGGCCGTAGTCGGTAGCGGTAAAGATCAAAAACAGGCTCATCACCATGGTCAGAATGGCATAATAGTTATAAGGGATGGTGCGCAGGAACATGGTAAAGCCGTTGATGCCGGAGCCTTCCGGCACAGAGGAGGTCACCGCAGCGGCCCAGCTGGACACCGGTGCAATGATGCAGATGGGCGCAGCGGTGGAGTCGATGAGATAGGCCAGCTTTGCCCGGGAAACATTCTGCCGGTCAGTCACCGGGCGCATCACCGAGCCCACGGTCAGGCAGTTGAAATAGTCGTCCACAAAGATCAGCACGCCCAGCATCAGGGTGGCCAGCTGCGCCCCGGCCCGGGTGTGGATGTGGCTGGAGGCCCACCGCCCAAAGGCGGCGCTGCCGCCGGCTTTGTTCATCAGTGCCACCAGGATGCCCAGCATCACCAGAAATACCAGGATGCCTACATTGGAGGGGTCGGCCAGCTTGTACACCATGCCCCCCTCGGTGTGGAAGAACAGGGTGTTTACCGCCAGCTCCAGGTTGCCGTTGGCGTACAGCAGTGCGCCGGATGCAATGCCCACCAGCAGCGAGGTGTAGACCTCTTTGGTGATCAGCGCCAGTACGATGGCGATCACCGGGGGCAGCAGGCTGAGCATCGTGCTGTATACGGCGCAGGTATAGTTGGCAGGATCGGCGATCTTGCCGGGGGTGGCAGCAGTGCACATGGCCAGCAGGCCAAACACCAGCAGGGCAGCCACCCAGGACAGGTTGTGTTTTTTCATGGTTTTGCGATTCCTCTTACACTTCGGTTTTTTCAGTGTCCGGCGGGGCAGACTACACTACCACCAGGATAGCAAAGGGGGTGTGGGCTGCGCCGGATTATAAAGCACTATATTTTGAGATGTTCCGCGCCAGCGAGCAGGCCATCCGTTTATTACAGGATGCCCAGGCCCGTGCCGAGCAGGCACTGCTGCAGGACGGGCCGCCGCCGCTGCATCTGCCGCCGCGGGACAAAGATCAGCAGGACTGACCCTGCTTTTTGGCCTGCGCCTTTTTCATGAACTTTTCGTTCTGGATGATGAACCGCTGGTGGACGCCGCACCCCACCGGGCCGGTCTCGTCCCGCATACGCACCTGGAACACCAGGCGACGGCCGTCCACTTCCACCAGCTCGCTTTCGCAGATCACGGTCATGCCCAGCGGGGTGGGGGCGCTGTGGTCCAGCTCCATCCGGGTGCCGACGGTGCTGCAGCCCTCCTCCAGGTGGGGCGCAACGCTCTGCCAGCAGGTCTTTTCGGCCAGAGCCACCAGCGCCGGGGTCGCAAAGACCTCCAGCGTGCCGCTGCCCAGGGCCAAAGCGGTATTTTCAGCGCTAACGGCCTGCTGTTCCAGGCCCTTGATGCCAACTTCCAACATTTGTTTTTCCTCCCTCATTGCCGGGCCGCCTGGTCCGACGATAAAATATTTGAACTATTTCTTAGGATACCACATTTTTTGCATTTGCGCACCTGGTTTCGATGATTTTTTCAAAGAAAGGCCGGAAAATTGAGAAGATCTGGCGGACGGAACCGCTGGGGAGGGAGCATGGGCAATGGTGCGCAGGCCGGCGCAGAGGGCGGGGAACACAGACTGCCAAAATGCAAACTTATGGCGTTTTATCAAGAAAAATATTTTTTTATGAAAAACTCTTGACAGGGCGGGGACACCGTGGTATCCTGAACACATGAACAGTTGAGCATATGTTCATCGCAACAAAAAGGAGGGACCTTTATGCAGCAGGAGCATCTGCCCCCCGCACCGGAGGGGACTGTGCCGGAGGATGAGGTGCTGTACGCTTTGGCGGATCTGTTCCGGGTCTTTGGAGACTCATCCCGGATCAAGATCCTCTATGCTTTGCACGACACCGAACTTTGTGTGCAGGATATCGCCGCCGCAGTGCAGATGAGCCAGTCGGCGGTCAGCCATCAGCTCCGGGTGCTGAAGGACTCCAAGCTGGTGCGTTTCCGCCGGGAAGGCAAGACCGTATACTACGCGCTGGACGATGACCATGTGCGCAGCATCCTTTCAATGGGGATGGAACACGTAGAGGAATGACCGGCAGCCCCGCTGCCGTCATAAAAAACAGAAAGGCTGGACTCTTATTATGAAAAAGACCTATAAGATCGAAGTGGACTGCGCCAACTGCGCTGCCAAGATGGAACAGGCTGCCGCCGGTGTGTCCGGTGTGGCAAACGCAACGGTCAGCTTTATGACCCAGAAGATGAATGTGGAGTTTGCGGAGGGCGTTGACCCCCACGCCACGATGCAGAATGTGCTGGCCGCCTGCAAAAAGGTGGAGGACGACTGCGAGATCTTCGGGATCTGAGCAGATTCGAGCAGACGGCCCCGTTTTTGCAACAGAAACGGGGCTGTTTTGCGCTCAAAATCCATGAGTTTTCAACATTTTCCACGGTGTTTTCCACTGTGGATGTGAAAAACCCAAAAATAAAACGGAAAAAAGTCTTTTTCTGGAAGAAAAACTTTGTGGAAAAATCGGGGAAAAACTGTACGGCCCTTTTGAACAGGGAGGAGAGCCTGCCATGAACAAGAAACAAAAAAAGAACCTGCGCCGTATTCTGATCGCCCTGGCGCTGGTGATCGCAGCGGCATTTCTGCCGCCGCTGCCCGATGCCGTCCGGCTGGTGGTTTATCTGGTGCCCTATTTTGTGGTGGGCTGGGATGTGCTGCGCAAGGCGGTCATCGGTGTGCGCAACCGCCAGCCCTTTGACGAGTGCTTCCTGATGGCGGTGGCTACAGTGGGCGCATTCCTGCTGGGAGAATATGCAGAGGCTTGTGCCGTCATGCTGTTCTACCAGGTGGGCGAGCTGTTCCAGTCGGTGGCAGTGGGCAAGAGCCGCCGCAGCATCGCTGCGCTGATGGATATCCGCCCGGATTACGCCAACCTCTGCCAGCCGGACGGCACCGTTGCCCAGGTGGACCCGGAGGAGGTGCCGGTGGGCGCTGAGATCCAGGTGCAGCCCGGCGAGCGGGTGCCCCTGGATGGCGTGGTGCTGGAGGGCACGTCGGCGCTGAACACCGCCGCCCTTACCGGCGAGAGCCTGCCCCGGGATGTGGAGCCCGGCGCCAACGTGATCAGCGGCTGCGTCAATATGACCGGTCTGCTGCGGGTGCGCACCACCAAGCCCTATGGCGAATCCACCGTGGCGAAGATCCTGGATCTGGTGGAGAATTCCAGCATGAAAAAAGCCCGGGCGGAGAATTTTATTGCTCGGTTTGCCCGGGTGTATACGCCGGCAGTCTGCTATGCTGCGCTGGCGCTGGCGGTGCTACCCCCGGTGGTGCTGATGCTGCTGGGTCAGCCTGCACAGCTGGGAGATTGGATCTACCGGGCGCTGACCTTCCTGGTCATCTCCTGCCCCTGTGCCTTGGTCATCTCGGTCCCCCTCAGCTTCTTTGGCGGCATCGGCGGTGCCAGTGCCCGCGGCATCCTGGTCAAGGGTTCCACCTATCTGGAGGAGCTGTCCAAGGCGGAGATCGTGGTCTTTGATAAGACCGGTACCCTGACCCAGGGCGCTTTCCATGTGACCGAGGTCTGCCCCGCAGAGGGCATCACCCGGGAGCAGCTGCTGGAGTCGGCTGCCCTGATCGAAAGCTGGTCCAAGCACCCCATCGCCCAGAGCATCCGGGAAAGCTGGGCTCAGCCCCTGGACGCCGCCCGCATCACCGATGTGGAGGAGCTGGGCGGACACGGCATCCAGGCTAAGCTGGATGGCCGCCCCGCTGCCGCAGGCAATGCCCGCCTGATGGAAAAGCTGGGCCTGACCGTCCCCGCTGTAAACCAGGCAGGCACGGTGGTGCATCTGGCGCTGGATGGCCGCTACGCCGGGTATCTGTGCATTGCGGATACCGTCAAGCCCACCAGCCAGAAGGCCATTGCCGGGCTGAAAAAGGCCGGTGTGCGCCGCACCGTGATGCTGACCGGCGATGCAGAGCCGGTGGCGGCTGCAGTAGCCCAGCAGCTGGGTCTGGACGAATACCATGCCGGGCTGCTGCCGGGGGATAAGGTGGACCAGGTAGAAAAACTGCTGGAAGAGCGTTCGCCCTCCGGACGGCTGGTCTTTGTGGGCGACGGCATCAACGATGCGCCGGTGCTGTCCCGTGCAGATATCGGCATTGCAATGGGTGCGCTGGGGTCGGATGCTGCCATTGAAGCCGCAGACGTGGTGCTGATGGACGACGACCCGGCTAAGATCACGCTGGCTATGCGGATCGCCCGCCGGACCCTGAACATCGTACATCAGAACATCGTCTTTGCCCTGGGTGTCAAGGCGGTCTGCCTGGTGCTGGGAGCCGCGGGCATCGGCGGGATGTGGATCGCCATTTTTGCAGATGTGGGTGTTACGGTGCTGGCTGTGCTGAACGCAGTGCGGGCACTGTATACAAAGGATCTGCACTAAGTCAAAAAACGCTGCTGCGCCCTCGTCGGAGCTTTTGCCCCGGCGGGGGCGTTTTTTGCTCGAAATCGGCAAAAAATTAACAACATGCTCGAAAACACTTGACAGATGTAGAAAGAATATGTACATTAGTTGTGATTAAGACGCATCTGAAAACCCCAAAATGCAACAAAGCCCCCGTGGGGCCGCACTGGGAGGCTGTCAGATACATCCTAAAAAGAACGTATAATATGTCAAGGAGGAAGAATGGATATGCTGAAAGGCAAAGTGGCCGTTGTTACCGGCGGCACCCGAGGGATCGGGTATTCGATCGTAGAGACCTTCCTGCGCAACGGCGCAACGGTGGTGCTGCTGGGCTCCCGCCAGGAGACGGTGGATAAGGCTCTGGCCTCCCTGAAAGAGGCTGACCCGGCCTGGCCGGTGGAGGGCTTTGCCCCGAAGCTGGACGATTACAACGCCATGCGGGAGCTGTTTGCCCAGCTGCATGAAAAGTATGGCCGCATCGATATCCTGGTGAACAACGCCGGTGTCTCTGCCCGGGAGAGCCTGTACACCTACGACCCCACCGACTTTGACCGGGTCATGGACCTGAACGTCAACTCGGTGTTCTACGCCTGCCGTGCCGTGGCCCCCATCATGAAGGCACAGGGCGGCGGTGTGATCCTGAACACCAGCTCCATGGTCAGCCTGTATGGCCAGGCCGCCGGCGCTGCCTACCCCACCAGTAAGTGGGCCATCAACGGCCTGACCAAGAGCCTGGCCCGTGAGCTTGGCCCCGACGGCATCCGTGTGAACGCAGTGGCCCCCGGTGTCACCCGCACCGATATGGTGGCCGCCCTGCCCAAGGAGATGGTGGACCGCATCAGTGCCCCCATCCCCCTGCGCCGCATGGGCGAGCCGGAGGAAGTGGCCAACGCCTTCCTCTTCCTGGCCAGCGATATGGCCAGCTATATCACCGGCGCAGTCCTCAGCGTGGACGGCGCAGCCATGAGCTGATAAAACCCCTAAAAACAGCAGATGCCTCCCCAGCCGGGGAGGCATCTGTTTTTTGTCTAAACGCTCATGCACTCACTTGCAGGGCCTGCGCCAAAAACTCCGCCTGCTCCTGGCTGACCTGCGCTGCGTCCAATTCTATTGCAGCAAAGACCCCCTGCTCGGAATTGTGGGATAAGATGCCCCAGTTTTGCTGCTGCGGTGCGTCGGCGCCGTCCTGGTACAGCACCTGGGTCAGGAGGGTGCTGCCCGTGTCCGTCTGGCAGAAAGGCTGCGTGGCGGCATCCACCGCAAAACGGTAGACCGAACCCATGCGCACGCTCGCATAGATTGCAGCCGGGTTCTCCCCCTCGGCAGGGTCATAGGCTTGGCAGCCGACAGCGCCCACCAGGTCGCCGTCCTCGTTTTGCAGGATATAGAGGACAGAGGGGAGGGTGAGCAGAAGCGGGTCGGGCCTCTGCTGGGCTTTGGCGGCCTGCCAGCCTGCGGGCAGCTGGAGGTGCACCTGGATCTTCTGCTCACCCATCGCAAAGGGGAGGGTCACGCTCTGCGGCGCTTGCGGCCTGCGCCCCCGGCTTTGAAAAAAGAGGAGGCCCAAGCAGCCGAGAAGCAGAAGGGCGCAAACCAAAACGAAGAGCCGGGACCTTTTTTGCTGGGGGGACTGTGTGTTGTACGGTTTCATGTTTCTTTATGATGGCTTTGTGTGGGGGATGTTCGGGATACAGCCAAGCGGGCCTTATACCTTGAAAAAATACCAGAAAAGGACCACCGCCAGGCCCAGGACGAACAGGGCCACCGTCCCCGCCATGTAGCGCTGCAAGCGGGCCTGCAGCTCGATGGGGTCCACATATTCGGCCTTGAACAGCTTCATTGCCGCCTGGCGGAACTCCTCCAGGCTCTCTTCCTTTACATGGGCGTGCTTCACGATCCATTGGGGCTTGTACAGCAGGCTGTACATTGCGCCGTAGACCGTGATGCACAGATCAAAAAGCAGAAACAGCCCAAGCGCTACCCGAAACGCAATGGAATAATACGGCTCCAGCTCGTGGCCGTGAAACCACAAGAACTCCGCAAGCGTGATCTGCCCCAGCGAATAGGAACAGAAAACCACCCGGATGAATTCACTAATAAAATCCAGCATTGTGCGTGCCCCTTAGTATGTGAAATTCAGAACGAAACGATGGGATGGAAATTCGATGGTTTATAAATCTGCATTGGTATCACCCGCCGTATCAAAAATTTGCACGGAATGCTAAGTACTTTCCCGGTAAAAGATGCTATAATGAAAAAATAAGCCGGAATCGAACAAGGAGGTAAGCTTATGCCAACGATGTTTGTGGGGGACTATATCAAACGCCGCCGCAAGGAACTGGAACTGACACAAGAGCAGCTGTGTGAAGGCATCTGCGATGCAACAACGGTTTCTCGCCTTGAGACTGGCTTTCAGGCACCACGGCGCACGATACTCAACGCCCTGCTGCAGCGGCTGGGCCTGCCTGATACCCGTTATTTTGCGGTGGTGACAAAAAGCGAGCTGGACTTGGAAACGCTGGAAAAAGAGATCGTTGCCTGTCATGTACAAAAACATTGGCAGGAGGGCTGGGCGAAGCTTGAGAAGCTGCGGGAGATAGCGGAGCCAGAAGACACTCTGACCTGGCAGTTTATCCTGCGCAGTGAGGCGCTGCTGGGAGGGCGTACCGGGCGCTATACCTATGACCAGCAGCGGGAACGTTTGCTCTGCGCCCTGCGTCTGACCGTGCCGCGCTTTACACTGGAGAGTATAGACCAGTTTTTGTATACGGTAGAAGAGATCAAGATACTGAATCAAATTGCCAACAGCTATTCTCGCTCTGGCCAGCTGGAGCAAACGCAAAAGATCCAACGTGCGCTGGTAGAATATGTTCGTATCCACTATCAGGAGCTGTTGGAGCAAAGCGAGCTTCTTTCTATGCTGCTGCAAAACTATGCACACACCCTGTGCCGGAAAAAGGAGTATAAAGCAAGCATTGCCGTATGCGAAGAGGGGAGAAAAGCAAGCTTGCAGTATGGACATTGCCGGTATTTCCCGGCATTTTTTGCGATCATGGCGGAGTGCTATTTTTTTCTGGAAGACCCTGCATCCAGTGCGGACTGCTATATCAAGGCATATTACTTGTATGAGACTACAGAGGACTGGGAGAATCTTCAGCTGATCCGTCAGGAAGCAAAGGAACGATTAGGACTGGCGCTTCCAGTGGATCAGACACAGTCATCGGTCAGATCAATAAGGTAAAACTGTACCTGGGGATCGTCTTCTGCGGATTCATCCTCTTGAACAAAAGAGGGAAGCTCGCTTTTTTCTTCCGAGGAGAGTTGCTCTGAGTATTCTGCATGGATGTGCAGAGGAGAGAAGCCCATGCACAAGGACAATGCGGCAAAAGCGGCGAGGATTTTTTTCATAGGGATGCTCCTTTAGGATGATGCTGTGTTGAGGAAGCATTGTTTTCCTAATCCTAGCAGAGACTGTCCCATGTTTCCATAGCGTTATAGGAAAGTTCTAAAAAACGAAAAACTCCAGGAAAACGAAAAACTCCGGGCGGAATTTTGTCCGCACGGAGTTTTTTGGCGATAAAATACAAGGGGGATAAAAGCGCCGCCTCGCTCAGTGATAGAAGGTGTCGAAGTTCACCTGGCGGTAGAAGCGCTGCTGTAACTGGTCAAAGCTGTCGCAGCCCTGGGCCAGCAGCCACATGATCTTGGTCACAACGGCCTCGATGGTCATGTCGTGGGCCTCCAAAAAGCGGAAGCGGTCCTGCACACGTTTGCCCACCTCGTAGATGCCCACGTCGCTGCCCTCGTAGGTCACCTGGGTGGTGAGGATCAGCACCTTGCCGGTCTGGTCGTAGTCGCCCAGGCCTTGGGCAAAGGCATCCATCAGGCGCTGGGGCACGCCGCCCACGCCAAAGCTCTCCACGATCACGCAGTCGTACTGGCGGAAGATCTCCGGGATCAGCTCCGGCCCAAGGCCGGGGGTCAGTTTCAGCAAAAAGACACGGGGGTTCAGCGCACGGCCAAACTCCACCGGACCGGCAGGCCAGGGAGAGGGGATAAACCGCACCAAACGATCCCCCTGCACCTGGGCCAGGGTGGGGAAGTTGACCGATGCAAAGGCGTCGTAGCTGATGGTCTTGTCCTTTTTGGCCCGGGTCCCGGCGATGACCTGCCCGCCAAATACCACCATGACCCCTCGGCTGCCCGGGTCCAGGGCACAGATCACGCTGTCCCGCAGGTTCTTTTTTGCGTCGGTGATCTCGTGGGAGATGGGCTGCTGTGCGCCGGTGAGGATGATGGGCTTGTCGGCGTTTTGGATCAGATAGGACAGCGCCGCTGCGGAGTAAGCCAGCGTGTCGGTGCCGTGGCAGATGATGAAGCCGTCATACAGGGCATAGTTCTCCTGTACGGCACGGGCCATGGACAGCCAGTGCTCCGGGCCGAGGTCGGTGCTGTCGATGCTGCACAAAGCCAGGGTCTCCGGCTGGCACAGCTCCTGCAGACCTGGCAGGTGCGCCAGCAGCTCCTGGCTGGAAAGCACCGGTTTCAGCCCCTGGTCGGTGCGTACACTGGCAATGGTGCCGCCGGTGGTGATAAAAAGCAAACGCTGCTTGGACATAGGATGCATGGCCCTCCTGTTGGTGGATTTTTTAAGAAAAAGAAACCAAAAAAGTGTTTTGTATAGTTGGAAAATCGTCCTCAGCCCGTTTTATAAGGGATGCGTTCAGGGACGAACCCTCTCAGTCGCCTGCGGCGACAGCTGTTCCCCTTTTTGTCGCCTGCCGGCGACATCTTCCCCCGGCCGGGGGAAGTCTTTCGAAGGGGAGAGCCCTTGGCAGAACCGGCAAGTTTCGTCCACACCGGTCAACGGCAGGAAGAAGCCTGCCGTTAAGCAGCAAACTTTTCGCCTTTGCCAAAGCCTCCACCTTCGGGGGAGGTGGCATTTCGCAAAGCGAAATGACGGA
>UQGD01000026.1 GCA_900540455.1 uncultured Faecalibacterium sp.
CCAAAGCCTCTCCCTTTCGGGAGAGGTGGCACGGCGAAGCCGTGACGGAGAGGGTCTGCTCCTCCTCCCAAATTTTTTTCAAAATTTTTTACTTTCCGTGCAGGAGACAAGCCCCTTGCTTCGTGTTAGAATACAGAGGGGAACGCAAAGCACCCGCAAAGCGAGCCTGGCGAGCCTCTGCCCCCAACCGTACAGAAAGGAGGCCGTGCAGGCATGACGAGCCTGGAATTCGGCGCAATGGTGCGTCAATATCAGAACCTGGTCTACACGGTCTGCCACCAGCTGGTACCGGATGAGCAGGAAGCCCAGGACCTAGCCCAAGAGACTTTTCTCTCCGCTTGGCGTGCCATCGACCGTTGTCCGCCCGGATACGAAAAGCAGTGGCTGGCCCGCATCGCATCCAATAAAGCCAAGGATTATCTGCGCAGCGCCTGGGCGCGGCGGGTGTCCATACCCGGAGATGAGATGCTGTCTCTGCACACTGCCCCGCCCACCGACAGCCCGGAGCACCAGGTGCTGGAACAGATCAGCGCCCAGCAGCTTACCGATATGATCACCGGCCTGCGGGAGCCCTACCACACCCCCTGCTGCCTGGTGCTGCTGGAGGGATGCACTGCCGCTGAGGCCGCTCTGCGCTGCGGCCGCCCGGTAAAAACTGTGGAAGCCCAGATCTACCGGGGCAAAAAAATGCTGGCGCAACAAATTTTAGCCCAGTCCAATCCACCAGAAAGGGGGAACCCACCGGATGGAACTGTTCCAAAAAAACGGATGTCTGACCGAAGAAGGCCTTGACGCCCTGATCGCAGGCCAGCTGGATGAGCTGGGGCGGCTGGAAGCCGCCGAACATCTGGCCTACTGCAACTGCTGTCTGGACCGCTACACTGCCCGGCTGGAAACCCAGCCGCTGGAAACTGCGCCGCCCAAGGTGCAGCGTACCGTCATGAGCAGCATCTGGGTACGCATCATGCATAACACCTATGGACGCATGGCGGTGGCCGGAGTTGCCGCCCTGCTGGCGCTGAGCATCTGGCGCAGCGGAACACTGGATATCATCCTGGACCGCAGCAGTCAGCTGGATGTCTGGACTCCGCCTGCCCAAAGCCAGTCCCTGCCAGACGGCCCGAAACATCCTGACCCGATGGCGCAGCTTTACGACAAATTTACCGGTGCACTGGACGGCCTGTGGGGCCGGGGCAAAGGCCCCGATGCCCAGACCCAGCCCACCAGCGGCCATGACCAACCTCAAGACCAATCTAAGGGGGAAAATACACAATGAAAAACGGAATCCTGACTTTGATCTTTTCCTGCATCCCGGGCGCTGGTCAGATGTACCAAGGCTATATGAAGCGGGGCCTGTCGCTGGTGAGCATGTTCTGCCTGACCATCTTTTGTGGGATGCTGCTGCCGCCGCTGACCATCACCTGCCTGATCGTGTGGATGTACAGCTTTTTTGATACCTTCAACCTGCGGGCAGAGATCGGCGCCGGCAATGCCCCCCAGGACGACTACCTGATCCATATAGACTGGTACGACCGGCGGATGCGGCAGCTCCTCTCCGAGAGCCATAAGCTGCTGGGCTGGGGCCTGATCGCCACCGGCGTGCTCATCGCCTACCAGCAGGTCGTTATGGGCGTCCTGGATCAGCTGATGTGGAGCGGCGGGCACAACAGCGTTGCGTTCCGGGCATTTTACCTGATGATGGATCAGGTCCCCCAGGTATTGGTCTGCGTGGTGCTGATCCTCTGCGGTGTTTGGCTGGTGCGCGGCCCCCGCAGCGCACAGCGCCCCCCGGAGCAAGCCCCGGAAGAGTTCTGCAATTATACCGCCCCCTCTCAGACGGAGGACCCCTCCCCTGCAGAGGACCCTGCGGAGCAGGAAGCTCTGCGGATCATTCAGGCTGCAATGCAGCCTCATCAGGAGGTAGAAAACAATGACCGAGACGACCAAAACAACGACCAATCCGACGGTCAGTGAGCCTGCCGCCCCTAAGCGCCGGGTAGGCAGCCTGACACTGGGCGTATGCCTGATCCTTGCCGGACTGTTCTTTCTGCTGTATTACTTCTGGCCCAGCTTCAACTGGGAACTGGTGCTGAAGATCGCCCCGGCGGCAGGGCTGGTGGCTTTGGGTGCAGAGGTGCTTTACTTTACCGTGCGGCCTGGCCGCTGGCGGCTGGACTTCCTGTCCGTTTTAGGGTGTCTGTTTTTGATGGCCTGCTGCTTCGGACTTTCTTTCCTGCCCATGCTCACCGACCTGATCGACCCGGTCCGACAGCAGGAGCTGGATGTGCAGCGAGAGCAGTTCACCCGGGATGCCTACACCGCCTTTTCCGATGATGCACCCCAGATCCGCCTGCGGGATGTGGAAGGCTACCTGTCCTTCCATTCCTGGGCAGACAGCCCCAAGGTGGAGTACAGCACCCTGCGTGTGGAACTGCGGGGGCCGTATCAGACCCCGGAAAGCTTTGCAAAGGACTGCTACGCTTTGACCCAGTCCGCCCAAGACCTTGCCATTGTGCCGAACCAGCTGCTCTTTTTTGCAGAGGACGACACCCAGACCTTCCGGCTGGAGCTGGATGGCCCGGTGCAGCAGGACTGGACCCTGGAGGAGATGACCGCAGAGCTTTCCCATTCGGTCTACGAGGTGGAAGTTGAGGACACTGTGATCTATCCGCCTGCGGAGGAAGCCGAAATGGAGATCTATGTAATGACCTAAACAACCGAATGACCCAACCCCACATCCCCCGCCCTGATACAGAGCGGGGGATGTTTGCGTATCGGCTTTGGCGGGAGTATAATAAAAACAAAAAGGATGGTGCTGAAAGATGGAACACCGGATCGTAACGGCCGCTCAGATGAAGCAGATCGAGGCCAGCGGAGCTGCACACGGGCTCAGCTACCGGCAGATGATGGAGAATGCCGGCCAGGCTGTCTGGCGGGAGCTGGCCCTCCGCTGCCCGCAGCCCGGACGGCTGCTGGTGGTCTGCGGCAAAGGCAATAACGGCGGCGACGGCTTTGTGACCGCCCGGGCTGCGGCACAGGCTGGCTGGCAGGTATGGGTCCTGCTGGCCGAAGGGGAACCCCGCACCCCGGATGCGCAGGCCAACTGGCAGCTGCTGGCGGGTATGCCGGGGGTACAGCTGTGCACGCTGGACCCGCTGCCGGAGCACCCCTTTGCAGCCGTGGTGGATGCGCTGTATGGCACCGGTTTCCACGGGACGCTGCGGCCGCAGGGTGCCGCAGCCTGCGCCTTGCTGGAACACTGCCGCCGGGACGGCGCCCTGGTCTTTGCTGTAGACCTTCCCAGCGGATGCAATGCAGACACCGGAGCCGCCGCCCCCGGGGCGGTGCGGGCCGATGTGACCGTCACCTTTGACAGCCGCAAGCCGGTCCACTTTTCTGCGCCGGACCATTGCGGCCAGGTCATCTGCGCCGACATCGGCATACTGGACGCCTGGCACCCCTCTGCCCGATAGATCCGATCATAAAGCAGCCGTCCCTCTGGTGCAGTGCATCCGGCGGGACGGCTGCTTTTTTAGCAACAGGCAGGGCAGTTCTCCTATCCAGACAGAAAGCGTCCCTTTTCGCCCCAAAAACAGCCGGACGTCCTGGCTAAAACTGCGTTCTCCGGCCCATACTCCCTGCGATACGAACCACAGAAAAGGAGCAACGCTATGTCTGACCGTACCATCCGTTCCCTGACCGGCCGCGAGATCCTGGATTCCCGCGGCAATCCTACCGTAGAAGCACAAGTCACCCTGGCCGATGGCACCACCGCACGGGGCACAGCCCCTTCCGGGGCTTCCACCGGCAGCCGGGAAGCCTTGGAGCTGCGGGATGGCGAGCATGCCCGCTATGGCGGCAAAGGGGTGCAGAAAGCCGCCCAGAACATCCGGGCAGTGCTGGCCCCTGCAATCGCCGGGCTGGATGCTGCCGACCTTTACGCCGTAGATGGAGCCATGCGCGCCGCCGACGGCACACCGGACTGCTCCCGCCTGGGGGCCAACGGGATGTTGGCCGTATCCATTGCCGTCTGCCGGGCAGCCGCAGCCAGCCTGGGCATACCGGTATTCCGCCTGCTGGGGGGTGCCAACGCCTGCTGCCTGCCGGTGCCCATGATGAATATTTTGAACGGCGGCGCCCATGCAGCCAACAGCCTGGATACACAGGAGTTCATGATCCTTCCGGTCGGGGCGCCCAGCTTTCGGGAGGCGCTGCGCTGGTGCAGCGAGGTGTACCACGCCCTGGCAAAGCTGCTGCGGGCCAAGGGGCTGTCCTCCGCTGTAGGGGACGAGGGCGGCTTTGCCCCCGACCTTGCCAGCGATGAGGAGGCGCTGGAGCTGATCCTGGCTGCCATCCAGCGGGCAGGCTACCGCCCCGGCCGGGATTTTATGCTGGGGATGGACGCTGCCGCTTCCGAGTGGCGGGACCTGATCCAGGGCAGCGGGTTCTATCGCCTGCCCAAATCCGGCCAGGTGTACACCACCGACCAGCTCATTGCCCATTGGCAGACGCTGGCGGGGCGTTACCCCCTGTTGTCGCTGGAGGATGGATTGGATGAGGAGGACTGGTCTGGCTGGCAGAAACTGACCTCCGTTTTGGGCAACAAGCTCCAGCTTGTGGGGGACGATCTGTTCGTCACCAACACCCAGCGCATCCAGCAGGGTGTACAGCAGCAGGCAGCCAATGCGGTGCTGATCAAGCCCAACCAGATCGGCACGGTCTCCCGCACCATGGATGCGGTGCGGCTGGCCCAGCAGTCCGGATATGGCGTCATCAGCTCCCACCGCTCGGGTGAGACCGAGGATGTGTTTATTGCGGATCTGGCAGTAGGGCTGAACACCTGTCAGATCAAGACCGGCGCCCCCTGCCGCAGCGAACGGGTGGCCAAATACAACCAGCTGCTGCGGATCGAGCAGCTTTTGGGAACTGCTGCCATCTACCCCGGTTTTTCCACATTCAAAGTCCTGCAATAATTTGCCCGGCTCAGACGTATACAGGGCAGAACGGGCAGTTCCCGCCGCAACGAACAAGGCGGGCCCCGCAAAATCTCCTCTTTTGCAGTATGAAAGGAGTCCTGAATTATGTTTGAGTCCCTGTTTTTCTTTATTTCCGAGCTGCTGGCCCCCATCATGAACCTGCCGGGAATGCTGTGGGTCCTGTTGGAGCACTTTACCCTGTGATACACCCCCTGGCATAAAAACGCTGCCCCCGGCAAAAGCCGGGGGCAGCGTTTTTCTTTGTTTACAGGCCGATCTGCCGTTTTGCGATCTGCAGCGCATGGCGCAAGGGGCGGTAGGCCAGCAGCATCAGCACAAAATTGCCCGCACCGTGCATGACATCGTAGGGCAGGCCGCTGATCCACCAGCTCAAAGCAAAAGCCGGTGTCTTTGCCACCAGATACACGCCTGCACACAGCCCCCCAAAGCACAAGCCATAGATCCCGCTGAACACCGCCCAGCCCAGGGCATTGTCCATCCGGCGCAGCAGCCAGGTGAGCAGAGCCAGCAGGTACCACACATAGATGTACATGGCCCACCACAGTCCAAACCCGTAGAGGACCCCCTGCAGCAGCAAAAACACGGTGATGGCCGCCGGGGTCTCCCGCGGCAGCTCCAGTGTAAACAGCACGATCAGCAGGGTCACCGGCTCGATGTTGGGCAGGCCGCTCATAACCTGTTTACCCACCACCAGCAGCGCCCCCATCAGCCCGGCCAAGGCCAGGCGCAGGATCTTTTCCCGGCTGGAGGTCCGTTTACTTTGTGTAGGTGAAGGCATAGGCATCCCCATCCTGCAGCTGGATGTCCCCGATGCCCACCGTCGTGGCCTCGCCGGAAGCATCCGTCAGACACCACCAGGACTGATCCTTGTTGAAATCAGCCTTTACGCCGTTGACCTCGGTCGCAAAGCCGGCCTCGGCCTCCTCTGCGCTGATGAGGCCTGCCGCCTGCAGCGCCTCGGCCAGGGTCTGGCCAGCCTGCGCTTCCAGGGTAAACTCCTCGCTGGTGCCATCTGCATAGCAAACCGTAAATGCAGCATGGATCTTCTGCTCCGCTGCGCTGTCCGATGCTGCGGCGCTGACACTGGCAGGCTCGCTCTGGGCAGCGCTGGAGGAACTGCTCTCCGAGGAAGCCGCACCGCAGCCGGTAAGCAGCACAGCTGCCAGAGCAGCCGCTGCCAGCAGCACAGTCCAAGCGTGCATCCGTTTATTTTTTGCAAAATTCATAAAAAACTCTCCTCTCCATCTCTCGTGGATCTGGTGTGCTCCTGCTGTCCGGTACCCCGGCTTGCCGGGGCGCTGCATGCGCCCTTGCTCGGCTTACGGTGGCGGGACCGCGCGGGCCTTGCACCCGCTTCCCCGGTGGAGCCTGCTGGCTCCTGCGGCAGGGTCGATCATAGGGACGCTCTTGTCCCTTGCACCCGGCTTCTCCGGATGCTGGTCTATTTTATCACCCCTGCGCACAAAAGGCAAGAAAGACCCCTGCACTCCCTTCTGCCCGGCCCCCTGGCCCATGGATGAAAAAGAGCCGTCCACCCGCCATTTTTGTGGATAAAACGCAGATTTTTGCCCCTGCCCCTTGCAACGGGACGGGAGTTCATTGTACAATAAGGAAAGTGAGTTTTTTTGCGGGCATTTGCGCGTATTGGAGTACAGGAACAGAAAGGGAGACCCTACACTATGGCAACATCACAGATCAAGGTGCTGGCGCTGGATCTGGACGGCACGCTGACCAACGACGAAAAGAAGATCACCCCCCGCACCCGGGCAGCCCTGCAGGCGGCTGCCGCCCAGGGCGTGACCCTGGTGCTGGCCTCCGGCCGGCCGACCGGCGGCGTAGCCCCGCTGGCCAAAGAGCTGGAATTGGACAAGACCGGCGGATGCATCCTGTCTTACAACGGCGGTGCGATCCTGGACTGCCGCAGCGGACAGGTCCTCTACCAGAAACTGCTGGACCCGGAGCTGGTGCCCCAGCTGTGTGATTTTGCCGCCCAGCAGGATGTAGCCATCGTGACCTATGATGCCGAGCATATTCTGACCGAGCGCCCGGACGACCGCTGGGCGCAGTGGGAGGGCTTTACCAACCACCTGCCGGTGGTGGGCGTGCCGGATCTGGCCGCCCATGTAAACTTCCCGGTGCACAAAATGCTCATCACCCTGGACCCGGCCCGCCGGGACGAGGTCTGGGCGGCCGCCAAGGAGCGGTTCGGCACACGGCTGGACCTCTACCCTTCCAGCGCATTTTTCATCGAGGCTGTGCCGGTAGGCGTGGCCAAGGACGCCAGCCTGGCGGCGCTGCTGGCACATCTGGGCTTGGACCGGGGCCAGCTGATGGCCTGCGGCGACGGCCTGAACGACCGCTCCATGCTGGCCTTTGCAGGGGTCGGCGTGGCTATGCAGAATGCAGAGCCGCCGGTCAAAGCCGCTGCCGATTATGTGACCGAGGCCGACAACAACCACGATGGTGTTGCAGAGGCCATTGAAAAGTTTATCCTGCACTAAGAGAAGGAGAGGACACAGCAAGATCATGCCGCGGAATCTGGTATTATTTGACCTGGAGTGGAACATCGGCTACCAGCCGTACACCTTTAACTATCACGGGGTACAGCAGACCCTGCGGGGCGAGATCATTGAGATCGGCGCTGTAAAGATCGACGAGGATGCCAACGTGCTGGACACCTTCTCGATCCGTCTGCGGCCCCGCATCTTTCGCAAATTGCAGCATCATATCGCCAAGGTCACCGGCCTGACCCAGGCCGATCTGGACAAGGGCGAGCCCATCCTCCAGGGTCTGCGCCGCTTTATGAAGTGGTGCGGCCCGGATGCAGAGTTTGCCGAGTGGGGTCTGGACGATGTTCCGGTACTGAAGCAGAATCTGTTCCTGTGCAACATCGACGAGAGCCAGCCCACCGTCTGGTATGACCTGCAGCAGATCTTTTTGCGGGAGCACCCCCGCAAGGAGGGCGAGGGCATGACCCTGGAAAGCGTGGTCACCCGTCTGGGCATCCCGATGGAGCGCCCCTTCCATGATGCACTGAGCGACACGCTTTACACCGCCGATGTCTGCCGCCGGTTGGACCTGCGGGCTGGACTGGCCGCTTACCCCACCGAACCCGAGGCGCTGAAAGCCGCCCTGTGCCCCCCTCCAGGGGATTACCGGGATTTCCGGGTCTACCCTGGCTATGTAGAGCAATACGCCTGGCGGACCGACCCGGCTGTAGCACAGGTGCCCTGCCCGGAGTGCGGCGCCACGCTGGAACCGGATGAGATCTGGCTGAAAAAGGGCAGCAACAGCTGGTATACCCTGGCCCGCTGCCCCCATTGCCAGGGCAGCAGCAGCCCCTGCGGGCAAGGCGCTATGATCCGGTATAAGCTGGCCCGCCGGGACGGCCTGCATTGGAGCTACGCCCGCTGTGTGCAGATCCCGGATAAGGAACTGCTGGCCCGCTGGAACAAGCAGCGCACCCAGCAGCTGGAGCGGATGCGGGCCCGGGCCGAAAAGCAAGCCGAAACCGCCAAAGCCTGACCTGCCGCCCCTTCTGAAAAAATTTTACCGGTTTTATGCCGGGAAATGGCTTTCTGGTTCGTATAATAGAATAGACCGGCACGAAAAAGCTCAGATTTTGTTCATGGCCTTTTCATAGAAACCGGATATACTGGATATACTATGCCTCCCCGGCTGGGAGCAGGCAATGGGGGGCATCCGTTCCCCACTGGCACGGAAAGGAGAAGGGCGCACAGAATGCAAGGTACATGGATGCAATGGTTCTACCAGTTGGGTACGCTGGAATTTTGGCAGAGTCTGCTGGAGAGCTTTGGAAATCTGGGGCCTGTGGCCCCCATCGTGCTGGCCATGGTGGAGTCCTTCTTTCCGCCGCTGCCGCTGGTGGCTATCGTGGCGCTGAACGTTGCTGCCCATGGCGGACTGCTGGGCTTTGTGTACAGCTGGGCCGGAGTTGCTTTGGGCGGTACGGTCATGTTTTTGTTCTGGCGGCGCATCGTCAGGCGCTTCTTCTGGCGTGTCGCCTCCCGCTGGGACAAGCTGCAAAAAGCAGAGCGCTGGGTCAGCCGGTTCGACACCGCTTCCCTGTTTATGCTGTCGCTGCTGCCGTTTACCCCCACCTCCTTTATGCATCTGGCCTTTGGCATCTCGGATTTTGACGAAAAGCGCTATCTCATCACGGTGATGCTGGGCAAGGGCATCATGGTGGGGATGATGGCGCTGTTCGGACAGTCTCTGGTCAGCGCCTTAAAGAACCCGTTCTATCTCATCCTGGCGGTGCTGCTCTGGGGCGCCATGTACTGTGTCAGCAAATATTTTTGCAAAAAACACAACCTGGAATAAGAACCTTTTCTCCCCTGTACCGGGTCCGCCCGGTGCGGGGGTTCTTTATACAGAAAAAAGCTCCCGCTTTGCACAAGCGGGAGCTTTGCTTTATAAAGGGGATGTCTTACTGGGGCTGACGGCCCAGGTAAGCCAGAATACCGCCGTCGGCGTAGAGGATCTGGCCATTGACAAAGTCCGAGGCATTGGAGGCCAGGAACACGGCCGGGCCTACCATATCCTCTGCCTCACCCCAGCGGCCTGCAGGGGTCTTTGCCAGGATGAACTGGTCAAAGGGATGGCGGCTGCCATCGGGCTGGGTCTCACGCAGGGGGGCCGTCTGTGCCGTGGCGATATAGCCGGGGCCCATGCCATTGCACTGGATGTTGTACTCACCATACTCAGAGGCAATGTTCTTGGTCAGCATCTTCAGCGCGCCCTTGGCAGCAGCATAGGCAGAAACGGTCTCCCGGCCCAGCTCGCTCATCATCGAGCAGATGTTGATGATCTTGCCTGCACGCTTTTCGATCATATCCGGCAGCACTGCCTTGGAGCAGTTGAATGCACCGCCCACATGCACATCGATGACCCGCATAAAGTCGGCATGGCTCATCTCCAGCATGGGCACACGCTTCATCAGGCCAGCATTGTTTACCAGGATATCCACCGGGCCCACTTCAGCCTTGATCTTTGCCACCATAGCCTGCACAGCCTGCTCATCAGACACGTCCGCCACATAGCCATGTGCATCGATGCCGGCTTCCTTATACGCAGCCAGACCTTTTTCCAGGCTGGACTGGCTGGAGCAGTTGAAGCAGATGACAGCGCCGCAAGCCGCCATGCCCTGCGCAATGGAAAAACCGATGCCGTGGGCACCGCCGGTGATCAGAGCAACCTTGCCCTTGAGGTCAAATGCAGAAAGGTCCATGATTTCCTCCTTTTTGTTGGATACAAGTTAAATTTTTAGCAAGAAGCCCCGTACCGGGTATGCCGGTACGGGGCTTTTGTTGGTTGGTGTTTTATTAGCGCAGGTCGGTAGAGGCGATGTTGTCCATGTCGTCAAACTCCATGTTCTCGCCGCCCATTGCCCAAATAAAGGTATAATTTGAGGTGCCTACGCCGCTGTGGATGCTCCAGGACGGGCTGATGACCGCATCCTCGTTGTGCATCACGATGTGGCGGGTCTGGGTAGGCTCGCCGCACATGTGGAACACCACCTGCCCCTCGGGCAGTTCAAAGTAGGTATAGATCTCCATGCGCCGCTCATGGGTGTGGCTGGGCATCGTGTTCCAGTTGGAACCCGGCTCCAGCTCGGTCATCCCCATGCTCAGCTGGCAGGTCTTGAGCACATCCGGGTGGATGAACTGATTGATGGTGCGCTTATTGCAGGTCTCCACACTGCCCAGGGGGCGGTGGTTTGCATCAGCCATCTTGATCAGGCGGGTCTCGTAAGCGCAGTGAGCCGGAGCCGACACCATGTAGAACTTGGCCGGGTGGGCCGGATCTGCGGAGGCAAAGGTAACCTCCTTGGTGCCTTGGGTGATGTACAGGCAGTCCTTATAGCCCAGCTTGTACTCCACACCGTCGGCTACGACGATGCCCTCAGAGTCCTTGCCGATGTTGAACAGACCCAGCTCGCGCCGCTCCAGGAAGTAGTGGGTGCCAAAGTTAGCCCACACGTCGATGCCCTTATCGATGGACACCACCTCGTGCACCGGCATGCAGCCCAGCGTGACCATACGGTCCACATGGCTGTACACGGCCACCACCTCATCGGCCTTGTACAGGCCGGTGATCAGCATCTCATCCCGCATCTCCTCGGTGGTATAACGCTTGAAATCCTTCTGGTTGCAGGAATAGCGGATCTCCATTTCGGGGTCCTCCCGCTTAGCGCTGGATACGGCCGGAGCCGTCGCCGCCGGCCAGCTTCTCGACCTCAGCAACAGTCATCATGTTGTAGTCGCCCTCGATGGTGTGCTTCAGAGCAGAAGCAGCAACAGCAAACTCAACAGCATCCTGGGTGCTCTTGCCGTTCAGCAGAGCGTAGATCAGGCCGCCGCCGAAGGAGTCGCCGCCGCCCACGCGGTCGATGATCTTCAGCTCGTACTTCTTGGAGAAGCAGTACTCGTCGGAAGCAACATCGTACAGCATAGCGCTCCAGCCGTTCTCAGAAGCGTTGTGGCTCTCGCGCAGGGTGATAGCCACCTTCTCGAAGTGGAACTTGTCAGCCAGCTGCTTAGCAACGCTCTTGTAGCCCTCGTGGTTCAGGGTGCCGCCGTAGATATCGGTAGCCTCGGCCTCGATGCCGAACACGTCCTTTGCGTCCTCCTCGTTGGAGATGCAGACGTCCACGTACTCGCACAGCTTGGTCATAGCCTCGCGAGCCTCGGCACGGGTCCACAGCTTGCCGCGGTAGTTCAGGTCGCAGCTGATCTTCACGCCGTGAGCCTTAGCAGCCTTGCAGGCCTCCAGGCAGATCTCCACGACATTTGCGCCCAGAGCCGGGGTGATGCCGGTGAAGTGGAACCAATCCACGCCCTCGAAGATCTCATCCCAGTTGAAGTCAGAGGGCTGAGCCAGCTGGATAGCGCTGTTAGCACGGTCATAGATGCAGACAGAGCCGCGCTGAGAAGCGCCCTTCTCGTTGTAGTAGATGCCCACACGGTCGCCGCCGCGGACGATCATGCTGGTGTCCACACCGTAACGGCGCAGGCTGTTGATAGCGGCCTGGCCAATAGCGTGTGCGGGGAGCTTGGTGACGAAAGCAGCATCCAGGCCGTAGTTAGCCAGAGAAACTGCAACGTTGGCCTCGCCGCCGCCGAAGGTGAACTCCAGGCTGTTAGCCTGGACAAAGCGCTCGTAGTTGAACGGCTGCAGACGAACCATCAGTTCGCCAAAAGTAACGACTTTCATTGTGGTATTCTCCTTTTAGTTGAGTGTTTTATATATCCCTGCCGCAAAGCAAAAGTACCTTTGCGGTGCGTGGCGGATGCGGGGGCAGATCAAGCCTGGACCAGGTGGAAGGCAAAACCTGCGATCTCGTCGGCGAAGTAGCAGGCAATGGTCTTGCCGTTCTTCACGACCTTGGAATCCAGGTCGAACTTCACGCCGCGCTGAGACAGGTGGTAGACAGCACGATCCACGTTGTTGCAGCCGATGGCGATGTGGCCATGGGTGCCGCGGCCGGGCTTCTTCATGATCTCGAACTCCTTCTTGCCCACGAAGATGCTGGAGTTGCCGGGAGCGACCTTCATGTTCAGCAGGCCGCCGATCAGCTCAGCCACCTTCATGGCCTCAGCCTCGTCAGCGGTGTTGATGCCGATGTGCATCAGCTTCAGGCCCAGCATGGTGTCCACGGCCTCCTTGCTCTGCGCAGTGATCTTAGCCCAATCGCCGGCCTTGATCACGTCGCTCTTGCACATCCAGGTGCCGCCCACGGCAAAGATCTGGTCATAGCCCAGGTAATCGTTGACGTTCTTGGCATTGACACCGCCGGTGCACATCCAGCGGGCACCCTTCAGGGCTGCGCCGATGTTCTTCAGCATATTCACGCCGCCGTTTGCCTCAGCGGGGAAGAACTTCAGGGCCTCGCAGCCCATGTTCATAGCCTGCTGCATCTCGCCTGCGGAAGCGGTGCCGGGCATCATGATGCCGCCCTTGTCGATGACGTGCTTGCAGACCTCGGGGTCAAAGCCGGGAGCAACGATGAAGGATGCACCAGCAGCCATAGCACGGTCAGCCTGCTCGCAGGTCAGAACGGTGCCAGCGCCCAGCAGCATCTCGGGCATCTGCTCGTGGATGATGCGGATGCACTCCTCAGCACATGCAGTGCGGAAGGTGACCTCCGCAGCCGGCAGGCCGCCGTCCGCCAGAGCCTTGCACAGGGGCAGAGCTTCGTCTACGCTGTTAAAAGCAATAACAGGGATAATGCCGATCTGATAGACCTTTTCTACGATGGGATTCATAACGCATTTCTCCTTTATGATCAAACTCGGTGGTTCCGGGGCGGCCGGACCGCTCTGGGCATAGCGCCCCCACGGCACGCTTGTAATATTAGTATAATTCACGGAGGGGGGCTTTGGTAATGCTCAACAAGCACAATGTTTGTATGTTCAACTTGTATACATTGCACAAAATTGCAGCACGTAATCCAATAACTGGAAATTTTAGCGTACCAGCACTAGCTTTTCAAACAATTCCGCTACTCCGTCCGCATCACAATCCGCCTGGCTGACGTAGTCTGCCAATGCTTGGATGGACGGCATAGCGTTGGCCATGGCAGCGCTGACACCGGCTTTTTCCAACAGTGCGCGGTCGTTCTCGCTGTCGCCCACCGCCATGGTCTCGCTGCGGGGGATGCCCAGCTGGTCTGCCAGCGCCAGCAGCGCCTCGCCCTTGTCCACCCCTTGTGCAGTGACCTCCACATTATCCGGGGAGCCCTGTACCACTTCCACCCCTTTCAGCTGGCGGAAAGCAGGCAGCGCCGCCTGTGCTTTTTCCGCACTGCCAAAGAACAGGCAGAATTTTTCAATGGCGTGGGCCTCCCGGGACATCCATTCAGCTAAATCCGGCACCACGGTAAAACGGCCGTCATAAGGCTGGTCCGCTTCGGTAGAGCAGTGTCGTGCCATCCGCGCCGCAGCCAGATCCTGACTTTCCCGGTCCTTGATGGCTCGTCCATCGCTGAAAACGGTCAGCTCCCCTTCGTACTGTTGGCACAGCCCGAATACCTCCCGGGCTTTCTGCGGCGGGAACAGCCGCTGGAGCAGACAGACCGGCTGGGTGATCTGGCGTTTTTCCGCATCGGCATAGCGGCTGTAAACGGAGGACATGGGCTCGCTGCCCAGGTCCCATACCGCAGCGCCGTTGGTGGTAAGTACATACCGCACGCCCGGCAGCTGCGCCACCTCGGGCGGCAGGGTCGCCAACGCCCGGCCGGTCGCAGGCACCACCACTACCCCCTGCTGGCTGGCGGTCAGGACCGCCGAACGAGTGCGGGGGGTGATCTGGCTGCGCCGGTTCAGCAGCGTGCCGTCCAAATCCAGCGCCACCAGGCGCACGGGTCGTATAGGTTCTGACATAGTCATTGCTCCTTCCAAAAATGATAAGGGATATTTTATAAAGAGGATCGGTCGATCAAAAAGCTCTGCGCTGCCGCCAAAGCCGTGAGGGAGGGGACGAACCCTCTCAGTCGCCTACGGCGACAGCTAGTTTTCCTTTTTGTCGCCTGGCGGGAGAGAGTCGCTTCCGGGACGAACCCTCTCAGTCTCGCTGCGCTCGACAGCTCTCCCGAAGGGCGAGCCCTTGGCAGAGAGGGAAAGTCTCATCCTTATAGGTCAACTACTAGAAGAAGCTAACTTGTAACCCCAAAAACTTTACGCCCTTGCCAAAGCCTCCACCTTCGGGGGAGGTGGCACGGCGAAGCCGTGACGGAGAGGGTCTCCCAATCGGAGATATCCGCTGGCTCAGCGGAACGTCCCGCTTATAGCGTGATTTTTAGAAGATGCAAAAGCAAGGATGCAGGACTTCCTGTTTTTATGAATACTGTACCGGAGCAGGTTCCTTATTCCCCAGTATAACATAGTCGGCCCTGCAAGAAAAGCGAAAGATTTTGGCCGAGATGTCACAGCGGCAAACGCACCGCAGAGGGTATAATGCGTTGATTTGTACGTAAACCCGTGATAAAATAAAAACAAAACCGTGCCGTGAAGGGAGGGAAGCGTTTATGGAAAAAGAAAAAAGAAGGAAGCTGCACCTGGTCTTATATGGCTGTGCGATCCCTGTCAGTCTGTTTGGACTATATTCCTTTGCCTTTGATCGGGATGGCAGCCCAGGGCGGAAAACGCTCCGGACCGTTATTACTTTGGGGTGGCTGACATCTGTTGTTTTGGGCTTTGCAGAAAACCTGAAAAAATAAAGGTCACGCATTTTTTGCAACTCAGTTACGGAAAAACGCCCGGAATGGTGTATAATAGAACGGTAAGACCGATACTCTGCCCACAGGATGGGCTGCTGATAGAGCGGCATCTGCGCCGCAGGAGGTTCCTATGTCCAAGGTCGTTATTGTTGGTTCTGGCCCGGCAGGTGTGTCTGCCGCTCTGTATACTGCCCGTGCAGGAGTGGAGACCACCGTCCTCACCAAAGGCCCCGGTACGCTGGAGCGGGCGGAGCGGATCGAGAACTACTATGGCTTTGCTGAGCCGGTCACCGGGGCAGAGCTGGCCCGCCGGGGCATCGAGGGCGCCAAAGCCGTGGGTGTGCAGTTTGTTCAGGCCGAGGCGGTGGGCATCACCTATACCGACCGCCTTACCGTGGAGACGCTGGACGGTCAGTGGCCCGCAGATGCGGTGATCCTGGCCACCGGCGCTTCCCGGGCTGTGCCCCGCATCCCTGGTCTGACTGCGCTGGAGGGCAAGGGGGTCAGCTACTGTGCCACCTGCGATGCCTTTTTCTACCGGGGCAAGCAGGTCACGGTGCTGGGCAGCGGAGAGTATGCCCTGCATGAGGCGCAGACCCTGCTGCCGGTGGCGGCACAGGTCACGGTGCTGACCAATGGCGAGGCCCCGGCGGCGGATTTCCCGCCGCAGATCACGGTGCGCACCGAGAAGATCGCCCGCCTGGAGGGGGAGCAGCGGCTCTCCGGCATCCAGTTGGACAGCGGCGAGATCCTCCCCGCCGACGGCCTGTTTGTGGCGCTGGGCGTGGCAGGCAGCACCGCCCTGGCCCGGAAGATCGGCGCCGCGGTGGAGGGCAACCGCATCCTGACCGATGAGCGGATGATGACCACGGTGCCTGGCTTGTTTGCTGCCGGTGACTGCACCGGCGGTCTGCTGCAGGTGGCCAAGGCCGTCTATGAGGGGGCGCTGGCGGGTACAGAAGCCGCAAAAGCGCTGAGAAAGGGTGAGTTCTGATGCTGGATACAAAACAGCCCTGCCGTGCCCGGCCCGGGTGCCTGGCCTGCGGTTTCCCGTTCTGGTCCAAGCTTACGGCAGACCAGCAGGACGCTCTGTGCCGCGCGACCCGGCCGGTGCAGTACCCCAAGGGGGCGCGGGTCCATAGCCCGCTGGAAAGCTGCGTGGGCATCCTGCTGCTGCGCTCCGGTCAGCTGCGGGCCTATATCCTGTCGGAGGACGGACGGGACATTACCCTCTACCGGCTTTTTGCCGGGGAGGTGTGTATCATGTCCGCTTCCTGCGTGTTGGATTCGGTCAACTTTGACCTGTATATCGATGCGGAGGAGGACACCGAGGCATACTGCATCGGGGCGGGCGCCTTCCGCAGTCTGATGCAGCAGAATGTGGAGGTGCGCTGCTACGCCTATCAGATGACGGCGGAGCGCTTCTCGGATACCATGTGGACCATGCAGCAGATCCTGTTTATGAGCGCAGACCGCCGCCTGGCGATCCTTTTGACCGATGAGCTGGCAAAGACCGGCGGCGACCAACTGAGGATGACCCATGACCAGATCGCCCGCTATATGGGCAGCGCCCGGGAGGTGGTCAGCCGCCTTTTGAAGTATTTTGCCCAGGAGGGCATCGTTTCCCTCTCCCGGGGCGGGCTGACCGTGTTGGATAAGCCCCGGCTCAAGCGCATCGCGCAGGGGGAGAAATAAGCCTTTGCAAGCTGCTTTTTCCACAAGCAAACTACTTTTGGTGGAAAAAGCAGCGGTTTTTCTGCAAAAAGGCCGGGGGCCCTTTCCCGCAAGAAAACAAAAAGCGCCGTGTGAGAACACACGGCGCTTTTTTGTTTCTTAGCCCTGGCAGCCCTGCTCCTCCCAGTCGCCAAAGTCCTTGGGGTCGGCGATCTTGGAAGTGTCGAAGTTGCCGTTCTCATCGGTGGGGGCCACAGCGGGGCCTGCTTCCACCGGGTTTACGATGGGGGCATCGGCGCAGGCGGGGCCGTCGGCCTCCGTGGAGGGGATGGTCACAGGCTGTGCCTCCGGCTCAGCGGGGGCCTGCTCCGGTGCTGCCTCTGCGGGGGCAGCTTCGCCCTCGGCATAGGCGGCGGCGGTCTTTTCTGCCTCGCTGGGGTCGGTCTCGGCCTCATCGGGGAACTCCACTGTCTCGACCTGCAGGGGGTCCTTCTTGCGGGTCAGCAGTTTGTCCAGCGCCAGGATGGCAGCGCCGGTGGCGGCCACAGCCGCAGCAGCGCCCAGAACACGGAATAGGACTTTCATCTTAAATACCTCCTTGAAGAACGGTCAGAGAGGGGGACTCTCCACAGCAGCGGCAGCCGTGTGGCAGCCGCAGGGAAACAAATTACGAGAAGGTCACCACGTCGTCCGCAGGCTTTGTGCCCGGCTCCACGGACAGTGCGGTCAGCACCGGGCCTTTGCCCCGGTAGATGTTGTGGAACTTGTAGCCCACCTTGGCGGTCAGGGTGATCCAGGAACGCTGTTCCAGGGCCTTGTAGCCGTCGTAAACACAGGGGAAGCCCACAAACTGGATGTCCTGCACGCAGCAGGTCATGGCGAATCGGCCGGGGACAAAACTGTTTTTGCCGGCCCGGTTGGTCTGGCATACCTGCGCCAGGAAACGCACCGTCTTGCCGGCGTATTTCTCCGGCTCGTCCTGGCAGTCCATATACCAGATGCCAAAATCTTCGTCCTGGATCTCGATGATGGGGGCGTTCAGGTCAAAGGGCAGCGGGTCGGGGATGTCGTCGTAAGCTACGCTGCCGTCCGCAAACTCATAGGCGATATCGCACTTGCGGGAGGCCTGGCGCACCAGCTTGTGCAGCTCCTGCCGGGCGGCGTCGTTGTTCACGGCCTCGGCACGGTTGAACACCACCAGCTCGCTGCGGGCCAGCTTGTCCAGCATCAGCCCGCGCATGGCGTTATCCCGGGAGTAGGTCAGGGCGGTGGTGCCGTCGGCAGTGGCGATGCACTGGTATACGATCCAGTTCTGGGGCAGGCCCTCGGCCAGCTGCTGCATGGTCCACATACCGTTGTACTCGATCACCACCCGTCCGGCGTCCGCCTGCTTTTCCAGGCGGGTCAGGTTCTGGGGGTTCAGCTCCGAAACATCCTCCAGCACCGACACCGTCACGCCGGGGATGGCGAATTTCTCCGGGGCGTATTCTTCCTCGCCCTCTTCGCACACCAGCAGCAGGGTCTTGTCGCCGGAGTCGAAGTTGGGGTCCTCAAAGGTCTCCTGGATGAACTTGGTCTTGCCGCTCTCCAAAAAACCGACAAACAGATAAACAGGGATCTCTCTTGCCATAGCAGGTGCTCCTTCCCTCAGCAGCCGAACAGTGCCGCAATGGCGGCTTCGTCCAGCTTGGAGCCGATGACCACCAGCTTGCCGCCGATGTCTGCATTGTGGGCGCGCACCTCATGCTCGCCGGGCACATAATCGAACTCCAGCCAGCCGTCGGCGCCGCCGTCCACGATGCCCTTGGAACGCAGGATCATGCCATACTTGCCGCTGTCCAGCTCCTCCAGGGCGTGCTCGATCTCGGCCTTGCTGAAGCGGCGGGCCGTCTCGACGCCCCAGCTGGTAAACACCTCATCGGCGTGGTGGTCATGATGATGACCGCAGCAGCACTCACCGTCATGGTCGTGGTGGTGCTCATGCTCGTGGTCGTGACCGCAGCAGCACTCACCGTCGTGGTCGTGGTGATGCTCATGCTCGTGGTCATGGCCGCAGCAGCACTCACCGTCGTGGTCGTGGTGGTGCTCATGCTCGTGGTCGTGGCCGCAGCAGCACTCACCGTCATGGTCGTGATGATGGTGCTCGTGCTCGTGCTCAGCGTTAGCCTGGGCGGCCATCGCCACCAGCTCCGCCTTGAAATCGGACTGGGTGGACATGGCCTTCAGGATCTGCTCGCCGGTCAGGTTGTTCCAATCGGTGGTCACGATGGTGGCGGTGGGGTTCTTCTGGCGCAGCAGGGCTACGGCAGCTGCCACCTTGTCCTCCGGGGCGGTCTGGGTGCGGCTGAGCAGGATGCAGCTGGCATGGCTGACCTGGTCGTCGTAGAACTCGCCAAAGTTCTTCATATACAGCTTGACCTTGTTTACGTCTGCTACGGTAACAAAGCTGTTCAGCTCCACATCCAGGTGCTCGGACACACCTTCCACAGCACGGGTCACGTCGGACAGCTTGCCCACGCCGGACGGCTCGATCAGGATGCGGTCCGGGTGGTACTGCTCCACCACCTGCTGCAGGGCGGTGCGGAAATCGCCCACCAGAGAGCAGCAGATGCAGCCGGCGTTCAGCTCATTGATGCGGATGCCGGACTGCTGCAAAAAGCCGCCGTCAATGCCGATCTCGCCAAATTCGTTCTCGATCAGCACGATCTGCTGTCCGGCAAAGGATTCCTGGATCAGCTTTTTGATAAGAGTGGTCTTACCGGCGCCCAAAAAGCCGGAGAAAATATCGATCTTGGTCATGTTTATGCTTCCTTCTTTCTCTTGAACGTACCGCGTACGTCCTCCTCAGGCAAAAACGATCATCGGGGGCCGCAATTTATCTCCCCCGTGAAACTTCGATACCTCTATTATAGCAAGGCTGTCAATGCCAAAAGGGCTTTTTTCAAGAAATAATTGTAACATTTCTGAGAGAACAGGCAAAAAGACCAGCCTGCCGGTGTGACAAGGGGAACTGCCTGCCATCGGGGGGAAAAGGGGGCGGGGGAACAAAACGGGGCCATGCGTATCGCAAGGCCCCGTTCAACGGTTTACAGATCGTATTTTTAAAAAGCGCTCAGCCGGCCTGCTGCGCAAGCCACTGGCCCATGTTCCGGGTCAGCTCCGGGGTCTCGGCGGTGAACCAGTATACACGCCCATCGGCCTCCACCCGCAGAAAGAGCGGGTCGGTGGGGTCCAGGCAGAACTTGGCTGCGCCCTGCCCCTGCACTGAGAAATCCCCTTCCAGATAGGTATCCATGCCGGTGCCCACCACCCGGTAGCTGGGGGGCAGCGTATCCAGAAGCTGGGTATCGGTGATGTTCTCCAGCGGGATCTCGTATTTGACGCCGTTCCCGTGCAGGGAGGTGAGGGTCTGGCCCCGGATCTCCAGCCGGGTGGGCAGGGTCTCCATAATGCCCATCCAAGGCCCGACGAACAGACACCCCACCAGCAGCACGCCGCTGACCAGCAGGAGGATCTGTCCGCCCCGGGTGGCCAGGTTCATGCTGGTGCCCACGCCCAGGCGCTTTGCCACCATCATCCGGGGGTCAGCGGGGTTATAGTAGAACATCCCCAGCAGCCAGGCGTCGTCCTCGTCCGCAATGACCTCGGCCCCGGCGGTCAGCTTCTCCTGGATGCGCCGCACCGACAGCTCCATCCAGAGGCACCCCCCCAGCAGCACCGCTGTCAGCAGCAGGCACCCACCCACGGCAGCCGCCGAGGTGGGGAACATCCCAATGCAGAAGTTCATCCCCGCCAGGCCCCAGAGGTTCAGCCGCCAAAAGCGGTCCCAGTACAGCCGCCGCACCCGTACCAGGGTCTGGTTCCGGGCGCTGTCGTTGGTCACCATGTCGGCCCGGCGGCGGAACATCCACCGCCCGCAGACCCACAGCAGCACCACCGTGGCGGCATCCAGCAGGCAGACCAGCCGCAGGGCGGTGAGCTGTCCGGGCCAGAATACCGGCACCAGGCTCACCGCCAGGGGCAGCACCAGGCTCCACAGGCCAATGGGCTTGGGCAGAGCCGTCTCGGAAGCGGCGGTGTCGGTCACCCGGGTGGGGCAGACCGGGCCGCCCCCCAGGCGGCGCTTTACCTGCCGCAGGGCCAGGTACGCCCGCAGATAGGGCAGGTAGGGCAGCAGCATAGCGGCGTAGAGCCACACCATCCAGATGGTCAGCTTTACCCAGGTAGCGTGGACCGCAAACATGGGCAGGCAGCCCGCTGCCCCCGCCAGACACCAGAGCCGCAGCTCCTTTTGGAAGCGGGCCAGAATCTGCTGCACCTCGGGCAGTTCCATGGCGTCGGCAGGCAGGGTGACCCCCAGCAGCAGACCTTTCTGGCGGCGGGTCTGGCTGCGCAGCGTGAGGTAACAGAACAGCAGGGTAAACCAGACACACCCGGCCATAATGAGATCAAAAATCATCCTTATCCCTCCGTTTCACCATAAGCTTTGCGGCAGGCATCCAAAAACGCTTCCTGGCTCAGCCCGGCGCACCGGGCTTCTCCGGCCAGCAGCCGCAGCTGGGCAGCCTGCTCCGGGGTCAGCCCCTTGTCCGGCGGGGCGCATACCACGGCGCCGCTGCGCCGGTCGGTGACAAGATACCCCTCGGATTTGAGCAGCTGGTACGCTTTGCTCACGGTCATTACGTTGACGCCCGCATCCTCCGCCAGGGCGCGGGTGGTGGGCAGCCGCTCCCCCGGGGTCAGCTGCCCCTGAGCGATGGCAAGCACCACCTGATCCCGCAGCTGGCGGTAGATGGGGGATGTGCTCTGAAAATCAAGCTGGAAGATCATCCGGAATCCCTCCTTTGTATTATTAAGTATAATGCAAATGGTACATTGCGTCAAGAGCAGCGGCCCCCTTTTTTAAAGAAAAAGGGCAGGGGTTTGCAATCCGCTGCCGGGGGTGCTACAATAGAAAAGTAAGTCTGCAAACCGCCGGGCCGCAGCGCGGCCAAACGGCATGGAAATAGAAAAGAGGGCTTTTGTTATGAGCATGAATACCGTTCCGGAGCGCCTGGCTGCCCTGCGTGCTGCGATGCAGGCCAACGGCTGTGCCGCCTACCTGATCCCCACTGGCGACCCCCATGCCAGCGAGTACCTGCCCGACCACTACAATTCCCGAGCCTATTTCTCCGGCTTTACCGGGGAGAATTCCACCCTGGTGGTCACCCGCACCGCCAGCGCCCTGTGGGCAGACGGCCGTTTCTTCGTCCAGGCAGAAAAAGAGCTGGCCGGCACCGAGATCCAGCTGCAGAAGATGGGCGAGCCCGGCGTGCCTACTGTGGAGCAGTATTGCGCCGATGCACTGGCCGAGGGCGAGTGCCTGGGTCTGTGCGGCCTGACCGCCGCCTGTGAGCTGGTGCGCAGCCTGCAAAAGGCGCTGGCTGCAAAACACGGCTCTGTCAAGACGCTGGACCTGGAGGACGAGCTGTGGACGGAGGGCCGTCCGGCCCTGCCCGCTACCCCGGCCTGGCTGCTCAGCGCAGAGTATGCCGGCGAGACCCCGGCGGACAAGCTGGCCCGGCTGCGCAAGGCCCTGGCAGACCAGGGCTGCACGGCCCAGCTGGTGGGCAAGCTGGATAACCTGGCCTGGCTGCTGAACCTGCGGGCAATGGATATCGAGTGTACCCCCTATGCCATGGCCTACTGCTACGTCACCCCGGATCGGGCTGTGCTGTTCATGGACGCTTCCCGTCTGGCGCCGGAGGCTGCCCAGGAGCTGGCGGAGAATGGCGTGACGCTGGCAGGCTACGACCAGGTGCTTGCTGCACTGGCAGCCGAGACCGAGCCGCAGACTGTGCTGGCAGACCCCGCATCGGTGAACTATGCCGTTTATGAGGCCCTGAGCCAGAACCCGGCGCTGACCGTGAAGGATGCCGCAGACCCGCTGCTGCCCATGAAGGGCGTCAAGAACCCCACCGAGCTGGCCCACCTGCGTCAGGCTCATATCCGGGACGGCGTGGCCATGGTGCGGTTCCAGATGGAGCTGGAGCAGCGTCTGGCAGACGGCGAGCAGCTGTCGGAGCTGACCATTGACGAGATCCTGCACAAGCACCGCAGCGCACAGGATAAGTTCCTGACCGAGAGCTTTGGCACCATTGCGGCTTACGGCCCCAATGCGGCTATGATGCACTACCACGCCACCGAGGAAGACCACGCCAAGCTGGAGCGCCGGGGCTTTTTGCTGGTGGACAGCGGCGCTACCTATATGGACGGCACCACCGACATTACCCGCACCTATCCGCTGGGCGAGCTGACCCAGGACGAGCGGGCTTTCTACACCTGGACCCTGCAGTGCCATATCGATATCGCCAAGGCGGTGTGGCTGGACTACTGCGACGGCCATATGCTGGACACCCTGGCCCGTGAGCCGCTGTGGCAGCATCTGATCAACTACCGCTGCGGCACCGGCCACAGCGTCAGCTTTGTGGGCAACGTCCACGAAGGCCCCCACGCCCTGAACGGCCGCAACACCACCGTGTTCCGCCCCGGCATGATCGTGACCGATGAGCCGGGCGTTTACGAGGGCGGCGTTGTGGGCATCCGCATCGAAAACGAGCTGGAGTGCGTCCACAAGGCCACCAACCAGTACGGCACCTTCCTGGCGTTTGAGCCGGTGACCTTTGTGCCCATCGACACCTCTCCCATCCTGCCCGGCGTGCTGAATGCGGATCAGCTGGCCTGGCTGAACGAGTATCATCGTCAGGTGTATGCAGCGCTGGCTCCTCACCTGACCGAGGCCGAGCGCAACTGGCTGGCAGGCAAGTGCGCCGCCATCGGCTGCTAAGGATCCTGTCATGCCGCACGGGGCCTCTGCCTTTTGGGCACAGGCCCCGTGTTTTGTCATGTCTTGCGGAGAGGAGGATACACCCAGGATGGTATTTCATATCGCTGTTTGCAGCCCGGACAGCGGGCTGCGGACGGCTGTGCAGCGGGGCTGCATCGGCTACTTTGCCCGCCGGGCAGACGGCTGCATCGTGGAACAGCTGCCGGGGGCGGACGCTCTGCTGGAGCGGGATGCCGCCGGTGCACGGTACGAGCTGATCTTGATCGAGCTGGAGGGCAGCCCTGTGCCTGCGGGTCTGGCGGCGGCAGAGATGCTGCGCCGCCGGGGCCGCCGGGGGGCGCTGGCGTTTCTGGCCCGGACGCCTGCCCATGCGTATGCGGCCTATCAGCTGGAGGCGATGCAGTATCTGTTGACCCCTGTGCGGGAGCAGGCGCTGTACCGCCTGCTGGATCGGGCGGTGGAGCCAGAGTATGGCCCCACCCTGGCGGTGAATACCGCCGCCGGGCTGCGGCTGCTGCCCTATGGAGAGATCGAGTATCTGGAGTGTACCCATCATGTGGTGCATTTCCACCTGTCCAGCGGGGAGGATGTGCCCTCGCTGTCCCTGCGGGTCCCGTTCTCTCAGGTGGCACAGCCTTTGCTGGAGGATGGCCGCTTTTTGCAGCCCCACCGGTCCTATGTGGTCAACCTGGCCCGGGTAGAGCGGGTCTGCCCCGATGAGGTGCAGATGCGCAGCGGCGCCCGCGTGCCCCTGCCCCGGGGCCGTGCGGCGGAGGTCCGCGCTGCGGTCACCGACTGGGCCAAGTGCCCCGGCCGCTGCGGCAAAGAATAAAAAGCAAAAAACACCCCCGCAGCACTGCTTTCGCAGCGGTCTGCGGGGGTGTTCCTGTCAGAGGGGGGTCACTCTGCTTCCAGCAGGGCTTTTTTGGCTTCCAGCAGGTTTTGCGGGCTTATGGAAAAACTGCGAAGCCCCATACGATAATACTGTAAGGCGTTGGCGGGGTTGCCCACGGCCAGCCCGCAGATGGTCACCGGGATGTCAGCCTCCCGGGCAGCATCCACCACCATCCGGATCAGCTTTTTCATGGCGGGGCTGGCGGGGCGGTAGTACCGCTCTGCGCTGGCCAGCTCCCGGTCCGCTGCGTGGGTATACTGGGTCAGGTCGTTGGTGCCGATGGTGAAAAAATCGCACCCGTGCTTTGCAAAGTCCTCGGCCGTCAGGCAGGCAGAGGGGATGCTGAGCATCACGCCAAAGGGGGTATCCTCGTTGAACGGCACCCCCCGCTCCCGCAGGCTGCGGCGGCAGTCCTCCACCATCTCCATGGCGGCGTCCCAATCCTCGATATCGGTGACCATGGGCAGCATGACCCGCAGCGGCCCCCGGGCGGCCGCCCGGAGCAGGGCGCAGATCTGGGTCTGGAACTGGTGGGGCTGGCGCAGGCTGCTGCGGATGCCCCGCAGCCCCAGTTTGGAGGACTGCACCCCCCGGTAGGCGTCCGCTACGGTGCGGTCGGTGCCAAAGTCAAAGGTGCGCACAGTCACCGGCTTGCCCTGGGCCGCGGCCAGGCAGGATATGTAAAAGAAATACTGCTCCTGCTCGTCCAGGATGCGCCCCGGCAGCATCATGTAGCTGCTGCGCAGCAGGCCCACGCCCTGGGCGCCGGACTGCATGGCTGTGTCGATGTCCTCGGGGCCAAAGCAGTTGGCCATCAGCTCAAACGTTTCGCCGCTCTGGGTCAGGTTGGGCCTGGCCCGCAGCTGCCCCAGGCGCAGATCCTCCCGCTGCAGCTCACAGATGCGGATCATGGCCTGCTGGTGCGCAGCGGAGTCCGGGTCCAGCACACACTCGCCCTTGGTGGCATCCAGGATCAGGGTGCGGCCGTCGCAGTCGTCCAGAAAATCCCGTCCTACCTGCACCACGCCGGGGATGTTCATGGCCCGGGCAATGATGGCTGCATGGCTCTGGCCGCTGCCTTCGGAGGTGATGATGCCCAGGATCATGCCGGAAGGCACGCTGAACAGGTCGCTGGGCATCAGGATATCCGCAGCCAGGATCACGGGATGGTCCAGCGCCAGCCAGACCCGGGGCCGGTTGCCCAGGATGTTCAGCACACGGCTGGTGGCATCCAGCACATCCACGCTGCGCAGCTGCATATAGGGGTTGTCGGCCATGTTTGCCAGCTGGTCCGCATAGCGGTTGCCCACCCGGCTGATGGCCGCCGCCGCCCCAATGCCCGCAGCGATGTAGGAGCGGACCTCTTTCATAAAGCCCTCGTCCTCCAGCAGCATGCTCTGGAACAAAAAGATGGCCTGCTCGGTGGAGGCAGAACGCTCGGCCATGGATTCCAGCTCGGTCTGGGCGGTGTGGATGGCGTTGGTCAGCATCTGCTGCTCCCGGTCGGGATTGAACGGGCCGTTTTCAAAGGTCTCCACATGACGCTCCAGCCGGCTGACCTGGCCCACTACCAGGCCGGGAGAAGCGGAAACACCCTTGTAGATCCTCATGCCTTTGTCACCTCCGTGATCTTGGGCGGTGCAGGGGGCGGCAGGGTCAGCGCCCGGTACACCATTGCCTGCAAAAATGTGCTGGGGGCCACAGCGGCCCGGGCGGCCAGGGCTGCGCTGCCCTGGCCATCCAGCAGCGGGAAGAATACCCGGATGCGCCCATAGTCACACCGATCCAAAAAGGCGGCGGACAAGGTCTTGACGGTGTAATAGCGGGTGGGGTCCACCTCCATATCCTCGGCGGCGGCTTCCAGCGGCGCCAGGGCCTGGTCCCGCAGTTTGCTCAGCCGCAGAGCGGCTCCGGCGGTCCAGGTCACAGGATATTCCGCCAGCACCGCCCGCTGGATGGCGGCAAACCGGGCGGCAAAGCGGCTGGCATCGGCAGCGCTCTGGCCCTCGTCGTCCACGGCGTAGGCGCAGCCCCGGATGCGGCCAAAAGCCCGCAGGGTGTCAAAGTAGCCCAGGGCCATGTTGCGCTGCGCCACCTCGGGGTCAAAGCGCAGGATGTCGCCCAGATCCCAGTGGCTGCGCACCAGGATGGTGGGCAGTCCGGTGCGGTTGGGGCGGGTGATGCCCACCCCTTCCAGGTCCACACAGACCAGCTCCTCGGCGCCCATCCGGGCAGCCAGGGCGGTGGGCATATTATCGCCGTATCCGCCGTCCAGATACTGGATGCCGTCGATGCTGCGGGCCCGCAAAGCGGGGAAGCAGGCGGCCGAAGCCAGCAGATAGTCCTTGAGCTTGCCTTCGGGGATCTCATCCAGGGTCAGCTCCCGGGGCTTGAGGCCCTTTTTTTCCACCGTGACCAGGCCCAGCTGCACCGGGCCGGTCCGCAGGGCCGGCTCGTCCAGCACACGGTCCACGATCTCCTCCAGCGGTGTCACGTCCATGCCGCCGTCCCGCACTACCTCGTGCAGGAACTGGTGCAGCTCAGACAGGCCCGCTTCCTCGCCGGGCAGCTCCATTACATCCTGGCTACGGATGGACAGCCACATATCCCGGGCGGTCTCGTATAGGTCCAGCGCAAACATTGCGCCGTTCAGGCTGCCTACGCTGGTGCCGGTAATGATCTGGGGGCGCCAGTCCAGCTCCATCAGCGCACGCCATACGCCCACCTGATAACTGCCTTTGGCGCCGCCGCCGGCCAGTACAAGGCCCCTGCGGGCCGGTAGGTTCTGGGTCATGGAAGGGTCCTCCTTACGGTCGTTCTGCGGGGGGCGGGAAAACGGGCGCCAGCCCCTGCCGGGGCGGGGCGGTCCGGTGTATCTCTTGACCTTTTGCGGGATTTATGGTTTTATTGCTGATAGCAACGGTTAGTATCCCCCCGGGGAGAAAAGTATAAACACAGTATAGCACAATCTGCGGGCAGATGCCCCTGTTTTTGGCAAAAAATTCACCGGATCAGAAAGGGTTTTTCTTATGCGATGCAAGCAATGGATCTTTGATATGGACGGCACGCTGACCGACAGCATGACCACCGTCTGGCGGCAGGCACCCATCGCCATGCTGGAGCACTTTGGCTGCCAGGCCCGCCCCGGCCTGCGGGAAACGCTGCTGAGCATGACCATCCCCCAGGCGGCGGAATACCTGCACCAGGAGTACGGCCTGCCTATGGACGAAGCGGGCTACACCCGCCTGCTGCGCCAGGAGGTCAACCGCCTGTACCAGACCGTGGAGCTGAAGCCCGGCGTGCGGGAGATGCTGGCCCGCCTGGCACAGCAGGGCGCGCGGATGTGCATCTGCTCCAACACCTGGGAGGCACAGTGCCGGGAGGTGCTGTCCCGGCTGGGGGTGGAGTCGTATTTTGAGTTCTTCATCACCGCCCAGGGCGAGCAGTCCAAGCGCCGTCCGGAGGTCTTTTTGGAGGCGATGCAGCGGCTGGGCGGCACCGACCCCGCCTGCTGTGCCGTGTGTGAGGATGCCGTCTACGCGGCCCGCACAGCCGCCGGAGCAGGTTTTTATGTGGTGGGCATTGCGGACGAGGACAGCCGTGCCGATGAGCCGGAGCTGCGCAGCCTGAGCCGGCAGTTCCTTCCGGACTGGACAGCGCTGGACTGGGACCAGGTGTGAGGCCATCCCCCGCTGCACCCAGGCGGGCAGGATGAATATGTATATATAGGAATCTAGGAGGTTTTGTATATGGAATGGACCGATATCCGGCTGACTGTGGCCAAAGCAGACGCAGAGGCGGCAGAAGCCGCTGCCATGATGATCTCGGACAGCGGTATTTATATTGAGGATTACAGCGACCTGGAACAGCAGGTGGCCGAGATCGCCCATGTGGACTTGATCGAGCAGGAGCTGCTGGACAAGCCCCGGGACCAGGTCATCGTTCACCTGTACCTGGAGCCGGGTGCCTCTCCGGTGGAGACGCTGGCCCAGATCGCCGCCCGGATGGAGGCGGTGGGCATCCCCTACACCGTCGAGACCAGCGGTGTGGAGCAGGAGGACTGGCAGAACGGCTGGCGCAAATACTACCACCCCATGGAGATCGGCAGCCGGCTGGCGGTGGTGCCCTCCTGGCAGCAGTACGACACCGACCGGGTGCAGCTGACCCTGGACCCGGGCCTGGCCTTTGGCACCGGCGGCCATGAGACCACCAGCCTGTGTCTGGAGGCGCTGGATCAGCTGGTGCAGGGGGGCGAGCGGGTGCTGGATATCGGCACCGGCAGCGGCATCCTGGCCATTGCTGCCCTGAAGCTGGGCGCTGCCAGCGCCGAGGGCGTGGACATCGACCCGGTGGCGGTGCGCACCGCTGGGGAGAATGCCGCCCTGAACGGCGTTGCCGATAAGCTGACCGTCCTGGTGGGCGACCTGTCGGACAAAGCCACCGGTCAGTATGACCTGATCACGGCCAACATCGTGGCCAATGCGATTATCTCCCTGGCACCGGCGCTGCCCAGCCTGATGGCTCCGGATGCAGTGTTCATCGCCAGCGGCGTCATCGACAGCCGTCTGGAGGAGGTCTGCGCCGCCCTGACCGCTGCGGGCCTGACCGTGACAGAGGTGCGGGAGAAGCGCGGCTGGGAGTGCATCCTCTGCCGCAAAGCACAGTAAAGGGGGAACTGCCATGCCGCACCGTTATTTTACCACCGAGATCGCTGACGGCCATGCCGTGCTGCGGGGGGCAGATGCCCACCACCTGGCCCGGGTCATGCGGGCAAAAATGGGGGACACCGTGATCCTCTGCGATGGCAGCGCCACCGAATATACCGGCACCGTTGCCGGTTTTGGAGAGGACCTGGTGGAGCTGACCGTGGAGCAGGGATATCCCAGCGCGGCCGAGCCGCAGGTGGAGCTGACCATCCTGGCGGGGTACCCCAAACAGGATAAGCTGGAGCAGATCATCCGCCATGGCGTGGAGCTGGGCTGCGCCCACTTTGTGCCGTTTTTCAGCCGGTACTGCGTGGCTGCCCCCAAAAAAGAGGAGCAGAAGAACGAGCGCTATAACCGCATCGCGCTGGAGGCTGCCAAGCAGTGCGGCCGGGGCGTGCTGCCGGATGTGGCGCTGCCGCTGCCCAACTTTGGGGCGGTGTGCCGCACCTTTGACCAGTATGACCTGGTGCTGTTCTGCTATGAGTGCGGCGGTGTGCCGCTGCGCCAGGTGCTGGCGCAGGCGCCCCGTCCGGAGGGGCGGCGGCTGCGCATCGGCCTTGTGACCGGGGCAGAGGGCGGCTTTGCCCCGGAAGAGGCTGCTGCCGCCGGGCAGGCAGGGGCCAAGACCATCGGCCTTGGGCCCCGCATCCTCCGCTGCGAGACCGCCCCGCTGGCCGCCGCAGCCGCCATCATGGCGCTGCTGGGCGAGCTGGAATAAGGCAGTTCCGGGCCGGAATGGACAGGTTTTGTCGGTTCTGCACCAGCTGTGCAAAACCGACGGCAGCACACTTTCTTTTTTTGTGAAAGTGTGATAAAATCAGGACAGGCATGACCGACGACAGCGTACAGAGGCAGGGCTGACGCCGGAGCGTAACACCGAAGATACGCATAAATAGGAGGCATTTGTTTATGAAGATCATTCGTGCAAAGGACTACCAGGATATGTCCCACAAGGCCGCAAACATCATTGCTGCACAGGTCACCCTGAAGCCGAACTGCGTGCTGGGTCTGGCCACCGGCGGCACCCCCGTGGGCGCATACGCTGACCTGGTAGAGCGTTATAATAAGGGCGATCTGGACTTCTCTGAGGTCACCACCGTCAACCTGGACGAGTACCGCGGCCTGCCCAAGGAGCATCCGGAGAGCTACTGGAGCTTCATGCACCGCAACCTGTTTGACCATGTCAATGTTCCTGCCGAGTCCATCCATCTGCCGGACGGCACCAACCCCGATGCAGAGGATGCCTGCGCAAAGTACAACCAGATCATCCACGCTGTGGGCGGTATCGACCTGCAGCTTCTGGGGATTGGCCGTAATGCCCATATCGGTTTCAACGAACCGGACGATCACTTCTCCAAATACACTCACCAGGTTGACCTGACGGAAAGCACCATCGCCGCGAACACCCGCTTCTTCGAGCGGGAGGAGGACGTTCCCCGGCAAGCCATCTCCATGGGGATGCAAGCCATTACCCAAGCCAGAAAGATCCTTCTGATCGCCAGCGGTGCCGATAAGGCCGACGCCATTTACGCCAGCTGTTTTGGACCGGTGACTCCCGGAATACCAGCTTCCATTCTCCAGCTCCATCAGGATGTTACGGTCATTGCCGACAAAGACGCCCTCTCCAAATGCCCGCAGCAAGCTTGGGCGCAGAAAGCCCCGAGCAAAGAAATCCACACTGGGTTTCTTTTCAGATAAGCAGCAAGGTATTTCTCCAAATTGTCTGTCCCTGTCCACCAGCTTCAGCTCAGCTTGTTA